>JALOKU010000001.1 GCA_025456345.1 Vicinamibacterales bacterium | reverse complement strand
GATCACGTTCCGCAGCTCGCGGACGTTGCCGGGCCAGGGATACCGTTGGAGCGCCTCCATCGTCGCACGGGGCACCTGGGTGATCTTCTTGCCCATGCGGGCGCACAAGTTTCTGAGGAAGCTCCACACGAGTGGAGGAATGTCCTCCGCGCGCTGCCGCAGCGGCGGCACGTGGATCGGGAAGACGTTGAGGCGGTAGTAGAGGTCCTCGCGGAAGCGGCCCTTGCGGACCTCGTCGGCCAGGTCGCGATTGGTCGCGGCAATCAGCCGCACGTTGACCGTGATCGTCTTCGGGCTGCCGAGGCGCTGAGCACCCGCAGCAGCTTCACCTGCACCTCGGGCGACAGTTCGCCGACCTCGTCGAGGAAGAGGGTCGAGCCGTCCGCGAGCTCGAAGCGTCCGACCTGCCGCGTCAAGGCCCCGGTGAACGCCCCTTTCTCGCGGCCGAACAACTCGCTCTCCACGAGCCCGGCCGGCAGCGCCGCGCAGCTGACCTTCACCATGACGTGACGCGCGCGCGGGCTGAGCCGGTGGATGGCCTGCGCCACGAGTTCCTTGCCGGTGCCGGTCTCGCCGTAGATCAGCACCGAGGAATCCATGGGGGCGACCTGCTCCACCAGGCCGAGGACCTTCCGGATGGCGGCGCTCTGCCCGACGATTTCGTGCCGGGCTTGGACGACTTTGATCTCGGCCTTCAGGTAGTCGCTCTCCGCCTGGAGCCGATCCTTCAGCCGCTCGGTTTCCGCGCACGACTGCCGCAGCGTTTCCTCGATTTGCCGGCGCTCGGTGACGTCCTGAATGACGCCGAAGGACCGGACCTCGGCGGCGGGCCCCTTGGGTCCGACGACGGAGGCGACATGCCGGAGCCAGCGTTCTCCGCGGGCCGGGTGCAGGATGCGGTACTCGAAGGACACGCGGTCCAGCTTCTCGGCGTGCCTCTGTGGAAGGAGTTCGGCGATTCGCGGGCGGTCGTCCGGGTGCAGGCGCTCGCGCCAGAGGTCCACGATTTCGAGCCCCGTCAGCGGCCCGGGCGGGATGCCGCACAGGTCGCGGCACCGGTCGTCCACGAAGACGACGCCCGTCGAGAAGTCGAAGTCGTAGAACCCGAGGCCGGCAAGCTCCGCGGCTGCCGCCAGCCGGGCCTCACTCTCTCGAAGCTCCCACTCGGTCTGTTTCTGTTCGGTGATGTCCTGCAGCACGCCGGCGACGCGCGCCGGCCGGCCGGACTCATCCCGCTCGAACGTCCGCGTCGTGTGCTGGATCCAGATGAGGCCGCGCGTCGGGTGCTGGTACCGATAGACATGCGAGACACGCTCGACGCCTCCCTCTTTGACGTCCCGGCTCGCCTGGATGATGCCGTCCCTGTCGTCCGGATGCACACGCTCGAGCCAGAACGTTCGTAGCCGTGGTTCCTCTTCCGGCGGTACGCCGAAGATGGCTCGCGCCCGATCATCCAGGTCGGCCGCATCGACGGGGTGTGTCATCACGTAGAAGCCCAGCCCGGCTCCATCGACGGCCGCCTCCAGGCGGGCGAGGGCCGCCCGGTGCGCCGCCTCTGCAAGCTTCCTTGGCGTCACCTCGACCGACATCCCGAAGACGTGGGGCCCTGAACCATCGAGCGCCGCGTGGGCCCGCCCGCGCACGGCGATCCACCGGATCGCGCCCCCCGGCAGGACGACGCGGTACTCATCGGCGAAGTCGGCTCCCGCCACCGCGGTGCTCGACACGCGCTCCCGGACGCGGTCGACGTCCTCCGGGTGAACGACCGACAGGAATTGATCGAAGGTGATCTCGGCGTCGGCGGCGAATCCGTGGAGTTCCTTGGCTGCCGGCGTGGCCCAGATGCGCCCGGTGGACAGGTCGAGGCCCCAGGGCCCGGTGTCGGCCGACGACGTCGCCAACGTGATTCGAGCGTCGGTCTCCCTGATCGCGTCGGCGATGCGCTTGCGCTCGACCGTGTGCCCGAGGATGCCTCCGAGACGCGGCAAGCGGCGCACCAGCGCGCGTGGCCAGCGCACCTCGGCGCCTCCGCCGGCAACTCGTCCACTGCGTTCATCACGAGCGGCTGGCGTTTTGTGACGGTCAGGTCGGCGGCCCAGGGCGTGTGCTCGGCGAGGTTCAAAGCGGGCCCTGCGCCGCCGGAGGACTCGACCGAGGCGGCGCACCACGCGTGAAGGACCCGGGCCTCGAACTGCGGGGCGTGAACCGAGAGGAGTTGCCCGCGGTCCGCCCCGGAGAACCGGGCCGTCGTCTCGAGCGCTGTTTCGAGCGCCGACGCAAACGCCTGGTCCGTTGTGGCGGCCAGCGTCGCCGATACGTCCGCGATCAACGTTTCGACGGCGAGCTGGTCCTTGAGGTCGGCGAGGTCAGGCGGCTCCGCCATCCCCTAAGTGTGCCACAGGACCCGGAAGCGAGCAGGGGTGTTTGTCGGGGATGGAAACGGCCCGGTCGAGAACCGGGCCGTTTTCCGAAGCGTGCTGCGTCGCGATGCCGCATTCTGCACACCAGCGGTGCAGAATCCCCAAGAAATGGCGCTATTCCGAGCCGCTGGAGCGACTCTTAATCTGCGGGTCGTCGGTTCGAGTCCGACCGCCGGCTCCAGACTCATCAGAACCCAATGGACACCGCACCGCCTGGCATGCGGCTGGGCGACGTCGGTCGAGGCAGCTGAGGACGGCGGGGTGTTCAGCTTGGTCCGGGCAAACGGGTAATCCGGGCCCGGCCGGGTTCGGCGGTCACGAAGCTGCAAAGCAGTCGGTCACCGAGGGTCTCGACGAGTTGGACGACGTCGGCTCCGAGCGAAGCGCGGGCCCCAGCCGGAAAACGCAGCAGGACGCAACCGACGGACCCGCCGCCGGCCGAGAACGAGAGCTGGCCGAAGTCCTTGTCCTCCGCCAGGACAATCCGCCTCTCCGACTCGGCTCGGGCGATCACGTCCCGATCCTTAAGCCCCGGCTGTTCTTCGGCAATCGCTGCAACGTCGTGACCGGCCGCCCGCAGCGCTCGAACTACGGCGAAGTCGCAGCTCTCATCGGCGAGGAATCGCACTGGTCGTTCCCCTAGCTCTCAGTGCCCGTGGGGCGAAAGACCACTTCCTCATGGGCGAGCGTGTCGGCCGCAAACTGGATCGCGGCGTGGACATCCTCACGCGTAATCCTCGGATAGCCGTCGAGCAGGTCTTCGATCGTGATGCCTTCGGCGAGCTTGCGGAGCACCAATTCAACCGTGACTCGAGTCCCGCGGATAACGGGCTTGCCGACCATGACGTCGGGCCGCATCTCGATGCGCTGGTGAATCGTCATCGGCTCACCTCCACCACTATCGTGCCACGCAGGGCTCCGGACGTCCATCGAAAGGGCGCGGCCCGCAGACGGCGTGTGCGACGAAAGGCGAACGAAGGGCTGGCGTTCGGACTCGTCCTGCACGAATACGCTTTGGTCTGACGCGCTCTGACTCGTTGTTGTCCAAGGTTCGTAATCAGCAGGTCGTCGGTTCGAGTCCGACCGCCGGCTCCAGATTCCTGAAGTCCTCGGAGCGGCCGCGGGATTCGCGACTCACGGTACGGCGCGCTCGCCGAGCGCGCCGACACAGCGGGCGTTCCAGCCGTCTCTCGCCACAGCCCGCCGGGAAGAATGGCCGGTAGGGAGCCGCAGAAACGGCTTTGAATCGTTCGCCATCCGTGCTGAGATGAGCCGTCCCCGCCCTGATCCGACACCGGCGCGCCCGACGTCAGTCCCCGCGGAGTGGCCCATGCATCGTCCATCCGTGCTCATCGTTGTCTGGTCGACCGTTCTGGCAGGCGTGCTCACGGCGCAGGCCCCGACGCGTGACTCCGGCTCGTTCCCCGTGCTCGAGGGTCCCTATCTCGGTCAGCCACCGCCCGGCCCCGAGCCGAAGTTGTTCGCTCCCGGCATCGTGTCGACCGGCATGGACGATCTCAATGCCGTCTTCAGTCCGGACGGGACGGAGTTCTATTTCGCGGTGAAGCTGCCGGCGCGCGGGCGCCACGTGCTGCTGGCCATGAAGCAGGTGGGCGGGCGCTGGTCTGCACCCGCCGTGCTGCCCTTCTCCGGCCGGTACAACGATGCCGACCCGGCCCTCAGTCCGGACGGCAGCACGCTCTACTTCGCGTCGTCGCGACCGTTGACGCCTCGGGGTCCCGAGAAGGACTGGGACATCTGGGCGGCGAGTCGAACGCCGGACGGGTGGGCACCTCCGAGGCGCCTCGACGCCCCCGTCAACAGCGCGGGCATGGAGTTGCACCCGTCGTTCACCGCGACCGGCACCTTGTACTTCAGCTCGAGCCGAGACGCCGGACCGAAGTCGGGTGGGATCTTCCGGGGCGCCCCTGAAGCGGGACGGTACCTCCAGGTCGGGGTGTTCGACGAGATGATCGTGTCCGAGTATGGCGGCGGCGATGTCTTCATCGCGCCCGATGAGCGGATGATCATCTTCTCGTCGGGTCGGCCCGGCGGGCATGGCAGCAGCGACCTGTACGTCGCATTCCGGCGCGACGACAAGACCTGGACAGCGCCCAGGAACCTCGGTCCCGCCATCAACTCGCCGCAGCAGGAGTACTGCCCGAGTCTTTCGCCGGACGGCAAGTACTTCTTCTTCTCGAGCTACAAGCGTCCCGCCGACGCGGCAGTGCCCGCCATGCGTTCGCTCGACGATATCCTGCGGATGTACCGGGAGCCACACAACGGCAATGGTGACGTGTACTGGGTCGACGCGTCGGTCATTCACGCCCTGAGGCCGGACGGAGTCTGAGCGGGCCGCCACTCATCGGCGTCCCGTGCCAGGCGGGCTGCAGGAGTCCGATCACGGGTCGCGTTCCGGACGGTGGAGGATCGTGCCGGGAGAAGGCGTCCCACATGTAACGGGCCAATGCCTGAGCGGAAAGGACGGGGCCCACGACAGCCCGTGTGTCGATTCGCACTAGTGGAGGTGCAACGCACGTCGTTCTGGAACACCACCGAAGTGTACCGGCGCGCCGACGACCGGTGGCGAATCGCGCACACGCACTGGTCGTACATCGACCACAAGCGGGTAGCTGGGACCGAGCGGACCGTCGGCACAGGCGAACGGGAGCCGCGGGCGGCGGGCGTGGCCGGCGACCTGCTCGCGCTCGAGGCGGGGGCGCTGGCGCGCTGGCGCAAGGACTACCCAGCCGCTGGTTGCTCGTCATGGGACTCCATTGCGCTCAAGCGCCTGGATCGGCTCGATGTCGAGGCGGTGCGCGAGACAGCCGGTACCTGACGGTCACCGAGCGGGACGTCAGCGGAGCGCGGATCGCCGTGCTGGTCAACGATCGGCGGTAGTTGCCCACCGCGAGGGGCTGGCGGTTCCGAGATCCCAATCGGTGACGCGGCTCAAGCCGCAGCGACGGCTCGCTTCGTGATTGACGAGGCGACATCGCGCGGCCGAGCGCCCAGCGCGTAGAGCGCCCGCAGCAGCAGGTCGACCGACACCGTAGGGTCGGCGGCCTCCATCTTGGCCACGCGCGACTGACTTGAACGAAGCCGTCTGGCGAGGGCCGCCTGGGAGAGGCCTGCCGCCGTTCGCCGGTCGCGAAGGCTCTGACTGAGCGCCAGCTTGGTCTCGATGAACGCGGCCTCCGCTGGCGTCAGTTCAAGGAAATCGGCAACGGAGCCGACCCGCCATCCGTGGGCCTCCAGCGCAGCGCGTTTGGTCTTCTTCATGGCCGGCCTTCTCTAGCGATCACAAATCACATGGTAGGTGCGAAGGCGCCGCCGGCAGGCCTCCACCACGGACCCGGGCGTCTTCTGGGTCTTCTTGGCGAACACGTCAGCGATGACGACGGCATCCGAATCGACCCGGTACACGATGCGCCATGTCACCGTTTCGTCCGGAATCCGCAGTTCGTGGCAACGCGGCCCGACACCGGGCATCGGGCGCGAGTGCGGCAGTCCGAGCCGCTCACCCCGCTGCAGCCGGCGCAGCAGAAGCCCGGCTTCAATCCGAGCGGCCGCCGTCAGCGGAGGGCTCTTCACCTGGCCGTGCAGCCACACGAGCGGTTTGCCTGCCGGCGCCACGTCAATGAGCATATGTCAGATACGACATAGGCGCAAGGCCGCCTTCTCGAGCCTCGCCCTCGCCTGGCGACGTCCGCATCGGTGTGCGACGGTTTGTGCGACGCGAGTTGAACGAAGGGCCGGCGTTCGGACTCGTCCTGCACGAATACCCCTCGGATTGACGCGGCCTGACGCGCTCTGACTCGTTGGTTGCCGAGGTTCGTAATCAGCAGGTCGTCGGTTCGAGTCCGACCGCCGGCTCCATGTTTCTCCAGGGCAGAGAGGAAACCGCAGGGGGCCATCCGCGACCTTGACAATGACCTCACAGAGAGGTCATATGATCTCTTATGAAGGTCAAGACAACTGGAAGCCCGTTCGGGAGCGTCACGCGAACCCGGGTGCTCCTCGCCCTGAGCCTGCTGGGGGCCAGCTACCAGCGGGAACTCTCCCGGCTGCTCGATGCGTCGCCGTCGGTGGTGCAGAAAGCACTCTCGAGCCTGGAGCGTGACGGGCTGGTCGCCGGTCGCCTGGTGGGCCGCACGCGAGCCTACAGCGTGAACCCGCGGTTCTTCGCCCGGACGGAACTCGACGCCTTGCTCCGCCGCCTGGCGGACGCGGACGCTGACCTGCAGGCACGTACAGCTGAACTCAGGCGCCGGCCCAGACGGGCCGGAAAACGCCTGTGAAACTGACCAGCGCCTCATCGTTGCAGGAGGTGGCCGTCGCCGTCGGCGCGCACCTGGCCAGCCGTGGTATCCGGGCGGTGCTGACCGGCGGCGCATGTGTCGCCATCCACACGGCCACCTACGTCTCGAAGGACGCGGACTTCGTCCTCCAGGGTCGTGTCGCCCAGCGCGACCTCGAGGAGGCCCTTGGCGAGTTGGGATTCGTTCGGCAAGGCCCTGAGTACGTTCACCCCGAGGTCCCCTTCACCGTTGAGTTCCCGCCCGGGCCGCTCTCGATCGGTGACGACCTCTCAATCGTCCCCGTTGAACTGTCGGTGGGGAAGAGCGCGACGTTGGGACTGTCGGCCACGGACTCGTGCAGAGACCGCCTCGCGGCGTTCTACCACTGGAACGACAGGCAGGCCCTCGCCCTCGCCGTCGAGATCGCGCGGGCACGTCCGGTCGATTTCGATCGGATTCGGGACTGGAGCGCCCGCGAAGGAAAGACCGCCGAGTTCAGCGAGTTCCTGCGCAAGACCGGAGAGCGCCCCCAGCGCATCCAGCGAGGTACCTCGGCAGGCACGCGTCCCACGGGCTTGCGGCACCGTCGCTAGGCCTGCGCTTCAGGTACGACCACGACGACGTCTCCCACCCAGACCGTGTGCGACGGTTTGTGCGACGCGAGGTGAACGAAGAGCCGGCGTTCGGCCTCGCCCTGCACGAATACGCCGTGGTTTGACGCGGCCTGACGCGCTCTGAGTCGTTGTTTTCCAGGGTTCGTCATCAGCAGGTCGTCGGTTCGAGTCCGACCGCCGGCTCCAGCGCTCCAGGCAACCTCGTCGCTCGGTCACCGCGCCGGCGCCGCTCGGCCCTGGCGCCGGGGAGCCAGGGCCCCTCTTGGCGTAGAGTGGCGCCCCGGAAGGCACGCGATGGCGCGCGCGGATCCTGGCAGCCCGGGGTCGGGACAATCTCGTTTCAGCCGGACGTTCAGCTGCTCGAGCGCCATCGGGAGCTGGTCGGCGTGGCGTTGCGGCCGCAGCCGGCACTACGACATCCTGCCGCTCATGAACACCCAGAGGGCGCCGGCGAACGTGGCGGCGATCAGCAGTCCCGCCATCGCGATCGACGCGGCCACGATCAGCAGCTTCGTGCGAGCTCGCTGCTGGGCGTCCTGGAGGAGTCGAAGCTCGCCTTCGGGAGACAGACGGACGGGCGGCACGACGTGTGACAGCATCTCGCTCTCCTTCAGTGTTGAAGCAAATGCGGCATCCCCGGCCAGATAGGCCTCGACCAGGCCCCGGCTGTCAACGCTGGCATCGCCAGACCGGTAGAGCGGCCAGAGGTCGTTGACGACATCTCGCGTGACTTCGAGTTTCATGACGTCCTTCCTTCGTGTCTGACGCCTTCTGCGATCCGGACGCGGGCCCGGTGCACCCTGACCTTGGCAGCCCCCACCGATGTGCCCAGCGCCGCGGCGATGTCCTCGTAGGACAGTTCGTGATCCACGCGGAGGAGGAGCGCCGCCCGCTCGCCTTCCGGAAGGCCGCGGATCGCGTCGAACACGGCCTGCAGGCGAGCCTGGCCGTCCAGCCGCGCCCCATGATCGATGTCGGGCGCCGGAACGGCGTCGGGCAACGGCACTTCCCGCCATCGGCGCCTGACTCCCGACACGTACGTGTTGCGCGCAATCGCCAGCAGGTACGCGAGCGCCGTCTGCGTCTCGACCTCCGGGGCTTTTGTCAGCAGACGCACGTAGGTCTCCGAGACGATGTCCTCGGCGAGGCTGCGGTCGCCGCAAAGGCCCCAGGCGAACCGGAAGACGGCCGACGCATACTGGCGGTAGAGCGCCTCGATCTCGGTCATGCTCACTGATGAATACGCCCGCGCGGTCCGAAGGTTACAATACGGCCGCGGCGGCCCGTCGCCCCGGAGCGCCCGCCGGCCCTGTCATCTCGCACGCGCGACGCGGGGAGGCACATCGTGGAAACGCAGAGCGGCGCCGGCGTCCACTGGGCGGCGGTCCTGGTATGGGCCGTCGTGAACGCGGCCAACGTGCTGCAGGCGCTCGGGTTTCTCTCACGCGTGCGCACGGGCAGCATGGCGGGCAACCATGCGCTGGGCTACGCGATCATCGGGTTGGCCATCCCGGCAGCGCTGGCCCTCGCGGCCTTCATCCGCGCCCGGGCGGGCTGGCTGCACGCGGCAGGGCCGGCCGTGTTCCTCGTCTTCGTCCTGCTCATGGTGGTGGTCGACTATGCCGCGCCCGTCGAATTCAGGTCGCCGGCCCGCGTCGGCATCCTCCTGCCCTACCTCCTGCTGTTCTTCGGTTCGATTGTGTTGATGGGCCTGCCGATGTTCAGCCTCGACCGGCGCTTGTGGCTGGTGACGGTCGCGACCTCCGCGGCGCTGGTCGGCGCGATGATCGCGGCCATGCGAGCCGGCGTCGGATAGCGCGCGGCGGGCGGACTGCTGGCGAGGCTGGGCCCTCGCCGCCGCCGAGCAGCGGCTCGTCGGGCCGGAACCAGAGGATCGGCGCGGCCAGTGCCGCGATTCTCTGGAGAGCCGGGGCGCGGTCTCCACGGCACACGAGGGTGCCCTGGGTGCCGGCTCCAGGCCGTGGCTCGAGTCGGTCTGCGGAACCTGCGCTTCCTGAACCACGTATTACAATATAGTTTGCAGTGCAGTACGTAGTGCAACGCGGTTCACTACGAAGGAGGCACACGTGCACACCACCGACCCGCTCCGGCCCCTCCGGCAGCGTGCCCTCCGCCACGCCCTCGAGGACGGCACCGCCGACCTGGTCGTCGCCGCTTTCGCTGTGATTGTCGGCGGCGCCACACAGAACCGCTCGCTCATCGCGCTCGCCACGGTCTATCTGGCGATCCTCGCCCTGGCGTCGAGGTTCCTCAGGCAGCAGGTCGCAGACCGCCGCATCGGATACGCCGAGTTGCCAGAGGACCCTCCAAAAGCGCTGCTCCTCACCACGATGGCAGCCGGCGTGCTGACGCTGGGAATCGTGGCACTCATCACGTTCTTCAATGGCCCGATCTGGAACCTCGAACACTGGCCGGACTGGACGCCGCTCGTGGCGGGCTCCATCATGGCCGCCGGGTTCCTGGTCACCGCCTACAGGGCCGCGCTGCCTCGCTATTACGTTTACGCGGCCGCATCCGCCGGCGGCGCCGTCTTCTTCTGGCTCTACCCGTTCGGCCCGCGCATCAATCCCAGCGACCGGCTGACGCTCCTCTTTTTCGCCCTGGCCGGCCTGCTCCTGGCCTCGGGCATCGCTGTGCTCGTCAGGTTCGTACGGACGCGGCCCGTCCTGCCGGCGGAGGGACACGATGTCTGACGAGCCGGAACGCATCGACCTGCAGCCCCTGGCGAACCTCGACCGCGTGGTGCACGAACCCGGGCGTCTGCTGGTACTCGCGTGCCTGTCGGTCGTGTCGCGGGCGGACTTCCTGTACGTGATGCGCGAAACGGGGCTGACCCAAGGCAACCTCTCGTCGCACCTGGCCAGGCTCGAGGCAGCCGGCTACGTCACGGTCGAGAAGACCTTCGCAGGCAAAGTCCCGCGGACGCTGCTGCAGATTACCGGCAGCGGCCGGGAGGCCCTTCTCGCCTATCGCGATCGCCTCGTGGACGTCCTCCGCCGGCTGCCCGGGTAGTCCGGCGCTCGGGACCTCCGCCACGCGGACGCGACGTCTGGAGAAACGGCACAGAGGCGCAGAGCGGCGCCGGCGTCCACTGGGCGGCGGTCCTGGCAGGGGCCGTCGTGAACGCGGTCAACGTGCCGCAGTCACTGGGGTTTCTCTCACGCGTGCGCACGGGCGGCCTGGCGGGCAACCATGCGCTGGGCTACGCGATCATCGGATCCGGGGTTGGCGTCGAGCCGGCCGGCAGGCGTGATGCCCTCCGCCAGTTCCCGCAGCACCGGTTCGGCCGTGACCCGGGTGCCCCGCATGGCCGGCTTGCCGGGCATCACGTCCGGCCGCATCCGGGTGCGGTGGTGAACGGCATTCGGCTGACTGCCGTCACGTTGGTGCCACGCAGGGCTCCGGACGTCCATCGAAAGGACTCGCCCTACAGACGGCGTGTGCGACAGTCTGCGCGACCGAAGGTGAACGAAGAGCCGGTTGCTGCGCGGACAAACACTCCGCTCCTTTCCCGCGCTTCAAGGCGGCGCCGAACGCCCATCTGCCGTCGTCGCGCGCACGCAACCAGCGGCCTCCACGCCGCCCGCACGAGGCCGTTTCGGATGAGGAAGCGCCAGAGCCGGTTCGAGCGCTTGTAGAGGTACGCGCCGCCGAAGTAGGACGGCCACTCCGACACCGTTGCCGGCCGGCGTCCCCATATGGAAGTGTGCGAGAACAGCCGCCGGTACAGCCAGTCGTAGCCGAGCTCCAGCTCCTCGGGCGTCAGGTGTTTCGGCCGGAAGACGGCGTGCGCCGTGTCGTAGAGGTCCCAGTTGCGGTGCAGCAGGCGCCGCTCGGCATCGAGTTGATGGAAGAGCGGCGTACCGGGGTAGGGCGTCAAGATGTGGAAAGTCGCGCACTCCAGCCGGTTGACGTCGATCCACTGGGCCAGCGACGTGAACGTATCCCGGCGGTCGCCGTCGAAGCCCACCACGAAGCTGCCGTTCACCTGAATGCCGTGATCCTGGAGGATGCGAACGCGCCGGCCGTAGTCCTCCGCGCGCGGCGTTCGCTTCCGGGCGTTGACGAGGTTCTCGTCGGTCAGCGTCTCGAACCCGATGAACACCCCGGCGCAGCCGGCGAGCGCCATCTCCCGGACGAGCGCGGGATCGTCGGTGACGTCCAGCGTGACGGCCGCGCTCCACATCGTGCCCAGCGGGCGCAAGGCCTCGCACAACCGGCGCAGGTAGGGCCGGTTCCCCCCGAGGTTGTTGTCGAGGAACACGGCGTACGGCTGCCCCGCAGCCTCGATCTCGCGTGCGACGTCCTGTGGGTTGCGCACGCGATAGGGTGTCCTGAGGGTGCCCGTCGCCAGGTAGCAGAACTCGCACCGGTTGTGGCAACCGCGCGTCGCGATGATGCTGGCCGTGGTCAGGAAGGCGCGCCGGGGAACAAGGCCGCGCCTGGGAGGAGGGTCGAGGCCGTACTCGCGCTCGAAACCCGCCTCGTAACGAGGCCGCAGCCCGCCGAGCTCAACGTCGCGCAGGATGGCCGGCCAGGTCTGCACGCCGTCCCCGACGCTGACGCAGTCGGCGTGGGGCGCAGCTTCGTCCTCGCACGCCTGGATGTGGAGGCCGCCAAGCACCACCTTCGATCCCCGCGCCCGATACCACGCGGCCAGTTCGTACGCGCGCCTGGCGAACGTCAGGTGCACGGTGATGCCAACCACCTGCGGGACTGGCTCGATGGGCGGTGGGCCTTGCAGCAGGTTCTCGTCCCAGTAGCGGACGCGCCAGCCGGGCGGCGTCGCAGCCGCAATCGACGTGAGCGCGAGGCTCGGCGTGAGCACGTGCTTGCCGAAGCTGCCGTGCGGGGACTTCGGATAGAAGGGATTGACAAGCAGCGCCGTCCGGGGCTCGACCGGCCCCGGCCGCGGCTGGCGATCGAGGACTGGCGCCATCGTCATCTCGGGCGGCAGCCAGAGCGGCCGGCGCGGTTGATAGAACGGGTCGTCGGGCACGGCCTCGGGGATCCCGGGGATCCGAAAGGCAGCCATTGCCTTCACGCCACCCGCCGCGTCGCGATGTCCTGCATGGCGGCTTCGACGCTGTCGACGACGGCGTCCGGCGTGGAGGTGCCGGCGGTGAGTCCCGCCACGCGCGCGCCTGCGAACCACTCGGGCCGCAGGTCCCTGGCGCCTTGCACCAGGAACACCCGCTCGCAGTGCTGGCGGCAGGTCGCGCAGAGCTCGCGGGTGTTGTTGCTCCTGGCGCCGCCGACCACCACGACCACGTCGGACATCGCGGCGAGCGCTCCGGCGGCCTCCTGGCGGAGTCTCGTCGGCACGCACACGGTGGTCTCCACCACGCGCACCTCCGACAGCGGGAACCGGCGCCGGATAAGCCAGCCGAGCTGCCGCACCCGTTCGATTGGCTGCGTCGTCTGCGCGGCGACGCCGAACCGCCGCTGCGGCTGCAGCCGTTCGACGTCCTCCTCGGTCGAGATGACGTCGAACGCGTCGAGGTCCTCGGTCAGCCCGCGCACCTCCACGTGGTTCGGCGTGCCGACAATCACCGGGTGGTACCCCTCGGCGGCGAGCGCCGTCACGGCCCGGTGTGCCGCACGGACGATCGGGCAGGTGGCGTCGAGGACGCGCAGGCCCCGCTCGCGCACAGCCGCCCGGCGCCGCTCGGACGCGCCGTGCGCCGTGATCGCCACGCACGGCGTCTCCACTTCCGCGACCTCGTGCCGGAGCTGGATGCCGCGGGCTGCCAGCTGCTCGAGCACGGTCCCGTTGTGAACCAGTTCGCCCAGCACCGTCAGCGGCTCGCGCGCGCCGGCCCGGAGCACCTTCGCGATGGCGTCGCGCACGCCGAAACACATGCCTAGATGGCTCGCTCGCACCACTCTCATCGCATCACCTCGAGAACCTCACTTTGTCCAGCAAAGTATTCGACCATGGTCATAGACTCAGGCTGCCAGCTTCCTACCTTGGCTTCGCTTCCCGGACGATCTGCTCGAGCAGCGCCAGGTAGCCCGTGAAGGCCTCGCGGCCGGCGGGTGTCATCGAGACGGTGGTCAGCCGCCGCTTCTTCCGGTAGCTCTTCGCCACCGAGACGTATCCCGCTTCCTGCAGGCTGCGTATGTGGGTGGTCAGGTTGCCGTCGGTCATCTCGAGGGCCGCGCGAAGCTCGATGAAAGACAACTCCGGCGACGCGGCCAGCATCGACATGATGGCCAGCCGGCCCCTCTCGTGGATGACCCGATCGAGTTGCAGGAGCGGTTCCGGGTTCACGCGGTCGTCTTTCGCGGGCCGGTCACGTAGAGGTAGACGCCGTACGAGAGGTGCGCAAGACCGAAGATGCCGCCCATCAGGGCGTGGTCCAGGCGGGCGCCCATGCCGGGAGCCAGCCCGGGCCGGACGAAAAGCAGGACGCCGGCACACGCGATGATCAGCCACGCGAAGAGCTTCATCCCGCGCGGCATGAAGAACCCCGCGGCGTGCACCGCGCACCCGTAGAACATCGCGTTGCCCAGGACGAACGGCCAGCGCAGGCCGGCGGGGGCGAACGCCACGAGCGCGAGGCTGAAGAGCAGGCCGGCGGCGAGCGGGGGCACCAGGGCCTGCGTCACGCGCAGCGCCGGCGGCGACCAGATCGGCTCGCCGTCCTGCATCGCCTGCCGCCTGGCGATGACGAACGCGCCGGCAATCGCCACCAGCGCAGCCCCCAGCCACCAGGCGCAGAACCAGCGCACGCCATCAATCCCCAGCGCCACGCCACCCAGCGCCGCCGCGCACCCGACGGCCCCGGCACAGAGCATGATCGGGGCGAGCGTCCGGCGGTACAGGGCGGACCGTTCCATCAGGGTCCGAATGACTTCGAGGTGTTCGGCCGCAACGTGCTGCTCCATGCGGCTTACTTTGCCACACAAAGCGATGATTGGCAAGAGGGGATTATTGCAGCCTGCGCGCGCGCGGCGAGTTCTTCGATACCGGGCAGACCGTCTGCGGGAGTGCCGAGCCTTTGCCCTGGTGCTACCAGCGGTTGCGCAGCACCGGCGCAACCACGTCGGAGGCCGACGCCGCGGCCGCCACAACCGCCGACGGAGGAGCCGAGAGCGCCGGCGCGCGCTCCGCGGCCTCGTCTTCGACTTTGTTCGGCAGGGCGAGACGCGTGCTGAACGCGAGGCCCAGGTGGAAGCGAAGTGAGCCGTCGGCGGCGATGCCCGCGACCTCGCAACGCACCACGCGGCCCTTGATCGACGCCGGCTCGAAGGTCCCTTTGAAGTGCAAGGTCAACGCCGCGCCCGGCGCCGCCCGGCTGGCGCACTCGACCAGGCCGCCGGTGGCCGACATGTTGACCAGCGTAGCGGCAGCCCCGGAGGGCGCCAGTCGAATTCCCTCAATCTCCGGGAACGCGGAGGCCGGATAGCGGCACGCGACTCGTTCACCCATCATGCCCGTTCCTCCTCGCGGCCGCCGCGCAGGTCTGTAGCCCGTTCGGCCGCATCTGGACCGCCGCCGCCCCACGGAGCTCCGTTGGCGAGGGCCCCCAGGTGCACCGCGTGCTCGCGCACCGCGCTGACGAACCTCTCGTGTTCCGCCATCGCCGCCCGGTGGGCCATGGCGAGAGCGGCGTGGGACGTCTCCATCTCGCCGAGCGCCGCTTCACGTTCCTGGCAGATGATGAGGACCTGGTCAAGCCGGGACTGGATCGCGTCACGCTCGGCCCGGACGTCCCGCTCGCGCTGTGAAGCCATCGCGGGCGACTGCTCGTGACTGGCGTCGGACGACCCGAGCATCTGGCGCCCGTCCTGGAGGCCGGCCGAAGGCGCCGCGGTGACTTGCGGCTGGCGGGCCGCGAACGCCTCGAGAGCCATCTCGAGCTGCCGGACGTCGGCGAGCGCCCGGGAGCAGTTGGCGTCGGCTGCGAGACGCGCGGCGTCGGCCGCGGCGAGCGCCTCGTCACGGGCTCGGAGCTCAGCGCTCAGTTGGGCGAGCCGCCCCTCCTCGTCTGGGCCCGCCTCGCGCTCCTGCAGGCGTGCTTCGAGCGCGGCTGCGGTCTCCTCCAGCCGCACCCGGGAGGCCTCCACTTCGCCCAGCCGCTCAGTGGCCCTGAGGAGCTCGGAGTTTCGCTCGTGCAGTTGCTCTTCGAGTTCGGCGACGGCGGCTTCGAGCTGGCGCTGGCCGGCAACCGCGCGCGCCGATACCGCCATCGAGGGCACGCCGTCCGGATGATCGAGGAGCGGTACCGCATGGAAGAGGGTCGGGCGCGGATCGCTGGCAGCCGGCGTGATGTCGCATTCGATCGACGCCGGGTCGCCCTGAGCGACGCCGACGGTGAACTCCCGCCATTGCTCGAGCTGGTACGACGGGACCCATGCGGTGAAATCCCGTCCAAGCGCCTGCGCGCCGGACGTCGCGCCGAGCAGCGCCAGGGCGGCGTCGTTGGCCGCGAGCACCGTCCCGTCCGCGCCCAGCCGCAGCAGGCAGCTGGGCTGGATGTCCAGCAGGCGGCGCAGGTGCGCAACTTCAACCGAAGGCTCAAGTTCCGGGTTGTCCACGGTTCTCCACCTGCCGAGCCCCCCAACAAACGGGGCCCGGCCCCTGGCACGCCGCAACACCTGCGTCCGTGCCCGCAGGCGTCCGACTGCCTCACTACCTATCGGCACCTGGCCGCCGATACACCAGCGTTTTCGTCCTGGCCACACGGAGCCGGCGACGTCCCCATGAACGCCGCCTCGAGGACGGCGCTCGAATCCGCCGCGGTGCGGCGTTGTGCAGGCTGGATGAAGACGGGTGGATTGGCCGGGAACTCCGGGGCGAGCGGCGAGCCCGGAAACGGCCAGAGCGCACGGGCGATCGATGTCTCCTACGCGCTCAGCCGGATCTCGCGGGCAGGGGCCTGGGGTATCCCGCCGCAGATCTCGCTGCAGCGCACTCTGGCATAGTCCCAGGCGGAAAACCCGGGCGAAGCGCCCGGCAATTCCGGCCGCTCCGCGATGAACGGGTCCCGGCCGAACATCATGTAACGGAAGTACAGGGCGCTCTCGGACATCCCGGGGACGTACTCGTGGCGCAGGAAGCGCTCCACGACCTCCTCGCACACGGCGAGCGCTTCGGTATAGGTCGGGAACTCGCCCAGGATGTGCCGGAAGTTCTCGTCCATGACGTGGAAGTTGTCGTCGGCCAGCACGCGGTAGCCCATGCCCTCTCGCTCCCCCTTTCTGTACAAGCGTAAAATCGGGGCGTGACAGGCAAGGTCACTCGAGAATGACCTGAATTGAGGCACGCCGCCGGAGGGGTCGATGCCAACCAGAGACGTGTGGCGCCTGAGACGGGCCGGATCGCTGGACCGGCTGAGCCGGGAAACAGAGGAGTTGGAGGCCCCGCGATCCGGGCACGCCCGCGTGGCCGTGGGCGCCGTCGGGCTCAACTTCGCCGATCTGGCCGCGTGCCTGGGGCTCTACTCGGCCACGCCGCCAGGCGCCTTCGTACCCGGCCTCGAGTTTGCCGGCACCGTCGAGGCCGTGGGCGAGGGCGCCGCCGCCGTCGCGCCCGGCGACCGCGTCATCGGCCTGACCCGCTTCGGAGGGTATGCCACGCGTGTCAATGCCGACGCGCGGTATCTCCATCCCCTGCCGGCGGGATGGAGCGTCGCGGAGGGCGCCGCGTTTCCGGTCCAGGCCATCACCGCGTGGTATGGCATCAGCGAACTCGGCGCGTGCAAGGCCGGTGACACCGTGCTCGTACAGTCGGCCGCGGGCGGCGTAGGCCTGAACGCGCTGGCCATCCTCGAGAGGCTGGGCGCGCGCGTGGTGGCGGCGGTCGGACACCACAGCAAGGTGGCGTTCCTGGTCGATCACGCCGGCCTCGAGCGCCGGCAGATCGTCGTGCGCGACCGCGGCACCTTCGGGTCGCAGCTGGATGAGGTCCTCCGCGTCAATCGGATGTCGGGGTTCGATCTCGTGCTGGACGCCGTCGCCGGGCCGTTCTTCGATCCGGCGTACCGGCGGTTGCGCCCGGGCGGACGCATCGTGATCTACGGAGCGGCGGACCTCATGCCGTCCGGAACGCGAACGAACTGGCTGAAGCTGGCGGCCCGTTACCTCGCACGGCCGCGCGTCGACCCGATCCAGATGGTGTCGGCCAACAAGAGCGTGATGGGCTTCAACCTGATCTGGTTGTGGGAGCAGGCGGACCGGCTGCCTCGGGCCTACGCCGGGCTGGCGCCCCACATCACGCGCCCGCCTCACATCGGGAGGCGGTTTGCGTTCGCGGAGGCCCCAGCCGCGTTGCGTTACCTGCAGAGCGGCGGCAGCATCGGCAAAGTGGTGCTCGAGGTCTGAGGCCTCACACCACCAGCGTCTTGAGATACGCCACGCTCTGCTCGGTGAGCGCCCAGTTCTGCTCCACGTAGTAGCTCTGGATGCCGGACGCCCTCGCCGCCGTGAACGTCTTCACCCAGTCGATGCTCCCCGCTCCGAGCGCCACCTGCGGGCGCCGAGCCGGGCGGCCGGCGGCGGGAGGCGGCGGCACCGGGGCGTTCATGTCAATGTCCTGCAGGTGCATCGAGTTGAAGCGCCCGGGGTACTTCAGGAAGTACTCGGCGCCGGCAAGACCGGCGGTGATCTCGGACATCTGGAACTGGAACTTGACCAGTGTCGGATCGAGCCATTCAAGCAGCAGGTCGTAGACGCGCCGGCCGTCGACCGCAGCGCGCTCGAAGCCCTCGTTGTGCAGGCCCTGCTGCATCCCCGCCTTCGCGGCCGTGGCGGCGATCCCGTTGTACTCCTCCGCCGCGCGCTTCACCTGGTCGAGCGTCGGCGGGTTCCCGCCGTTGCCGTCGGCGAGCGTCGCCGTGACCATCTGCGTGAGGCCCACCTCCGTCGCCCATTCGATGCTCTTCTGCTGGCTGTTCCTCAGCTCGGCCATGCTGAAGTGGCTGCTCTCGGCCTTCATGCCGTGATCGGCCAGGATCGTCCTGACCTCCCTGCCGTTCGCGAGCACGGCGAAGTCGGCGCCGTACCCGATCGGCGAGCACAGCTCGAGCCGCGTCACACCGATGCCGGCCATCATTTTCACGTAGGCCGGAAAGTCCTTGAGCATCGCACGCGTGGGATACACCTGGCTCCCGATGGGCAGTCCCAGCGGGTTCGCGCGAAGGCGCGCGGTGCCGGCGGTGAGGAGCCCGGCCGCGCCGGCGGCGGCTGTCTTCCCGATGAACGCACGTCTCGACAGTCGAGTCACTGGCGTCTCTCCCTGCGCCCGCCAGCCGGGGCGCGTCCGGGCCGGGCGGCACGGCTGTTGATAGCACGATTGCGGGGCGTTTGCACGCGCCGTGGAACAGGCGTTCGGCTGCCGCCTCATCCGCGGTATAGTGCGCCCACGCGGGCCCGTGCGGCCACGCGCCAGGCCGGGGGGGCCGCTCAGCCGGATCTTCGGTGAGCATTCGACTCAAGGACTCCGAAGGGGGAACCGACACATGAGAAAGCACGTCATCGTCTTCGCCGCCGCCGCGGCCCTGAGCGCCGCAGTGAGCACGGCCGCGCGGGCGCAGGCCGTCAACACGCTCACCGATGCCGAGAAGAAACAGGGATGGGTGCTCCTCTTCAACGGCAAGGACTTCGACGGCTGGCGGCAGTGCAACGGCACGGCCATGCCGGCCAACTGGGTGATCGAAGACCAGGCCATGAAGGTGTTCACGGCCGAGGGCAAGAAACCCGGCCAGGGGTCGGGAGGGGATGTTCTCTACGGCGTGAAGACGTTCCGTAATTTCGAGCTGTCCATCGACTGGAAGACCGAGAAGGCCGGCAACTCCGGGATCTTCTACAACGTGCGGGAGGTGCCCGGGAAGGCGATCTACTTCGCCGCGCCCGAAGTGCAGGTGCTCGACAACGTGGATGCCACCGACAACAAGATCCCGAGCCATCTTGCCGGTTCGCTGTACGACATGCTCGCCGCCGACCCGAAGAGCGTGAAGCCGGTTGGCGAGTGGAACACGATCGTCATCCGGGTCAAGGACGGCAAGGTCACGCACACCCAGAACGGGATGAAGGTGGTCGAGTACACGCTGTGGACCCCTGAGTGGGACGCGATGGTCCAGAACAGCAAGTTCAAGACCTTCCCCGGCTTCATCGAAGGCATCGCCAAGGAGGGCTACATCGGCCTCCAGGACCACGGCTACGCCATCTGGTTCCGGAACATCAAGATCCGGCCGCTGTAGGATCCGCCCGATGAACCGGCGCGATTTCCTGCGGATCGCCGCGGCGGGTTGGGTCGGGACGCGGGACGCGAGGGCCGTCTTCGCCCAGCCTCCATCCGCGGAGGGCAGGGTGATGACGGTCCTTGGCCCCATCTCCCCGGGCGAACTCGGCAGCACGCTGCCGCACGAGCACGTGCTGGTGGACTTCATCGGCGCGGACGCGGTGAGCCGCGATCGGTACGACGCCAACGAGGCGTACGCGGTCGCCCTCCCCTTCCTGCGCAGGGCCAGAGCCGCCGGATGCCGGGCGTTCATGGAATGCACCCCGTCGTACCTCGGCCGGGACCCGCAGCTCCTCTCTCGCCTCGCGACGGCTGCGGACCTGCACATCCTCACCAATACGGGCTACTACGGAGCCGCGAAGGACCGCTACGTGCCCCGGCACGCGTACGAGGAGAGCGCGGACCAGCTGGCGGGCCGGTGGGTGAAGGAATGGACGGACGGGATCGAGGGAACCGGGATCCGGCCGGGCTTCATCAAGACGGGCGTCGACGCGGGCCCGCTCTCTGCGATCGACCGGAGGCTGGTGCAGGCCGCGGCGCGGACGCACGCGCGCTCGGGGCTGACGATCGCCTCCCACACCGGCGACACGCGCGCGGCGCTGGACCAGCTGGAGGTCCTCGCGGAAGAACGCGTCCGGCCGGAGGCGTTCATCTGGGTCCACGCGCAGAGTGACTGGGAGGCGGAGTCCCGTGTCGAGGCGGCCCGGACAGGCGCATGGATCGAGATCGACAACATCGATGACAAGACCGTCCCGGTGTGCGTCGAGCGGGTGACGGCGCTGAAGCAGCGGGGCTGCCTGGACCGGCTGCTCGTCTCGCACGACGCCGGCTGGTACCGGCCCGGCGAGCCCGGGGGCGGCGCGTTCCGCGGCTTCGAGACCGTCTACACCGCCTTCGTCCCGTCGCTTCGACAGGCCGGCTGGACCGAGGGCCAGGTCCGGCAACTCATGGTGGCGAACCCCGCCGCCGCCTTCACCATCCGGGTTCGCCGCCTGGGATAGGATGCCCGGCATGCCCGCACGCCGCGTACTGGTTCGCGCGTCGTTACTCATCGCGCTCGCATAGGGCGCCGTGCTGGGGGGGCAGGCCCCGGCCGCGCCGGACGCACTTCGCTGGCGGGTCAGTTCGGAGGACCTGCGGCTGCGCCTCGCTGAGCAGACCGCGATCACCTGGCAGACCGCCGCCGCGGGCGGCGGCGCGGTCATCGAGGTGAACCCGGCCGAGTCGTTCCAGACCATGCTGGGCCTGGGGTCGTCACTCGAGCCGGCCACGTACGCAGACCTCTCGCGGATGTCCGCGGCCGACCGCGAACGCACGCTCGATCGCCTCGTCAGCCCGTCGGCCGGCATCGGCATGAACCTGATGCGCATCTGCATCGGCACGCCGGACTTCACCGGCGACCCGTGGTACTCTTACGACGACCTGCCGCCCGGCGAAACCGACCCCGAGTTGCGCCGTTTCTCCATCGGCAAGGACCGCGCCTACGAGGCCGAGGGCATCCCGATCCACGCGGTCACGATCCAGAACGAGCCCGGCGTGGACCGTTCTTTCGGGAAGGACCCGAAGTGGCATTACCCGCCGTGCCGCTGGACGGCCGCGCAGGAGCTGGAGTTCATCCGCGATCACCTTGGGCCCGCGTTCCGCCGTCACGGCCTGAGGACGCGCATCTGGACGTACGACCACAACTACAACGTGGAGCCGAGGGCCGGCGACGCCGGGTTGGCCTACCCGCGCGCCATCCTGCGCGACCCGGCCGCGGCGCGCGCCGTGAGCGGCGTGACGTTTCACGGGTACGTGGGCGCCCCGTCGGGCATGAGCGTGTTCCACCAGGAGTTTCCGGACGTGCCCCTCCACCTCACGGAGGGCTCGGTGTTCGGCCTCCGCGGCGGCAGCACGCTCATCGCGAAGCTCCGTAACTTCGCCTCGTCCTACAATGCGTGGGTCACGATCCTCGACGAGCGCGGCAAGCCGAACAACGGTCCGTTCGAGGCCAGCCGCATGATCATCACGCTCGATTCCGCCACGCTGAAGCCCATCGAGAACTTCGACGACGTCCTCTACGGCCAGTTCATGAAGTTCATTCAGCGCGGCGCGGTGCGGGTCGCCAGCAGCGAGAGCGGGAAGGCGCTGGCACACGTCGCGTGCCGCAACCCGGACGGGTCGTTCGCGCTCGTGGTGGTGAACGCGGGGCGGGCGCCGCAGGCGATGACGCTGCGCCGGGGGACGCGGGCGGCAACGGCCGAACTGCCCGGCGCCTCCGTGGCCACGTTCATCTGGAAATTGCCGGAGACTCGAGATTGACGGTCTGCGGCCGGCACCACCGTCCGACCGGACGCCGGCCGTCTGCGCTCACCTGGCGCAGCGCGGCGCCAGCGGGTTCGCCCGCCCAATCGCGTCGTTGATCCCCCGCCGGCCGGCTGCGCCGGCGACACCGGTTTGACGCCCCCACAGACAATTGCGTCATCAATCCCTGCCACGAGTCCGGTCCCCGCACGCGGCCGCGCGCGCAGCCGTGTGTGATTGTGGCGGGAACTGCGCAGGACGCGCCCGGCTGTATCGGGCAGGTCACTGGCGTTCGTCTTGCACCGCTCTGGCTTGGATCCCGGATTGGAGAGGATTGCCATGACCCGAATCGACCTGCCGGCCCGCCACAATCAGGCGCGAGGGGGCCGCGCCGCCCGCTTCGCCGCCGCACTGACGGTCGTCTGCTTCGTCGCCCTGGCCGGCGCCGCCGCCGGCCAGACCACGCCGCCGCCGGCGGCGGAACCCGATCCCGCCGACGCGTTGTTCGATCCGTCGGCGGTGCACGACCTCCGGCTCACGATGAAGCCGGAAGACTGGGAGACGCTGAAGGCCCGCTGCCTGTGGGACACCTACTATCCCGCCGACTTCCAATGGCGCGACATGACGGTCGCGAGAGTTGGCATCCGGTCGCGCGGCTCGGGCAGCCGGAATTCGCACAAACCCGGCATCAAGATCGACTTCAACGAGTTTGTCGCCGACCAGAAGTTCCTCAAGCAGAAGGCGCTCATCCTCGCCAACGCCGTTCAGGATCCGGGCATGCTGAACCGGCGGCTCGCGAACCTGATCTTCACCCGCATGGGGCTGCCGGCCCCGAGGGTCGTCCACGCCCGGCTGTTCGTGAACGGCGAATACGCCGGCCTCTACGAACTGGTCGAGGAGATCGAGAAGCCGATGATGGGCCGCGTCTTCGGGCGCGACAGCAACGGCAAGAAGCGCGACGGCGGCTACCTGTTCGAGTACAACTGGGACGAGAACTTCAACTGGACGTATCCCACCGACGACCTCGCCTTCTACGCGGCGCTGTTCGACCCGAAAACGCGCGACGAAGACGCGCCGTCCCTGCTCTATGGCCCCATCGAGGACATGTTCCAGGCGATCAACGAGTCGCGCGACGGCGACTTCGAAGCGGCAGTCGGCCAGTACCTCGACCTCCGGCAGTTCGTCCAGTTCCTCGCGGTCGAGCGCTTCACCGCCGACATCGACGGGTTCCTCGGCAAGTGGGGCCCGAACAACTTCTACGTCTACCGTTTCGAGGGCGGCACGCAGTCGGTGGTCATTCCGTGGGACAAGGACCTCTCCTTCTACGAGCTGTATGACGACGTGTTCGAGGGGCTCGAGCGGACGGTCCTCGGCCGCCGGGTGATGGCGGTCCCCGCTCTGCGGCGCCTGTATCTCGAAACCCTGCTGGCCTGCGCGGCCAGCGTGGCCCAGCCGGACCAGCCCGAGTCGGCGGTCTCGTGGTTCGAGGCGGAGCTGCTGCGCGAGCGCGCCCAGATCCTGGAGGCGGCGCGCGCGGACCGAAGGAAGCCGTTCAGCAACGAGCGCATCGACGAGGCGCACGACGAGATCCTGAGTTTTGCCAGGCAGCGCAGCGCGTACGTGATCGACCAGGTGCAACGCGCCCTCGAGCGCGGCATCCTGCAGGAGAAGTAGCCGCCGCACGCGCATCGGGGCCGTACCCGGGTACGGCCCCGATGGCACCCCGCCTCCCCGGCGGGCCCGCCGGCTCCCGGGACCGGCGTGCACAAGCCCTGGTCCCCCAGCAAACCGCCCCCCGCCCTCTGCGAGAACCCGGGCAGACGAGGCACACCCGGACTTCCTGAAAAATCTCCGCCGCCGGAGCGTGGACGTGGTAGATCTACGCTGAACACCATTCACAGGTAGGGGGCAGCCGCCATGACCGGCCTCGCGGCGCGTGCGCCATGCGTCAGGACAGGCTCCGTACGAACCGTCCCGCTCACCCTCTGGCTTGCCATCTTCTTCCTTGGCGCCTCGCCAGCCCTCGTCATGGCCCAGCGCCCGCAGGCGAGCCCGCCTGCGCCATCCGGAGCCGCGCTCGCGGCGTCCTTCGTGACGCTGCCGCCGAACTACGATGCCGCCGGGCAGTTCTACAGCGGGACCGCCCTGCACGACCTTCAGATCACGATGAAGCCCGACGACTGGGAGGCGCTGAAGGCCAACTACGCGGTGGACACCTATTACCCGGCGGACTTCCGGTGGCGGGATGTCACGGTCCCGGCAATCGGGGTCAGATCCCGCGGCTTCGGGAGCCGGAGCGCGACCAAGCCCAGTCTCCGCCTCGACTTCAACCGCTACCTCCTCGAACAGAAGTTCCTCGCGCTCAGTGCGATGATCCTCGCCAACACCGTCCAGGACCCGGCCATGCTGAACCGGCGCCTGTCGATGTCGGTCTTCGCCGCGATGGAACTGCCGGCGCCGAGGGTCGTCCATGCCCGGCTGTTTGTCAACGGCGAGTACGTCGGCCTCTACGAGGTGGTCGAGGCGATCGAGAAGGCGTTCCTCAAGCGCGCGTTCGGATGGGACAGTACGGGCAGGAAGCGGCGCGATGAAGGCCACCTGTTCGAATACAAGTGGGAGGACGGGTACGACTGGTCCTACTTCGGCTTCGATCTCGCGCGATACACCCGCCTGTTCGAGCCCAAGACGCACGAACTGGAGGCGCCGTCGGTCCTCTACAGCCCGATCGACGACATGCTCCGGACGATCAACGAGGTCCCCGACAGCGGCTTCGAGGCCCAGGTCGGCGAGTACCTCTTCCTCGCGGTCTTCATCCGGCACCTCGCGACCGAGCGGTTCATCTCGGACATCGACGGGTTCCTCGGCGACTGGGGCCCCAACAACTTCTACCTCTACCGCTTCGAGGGGCGGACGCTCTCGGCCGTCATCCCGTGGGACAAGGACTCGACCTTCTACGACCTGAACGACGACATCTACCGGGGATTCGAACGCACGGTCCTTGGCCGGCGCATCCTGGCGCTGCCGACCCTGCGCCGGATGTACCTCGAAAGCCTGCTCGACTGCGCCGCGACGGTGGCACAGCCGGACGCCCCGGGATCGGAGGCGTCCTGGCTCGAAGCGGAGCTACGGCGCGAGCGCGCCCAGATCCTGGCGGCCGCGCAGGCCGACGGCAACAAGCCCTACAGCAACGAGCGGGTCGACGAGGCGCATCAGGAACTGCTGCAGTTTGTCCGCAACCGCAGTGCGTACGTCACAGATCTGGCCCGGAGGGAGCTCGACCGCCTCGCACAGGGCATCAGGTAGCCGTCATGTCCGCGCGCGCGCTGGTTCTGCCCCTGGTGCTGGCAGCGTTCGTTGCCGCGTGCGGCGGCGACCAGACGCCAGCGTCTCCCACGCCTCCCCCGCCGGCGTCATCGGCGGCGGTCACCGTCTCGGCGGCTCCGAATCCCCTCGCGGCCATCGCCGACCCGAGCGGAGTGGCCGAGCGGTACCGGGTCTCGGCGAATCTCACCTTTCGGGAGACCGCCGGCATAGCCGCCACGGTCACGGTGCTCACAGTCACGGTCTGGTCGACGGCGTCTCCGCCCTGGTCCTCGACGTCGAGCACGAACGTCTCAATCGCCGTCGGCGCGAAGGGCACGGCCGCCTACACGCTGCCGACGACGTTCGATGCGGCAGCCGCGGACCCGGCGGCGCGATGGCAGCTGGACGTGACGGCGGCCGACGCGGAAGGCAAGGCCGTGAGCATCGCTCCCGTGCAAGTCATGATGGCGGTTCCGCCACGGCCGGTCGCCGATGCGGTCCTGGTCGGGGCCGGCGACGTGGACGGGTGCGGCCGGGCGGAGCCCGAGTACACGGCCAGGCTGCTGGACCGCATCCCTGGAACGGTGTTCGTGGCGGGCGACGCCACCTATCCGTCCGGCACGATGGCCAGCTACACAAGCTGCTACGGGCCGACGTGGGGGCGGCACCTCTGGCGGACCTTCGCCGTGCCCGGCAACCACGACTACCAGTCCGACGGCGGGGCGGCGTTCTATCAGTACTTCGGGACCGCTGCCGGCCCGCCGGGACTGGGCTACCACAGCCACACCCTCGGCGCCTGGCACGTCGTCATGCTGAATAGCGAGATCCCGGTCAAGGCCGGGTCGCCGCAGTATGAATGGCTCCGGCAGGACCTCGGCGCGTCGACGGCGGCCTGCACCGTCGCGGTCTGGCACCACCCGCTGTTCAGTTCGGGACAGAACGGCAACAGCGCCTTCATGCGTGATGTCTGGAACCTCATGTTCCAGTACGGCGTCGACGTGGTGGTCAACGGACACGACCATCTCTACGAACGCTTCGCACCCCAGGATGCCAATGGCCGGGCCCATGCTCGCGGCATCAGGGAGTTCGTCGTCGGCACCGGGGGGTATCCGCTCTACAACCGGGGCCAGACACAGGCAAACAGCGAGGTGTTCGAGAACAAGACCTACGGTGTGCTGAAGCTCACGCTGAAGAGCGGGAAGTACGACTGGGAGTTCATCCCGATCGACGGCCAGACGTTTCGCGATGCCGGGTCCGGGACATGCGTCACGCCGGCGGCGTCAGCCGGCGCGCCGCAGCCGGACCACCTCACGATTCTCGCCGCGCGCGGCGGGTAGAAGGTCAGAGGCCCTTCGGCAGGGCCGGATAGGCGATGCGCGTGTGGCGGAGGCTCGTGAGCGCGCCGACAAACGCGTCCTGGAGCCGTGCGAGATCCCGCAGCGTCAGCGGCGCGTCGTCGAGCTGCCCGTCGTCCAGCAGATCGTCTACCGTGGTGCTGACCACGGCGCGGAACTCGCTTTCCGAGGCTGCGCCGCGCGAACGGGCCATCGCCTCGATCTTGTCGGCCATCATGAGCAGCGCGGATTCCCGCGAACGGGGGCGCGGTCCGCGGTACCGGTAATCCGCGGGATCCGGCTGCAGGCCGGCCGCCTCGGCCTTCTGCAGGAAGGAGGCGAGCGCGCCCGTCCCGTGGTGCTCCCGCGCCAGTTCCGCGATTCGCCCGCCGACGCGATACTGCTTGAGCAGCTCCACGGCGCGCTCCGGATGCGCCAGGATGATCCGCGCGCTCTCCCGCGGCCCGACCTCGTCGTGAGGGTTCGGGTCCCGCTGGTTCTCGGTGAAGAACTCCGGCGCGTCCAGCTTGCCGACGTCGTGGTAGAGGGCGCCGACGCGGACAAGCAGCGTGTCCGCCTCGATCGCCTCAGCGGCGGTCTGCGCCAGCAAGGCGGTCGCCACCGAATGCTGGAACGTGCCCGGCGCGCTCTCCATGAAGCGGCGCAGCAGCGGGTGGTCGTAGCTCAGCAACTCCACCAGGCCGAGCTTCGTCGAGTAGCCGAACAGCCACTCGACCGGCCGGCTGAGCGCGAGTGCGACGAAGCCTCCGGCTGCGGCCCCCACGCCGGCGGCGGCGCCCGAGAGCAGGACTTCGCCGGCGCCCACCGACGCGCCGGAGAGGAGGGCGGTGCTGAGCCCGGTGGCGAACGCGACGAGCGCGCTCGCGCCGCCCGCGCGGATGATGCAGGATCGCCGCCGGCACGGCACGACGAGCTGGCCGGCGATCAGCCCGGCAACCAGCGCGTGCACCGTGAAGAGAATGCCCAGGCTCGCCAGCGAGCCGGCGCTGACCGCGATGGCCACGCACAGGCCGAGGAACGCGCGCCGCGGCAGCACGAGGCCGCCGAGCATGGGCACGGCGGTCACCGGAAACAGCAGCGTCATCGCCGTTCTGGACACGCCGGGCGCTGCCGCCGCCAGGCCGTCGGCCAGGCTCAGCCAGGCCCAGCACGCCGCGCTCGCACCGACCAGGGCCGACAACGCGAACGCCGCGTCCCGCAGCGGCACCGCACCAAGCCCGACCCTGGGGGGCAGCCACAACAACGCCGCCAGCATGGCCCACGCGATGGCGGCCGTCCCGGCGGCGCGTATGAGAAACGCCTGCGGCATGCCCTGCTGCTGCAGGTGATCGAGCACGAGCAGGGCCTCGCGCGTCACCTCCTGCCCTTCGCCGACAATGAGCTGGTTGCGGCGGAACTGCAGGGTGATCGGCAGCACGTCGGCCGCCGCCTGGGCACGCCGCCGGGCTGTGGCGGCCTCGTCGTAGGTGGTGTCGGGCGTGACAAGACGGGACGCGAGCCCGATGAGGCCGGCTCGGTCGGAACGCGGCACGCCAGGCAGCAGTCCCGGCGCTCTCGCACGCATCCGTGCCACTGCGCCGGGTACGTCATCGAGCATCTCCGCGTCGGACAGCGTGGCGTCGGGCGACGACACACCGGCCCTCAGCACGACGCGCGAGGGCTCGCCTGGCCGCCGGCTGCGCTCGGCCGCCTCGCGCAGCTGCTGCGCATCGCGCGCGATCGGTCTCGCGCGCGCTTCCCTGACCAGCGCCACCAGCCCGTCTTCGACCGCGCGCTCGAATCGGCCTCCGGCGAGCAGCACGCGCTCGTCGGGCGCCAGCGCGACGGCAAGCTGCCGCTCGAAGTCGGCAAGCGCGGCCTGCACGGCCTCCTGGACGGCCTGGTCGGCCTCGGCGGCCCGCTCCTGGAGCAGGCGACGCCTGACGGCGCTCCCGAGCCCCGCCAGCTCCGCCAGGGGAACGACGCGACGGCTGTCGGCCTCGGCCATCCGCCCGCGCGCCTGTTTGAACACCTGCCTGAGCCGCGGCGGCACAGCCGTCGCCGACGACGGATCGAACGACGCCACCGGGGGGGTGTACCGCGCCGCTTCATCGCGCAGCCGGGCGGTGCCTTCGATGTCGGGAATCGAGAGATCCCAGGGCGCGCGGACTGTCGCCGCCGCGAAGTCGCCCGCCGCATAGCGGTACGACGGCCTCAAGGTGCGGGGTGTGGCCACCAGCAGGCCGATCAGCACGCCCGCAGTGGCGGTGGCCGCCAGCAGGACCGGCCCTGGCCGCGTCGACCAGCGCGCTTCCTCGCGGCGCAGCCACGCCGACACCCGCCGGCCGATCGCGAGGGCCAGCGTCATCGCGTCCCGATTCCAAGGCGCGCGCGGCAGGGTGGCGTGGGCACGGCCCCGATGTTACGGCGAAAGTACGGCAGCGGCAAGAGCGGGCCGAAGCGGCGGCAGGTCCCATCCCCTGCTGGAGGACCGGGAATGGGACCTGTCGCCGTTTGGAATGCATATTTATTCAGTTTGCTGTATACTTATGTGATGTCGAACATCCTGCAGCGTCTTCCGGTCGGCGAGCGGGTCGGGATCGCGTTCTCGGGCGGCCTCGACACCTGCGCGGCCCTCCACTGGATGCGCCAGCGCGGCAGCATCCCGTACGCCTACACCGCGCATCTCGGCCAGCCCGACGAAGCCGACTACGACGCGATCCCGCGCAAGGCCATGACCTACGGCGCCGAGCAGGCACGCCTCATCGAGTGCCGCGCCCAGCTGGTGGCCGAGGGCATCGCGGCTCTGCAGTGCGGAGCCTTCCACATCTCGACCGCCGGGCAGCTCTACTTCAACACCACGCCGCTCGGCCGCGCGGTCACGGGCACGATGCTCGTCTCCGCCATGCAGGAAGACGACGTCCACGTGTGGGGTGACGGCAGCACCTACAAGGGCAACGACATCGAGCGCTTCTACCGCTATGGCCTGCTGGTGAACCCGCACCTGCGCATCTACAAGCCGTGGCTGGACCAGGACTTCATCAGCGAACTCGGCGGCCGCGCCGAGATGTCGGCGTACCTCGAGGGCGCCGGCCTCGAATACAGGATGAGCGCCGACAAGGCCTACTCCACCGACTCGAACATTCTCGGCGCGACGCACGAGGCCAAGGACCTCGAGTTCCTCCACAACGGGGTGTCCATCGTGAACCCCATCATGGGCGTGGCGTCCTGGCGCGACGAGGTTCCGGTGAAGCCCGACATCGTGAGCGTCCGCTTCGACGACGGCCAGCCGGTCGCCATCAACGGCCAGACGTTTCCGACGCCGCTCGCCCTGTTCATGGAAGCCAACCTCATCGGCGGCCGCCACGGCCTCGGCGTGTCCGATCAGATCGAGAACCGCATCATCGAGGCGAAGAGCCGCGGCATCTACGAAGCGCCGGGCCTCGCCCTGCTCTACATCGTCTACGAGCGCCTGGTGACCGGCATCCACAACGAGGACACCATCGACCAGTACCGCGCCAACGGCCGGCGGCTTGGCCGGCTGCTCTACCAGGGCCGGTGGTTCGACCCGCAGGCGCTGATGCTGCGGGAAACGGCCCAGCGCTGGGTGGCCCGCGCGGTGAGCGGCGAGGTGACAGTCGAGCTGCGCCGCGGCAACGACTACTCGATTGTCGACACGACGAGCCCGAACCTCACCTATCACCCCGAGCGGCTGACGATGGAGAAGGGCACCGAGGTGTTCTTCACCCCGCAGGACCGCATCGGGCAGCTGACGATGCGGAACCTGGACATCCTCGACACGCGCGACAAGATCCGCGTGTATCACCGCGTCGGCCTGATGGGCACCAAGCCGCACGAGGGGCTGCCGCTGCTCCCGGCCGCGAAGCCGGAGCACGACTCGGGCTGGGCGGACTAGGGAAATCGGCCCCGACACATTCGGGGCGCCCCCGAACGAGCACCCCGCAGGCGTGACCCGCGCGACTTCATCGAGGAGAAGCGGACGGCCCTCGCCTACCGCGTCCAGGTGAAGCTCTTCAGGGCCGCCGCTTCGTCCTCGTGCACGTCGAAGACCGTCCGCAGCTTCAGCAGCCCCAACAGGTGCTGATTGCGGTTCGTCAGGCGGAGGAGCTTCAGGTCGCCGCCCTTCTCCCGGACGCTCTTCAGCTTCGCGGCGAGCATCCCGACGCCGGAACTGTCAATAATGGTCACGCCGGCCAGGTCCGCGAGGATCTTCGTGCGGCCCCGGTCGAGCAGGGCGTGCACGTGACGGCGGAACAGGAGGTCGCCGTCGTCGAGCGTGATCTGCCCGGTCAAGGTCATGATCGTGACGTCGTCGACGTCGCGCTCCTGGATGTCGAGTTTCGATGCCGCCATGCGCAGCTCCAAGGCGATTGCTCGCCGCGAAGAGACCATCCGGTGTCCGAGGGTTGATGCCTTCAGCACTCTACCGGATTGCGGCAAACCTGGTCCAGCGCGTGGTCCAGCGCGTTGACCGCCGCCGGCAGAGGGACTATCCTTTGCTCGAACGCTCATCGAATCCTCGTCTCGCAACGCGGGAGAGCTGGTGGACCACGAGTCCGTCGGACCGTATCGCGTGCTCCAGAAGCTCGGCGAAGGCGGCATGGGTGAGGTGTTCCTGGCGACCGACACCCGGCTGAACCGCAGGGTCGCGCTGAAATACCTCTCGGAACCCTCGCTCGATCTCCCCCGCGCCCGTGAACGGCTGCTGCGCGAAGCCCGCGCGGCGGCGCAGATCAGCCACCCGAATATCGCGGCGATTTACGACATCCTCGACGCGGGCTCGCACCCGTGCATCGTCATGGAGTATGCGCCCGGAGAAACGCTGTCGAAGGTCGCGGGGCGAGGGCCGATGCCGGTGAATCGGGTGGCCGCGATCGGGGCGCAGCTGGCCGACGCGCTGGCGCATGCCCACGCGGCCGGTGTGGTGCACCGGGATCTCAAACCGGCCAACGTTGTGCTGACCGACGAGGGCGCCGTCAAGATCCTCGACTTCGGCGTGGCGCGGGTGTTCGACATCGAAGAACAGCTCGCCGCGGCGGACGAGCCCACGCGAGAGACGTTGCTGTCGCAGCCCGGGCGTTTCGCGGGCACGCCCGCCTACATGGCGCCTGAACAGCTGGCCGGGCGGGCCGCGACCCCGCTCACCGACATCTATAGCCTCGGCGTGACGCTGTTCGAGCTGCTGACGTCGCACCGCCCGTTCGGCGGCAAGACAACGCCCGATCTCGTTTACCAGATGCTGTCGTCGCCGGTGCCGCTGCCCTCGGCGCTGAATGGCGCAGTGCCGCCCGTGCTCGATGCCATCGTGGCGAAGGCGATGGCGCGCGAACCGGCGCAGCGCTACCGGTCGGCCGCCGACATGGCCGCCGACCTGCGGCGGGTCGAGCGCGGTGCGGACACCAGCACGACCACCGGCGGGGCGGACTTCCTCGACGCCGATCGGCGCCTGCGGAAACGGCGCCGGAGGCGGATGCTGGCCGCGGCCGCCGCCTGCACGGCCGTCGGGGCCCTGGCGGTCTGGGCCTACAGCGCCGTGCGCCGCCCGGCGCCCCCCCCGCTCTCCGGCTCCGTGTCGGTGGCGGTGTTGCCGTTCACGAGCAGCCAGAACGATCCCGAGGCGCTGAAGGCCGGCCTGGGCTTCACCGAGTCGCTGGTCGCCGCCCTCGAAGGGCTCTCCTCCGTCACCGTGCTCTCGAGACCGGACTACTCGGACTATCTGGCTGACGCACCCGACCGCGTGAAGAGCGCGGGAGCGCTCGGCATCGACGCGGTCGTCGCGGGCGACGTCTTGGTCGCAGGCTCGCGGCGGGAGTTCGCCGTCCGCGTGCAGCAGCCGGACGGCACGATGCTGCTGACGCGCACCTATAGAGGGGGGCCTGCCGACGTCGCTGACCTGCAGCGCACGGCCGTGACCGACGTCGTCGCGGCCATTAACGTGCGCTTGACGGCCGCGGATCGCGAGCGGCTGCGGCGCGTCCCAGCGTGCCGGGACGATGCGTACGCGGATTACGTCGACGGGAGGGTCTTGCTGAACCGCAAGGACATTCCCGGCAACCGGGCGAAGGCCGAGCAGGCGTTCGGCCGCGCCGTCGCCAAGGACCGGGACTGCGTTCCAGGACTTCTCGGGCTGGCGGATTCCCTCTGGTCCGCATTCACGGATGAGGGGCCGGATGCGGCGCTGGTGGATCGCGCCCGGGAGTCCCTCGACGCGGCCGTTGCGGTCGACCCGGACAGCCCATCGACCAAACGTGCGTATGCCGTGATCTACCTGGGCACCGGGAGGCCGGACCAGGCCGACAGGGCCATCCTCGACGTCATCGAACGCCGGCCGTTCGACGACGAACCACACCGGCTGCGGGCGGAGATCCTCGGCCGGCAAGGGCGCACCGAGGAGGCGAGGAACGAACTGCGCCAGGCGATCAATCTGCGGCCGAAGAACGTCGCCAACCACGTGTCGCTCGGGAACTCCCACTTCTGGGCCGGGCGCTACGGAGACGCCATCCAAACCTACATCCAGGGCCTGGCGATTCAGCCCGACAATATGTGGCTGAAGACCAACCTGGCGGCCGCATACAGCTACAACGGCGAACCGCGGAAGGCCATCGCCCTCTACGAAAGCGTCTCCGACATGGACGCGACGATGATGTCGAACCTCGCCATGCTCTACGTCGACGAAAGGCGCTACCAGGAGGCCGCGGATCTCCTGACACGGGCGCTGGCGCTCGAGCCCAGGTCGGCAGTGAAGCACGGAAACCTCGGGGATGTGTATCGACGGCTCGGCCGTGAGCGGGAGGCAGCTGACGAGTATCGCCTCGCGGCGCGCCTCACGGGCGAACAGCTGAAGACCGACCGCACGGATGCGATCGCGCTCGCTCGCCACGCGGTGTTCGATGCGAAGCTGGGAGACCATGCGCAGGCGCTCGAGCACATCCGGCTGGCCGTCACCCTGCAGCCGGACGACGGCACCGTGTTGTACAAGCGCGCCGTCGTGCACGCGCTGCTCGGCCAGCGGGGCGAGGCTGTCATCTGGCTTCGGAAGGCGATCGAGCGAGGATACAGCCGGTCGAGGGCGGCCAGCGATCTCGATCTCGAGTCGATTCTGAAGCTGCCGCAGGTTGCAGCGTTGTTGCAGGAGGGCTAGAGCGATGCCCGGCGAGGCAATGACGTCTCGCCGGTCCTTCGACACTCACGCCAGGAGGCACAGATGCGGTACAGGCCAGTCAAGCGCGTCGTCACAGTGGAGTTCATCGAGGAGCCGCGTCGAGGGGATTACGATCTCCGTATCACCCCTGAACAGATCATCGTCCGGTACGGCGATACCATCGTGTGGGACGTGCAGGGTCTCCCGGCCAGCCTTGCGGGGACCGTCCAGATCGGAGGCTTCCTGCCTCTTGAGGTGTCCCCTCGCATTGCGCTGCGACGCCGGGCCCTGGTCCCGCTCAAGGTGCGGGCGCTGCCCGACGGGCCCATCGAGGTGCAGCAGCTGCGCGGGCGCTTCCAGGCCTCGCTCCCCCTCGACAAGACCGACCCCGGTTTCTACAAGTACGACATCAAGTTCGGTGACCGCACGTTGAGAGATCCGGAGATCGAAATCCGCGGCCCGAGGCACTGAGAGGCACGACTCGAGACGAGGCTCGGGCTGGCGCGCGCACAGCGCAGGCGCCAGCCCGCCATCCTGCACAGGTCTACCTCTTGACCGTGCCGCGGAGGGTCTTGCCGCGCACGGGGTACGCCGGGCGTTTGTCGTCCGGCGGCGGCGACTTCTTCAGCTCGGCCATCGCCACGTCGATGGCCTTCTCGAGCTGAGGGTCGCGCCCGGCGATCACATCGGCTGGCGTCTGCTCCACCTCGATGTCGGGCGGCACGCCCTCGTTCTCCACGACCCAGCCTTCCCCGGGCACCCAGATGGCGAGGTTCGGCGCGGTGATCGAACCGCCGTCCATCAGCGTCGGGAAGCCGAGCACGCCGACCAGTCCGCCCCAGGTGCGCTGGCCCACGAGGGTCCCGACCTTGAACTTGCGGAACATCCACGGCAGCAGGTCGCCGCCCGATCCGGCCATCTCGTCGATGATCATCACCTTCGGCCCCTGAATCGACGCGGTCGGCGTCTTCAGGTCGTCGCCGTATCGCATGGCCCAGCTGCTGATGTAAGGCCGCCGGAGAATGTCGATGTAGTAGTCAGCCACCGATCCGCCGCCATTGAAGCGCTCGTCGACGATGACGGCGTCCTTGTGGGCCTGGGGGAAGAAGTAGCGCTTGAAGTAGGTGTGGCCGGCGCCGGCGGTGTTCGGCACGTAGACATACGCCACGCGGCCGCCGGTGGCCTTGTCGACCTTCTTCAGATTGCCCTCGACCCAGTCGCGGTTCCGCAGCGCCGACTCCGACGCGATCGGGACCGCCTGCACCGACCGCGAACCTGTGCCGTCGGCGTTGGGTCCGACGGTCAGTTCGACGATCTTCCCCGAGGTGTTCTCGAAGAAGCTGTAGAGGTTCGCAGGCGGGCGCACGTCGCGGCCGTTCACCGAGATCAGGTACTCGCCAGCCTTCACGTCCACGCCCGGTTCGGTGAGCGGGGAGCGCAGATCGGGCGTCCAGTTGAGGCCGCCGAGCACGCGCTTGAAGCGGTACCGGCCGTTTGCCACCTCGTAGTCGGCACCGAGCAGCCCGCCCGGCACGATCTTCGCCTGCTCGAGCCGGTCGCCGCCGCCGCCGCGATGGTGGCCCACCGCCAGTTCACTGCACATCCACTGGATGACGCGGTTCAGGTCGCCGCGCGTGGCGACATCGGGCAGGAAGGCCGCGTACTTCGCCTTCATCGCCGGCCAGTCGACGCCGTGCATGTTCGGCGCATAGAAGTAGTCGCGGTTGACGCGCCACGCCTCGTTGAAGATCTGCGGCCACTCGGCTCGCGGGTCGATGCGGACCTCGATGTCGCCGGCGGCAATCCTCCCTTCGCCCGGAGCGATCTTCGGCCCTGCCGCGGTGATGAACCACGCACGATCCTTCGCGTACAGCACCTTTTTCGCGTCAGCCGAGAGCAGGTAGCTGTCGACGGATGCGAGCGGCGTCTCGTCCTTGCGCTTGGCGAGGTCGAAGCGGTGCAGCGACCGCTCGCGGCCATCGACGCGCTGGTAGAACACGAAGCCGGCCTCGCCGGCCTGCAGGTTATTGAGGTCTCCAGCCGGAATGGGCAGGGCGAGGATGCGGTTTTCGATGCCGTCGAAGTCGATGGTGAACGGCTCCTTCTTCTCGGCGTCGGCCTTCTTCTCCCCGGCGGCCGCGGCGGCTTTCTCACCCCCCGGCGCGGCCTTCTCGGCGCCCTGGGCCGGTTTGTCCGCGGGCTTCTCCGCCGGCGCGTCCGGCTTCTTCGGCTTCTCCTCGTCGCTCTCCTTCGCGAGCGGCGACACGATCCCCTTGCGGAGCACCACCAGGTAGACGTTCCGCTGCCGGCGCATGTCCGCGTTGGACTGCGCGAACCAGTCCTGCAGCGGGCCGGCGTCGGTCGAACCGAACAGGTAGAGATACTTGCCGCCCTTGTCGAAGACGGGCTCGGCCACCTCGCTCAAGCCATCGGTGATGGCGAACGACCTGTCCTGGTCGATCGAGTACGCGAAGACGGTGTTCACCAGGGCCTGCGTGTTGACGACGTAGGCCAGCCACTTCGAATCAGGCGACCAGTCGAAGGCCAGCGGGTTGATCGGGCTGTAGATCCGGTTGCCGCCGATGCGCGTCATGGTCCCGGTGGCCAGGTCCAGCCAGAGGACCGACTGGGAGTTGTCCGCAAACGCCACTTTCTGGCTGTCGGGCGACCAGCGCAGGTCATCGTAGAAGCCTGCGCCACTCAGCGTGAACCTCTTCACGTCGCCCTTGCCGTCGTGCGAGGCCACGTGCAGTTCGTACTCGCCCGAGGCGTCCGAGAAGTAGGCGATGCGGGAGCCGTCCGGCGACCACTGCGGCGCTCGCTCGTGCGCCGCCACGCTGCCCGTGATATTGCGCACGTCGCCTTTCTCGGCCGGCACCGTCACGATTTCGCCTCGGAACTCGAAGACCGCCCGTGCGCCGGCCGGCGACATGCCCGCGTTGCGGATGTAGTCAGGGCCCTTCACGAAGCGGGCCCGGGTCTCGCGCAGGTCCGCCGGCACGGGAATGACGAGGCGCTTGGCGGATCCGGTGGCCGGGTCGAGCAGGTGCAGCCACCCGGCCTGCTCGTACACGATCTTCCCGCCGCCCGCCGACGCCTTGAGCACCGGGAAGTCCTCGTGCCGGGTGATCTTCCGCACCTGCTTCGACGCCGTGTCATAGGCGTAGACGTTGAATTCGCCGTCGCGATCCGAGCGGAAATAAACCGCGCCGCCAACCCACATCGGATCCACGTCGTTCGCGCGGTCGGCCGGCTGCGGCACCTTCTCGACGGCGTGGTCCGCCGTGCTGTAGAGCCAGAGGCGCGACACGCGCCCGCCGCGATACTGCTTCCACTGGTCGAAGGCCGGCGGCAGCGGGTTGTACGCGATGCGGCGTCCGTCGGGCGAGTACGTCGCCTGGAAGGCGTTCGGAATGGGCAACGGCACTTCCATGCCGCCCTCGACGGGCACGGTGAAGAGGTGCTGGTAGGCGCCGGTGAACGCGGCGCGGCCGGAGGTGAACAGCACCTGCTTCCCGTCTGCCGTGAAGCCCTGCACGAAGTCGGGGCCTGGATGCCAGGTGAGGCGCTTCGGCACGCCGCCCTCGGCCGCCACGAGGAACACATCGGTGTTGCCGTCGTACTGCGCCGAGAACGCGATGAGTCTCCCATCCGGCGAGAACGCCGGGCGGCTCTCCACGCCATCGTCGGTGGTCAGGCGACGGACGTCGGTGCCGTCCAGCTTCGCCACCCACAGGTCGTCGGCGTACACGAACGCCACGTGGGTGCCGTTGGTGGCGGGCTGGGCCAGCAGGCGCGTGTCACGCGTGTTGGGCTCGGTCGAGACGGTGGCGGGCAGGATGAGCGCCGCGAGCAGGATGAGCAAAGCGAGTCGGGCCAGTCGCATGTCTACAGACCTCCAAGCCGAATTACGAATGCACCGCAGGACACACGTGGGGACGCGCGCATATAGGGTAATACGGAGCGGGCCAGAAGAACGTTCGGGCGGCCGGGAGCCCGGGACGGCGCAGGGATCGCCCACGCCCTTCACACGTTCGTGGTCGTGCGCTGCGCTCGTGGTGCTGACCGGGCGCCCGAGCACGTCGCCGGCGCCCTCACCGCTTGTGCTTCTCGAACCAGGCCAGCAGGTAGAGCTGCTGGAGGAGCTGGTGCGAGGGCCGCCGCCAGCCATGGAACTCGTCCGGCATCCGCACGAGCAGCGTCTCCTTCTTCAGCAGCTTCAGCGCGCGGTAGAACTCCTCGCTCTGCCGCATCGGGGTTCGCAGGTCCGCTTCGCCGGTCATCACCATGGTCGGCGTGGTGACGTTGGCCACGTAGTGCAGTGGCGACCGCACCGCGTACTCCATCGGATCTTCCCATGGGTACTTCCGAAACTGCCGGTACCAGGCCGGGCCGTCCGTCGTGCCGACAAACGAGTGCCAGTTGATCACGGGCCGCATCGAGACGGCCGCCGCGAACCGGTCCGTGTGGCCGACGATCCACGCCGTCAGGACGCCTCCCCCGCTGCCGCCGCACACGAAGAGGTTCCTCTCGTCGATGAAGCCCTTCGCGAGGGCCGCGTCGACGCCCGCCATGAGGTCGTCGTAGTCCTTGCCGGGGTACGCGTACTGAATGCCGTTCACGAAGTCCTGGCCGTAGCCCGTGCTGCCGCGCGGGTTGGTGTACAGCACCGCGTAGCCGAGGCTGGCGAAGTTCTGATAGCTCCAACTGAACCCGACGTCGTACATGGACCATGGGCCGCCATGGATCCAGAGCACCATGGGATACTTCTTCCCGGGCTGGAAACCGACGGGCTTCACCAGCCAGCCTTGCACCTTGAGGCCGTCCTTCGACTCGAACCACATCTCCTCGACCTGTCCCAGGGCGCGGCTCTCGAGCACGTCGGCATTCACGTCCACGAGCTTCCTCGCGGCGGTCGGATGCGCCACGTCGAACGTGACGAGGTGTACGGGCTCCAGCGGCGTCGAGCGCACGGCCGCCGCCTGGCCGGTGTTGGCGATCGACAGCCCGTTGAACACCTGCGTGCCGCCGCCGAGCTTCCTCCGCTCTCCCTTCAGCGGCGCGAAGTAGAGCGACGTCCCTCCGAGTTCGCGGACGAGGTAGTAGACGCCTGAGCTGTCCGGCGCCCACGTCGTGCTCGAGGGCGAATCGTTCAGCGCCCCGGCCCAGACCCTCCTGGACCCGCCCGCCCTGTCCATCAGATACAGGCTCGAAACGTGGCTCGTGAACCGCTTGTCGTCGTACCCCGTGTAGGCGATCCACCGGCCGTCTGGCGAGACAGCCGGATTGGTGTCGGGGCCCTTGCGGTCGGTCATCGGCGTCACCGCGAGCGACGTGAGATCGACCGCATAAATCTCGGAATCGTTGTCGAGGTACTCGGCGTCCGGTTTGCGGATGCCCGACACGAAGATCGCCTGCCCGTCGGCGGACCACTCCGGGTTGTTGTGATTGAATGCGCCGTCGGTCACCTGTCGCGGCGTGCCGCCGGTGGCCGCGTTCAGCGTGAAGACCTGCGTGTACCCAGGCTCGACGGGCCCTTCGCCGTCGCGCGCCCACGTGAGGCGGTCCACGATGGTCGCGCCTTTCGCCCACTCGGCCCCGCGCGGGCGCTTCGGGAGCTGCACCGGGAGCAGCGGGGCATCGTCGGAGACGGACATGGTGAAGGCGAGTTGCTTGCCGTCGGGCGACCAGGTGAGGCCCGCGGGTGTCTTGTCGATGTGGGTCAGCTGCGACAACTCGCCCGTGGCCGCGAAGAGCACGTGTATCTGCGTGGTGCCGTCCCGGTCGGAGAGAAACGCGATCCGCGACCCGTCGGGCGACCAGACCGGCGCCGAGTCGCGCCAGCTGCCGCGGGTGAGTTCGCGCAGCCGCGTGCCGGCCGTGTCAACAATCCAGATGTTGCTGCGCGCCTGATCCTTCAGCTTGTCGACCCATCCGCGCGAAAAGACGATCTGGGATCCGTCCGGCGAGATGGCCGCGTTCGACACGGTCTCCATCTCCATGAAGGTGTCCTTGTCGAGGACGCCTTGCCTCACCTGCGCGGCCGCCGGCGACAGCAGGCAGAGGCACAGGACACCGGCGCAGGCCGGAACCAGACGCGGTCTTCTTCTCATGTCTGCTCTCCTCCAGCCGCTAGGCGCTCCGCACATTAGCATGTCCGACGGTCCGGATACGTTGACGCGCCTGCCGGTAACTCCTCCGACTCCTGTCGAGGCAGCCATCGATCGGAGAAGACACGGACCCAGAGAATCATCAGGACCGACGCAATGCCGTATCCAAACACGACGCCGTAGAACGCACGCACGGAAACGGAAGCCGTTGTCCAGTAAGCCGTGAGCGGCTCCTGAAACACGTTGCTCAACCAGTGGATCACCATCGAGGGGAGGAGGCTGCCCGACACGAGGAAGATGTACCCGTAGAAAAGGCCGAAGAGGAAGGCCCACAGCACTTGTGCCAGGACCGTGACAACCGGCATTCCGACGAAGACCCCTGGCAGGTGCATCAGCCCGAACGCGGCCGCCGAGCAGACGATGGCCTTCCGCGGCGAGTACACGCGAAGGAGCATCGTCAGCAATACTCCTCGAAACAGCACTTCCTCGAGCGACGAGAACATCTGCGCGAACAGCAGCATCGATCGCGGCGGCACCACAGACGGCAGGTCGAAGACCTGGCCCAGGAAGCCCAGCGTCACCGGCTTGCCCTCGGTCAGCCGGTAGACGATCGAGCCCGCGCCCTGGCACGCGATGAGAATGAGAACACACGACACCGTCAACAGCAGCAACGGCAGGAACGGCTCCACCCTGGTCAGCCGGATGTCGTCGAGATACCGGCGGAAGCTGCGCGAGCCGCAGGGAAGGCGCAGCAGGTAGGGCATCAGCACGTACCCGAGGAGACCCCCCGCGGTGAAGTGCAGCGCGGTGGGGAACGCCTCGATGTTCGACAGGTCCTGCGGCAACCGAAGCAGCCGGTAGAGGACGACGCCGACGAGGGCAAACCCCGCACCGTGAAGCGCCAGCACGAGCAGGAATGCCCGCCAGGGACGCCGGGTCAAGCGTGTCTCCTCAAGTTCGGACCTGGAGACTCCAGCGAGCGGCCTGTGCGCCGGCCTTGACATGAGCGAGTTCCCCTTTCAGCGCTCGCCCGTGAACATAGTCCAGATGAGCGAGTCCCGGCAAGGCGACCGGATGGCGCTCCGCTCCCCTGACGCTGGTTGGCGCTATGATTCGCACGGCGGCTGGCGCCCCGGAGTGCTGACATGGCTGAGAGTCCCGTGCGCATGTTGAAGATTCTCGTCCCATCGCTGCTGCTGGCTGCCCAGGCGATCGGCGGCGCGTCGCAGGCCCAGTTGGTGGCGAAGGCTGCGGCCCAGGCGCCGCCCGCGATCAACCCGGACCTGCTGGCCCGCCGGTGGGACGCGCGGTGGATCGTCGCCCCGGGCACGGACCCCTTCGGTTTCGGCGTGTATCACTTCCGCAAGGTCTTCGAGCTGGCCGAACGCCCGAGGCGCTTCGTCGTTCACGTTACGGCTGACAACCGTTACCAGCTCTGGGTGAACGGCGAGCGCGTGGTCTGGGGGCCGGCGCGGGGCGATCTCAATCACTGGCGCTTCGACACGATCGACCTCGCGCCGCATCTGCGTGCAGGAAGGAACGTGCTCGCGGCGGTCGTCTGGAACTACGGCGAGCTGGCGCCCGAGTCGCAGGTCACGTGGCGGACGGGCTTCCTGCTGCAGGGCGACACGAAAGCCGAGCAGGCCGTGAACTCCAACGAAACCTGGAGGGCGGCCCGCAACCCGGCCTACTCGCCCATTCCGTTCACCTCCGCCCAATTGCGCGGCTACTACGTCGTCGGGCCCGGCGAGCGGGTCGATGGGGCGAAGTTCCTCTGGGGATGGGAGGCCTCCGCGTACGACGATGCGCCGTGGGCGATGGCGGTGCCGGCGGTGCCGGACGGCCGGGCCAGCGGTTCGCCGAGGTCCTCGCAGGACTCGCCGAACCGGTGGCTGCTCGTGCCCCGGACGATTCCCCTGATGGAGGAACGGCCCGAGCGGATGGCCGCGGTGCGGCAGGCCGCCGGTGCGCACGTGCCGCCAGGGTTTCCGAAGACGCGGGAAGCGTTCACGATCCCGGCCGGCACCCGGGCGCGTCTCCTCATCGACCAGGCGCACCTGACGACCGCCTATCCGGTGCTCGAGTACAGCGGCGGCGCGGGCGCCACGATCACGATGGGGTACGCGGAGGCGCTCTATCGGCCGGCGACGTCGACATCGCGCCCGGACAAGGGCAACCGCAACGACGTCGACGGCAAGGAATTCGTCGGCAACTACGACGTCGTGGTCGCCGACGGCGGGCGCAACCGCCGCTACAGTCCGCTGTGGTGGCGCACGTACCGGTACCTGGAGCTGACCGTCGACACGCAGGCCGAGCCGCTGGTCATCGACGACCTGCACGGCATCTACACCGGCTACCCGTTCGAGCGGAGGGCGCAGATCGACACGGGCTCGGCGGTTCTGCCGCAGATTCTCGACGTCGGCTGGCGCACGGCGCGCCTGTGCGCCCACGAAAGCTACATGGACTGCCCCTACTACGAGCAGCTGCAGTATGCCGGCGACACGCGCATCCAGGCGCTGGTCTCGCTCTACACGTCCGGCGACGCGCGGCTGATGAAGAACGCCATCGCGCACCTGAACGACTCGAGAACCGCGGAAGGCGCCACGATGAGCCGCGCGCCGACGCGGCAGCAGCAGTACATCCCGCCGTTCTCGCTGTGGTGGATCGGGATGGTGCACGACTACTACATGTACGTGGACGATCCGTCGTTTGTCCGCGAGATGCTGCCCGGGGTGCGGGCGGTCCTGCAGTTCTTCGCGGCACGCCAGCGGGCCAACGGTTCGCTGGGGCCGCTGCCGTGGTGGAACTACGTGGACTGGACAACCGAGTGGCGAAGCGGCGTCCCGCCGCGCGACGCCGACGGGTCGAGCGCGCCGCTCGACCTGCAGTTGCTGCTGGCGTACGACTGGGCCGCGCGTCTCGAAGCGGATCTGGGCTCGAAGGCGATGGCCGCGGAGTACGGGGCAGCGGCCTCGACGCTCCGCGCGGCGCTCCGGCCGCGCTATTGGGACCAGGGCCGGCGCCTCTTCGCGGATACCCCTGCGAAACAACAGTTCTCCCAGCACACGAACGTGCTGGCCGTGCTGGCTGGCGTCTCGGCGGGTGATGAGGCCCGGGGCCTCGTCACGCGCATCCTCGCCGACACATCCATCGTCCAGTGCTCGTACTACTTCCGCCACTACGTGCACTCGGCCGTCAACATGGCCGGCGAGGGCGACCGCTTCCTCGGCCTGCTCGGCGAATGGGAATCGATGCTGTCGCGCGGACTGACGACGTTTGCCGAGCGCTACGAGCAGCCGGGCAACCCGTCGCGATCCGACTGCCATGCGTGGAGCTCGAGCCCGAACTTCGAGGTCTTCCGCACCGTGCTCGGCGTCGATACGGCCGCACCGGGGTTCGAGCGCGTGCGGGTCCGCCCGTTCCTCGGGGCGCTGGAGCGCGTCTCGGGCTCCATCCCCCACCCGAAGGGCGAGATCGCCGTGACGCTCGAGCGCGCCGGCACGCGCCTTCGCGCCGGCATCACCCTGCCGGCCGGCGTGACCGGCGACTTCTCCTGGAGCGGCGTCCAGCGCCCGCTCCGACCAGGGCCAAACGCGTTCACCGTGGAGGCGTCGCGATGACCGTCCGGGACTTTCGGCGCGTGAAGCGGGCGGCGGGCGCCCTCGCGATGCTGCTTGCGTGCCTCCGGCCAGCGGCGTCGAGCGCCCAGGCCGCGGAAGGCGCGGCGGCCGCACGGCCGAACATCCTCTGGATCTCCGCGGAGGATCTGAGCCCCGACCTGGGCGCCTACGGCGACGCGTACGCGGTCACGCCCACGCTGGATCGACTGGCGCGCGAGGGCGCCCGGTTCACCAACGCTTTCTCGGCCGCGCCGGTCTGCGCGCCGAGCCGGTCGGCCATCATCACGGGGATGTACCCGACCACCATCGGATCCATGCACATGCGGTCCAAGGCGGTGCCGCCGGCCGGCGTCAAGGCGTTTACCGAGTACCTCAGGGCCGCCGGCTACTACTGCACGAACCGCTCGAAGACGGACTACAACTTCGAGGCGCCGCCGTCCAACCGCCCCCCGGACACCGTGTGGGACGAGTCGCGCGAGCAGGCGCACTGGAGGAACCGGCCGGATCCGCAACAACCGTTCTTCGCGGTCTTCAACATCCTGACCACCCACGAGAGCCAGATCCGGCTGGAGGACTCGCAATTCGCGCGGGTGACGGCCTCGCTCGCTCCAGCTGCGCGCCACGATCCGGCGCGCGCCCAGCTGCCGCCCTACTATCCCGACACGCCACTGGTACGGAGGGACTGGGCGAGGTACTACGACCTGATCTCCACGATGGACGGGCAGGTGAACGCCATCCTGCAGCAACTGGCTGACGACGGCCTCGCCGATCGCACGATCGTGTTCTTCTGGGGCGATCACGGCCGCGGATTGCCGCGGGGCAAGCGGTTCGTCTACGACTCCGGCCTGACCGTCCCGCTCATCGTGCGTTGGCCCGGCACGATCGCGCCAGGGTCGGTCGTCGACGGCCTCGTCAGCCTGATGGACCTTGGCCCCACCGTGCTGACACTGGCGGGCGTGCCCGTTCCGGCGCACATGCAGGGGCGGGCGTTCCTCGGTCCGGGAAAGCCGCCCGCGCGCCAATACGTCGTCGGGCACCGGGATCGGATGGATGAGGCCTACGACATGATGCGGACCGTCCGTGACGCGCGCTTCCGCTACATCAGGAACTTCTACCCAGGCCGCCCGTACGCGCAGCACATCGAGTACATGGAAGAGATGCCGACGATGCGGGAGTGGCGGCGCCGGTACAAGGACCACATGAACGCGCTCAGCCCCGAATACGGCAGGGCCCTGAACCCGGTGCAACTGTTGTTCTTCGCGCCAGAGAAGCCCGCCGAAGAGCTCTACGACGTCGTCGACGACCCGCACGAGGTGCGAAACCTGGCGGGCGCTCCCGCTCACCAGGCCGTGCTGGCGCGCATGCGCCGGGCCCTCGATGAGTGGCAGCGCGACACGGGCGATCTCGGCCTCGTGCCGGAGGCTGACTTGCGCGAGCGCATGCGGCCCGGCGGCGTGTGGGTCCAGGTGGCGGAGCCGGTGCTGACAGACGCGAGGCCGCACGCCGGCATGATCAGGCTGATGGTGACCTCGCCGACGCCCGGCGCATCGTTCGCGTACACGACGGAGGCCGGGGATGCGGCACGCTGGAAGCTGTCGACAGGCGCGATCGACCTGCCGCTGCCCGCGACCGTTCGCGTCAAGGCCTGCCGGCTCGGCTACCTCGACAGCGCGATCGTCGCGCGCGAATACCGCTGAGTCCGGATGGAATGGCTCCCGCTCAACTCCCCGGCCGAGGATGGCGTGCCGATTGCGTGAGTGGCAGACTGCCGCCGGTCCGGTAGAATGCGCTATCTTCCACAGACACGCGCTTCGCCGCTCGCCTCGTCGAGGAGTGCTACATGAATCGCCCGTACGCGCCGCAGCTGTCCGCCCATGCCCTGTCGACGCCCGAGCCGCTCGTGCGCGCGTTCGCCCGCCGCGTGCAGCAGGAAGGCGCCCTCGACCTGACGCAGGGCGACTACAAGAACGCCGACTTCGCGCCGCACCCGGAGGTGGTCCGGGCCGCCCAGCGGATCACGCGCAACACGGTGCACAGCTACGGGCCGGCGGTCGGGCGCATGGACGTGCGCAGCGAGATCGCCCAGTTCTTCAACCGTGACGGACGCATCGACTACCCGTCCTCCGACGTCCGGTTCCTGCCCGATGAAGTCCTCTTCACGTCGGGCACACGGTCGGGCCTTGCGATGGTGCTGGAGGTGCTCGGCGCCGACGGCACGGGGGTCGTGGTGCCCCGGCCGAGCTGGGAGTACGACTGGTTCGTGGAGCGCGCCGGCAAGCACCTGGTCGAACTGCCCACCGCCCCGCCGGCCTTCCTGCCCGACCCGGAGCAGCTCGACCGCCTGCTGGCGGCCGGCAGGATCTCGTCGGTCATCATCAACAACCCGCACAATCCGACGGGCCGCGTCTACCCGCGCGAGCTGGTCGAGTCGCTCGTGGGCGTCTGCGTGCGGCACGGCGCGTACGTGCTGTACGACTCGGTGTACCAGCGCCTCGATTACGTCGGCGGCTTCGTGAACCCCGCCTTCGCCCGCGCCGAGTGGCGCGACCGGGTCGTGACGCTCTCGGGCCTGTCGAAAATGGACATGTTCGGCGCGTCGACGGGCGCGAGGGCGTGCTGGCTGGTCCTGTCCGACCAGATTCAGGCCAACGGGGTCCGGGCGCGCGAGGTGATCGCGAACCTGTCGGCGTGGCTCGTGGCGACGCCGTCCACCCTCGCGCAGGACTGGGCGCTGGCCGCGCTTCAGAGCCCGCTGGCCGCGTTGCGGCGCCCGTCGCCGTACATGCGCGAACGCCGCGATTTCATGGTGAAGGCCGCCGACGAGATCGCCGGCCTCGGCGTGGCGCGCACGGACTTCGGCGGCACCTTCTACGCCCCGCTGGCGTTTCCCGGCCTGGTCGGCGAGCGCTTCGAGCGGCTCCGTCACGGCCTCCGCGAGCGCGCGACCGTGCGCACCGCCGACGATGCGTTCGACTTCCTGCTGACGGCGGGCGTCGGCGGCATTCCGTTCACGGCGTTCGCCGGGCGCGACCCCGCGCGCTACGGCACGTGGCAACGCCTGTCGTACGGGTCGAAGGACGTGAAGGAGCTCGCGGTGTTCATCGAGCGCGTGCGGCGCCGGATTGCGCAACAGGGCCGGCTGGGCTCGAGCGCCCCGGCGCCCGCGCCCGCGCCGCTCGCGGGAGGCGGGACGGCCGCGCCGTCGTCCATCGAGGACGCCGTCTGGAGCAGCGTGTGCACGGCAGACGGGTATGACGCCCTCGACGGTCTCGACGCCGCCGCCTTCGACACGGCCCGCCGCGCGCGGCAGCGCCCGTCGTGGCCGGACCGTCCCCGGCTCACGGGTACCAAGCACCCCGACTCCACCGTCCATCGCGCCGGGCAGCTCGCCCGGGCCATCGGCTCGGACGCCGGCACGGATCGCGATCACGCCAGCCGGATCCTCGGCCACCTCGAGTGGCACCCGCTCGTCGACGCCCGGCAGGAGTACGAAGAGAGCATCACGGACCTGCTCGGCCCGTGCAACGAGGTGCTGCTCGACTACGAGGGCCGGCAGATCAGCCCCGAGTGGCTCGACGTGCCCGAGAAGGTGGTGCTCGCGCTGCTCCGCCACGGGCTGGTGCCCGGCGACGACTGCCACCTCCTGTTCCGCGTGCCGAATCCGTGGCTCGAGCAGGACGAGGAGAAGATCGAGAAAATCCTGGCCGTCGTGGCTCGGACGAACTTCCTCTTCCTGCTGGCGGCGCGGCGCCTCGGTCTCGAGCCGTCGCAGAACGCCATCTACGAGCTGACGGTTCCTCAGATCAACGCACGCGCCGACATCGGCGCGCTGATGAAGATCGGCACGCTCTACCGCCAGGCGATCGATCACCTGTTCCAGGGGTCGCCCGATCGCGTCGATGCGTTCCTCCTGGCCCGCATCCCTGACGCGGACCGCGCGGATCTCATCGCCCGCGTCGCCCGCGTCCGCCTCGTCCCGCTCGTCGAGAACGTCGGCGCGCTGTCGCACCTGCCGGACCTGCTCGAGGCGTACTACGGGATGCTGGAACGCAACCGCGGCGTGCCGGGCCTGCCGTCGGCGTCGAGCTTCGTGACCGGCGCCGGCGAAGCGGCCGCGGTCCTGCGGGTGTTCGTGGCGATGTCGGACACGGCCGAGCAGAGCGGCAAGATTGCCACCGATACCGCCTACGCGCTCCTGATCGCCGGGCGCGACGAGGCCGAGCGGCGGCTCGCCGGGCACGCGCGGCGCGCCGGGGAACCGGCCCCGAAGGTGACGTTCCTCGTCGGCGCCGGCCGCGCCGGATTCCGCGGCGGGTTCGATCCGGCGCACGACGGCGTCATCGCGCAATTCGCGCGGGCGGACGGCGTCAGCCTGCAGGGCATCCGCGCCGACGCGCCGGCCGAGACCGTGCGCCTGGCTGGAAAGTTCCGGGACGCCATCGCGGCCAGCCGGCCCGTCCCGCTCGTGAATGCGGCCGACCGCGAATCGCTGGGCAGGCTGCTCGAACAGGGCGTCAAGGCGCACACCTCGACCTTGCTTGCGATCGCGCCGCTCGTGGCTCCGTTCGGCGGCCTGGTGCCGCAGACGCGCGTGCGCATCCGCGCGACGGGATCGGTCAACTACGGGCGGTCGATCCCCGAGTATCCCGAGGAATGGGGCGGCGGCTCGTCGCTCCCCGACAATCGCGACCTGCGCGACGCGTGGCCCGAGGGCGTCACGTTGCCACGCGCGATCGTCTTCAACCTGGGCTGCACGACGCTCGGACTGCCGGCGGTCGTGAGCGATCTGGCGGCCCTCGACAAACGCGCCGCCGTGCTCCTCGACCGGCACGTGCCCGGCTACCGCGAGATCCTCGCGAGCGAGCTGCCCTCGTTCGTCCGCGAGTCGGTCGCGCTCGTGTTCGGCAGGCGCTTTGCCGAGGCCCTGGCCCGGCGCAGCCTGCGGGCCGCTGCCGCGATCTGGGCGGATGTCCGCGTGCACGAGGAACTGGTGCTGCCCACCAGCCTGTTCGCGATGCTCTACCTGCGGTACGTCGCCGAGGATGCCGACAGCTGGGACGAGACCAAGGAGCACGAAAGCCTGGCGACGCGCGAAAGCGAGCTCATCCGCGACACGAGCAACGGGTCCTTCTCGGCCATCTGTGCGGAACGGCCCGGCGAGCGATGGCCGGTGCTGCAGACGCTGGTGGATGCCGACGAGGCGGCGCGCCTGCTGCTGGCGCGCGAACTGACGATCGAGGAGAAGCGGGAGTTTGTCGACCTCAGGATCGAGGGGTGGCTGCGCGCGCTGCCCGACGCGCTGTCGCGCGAGCTGCGCCGCGCGTGGGCGCCGCTCCGGGAACTCGACAGGGACGCGCTCACGCTGCGGGCCATCGAGCAGCTGATCGCCCTCGAGCAGCTGCGCGGCAGCCGCGGCGCCTAGCCGGGGACGCCAGCAGACGACGGCCTGGCGCGCTACGGTCGAAGCGGCCGGCCGCTGTCCGTGCTCAGGCCGGCAAGCTGCTTCAGTTCGGGCACCGCAGGGTCGGCGTCCTTCCACTCGGCGGCAAACGCCGCGAGCTCGCGGCGGGCCTCCTCGGCCCTGCCTGCGGAGCGCAGGAGCATCCCCAGATGGACGCGCGCGAGCGCGTAGTGCGGATTGTAGGCCAGGGCATCGCGGTAGTCGCGTTCCGCCCGCACGGCATCACCGAGGGACTCGCGCACGCGGCCGATCTCATCAAGGAAGAACGCCTGGTCGTACGGTGTGCCCCAATAGCCCAGCTTCTGCCTGACGTGGTCGAGGTCGCCCAGCCGGGCCGCCGCCTCGGTCCGCCGTCCTTCCGCGGCATCGACCAGGGCGGCAAGGTGCAGCCAGTACTTGTAAACCGGCCGGTAGTTCGTTTCGGAGATGCGGCCCTTCGCCACCATCTCGTGCAGCCTGGCCAGCGCCCTGGCCGCGGCTGCAGTATCGTGTCGTGCGAGGGCGGCCTGGCCCTGAAGCCACAACAGTTCATCGGCGGGCGAGTCATCGCTGTCTGGCGCGATGAGCGCGAGGCCGGCGCGACAGGCGTCGGCAGCCTGGTTGAGGCGCCCTGCCCGCAGTTCGCCGTACGCGCGGGCCGCGTAGAACTCGGCCCTCTGCAGGGCGTCCGCCGCGCTCCCCAGCGCGGCCTGGACCTTGCGCGCCGCCTCCGAGAGCCGGCCGCTGAGGATGTCGATGGCAATCAGGCGCTTGACCGCGAAGTAGAGGTCGGGCGCCTGCGCCAGCGCCTGCTGCTTCGCGTGAGCGGCTTTCGCGTATTCGCCGGCGTGCATGTACGCGTCGCCGAGACTGTCCCAGGCGTTCGCTGACCGGTCCAGCTCCAGGTAGCGGGTCAAGTGTTCCTGGGCTCTCCTGTGATCACCGCTCCACGAGTAGCAGTAGCCAAGGTGATTGTGCGCCGTGGCGTAGTCGGGCTCGAGCCGGAGCGCCCGCTCGTACTGCACGCTCGCTTCGTCAATGTCGGCGGTGTGGAAATACGATTCGCCAAGCTCGAAGACGTACTCCTTGCTCGTGGGCTCGAGCTCGATCAGGCGCTGCAGCCCGACCCTCTCGTCCGGCGCGTTGAGCGACGCGCGCGCGAGCAGCGCCGAACTGCGGAGCCGCTCGGCGTCGGTGAGCGCGTCCGGGGTCTGCCGCGCCCGCTCGATCTCGTCGATCGCGGGCTTCATCCTCATCTGGAAGATCCGGATCTCCCCCAGCGTGAGGCGCGCAAGCGCGAAGTCGGCGTCAATCTCGAGGGCGCGCTGCAGGTCGCGTTCGGCGCCCAGGTCCAGGCGCGTCCACGCGTCGTGGGCCCGCCAGAAGATCCTCACCGCGTCGAGATGATGCGACAGCAGCGTCCGCGCGGGCCTGTACTGCAGGGCCCCGGCCGCCGCCGCTCCGTGGTCGTCCTCGCGAAAGCGGGCGATGGCGAGCCTGGCGATGTCGTCGATGCCCCGGTCGAAGAAGGCGTTCACGCCCTTGTATGGCATCGCACGGTGTTCCGCGCGTGCTCTGGTGGTGATGGAGAGCGCGACGTCGATGTTGCCCAGCGACGGCCCGATGTCCGCGGTGACCCGCACGGCGGGCCCGGCCGGACGGCTGGTCCGCCGGCCAGGCATCCACCGCTTCCAGGACGCTGCGTCGTGTGTCTCGTCTGGAACCGCCGCCTTCAGCGCGAGCTCGTAGCCGCGCTGGTCATACACCACGAACTCCGGCACCTGGCTGAGCGCCCGCTTCACCTGGAACTCCACGAGCTTCGCCGGCACCTCGTCGATGGTGCTCCGAAACTCGCCGACCACCACGCACGGATAGTACGTGGCGCGCGGCACGCCCATCCACAGCCCGGCAGCCACGAGGGCAAGCACGGCTGCGGCGGTCACGCCTGCGGCGGCGGCGGGCCAGCGGCGGCCGCCGCCCGCCGGTCTTGACCGCGAGCGAGTCTCCGCCGCGCGGGGGCCGAGATCTGCGCCCGAGTCCGCCTCCAGGATCTGCCTCGCGGACTCGAGGTCCGTGCGCATCTTGGCAGCGCTCTGATACCGGCAGGCCGGGTCCTTCTCGAGCGCCTTGCTGATGATCGCGCCGAGCTCTGCCGGCAGATCCGGCTGCAACAACTGCAGCGGTAAGGGCGGGCGGTTCAGGATCGCGTCGAAAATCGCACCCAGCGTCGGCCCGCAGAACGCCTGGCGCCCGGTGGCCATTTCGTACAGCACGGCACCGAACGAAAACAGGTCGCTGCGCCTGTCGACCGATTCGCCGAGCACCTGCTCGGGTGCCATGTACGACGCCGTTCCGATCGTCGTGCCCGACATCGTCAGGTCCAGCATGGTCGCCTGGCCGTCGATGGCGGAATCGGTTGCCGGCGCCACGTGGTGCGTCTTGGCCAGGCCGAAGTCCAGCACCTTCAGAAGACCCGAGCCGGTCAGGAACAGGTTGGCGGGCTTGATGTCGCGATGCACGATGCCCCGGGCATGCGCGACGTCGAGGGCGTCGGCAACCTGGGCTGCCATCGACAGCACGAGGGCGGGCGCCATCGGCCCGTCCGCGACCACGCGGTCGAGCGGACGCCCGTCGAGCAGCTCCATGACGATGAACTGGCGTCCCTCGTACTCGTCGAACGAGAAGATCGTGCGGATGTTCTGATGGTGAAGCGACGAGGCGGCCTTCGCCTCGCGAAGCAGGCGCTCCATGGCCGAGGGGTCCTTGGTCAGCGCTTCAGGCAGGAACTTGAGGGCGACCGGCCGCTCCAGGCGCAGGTCCTGGGCCCGGTAGACCACACCCATCCCGCCCGAGCCCAGCCGCTCGGCGATGCGGTAGTGCGAGATAGTCTGGCCGACCATGGATGCTCGCGGCGCCCGGCCGATTCTAGTGCGGATGCAGGAGGATTGCTACGGCATAGGAGCCGTATGGCGGAGGAACGCCGGACGCCGGACGCCGGGGGCCGGGTCGCCTACCAGACGACGCGGACGCGTCCCCAGTCGGCGATGTCAGTGTCGCAGGTGATGAGCGGCAGGCCGAGGCGCCGCGCCGCCGCGCAGATCAACCCATCGAACGGGTCGTTATTGGGCCGCTCCTCGTCCGCCAGATAGACCTGTTCCGGCGTGAGATCGAACGGCTGGAATGCCGGGTTCGCGAAGAGGTCCTCAAAGAAGCCGCGCAGGCGGACCCGGACCGGAGAACGCCGGCCGCCAAGCACGAGGCCGAACTCCAGGATGACGGCGGCCGGCACGTAGATGATCGTGTCCTGCGCGTCGCAGGCGTCGAAGAGCGCCGCAGCGACCTTGCCCAGCCGCCGGCTGCCGAAGCCGTAGTAAAGCAGCGCGTTGGTGTCGCAGACCGCGGCGTCAGGCACCCTGGCCACGTGCGCCTCCCCGCCTGGGCGTCGGCGATGAAGGGTCGAGGCCCTCGAGCAGCCCCTCCCACTTCGCCTCCCAGGCTGCCCACACGTCGGGTTCGACCGACGGCGTCGCAACGACGTCCTCGTCGGCGTTCACCGCAAGGGCGCCCCTCATCGACCTCGCCGGACGCGCCGGCGCCCCGCCGGTCCGCGCCCGCGTGACGAGCCTGTCGAGGAACTCACTGAGGCTGACCCTGCCGTCAGCCAGTGCACGCCCCCGCAGCCAGACCAGGTTGTCCGGCGACAACGTGACGGAAATCGCCTGCTTGCTCATACGATAATCATCGTATACAAGAACGGCTGCCTGATGCAACATGCCAATCCCTCCCAACGGGCCCTGCCTGCCCCTCTGGCGTGGCGTGAGCAATCAGCACGCCAACGGACGGACGAATCCCTTCTCCGCATCTCGTGTCGGGACAACGACTTGAGGGAACCGAAACGCTCGCCTGGCAGGCATGTGGCGATTTCTGCGGCGGTCCGATGCGATGAGCGTGCAGAAAATGCAATCGAGGGCGGCGCGGACGGAGGACGCGGCCTAGCGCGGAACCAGGCAGGTGCCCGTCAGGCGCTCCGCGGCGCCGCTCGACGGGTGGAGGATCGCCCACGCGCTGCCAAGGATCGCGACGGCGGCCGCCGCAGCTGGCACCCACCAGTTCGAGAACGCGTCGAACACCTCGCCGCCAGCCGCCGACCACGCCAACAGGTAGAGCCAGAGCAGCAGGACCGGGCTCCAGGCCACGATCGCGCGCCACGCCGCCCTGACCCGCGAGGCGTCCGACCCGCGCGGAGAGACGACGGCAACGCCGAGCGACCTCAGCAGCAGGCCGCCCCTGAACAGCAGTGCCGAAAGCACCGCGACGATCGCCGACACCAGCAGGACGATGGCCGGCAGAAGGGTGGCGATGCTGACTGCCTGTCTCCTGATAGAGACCGGGTTCCCGAGGCGAGCGGCGGCGGCGGCATGCGCGGCGCGGCGTTCTTCGTCCGACGGGGAGGACGTGCCGGCCAGGATGCGGACGGCGATCGGCCTCAGCGGCGTCAGCAGGCCGGCGGAACGCGGGTCATGCCACGTTGTCTCATCGGCGAGTTTCGCGCGGAAGCGGTCCGCAGCGTACAGTTCCAGCGCCTCTCGCGCCGTCACGGACTCCTGGTCCGTCTTTCCGTCGAGTGTCCGTATCTCCACCAAGGCCCTGCTCATCTCCAGGAACTGGGTCTCCAGCAGACGGACGGCAGTGGGCAGCCCGATCGACAGCGCAAGCAGGGCGAAGAACAGGGGGACATTGGCGAGCAGGATCGACGCCGCGCGGCGTGCGCGGGTCACGCGGTCGGGGCCCTGCGTCAACGCGGCCGCCCGCTCCGCGACAGCAGTTCCCGACGGGAATCCGCTCCGCTCCAGCGTGGCGAGCGTGTGCTGCGCCAGGCGCGGCAGCGGTCCGTGCGGCAGCGCGCGCGCCGGCGCCGCCTGTGGTCCGGCACCGAGGGCATGCGCCGCCACGCGAGCGAGGAAGTGCTGCGCGTCCGCCACCGCTTCACCGGATCCGGAATCTGTCACGGCACCGAGTCCCGGTGCCGGAAAGTCGAACAGGCGCGCCCCGCTGCTTCGCGTGATCCAGACTCGATCGAGCGCCAGCACGGGCGTCGACCCGTCCACCGACGCCGCCTCCAGCTCCCGCGCAAGGTCCGCCATCCAATGCTGCACGACGCTCCACGGCTGCGCGGCGGCGCACACCTCCAGGAGCGGCGCCCCGTCCGGGGCCTCGTAGGCGTCCCACGCCTCATCGCCGGAGCGCCGGCCGTTGACCCAGCGCAGGCGGCCCGCGCGGCCCAGGCGCGCACGGACCGCGCCGACGGCGGGCTCGCCGGGAGGCAGCCAGTGAATCCACACATGCCGTTTGAGCGCGCCGTCGAAACCGAGGAGCACGACGCCGCCGCCCGTCGTCGGGCCGACCGCCCCGATGACGGAGTAGGGTCCGACAGCATCCCGCGATGACGCATCCGAGCCGGCCGGAACGGCCGCCGCGGGCGCGTCAATCGCCTCCCGGCCCTTCCGCCGGGCCGTCGCGGTCACGCGGGTCCCGGACGCGAGGTCGTGCCACGCGGCAAACCCGTTGCTCCGGCGCATGGACGAGAACATGAGCAGCAGCAGCAGGTCGCCGCCCCAGTAGAGCGCCTCCCCCCACCAGCCTGTCGAGGAGCGCCCTCCGGTTGCGCCGGCCACGGCCGCGACCACCTTGGGCACGGTCACGATCCAGTACGGCAGCACGAACACCAGCACGCGCAGCATCGCTCGGCGGAACCCGGCAGGTCCGCCCCCTGTCGCAACGACCTCGAGACCACACACCCGTTTGCCGAGCGACCTCGCCCACCGCCCTTCCAGCAGGCCGTAGTACAGGACGATGAGCGCGCCGGCAGCCAGCGTGACCCACAACGGACTGCCGAGGGCGCGGGGGCTCGAGTAGCGAATCGAGGCGTTGATGCTGTTGTCGCCGACCAACTCGAGCACGGGCGCGATCGCGAGCGGCGCGGTGACGGCGCCCAGCAGCAGCGCGTCGATCAACCCGGCGACGGCGCGCAGGCCGAGGCTCGCGGGCACGGGCACGGCCGAACTGAACGGGCGCAGGCTGACCTCGAGTTCGGCGTACGACGAAGGCCTGGCGGCCGGGTCCTTCGCGAGGCACCGGAGGACGACCGCCGACAGGCCCGGCGCGATGACGGTTCCCGGCCGGCTGGGCGGTGCGGGCAGCTCGGTGGCCACTTTCGTCAGTAGCGCCATCAGATCGCGGTCCTCGAACGGCGGGCGGCCCGTGAGCAGGTAATGCAGCGTGGCTCCGACGGCATAGATGTCGGCGCGGACATCCAGCCGCTGGCCGCGCAGCTGCTCCGGCGCGGCAAACTGGGGCGTGCCCTGGAACGTGGCCATCTCGCCCGGCTGCGTGACGTCGGGCGCGAGCACCGGAATCGACAGGCCGAAGTCGCCGACTTTCACCGTGCCATCGGGCTCGACGAAGCAGTTCGACGGCTTCACGTCCCGGTGAAGGACGCCGCAGGCCAGCGCGGCGTCGAGGCCAGCCGCCACCTGCAGGATCGCGTCGACCGCCGCCGGCGGCGCCATCGGCCCGTCGCGGTCAACGACGTCTTTCAGCGTCCCGCCCGCCACCAGCTCCATCGCGATGACGGGGTTGCCGCTGATCTCCTCGCTGCCGAAGACGAAGACCGTGTTCGGATGATTGAGGGAAGCCGCCAGCTGGCCTTCGCGCAGGAACCGCGCGCGGTCGTCGGCGCCTGCGAGCCGCTGGCTCAGCACCTTGAGCGCCACGCGGCGGCCGTGCTCGAGGTGCTCGGCGTCGTAGACCTCCCCCATGCCTCCCCTGCCGAGGAGCCCTGCGATCCGGTACGGGCCGATGATCTGCCCGCCGGCGAGGCGGGGACCGTCGCTCCCCGCATCGGCTGCGCCGGGTCCCGGCGCCGGGAGCATGGTCGGCTCGTCGTCGCTCGACAACGACATCGCGCGTCAGCCCTTGAGCTTCTGGAGTTCGCGCGACGCGAGCGCGTGCCTGGGATCCAGCTTCAGCGCGGTCTCCAGCGCGGCGACCGCGTCGGCACGACGGCCGAGCTTGTCGAACACCTGCCCCTTCCGGAACCACGCGTCGGCGTGGGTGGGGCCGCCTTCGAGCGCGGGCGAGGCCAGATAGCGATCGATCAGGTCGAGGGCCCGCGGAAGATCCGCACCCTGGGCTTGCATCAGCCGCGCGAGCATGTATGCCGAGAACGAGTCGCCGGGGTTCTTCGTCAGCCGGGCCTCGAAGACGCCGCGCGCGTCGCTCCAGCGCTGCTCCCCCGCGTAGAACGACGCGAGTTCGACGGGCCCGCGCCGGCCGGTGGCGTCGATCTCCACGGCCTTCCGATAGTGCCGTTCGGCCTCGGCCGGCAGCTTCCCGGACCGGGCGATGTGGCCCCGGCTGATCTCGCCGGCTACCGGGTCGAGCGCCGCCATCCGGTCGGCTTCGGCCTTCGCCTTGTCGGTGCCGCCGCCCGCGATGCCGGGCGCCCGCAGGTAGTACTGCATCAGGCTCGTATGGGTCTGGACGTTCTTCGGATCAAGCGTGAGCGCGCGCTCCCAGACGCTGTGGCACTTGCCGGCCCATGAGAGCTTCGTGAAGACGCTCGCCTTCTGCGCCTTCTCGCAGTAGAGGCCGCCGATGGCGTTCAGGAAGGCGACGTTGGCAGGCTCGGCCTTCAGCACGGCGTCGGCGGACCTGATCGCGTCGTCGAGCTTGCCGGCCTGCCAGGCCTTCATCATCGCGGCGTAGGCCACGGCGCCGGGGCCGTCGGCGGCCCACACCGGCGTCAGGGCGATCAGGATCGCGAGGATGGCGGCAGCGACGGCACTCGCGCCGCGACGGAGACGGGGGCTGACGTTCACGTGGTGTACCCGACCGTCATCATAGCATCCGGCCGGAGCGCGGCGGGAGTACCAGCACCACTCCCGGCCGGCCACGCGCCGGTTCATCGACGACGGCCGGTCCGGTCAGCGTCGACGCCGGTGGTCTCGGTGGTCTCGGCCGGGCTGGAAGGCAGGGCGGGCGATGCAGCGGCCGTGTCAACCGTATCCGCCTCACCGGGTGGCGGTTGACGCTCCGCGCGCCTGAGCTCCCCGGTGGCCGGCCATCCTGCCGCCTCGGAATCCGGAAGAAGGTGTTCCAGGATCCGGGCGGCAGCAGCTCCCCACCGCTCGATGTCTCCGGGCCGTCGAGCCCTGTCCTTGGAGAGCGCCGATGCGAACACCTGGTCCAGTTCGAGCGGAAGCCCGGGAACGATCGACGAAGGGACGGCCGCCACTTCGGTGCAGACGTTGATCAGGATCCGCGCGAGGTCGTCGCCCGAGACCGCCGTCCGGCCCGTGAGCGCCTCGTGGCAGACGGCCGCGAACGAGTAGATGTCGGTGCCCGCGTCGACGTCCTCGCCGCGAACCTGCTCGGGGGACATGTAGCGAGGTGTCCCGACCATGATTCCCGTTTGCGTGAGCCCCTTCTCGATCGTCATCGATTTCGCCAGGCCGAAATCGAGCACTTTGACCAGGAATCCGCCCGGAGTCTCGACGAGAAAGATGTTCTCCGGCTTCACGTCGCGATGCACGACGCCGGCCCGGTGGGCGGCCCCGAGGGCCGCGCACCCCTCACGGATCAGGGCGGCCACCTGTGCGGGCGTTCCACGGCCGGCGGACCTGAGCACGGCGGCGAGATCGCACCCGGTGAGCTTCTCCATCACGAGAAACGCCGTACCGTCTTCGAGTTCGCCGGAATCGTGGAGGTTGATCACGCCCGGGTGCTGGATGCGGGCCACCGCGCGGGCCTCCCGCTCGAATCGTTCTTTCATGCCCTGGTCGTTGAAGTGCTCCGCCCGGATGAGCTTGACGGCGACATCGCGCGCGAGCTTCTCGTCATGCGCCGCGAGGACCATGCCCATGCCGCCCTGTCCGAGCACCCGCAGGAAGCGGTATCGATCGAGCAGGCGGTACGGCAGCGTGCGGGGCGATTCGAGCGTCGCCCCGTCGGCCGCGCAGCGGGCCGCCACGTGGTCGTAGCACCGGCCGCAGGACCGGCAGACCTGCAGCGTCGCAATGCCGCGCGCCTGCATCTCGCGACGCGTGCTCGCGCGCCGCTGCTCGGCCACGTCGAGCTGCCGGCGCATCCGGCCCATGTCGAGCGCCGCGCCAAGCTGATGGGCCAGCCCGGCGAGGAGGCGCCGTTCGCTCTCGCCCCAGACCAGCCCCGCGCCATGCACCACGAGGGCGCCGCATAGCTCGCCGCTCATGCCTGCCAGGGGCACGGCCACTCCGTCAGTCCTCTCGATGAATCGCGAGCCCGCCGCGGAGAGCGCCGCAGCGAGTTCCTCGACGGAAGGCGGCGGGAGATCCTGGTTTGACACGGGGATCAGGCCCCCGCCCTCCAGTTCCCAGATACCGATCGCGTCGGCCCCGATGGCGGCACCGATGTCCTTCGCGACAGATCTCGACCACTCGGGAACGGTCTCGGACGCGCGCGGTGACGACTCGAGAAGCCTCGAGATTCGATCCTGCGCTTCCCGGAGAAGAGCCAACGCCCTGTCGCGCTCGCGGACAAAGAAACGCAGTGTCACGAACACGAAGATCGCCACCACGGTGAGGGTGGCCCCGAACATCACCAGATTGACGACGGGAGGCAGCACCTGAGCCCATGGGAGCATCCCGGCGAGCGCGACGCTGGCGGCGACCGACACGACGCAGGCGACGAGGAGCCAGGCCGCACGGCGTGGCCGGGGAAACACCAGGGCGTAGAACGGACCGATGAGCCCCATGAGGATGAGGCCGCCGGAGGAGAGGGGCCCGCCCAGGCTGATCGAACCGACAAACGCAAACACGACGCACGCGAGTTGGCTGGCCAGGGCGAACCCGTTCAGGCCGCGGCGGAGCAGGTGAAAGAGCAGCAATTCCGCCAGCCAGAATGCCGCGCCGATAGCCCAGACCGCCGCCGCCAGACGAAGGCCGAGCACGGCGAAGGCGACGGCCATGAGGGCCGACAGCGGCGCCGCGCATATCAGCGTGGCAGACCAGATGAGGCGGCGGACGCGGTCGTCCTCGGTCTCGGCCGGGCCCGCGCCGATGCGGCCGGCCGCGTCGAGCAGGAGCCCGATCATGCGGCACCTCCATTCCAGCACGCCTGCCGGACGCACTGAATCCGCTCCGCGGACCGTCACCCTTTGACGCCGAAACCCTTCTTCAGGAGCAGATCGCGGATGCGGTCGCGCAGGTCGCCCTGGATCTCGATGGCATCGTCCAGGACGGTGCCTCCGGCGCCGCAGGCCTGCTTCAGTTCGCGGGACAGCTCTTTGAGAAACGCGGCGTTTCTGGGAAGGTCGTAGACGAGGGTGACCGCCTTCCCGCCCCGCCCCGCTTTCTCGACGCGAAGCTTCGCAACCACGCGCACGGGGACCGGTGCGTCGGCGCCGCGCGTGCTGCAGCGGCAGTTGCCGGCCGGCCAGCCGCAGCGCGGGCACACCCGGCCGGCGCCGGATGAGTAGACCAGCCGGGAGGATTCGCGCTCCGCCACACGCCGATCATGCGCGAAGTGCGCACGGGCGGCAAGCGGCGTCATGGATGGCCGGGCGGGGCCGTAACGTGGCGTTTCAGGGCAGCCGCGATCTCGCGCCTGGTGATGCGGTGGTGCGACGCCTGCCAGACGACCTGGCTGTTCGCGATGAGCAGCAGTTGCGGAGATTCGTGGCGGATGCCGAAGCGCCCGGCGATGGCGTCGGAAACCGCGCGCCCTGTCTGCACGTGCACGACGCAGGCATCGACCGGGACACCGGGCTCCGACAGGAAGTCCTCGACTTCCTCGTGGGCGTAGGCGCTTGTGCCGCACGTCAGGCTGTGCTTGAGGAGGAGCAGCGGGCGGCCACTCGAGCCGGACAACGCGGATTCAAGACCGTCGAGCGTGCTGAGCACCTGGAGTGGCATCGTGGTCGGTTCCTGTTGCGCCTCATCACCAGCCGGAACGAGGCCGCCATCACATCGCCCTACTTCAACGGCCGCCGCTCGGCGCTGTAGGGCGTGGCGAAGAACTGATCGTAGCCGCCCGTGTTGAATCCGGCAACCAGCGCGCGCAGGCGCGGGGTCTGAGGCGCCCCAGGGCCGGGCCGCAAGGCCGCGCTCGGAACGACCTCACCGGGCCGGGCGTTCCGGTGCGCCCCATACGGCATACAATGGGCGCGCCCGCCCCTCCCGTGTGCGTTTCTGGAGCATTGAGATGAGACATCACGCGATCGGAAGAAGCCTCCTGCTCGCGGCGGCAGTCGTCGCCCTCTCCCCGGACACCGCCGCCGCGCAGTCGGCGGCGCCGCCTGCCGCAGCCGCAGCGGCGCAGGCACCGCCGGCGCGTCCGCCTGCCGTGGTGTCGCCCGACCTGCTCGGCGACCGCCACGTGACGTTCCGCATCTACGCGCCGAACGCCACGACGGTGACGCTCAACGCCGGCGATCTGCCGCCGGTGACGTTCGCAGCTCCCGGCACCGTGCCCGCGCCGCAGACGCCGGGCTCGCCCGGCGCCACCGTGTTCACCAAGAGCGAGAGCGGAGTCTGGGAGTTCACCACCTCGGCGCCCGCACCGCCCGGGGCGTTCCGCTACGCCATCATGGTCGACGGCGTGCGCACGCTCGACCCCGTGAACACGAGGACGAGCGAATCGAACACGGCGATATGGAGCATGTTCTTCGTGCCGGGCATCGACCTCGAAGAGGTCAGGGATGTGCCTCACGGCGCGGTCGCAGAGATCCACTACGCGTCATCGGTGCTCAAGACCACGCGGCGGATGCACGTCTACACCCCTCCGGGCTACGAAACGGGCAGCCAGAAGTACCCGGTGTTCTACCTGCTGCACGGCGCGGGTGACACCGACGATGCGTGGACGTCGGTGGGGCGGGCAGGATTCATCTTCGACAATCTGATCGCGGCCAGGCAGGCCGTCCCGATGATCGTCGTGATGCCGGCGGGACATCAGCCGGCCCGGCCCGGCGCCGCGCCCGCTGGCCCGCCGCCGCCCGCGGTTGCGCCACCCGCCATCAGCCCGTTCACGCTCGAGTTCGTCAGCGACGTCATGCCGTACGTCGAACGGCGCTATCGGGTGCTCGCCGATCGCCCGAACCGCGCGATTGCCGGTCTCTCGATGGGCGGGAGCCAGACGCTCGACATCGCGTTCCGCCACCTCGCGAAGTTCGCGTACATCGGTGTCTACAGTTCGGGCGCCACGCTGGGCGGCGGCCGCGGTCCGGCACCGGGCGCCGCACCCGCGCCTCCTCCGCCCACCTGGGAGGCGGTGCACCTCGCCGACCTCGACAACGCGAGCCTCAAGAAGGGGACGACGCTCCTCTGGCTCGCCACGGGCGTTGACGACCGGCTGATCGCCAACACCCGCACCACCGTGGAACTGCTGAAGAACCATGGTTTCCAGCCGGAGTTCAAGGAGACGCCGGGCGCCCACACGTGGCTCGTCTGGCGCGACTACCTGCGCGAGTTCACGCCGCGGCTGTTCAGGTAGGTCAACCTGGGAGCGCCCGGCGTGGCGACGGCGGACTGTGCGCACCGTCATCGGCCGCCGGAACGCCGGGTGGCACCGGCGAACACGAAGCCGCCCGGCGCCCGGAACCGCCTCGCGATGCGCGAGACGGCCTCCGGACGCCGGGCGGCAGTCTGATTCGAACGGTCTTCCGGCTTCCTACTTCAGCGCGTCGGGCACCGGCATGCTGAGGGCGGCCATGATCTCGGCGGCCTTCGCTTTCACGGTGCTGGCCCTCGCCATCGCCCCGGCCACATCACCCGACTTGAACGCGTCGTTCGCCTCGGTCCACGCCGAGTTGATCATGTCGAGGCCGCTCTTCGCGCCGTCGAACGCTTCCTGGGTGATGCCCTGGGGCAGCTTCTTCGACTTCGAGAGGATCTCGACGCGGCTCGTAATCGCGCCCACAACGCCCGGCAGCCCGGTGCTCAGGCCTTCCCACGCGGTGGTGAGCTCGGCCTTCTTCGCCGTCGCGGCCTCGCCGAGGGCCGTGATCTTGGCGGTCAGCTCGCTCGCCGCCGCGGTCGCACCTTTGAAATCACCCTTGTCGAACGCCGCCCTCGCGGCCGCGATGGCGCCTTCGACGCTCCTCGCCTCGTCCGGCACGTACTTCATGGCCTCGGCCGACGCCGCGCTGAACGCCGCTTCCGCCGCCTTGATGGCGGTGTCGGCCGCGGCCTTGCCGCCGTCGCCGCATGCGGTCACGCCGACCGCGAGCCCGATCACCAGAGCCAACGCAAACAACTTCTTCATCGATCGCTCTCCTCTCGCATCACAACAGTTGCCGACTATGGGTTAGGGAATCCTGAGCTTCTGCCCGATCTGAATCAGGTTCGGGTCCTTCAGGACATCCTGGTTGGCCTCGAAAATCGTCGTGTACAGCTTCGGGTCGCCGTAGAACTGCTCCGCGATCTTCGAGAGCGTGTCGCCCTTCTTCACTTCGTACCACTGCGTGGCGTCCCAGCTGCCGCCACCGGTCTTCGCAGTGTCTGCCATCTCGTCCTCCTGTGGCCCAGCAACTGTGGCGCCATCGATCCCAGCGACGAACTTGTCGCATGCCGATCCGATGGATTTTACCAGAAATCAGTCGAACAGGCTCATCTAAACGCGAATGCCCCGGCGACCCGGCAAACGATCGGCCTTACTGGCCAGGGTCCGGCCCCGTGAACGTCGGCTGCGAGGTTGGCGGAGGCGGGCGGCTCCGTTATCATTACCCGATGTACTTGCCGCCGGCGTGCCTCGGCCGCCCCGTGCTCTCGCGCCGCGATGTCCTTCAGAGGCTTGCTGCCGCGCTCACCGTCGCCATGGTGCCGTCCAGGGCGGCGTTCGCGGCGGGGCCGGAGCCCCGCGAGGTGGCGTTGGTGCATACGCACACGCACGAACGGCTCTCGGTCACGTTCTTCGCGGACGGTTCCTACGACCCTGAGAGCCTGGCTGCCCTGAGCTGGTTCCTCCGGGACCACCGGACAGGCGACGAGCATCCGATCGACCCGGCCCTGTTCGACATCCTGCACGAGTTGCGGCTCGCCACCGGCGCGGCCAGCCCCTACCAGGTCATCTCCGGCTACCGCTCCCCTCAGACGAACGGCATGCTGCGCGAGCACAGTTCCGGCGTCGCCTCGGGCAGCCTGCATCTCCAGGGACGCGCTATCGATGTCCGGCTTGCCGACGTGAGCTCGGCGGCGCTGCGCGACGCGGCGATGCGCCTCCGCCGCGGCGGCGTCGGCTACTACGCGTCAAGCGACTTCGTGCATCTCGATACCGGACGAGTCCGCTGCTGGTAGGGCGGGATCAGGATCCCGGACCGGCCTCGCTCCGCATCTCCCATTCGGTCGATCCGGCCGTCAGGAGGATCAGCCCGAACCCGCCCGCCGTCACCGCCAGAATCAACCGCAACGCGAGCAGCGTCAGGCCGTTGATCATGTCCTGCTGATCGCTGATGACGGCCGCCAGATACTCTTCCCGGCCGTTCTGCGGCGCGTAGGCCTGCAGGTGTGAGGGCGGGGGGTTCATGCGCGCCGCCATCCGCACGAGGGGCTGATCGAAGGCGTGGTCATCGGCGCCGCGGCGGGCCATCTGCGCACCCGCGAACCACGCGTAGGCCGCCGCTGCTGCGAGCAGGACGAGGCCGCCGAGCAGGCGACGGCGGCATCGCCCCCGCAACGCGCTCCAGCGAAATCGTGTGGTGTACGGAAGCAGGTCGTGGGCCATCGGGTCATCCCTGGGCTCGGAGTGCCCGGCCTCGCCACGGCGTTCAGGCCGGCCGCAGGCGTCTCACTGCCACGCGAATTCGGCGACGACCGGCAGGTGGTCCGATCCCTCCGAGCGCGGCACCCACGCCCGGATGGGCCGGAGCGGGGCACCGTGCCTGAGCCAGAGGAAGTCGATGCGCTTGTTGGGTTCACGGCTGGGAATCGTGAACCCAACACCATCGCCGGCCTTCACCCACACGTCGTCGAACGCCGCGGCCATGGCCGCGTAGGTCCGGCTGGCGGGAGTGTCGTTGAAGTCCCCGCCGAACAGGGCAGGCATATTACCGTACTCCGCCAGCACTTCGCGAAACTGCTCCACGTTGGCCAGCCGCTCGGCGTCGTCGGGCCGGTAGTCGATGTGCGTCGCGAGGAAGAGGCGGTCGCGGCCGCCGATGTCCACCACGGCCTGCAGCACGCCGCGCTGCTCACCGGCGCGCCGCCTACGCGAGGGCGTCGATGATGGCGTTCAGCGTCGGGCTCGGCCGCATCGCCGCCGCGGTCTTCACCGGGTCTGGCCGGTAGTAGCCGCCCATATCGACCGGCTTGCCCTGCGCGCCAATCAGCTCCTGGTTGATCGTCGCCTCGTTGGCGGCCAGTTGCCGGGCGACGCCGGAGAACCGGGCCTGCAGTGCCTTGTCCTTCGACTGCGCCGCCAGGGCCTCGGCCCAGTACATCGCCAGGTAGTAATGGCTGCCCCGGTTGTCGATCTGCCCGACCTTCCTGGCCGGTGACTTGTTTTCGTCGAGGAACTTCCCGATGGCCTGGTCGAGGGTGTCGGCGAGCAACGCGGCGCGCGCGCTGCCAAAGGTCGAGCCGATGTGCTCGAGCGACGCCGAGAGCGCAGAGAACTCGCCGAGCGAGTCCCAGCGCAGGTACCCTTCCTTCTGGAACTGCTGGACGTGCTTCGGCGCCGAGCCACCGGCGCCCGTCTCGAACAGCCCGCCGCCGGCAAGCAGCGGCACGATGGACAGCATCTTGGCGGACGTGCCGATTTCCAGGATCGGGAAGAGATCCGTCAGGTAGTCACGCAGCACGTTGCCGGTGACCGAGATCGTGTCCAGGCCCGTGCGGATTCGCTCGAGCGAGAGTTTCATCGCGTCCACCGGGGCCAGGATGCGGATGTCGAGCCCCGTGGTGTCGTGACCCATCAGGTACGTCTCGACCTTCCTGATGATCTGCGCATCGTGGGCGCGGTGGCGGTCGAGCCAGAACACGGCCGGCGCACCCGTGGCCTTCGCACGCCGCACGGCGAGCTTCACCCAGTCGCGGACGGCAATGTCCTTGGTCTGGCAGGAACGGAAGATATCACCCGCGTCGACCGTCTGCTCGAGCAACGTCGCGCCGGTCGGCTCGTCGACGACGCGAATGGTGCCCGCGGCGGGGGCGATGAACGTCTTGTCGTGCGACCCGTACTCTTCCGCCTTCTGCGCCATCAGCCCGACGTTCGGCACCGATCCCATCGTCGCCGGGTCGAGCGCGCCGTGCTGCTTGCAGTCCTCGATGATGGTTTTGTACGTCGTGGCGTAGCAGCGGTCCGGGATGAGCGCCTTCGTGTCGTGCAGCTTGCCGTCGGGGCCCCACATCTTGCCCGACTCGCGCACCACCACGGGCATCGAGGCGTCGACGATGATGTCGCTGGGAACGTGGAGGTTCGTGATACCGCGGTCCGAGTCCACCATGGCCAGCGCCGGCCGCTTCGCATAGGCGGCCTGGATGTCGGCTTCGATCTCCGCCTTCTTCCCCGCCGGCAGGCCCTGCAGCTTCGCATACAGGTCGCCCAGACCCATATTGGGATTGACGCCCAGTTCCTTGAACGCCGCCGCGTGCTTCTCGAAGACGTCTGCGAAGAAGACGCTGACCGCGTGGCCGAACATGACCGGGTCGGAGACCTTCATCATGGTGGCCTTCAGGTGGAGCGAGAGCAGCAGCCCGTTCGCCTTCGCGTCCGCGATCTGCTCCTCGAAGAAGCTGCGAAGGGCCTTGACGTGCATCACGGAAGTGTCGAGGATCTCGCCTTCGACGAGCGGCATCTTCTTCTTGAGGACCGTCACGGCGCCGTCAGCCGCGACGAACTCGTAGCGCACCTCCGTGGCCTTCCCGATCGTCGTCGAGTTCTCGCTCCCGTAGAAATCGCCGCCGGTCATGTGGGCGACGTGCGACATCGAGCCGGCCGCCCACGCGCCGAGCTTGTGCGGGTGCTTCTTGGAGAACGCCTTCACGGAGAGCGGCGACCGGCGGTCCGAGTTGCCCTCGCGCAGGACGGGATTGACGGCGCTGCCGAGCACCCTCGCGTAGCGCGCCTGGAGGGCCTTGTCGGCGTCGTCTTTCGGCGCCTCGGGGTAGTCGGGCACGTTGTGGCCCTTGCTCTGCAGTTCCTTGATCGCTTCCTTGAGCTGCGGAATCGATGCCGAGATATTGGGCAGTTTGATGATGTTCGCCTCGGGCTTGAGCGTCAGCTCGCCGAGTTGCGAGAGGTAGTCCGGAATGCGCTGCGCCTCGGTCAGCTGCTCCGGGAAGCTGGCGATGATGCGGCCGGCGAGCGAGATGTCCCGCTTCTCGACCGACACGCCCGTGCCCTTGGTGAACGCCTGCACAATCGGCAGGAGTGAATACGTCGCCAGGGCGGGCGCCTCGTCTATCTCGGTCCAGATGATCGTCGCGGTCTTCTCGCTCATGCCGTCTCCTCATGAAGGACCGGCGCCGGCGGCGGAGGCCGGCGGCTCGGCGATCTACGAGTATAGTGCGGAGCCGGCCGGGAACGATCACGCCGCCTGCCGACGTCGGCCGCATCGTGGCGGCGTTCAAAGAGGCCCTCGGCGACCGCGACATCGCCGGAGGCGTCGGGACGGTGGTGACCGTCGGGCGGTCGGGGACCGACGTCCACCTGCGCGGCCGCCCGCAGATCGGCCCGATTACCAGCCTCTGCTGTCCTTCAGAAACACGTAGGTCAGCAGATCGCGGCCGGTCGGCGTCAGGCGGAGCGAGCCCCAGTCCAGGAGCCCGGACGAGTCGGCGCCACCAATGTCGCGGACACCCGCGACGAGTTCGATCCCGTTCTCCAGCACGACGCCGCTGACATCCGCCGGTACGGCCGCGCACCGCTCCGGGTTCACGTAGAGCATGCCCGACGAGCGGGTATAGGTGGCGCACGCGCCGGCGTTCGGCTGGGTATAGACGACAACGATCTGCCCGTCGGCGGTGACTCTGGACACGCGTCCGTAGGCCATCCAGGGGAAGGTGACCGCCTCCGACAGCGCCCGCACCAAACTGTCGATCGCGCCGTCCGGTCCTGTCGCGCCGCCCACGTCCGCTCCGCGCGAAATGCTGAGGTTTCGTGCGAATCCCAACGCACCCCTGTCGATGAGGGTGTAGTCGGTCCCGTTCTGCGCGTTCATCACGAACACGTCGTACGCAGACCGGCTGGCGATTGGCACCTGGAAAGTGGCGGTGCCCGACGTGGAGGCGGCGACGAAGTCGCCGACCCGGCCGTCCGAGGCCGCCTTGCGAACTACGAGCCGCTGCGAGTCGGCTGAATCGACCGGGATGGCCGCCTGCACGACATTCCCGTCTGCGTCGACGACTTCACCGAGGGACCCAACCGACAGCGTGACCGTCGAGCCGCTCTGAAGCGTCGCGGTCCACGATCCGAGCCGGCCCGCCGTGTGGTTGTAGACGGTGAACGTCAGCGCGGCGTCGACGGGCGGGAGGTAGGTGAATCCTCCTGCCAGCGTGCCCGACAGATACCCGACGGTGACGACGATGTCGGCCGAGCCGGCGGCGCCGGCAGGCGTGGTCGCCAGGAGAGTCGCCTCGTCCTTGTAGGTGATGCTCGTGGCGGACGTCCCGCCGATCTTCACCGAGGCGCTGGACGTGAAGTGCTCGCCCGTGATCGTGATGACCGTGCCGCCCGCGTCGGCGCCGCTCGCGGGCTCGACACCAGTCACCTTCGGCGTGTACAACGCCGTCGTCGTCGTGGTCGTCGTCATGGCGGTCGCCGTGTCGGTGGGGGACGCGGGACTGCCTTCTCCGCAAGCAAGCGCGCCCAGCGAGGCGGCGATGACGATGGTGGTGATGAGACCCGACCGAGCGGCAGAACCCTCCCGACGCATGAACACTCCGCAATTCTCAGGCGCAGGCGTTCCTAGTAGAGCACAGGAGTCCGCGCGTAAATCGTGCGCCACCATTTCTTCACACAACGCCACATCCGCGTCACATCAGGTCACCCGTCGCTCGCCCCTCGCCGTGCCCTTTGCCCCTGCACGCCGCGGCGCCCTTGGTGTAGCATGCCCGCGGCACCTGTTTTGTGCCGGGAGGAATCATGGACACGCGTCACCCATCCACCGCCGACCGCCGCGACTTCCTGCTGAAGGCTGGCCTCGGCGTCGCCGCCGCCGGCACGCTGCTGTCGGACTCGCTGTCCGCGCAGGCGTCTGTCGCGCGCCAGTTGACCGAACCGGAGAAGCTGTCGCGCCTCGCCATGACGTGCTGGCCGCAGCGCCACCTGTTCAAGACGTACGGCCGCGGCACGCCCAACGAAGAGACGATGGCCTTGCGGAAGAAGTACGGCGAGATCACGATGCACGATCTGCCGAGGTGGACGAGGGACTTCTTCCCCGGCGTCTATCACCTCGACCTGTGGTCGGACGTGTTCGGCGATCCGGCCGACGCCGCCCAGTACACGGAGACGACGATCGAGCGCAACGGCAAGCCGTTCACGATGCGCCGATGGGATCCGAGCGCACCGGCGTCGAAGAAGTGGGTCGAGAAGCTGGCGGCCATCGTCGCGAACGAGAAGTTCGTGACCCAGCACCTCTCAAACAACGCACCACAGTTTCTGGCCGATCCCGACGACACCAAGCGGAAGGAAGGCATCCGCGTCGCGAAGCTGTGGATGGACACGGCCGCGGTACTCGGCGCCAAGACGATGCGCGCGAACACCGGCACCTCTAGCGGGCGCATCATGCCCGAGGCCGAGGACCACTCCACCGGCTACCCGAAGAACGAGCGGATCGTCGTCTACCTGAAGAAGTGCATCGACTCGTTCCGGGAGCTCGCCGAGTACGGCGAGAAGGTGGGCGTGAAGATCACCATCGAGAACCACTGGGGCCTCTGCGCCAACCCCATGAACATCCGGATCATCATGGACGAGGTGAACCACCCCTACTGCGAGTGCACGCCGGACTTCTGCAACTGGGAGCACGAGTACCACCTCTTCCACGGCCTCGAGGCGGTGATGCCCTACACGTTCACGCACGTGCACGCGAAGTACTGGGATCGCTGGAAGACGCCCGAGAAGGACTGGAACGACGTGCAGCGCAGCGTGCGCATCCTGAACGCGCACCGCTTCAAGGGGACGATTGCCCTCGAGTGGGAGAACGGGCCGATGGACGGCATCGAGGGCACGAAGTGGCTGATGAAGGAAGTGCTCGCGGCGCTCTAGGGTACGGAGGCGCTAGGGACTGGGCGCTGGGCGCTAGTCTGACGCGGCTGCCGCCGCGTGGGTGCAGCGTCACACCGTTGCTGACTAGCCCCTAGCGCCTAGCCCCTAGTCCCTGGCCCCTACGCCGGCGGCGTGAACGGCTTCTGGCCCGCGAAGATTTTGTCGAGGCGCGCGACGACGTCCTTCAGGTAGGCGGCGTCGCCGCCGCTGATCTCGGTCGTCACCCACCCTTCGTACTTGACCTCGGCGAGGGCCTTCCTCACCTCCGGCCAGTCCACGTCGCCTTCGCCGAGGTTCGTCCAGGCGTACTTGCTCTCCTTGCGATCGAGCTTGAAGTCTTTGACATGCACCCGGGCGATGCGCGGGCCGAGCGTGCGGACCCAGTCCTGCGGGTAGCCGTAGAAGAGCATGTTGCCGACGTCGAAATACGCCTTCACCCAGGGCGAATTGAACTCGTCGCAGTAGCGCGCCATCTCGAGCGGGCTCAGGAGGAACTTGTTCCAGACCTCCTCCATGCCGACGACGACCTTCAGTTCCTGGGCCAGCGGCAGGATGCGCTCCTTGATCACCTTCTGGGAACGAGTCCAGGCGTCCTTGTAGCCGGTCTCGGGGTTGACGACGCCCGGCACGAGCAGGACCACGTCGGCGCCCCAGAGTTTCGCGTTGCGCAGCGAGGTTTCCATGCCCGCGACGCTCTTGTTGACCACCTCCGGGTCGGCGCTCGACAACGGGTAGCGCCAGTGATCCGCGTTCATGACGCCGTGGATCTTCAGGCCGGTCTTGGTTGACGCTTCCTTGATCTCGTCGGCGACGGCCGGAGCCGAAATCGTCCCGATCTCGATGCCCTGGAACCCCACGTCGAGGGCCAGCTTGAACTTGTCCAGGTAGCCCAGCTCCTTCGGGAGCATCGACACGTAGACCGCCTTTTTCAGGCCCCCGCCAGCGCCGGCCTGCGGCGCAGCCGACAGCGTCGCGCCGCGGATCGCGGCCAGCGTGGACGCGGCCGCCGTCATCTCCAGAAACGCCCGTCTATCGATCTTCATCATGCTGTCCTCCCTCGCAGGCGCAGACTACTCCGATGCGGCGCGCGACTCAAGCCCGCGCGCTCGCGCGCGGGCTTGCCTCGCCGAAGCCCTGAATGTTGGACCGGGCGAAGGCGGGGGTATAGAATTCTCCCGGACTGATTCCCGCCAGCAAGGAGAGGGAGACATGAACGAATCACACGACACCAAGGTCGGCCGCCGCGAGTTCGTGGGCCTGGCCGCCGCGGCCACGGCCGGGTTCACCATTCTGAAACCCAGCACGGTCTTCGGCACCCAGGCCAACTCGGCCGTGCGGCTCGGCGTACTCGGCTGCGGCGGCCGCGGCACCGCGGTGACCGAGTCGTTCCTGCGGTACTCGAACGCCGTCGTGACGGCGATGGGCGACGTCTTCCAAGACAACATGGAGAACAGCGCCATGACCCTGGGCTTGATCTCTGGAAAGCTCAACAAGCCGTTCGCCGGTGCCGCCCACATGTTCAAGGGCCTCAAGGCCTACGAACAGCTCTTCGCGAGCAAGGACGTCGACGCCGTCTACATCGCGACGCCGCCCTATTTCCACCCCGAGCACCTCGAGGCCGCGGCGGCCGCCGGCAAGCATGTCTACCTGGAAAAACCCGTCGCGGTGGACGTGCCCGGCGCCAGGCGGATCATGGCCGTCGGCGAGAAGATGAAGGGCAAGCTGAGCCTGGCCGTGGGCTTCCAGATCCGCTACGCGTCACCGTACGTCCTTCTCGAGAAGCGCATCCGCGAGGGGCAGATCGGCGCGCCGGTGTCGGGCCAGATCTACTACTTCGCGTCGTTCATCAACCGTCCGCCGTTCGCAGACAAGAGCGCCGATGAGCGGCGCCTGCGGAACTGGATCCACGAGAGAACGATCTCCGGCGATATCATCGTCGAGCAGAACATTCACATCATCGACGTGACGAACTGGCTGCTCGCCGGCAGGCCCCTGAAGGCCTACGGCAGGAACGGACGGGCGGGCCGCACCGACGGCGGCGATTGCTCCAGCCATTACAACTGCGTGTTCACGTATCCCAGGGACGTGCACGTGAGCTTCTCGTCGACGCAGTTCGGCAAGGCGGCGTGGGGCGTCGGCATGCAGTACTCCGGAACCCGCGGCGTTGCCGAGGCACGGTACGACGCGCCAGTCCGGATCTCCGGCGAGACGTCCTGGGAGTTCCCGGGCCTGGGCCGGCCGCAGGCGGTCGACCAGCAGGCCGCCGTCACCGGCCGGTTCAGCGGGGCGCTTGACGATGCGGACGCCAACAAGCAGGCCGCGTTCATCGGCAGCATCCAGACCGGCACCCTGTTGAACGAGGCCATGTCGGGCACCGAGTCGACCCTGGCGGCCATGCTCGGCCGCATGGCCGCCGAGACGGGCCGCGAGGTGACGTGGGAAGAACTGCTGAAGTCGACGGACGTCTTCGACCCGAAGATCAACTTCGCGCAGTTCGCGTAGGAGTCAGCGCAACAGAGGGCCCGCCGCCGCACCTGGCGGCGGGCCCCAGTCTCCTCCGGTATCCGTAGCCAGTAGCAAGTAGTCAGTAGCCAGTAGGTCGGAACAGCTCGCAGCTCAGGAGCCTTTCTACTGGCTACTGGCTACTGAATACTGATCGGTAGCGTCCCCGCCCTACTTCCCCACCGGCTCCAGATCGATGCGGCGGAAGAAGATCTCGGCCCCTTCCGACTGGATCATGATCTTCCCCTCCGTCAGGCTCGACCGGAAGCCTTCGTTCACGCCCTTCCCGTTCACGACGTAGGTGAGGCGGTCACCCTGCGCGACCACCTCGAGGCGCGTCCATTCGCCGAGAGGGCTCTCGACGTCAGCCTTGCCGCGGAAGCCGAGCTTGTCCTGCCAGTCGGGATCCCGGCCGAACCAGTTGATGCGGCCGCTCTCGAACTCGCGGGGTTCGCCGTTCGGGTCGAACACCGGCTCCCCGTCCCGGTCTTTGCTCGTCCTCGCCGTGATGCGGGGCGTGAGGCGCGTGCCGTCAGCCTCGAAGCCGGCCACGAGAATGAGGTCGCCGACGCCGCCCTCGATGACCTGCGCCTCGATGGACCGCATCCACGGCCCGTTGAAATCGCGGCCGGTGTTGCCGTCTGCCCCCTGCCCATGCACGAGCACGCCGCTGTCGCGCGTCGCGTTCCGCCGCTGCCCCCACGTCAACAGCCCCCACCGGAACTCGACGATGAGACGGTAGTCGCGGTACGACTCGCGGGTGATGATGCCGCCCCACTTCTCGCCGCTGATCCGGATGGCCGGCGCCCCGTCCACCTGGTCGACGACGGTGAACACGCGCAGCGGGTCCTCCCGGTGGACGTCGACGAGCCACGTGTAGAACCCGTCCAGGCTCTTCCCGTCGAACAGGTGAATGACCTTGTCGGGCTGGATCGCGGTCTGGGCCGCCGAGCCGGCCGGCAGCGTGAATACGAATAGCGTCAACAGGACGACACACGCGCGCATTCCGACCTCCTGCTTCAGATTTTCACGGCCGCCGCTCAGATTCGCAAGAACAGCTTCCGTCGATACATCCAGTACACGATCAGCCAGTAGAAGAACAGGATCGCGCTTCCCATGACGAAGGGCGCGTACGCCGCCCCGAAGGCCGAGAACGTCTCTGCGCCGAGATGGGTGCGCAGCGAACCGCGGAGGAAGTCCTCGAAGAGGTGCGCGATCATGTAGGCCGCGATCGAGTTCATCCCGATCACAACGAGCCAGAGGGCGCTCTTGCGCCACCCGGCGAGGTCGACGACGGCGTAGAAGGCCGCGAGGAGCAGGAAGCACCAGCCGCCGCTGAAGAGGGTCCAAGCTGGCGTCCAGATGCGCTTCACGGACGGGCAGATGCCTGTCGCGTCGAGCGCCCAGCCCGCCGCGATGCCGATGGCGCCAGCGACGATCAGCCACGTCAGCTTCTCCCGCGCCGTCCTGTCGCTCTTCATCACCCTGCCGGCCTGCAGGCCGAGGATCATCGTGCCGAGCGTGGGGATGAAGCTGAGCGTGGCGTACCCGCCGCCGTTGAACCTGAACCACCCGTCCGGCGGGAACAGGTTCAGGAACCAGGTGTCGAAGGCCCACGCCAGGTTGGTGTTCTTGTTCCAGTGGGCCGCGAAGCCCTGGAAGTTGTAGGCCCAGTCGGGCTGTGCGCCGGCGGCCGCCCAGTCGAACCCCGGACCGGGCAGCGGGTAGAGGGCGAACGCCGCCCAGTAGCCCGCCAGGATCAGCCCGAGGGCGATCCACGCGTCGCGCGACGTGCGGAAGCCCAGCAGGAACAGCAGGCCGTATCCGAGGCCAATCTGCGTCAGCGTGTCCTCGAACGTGAACCGCGTGACGTCCCGGCCAATCGACCTCAGGAAGATCCCCAGGGCCACCAGGATGAACGCCCGCCAGAACGCGTGCAGCGTCATCACTCCCTTCGTCTGCCCTTTCGCGAGGCGGCTGGCCATCGAGTACGGCACGGCCACGCCGACCATGAACGAGAACGACGGCTGAATGAGGTCGTGCAGCGAGCACCCCGCCCAGGGCGCGTGGGTCTGATGAAAGGCCAAGAACGCCCAGAGCGCGCTCTCCGGCACGCGGGACGCCACCTCGGCGAGGCGCAGCACCTCGGCCATCATCAGGAACATCACGAAGCCGCGGTAGGCATCGAGCGACGCGAGACGCAGCGGGGCCGCGGCAGGAACGGCGGCCGCAGCACTTCCGGGCGAGGCGTGGGCAGCGATCATGCCGCGGATGATATCCCAGCGGCGCTATACTTTGCCCGAGGCGGCTCTTGAACCCGATCGCCCGGCACGGTCGAGCCGCCGTGCGCAGGTTCTGAAGCCGGTCCTGTGGAGGTGCCCATGGAACGCCGCGACTTCCTCCTGAAGAGTTCTGCCGCGTCGATGCTTGCGTGCTTCCCGGCGTCGCTCGCCGGCCTCGAGCGCGTCACCGAAGCCGGCAAGCTGGAACGCCGGCCGCTCGGCCGCACGGGCGAGCGGCTCTCCATCCTCGGCTTCGGCGGCATCGTCGTCATGAACGCCACCGCCCAGGAGGCGTCGAGCCGCGTGGCCGAGGCGGTCGATCACGGCGTCAACTACTTCGACGTGGCGCCGAGCTACGGCAATGCCGAGGAGATGCTGGGGCCGGCGCTCGAGCCCTATCGCAAACGCGTCTTCCTGGCGTGCAAGACGACCGAGCGCAGCCGCGGCGGGTCGCAGCGGGAGCTGGAGAACTCCCTGCGCACCATGCGGACGGATCATTTCGATCTGTACCAGCTGCATGCCGTGACCACGAAAGACGATGTCGAGAAGGTCTTCGCGCCGGGCGGGGCCCTCGAAACGTTCGTGGCGGCGAAGCAGGGGGGCAAGGTCCGGTTCCTCGGCTTCTCGGCGCACTCCGTCGAGGCCGCCCTGGCGCTCATCGGGCGCTACGACTTCGACACGATGCTCTTCCCGATGAACTTCGGGACGTGGCATGCGGGCAATTTCGGGCCGCAGGTGCTCGCGGCGGCGCAGGCGAAGCGGATGGGCATCCTGGCGCTCAAGGCGATGGCGCGCGGGCCGTGGCCGAAGGACGCGAAGCGCGATCAGTACCCGAAGTGCTGGTACGAGCCGCTCTCGGCTCCGGACGATGCGATGATGGGACTGCGCTTCACGCTCTCGCACCCGGTGACCGCGGCGATTCCTCCGGGCGACGAAACGTTGTTCAAGCAGGCGCTGGCTTTGGCGACGCGCTTCACGCCTCTTTCGGAAGCCGAGGCGCGCGCCATCAAGGAGAAGGCGCTGGCGAGAGCGCCGCTGTTCAAGTACCCGAGTTGGGCGTAGCTGGAGGGTGGCGCCCTTCGACTCGCTGCTTCGCCGAGTGCTCGCTCAGGGCGGTCGGCGGATTACCGCCGACCGCCGAACCAGTAGCTCACCTTCACGAGAAACACGTCGTCGGCGGGCGCGGTGTAGACGCGGGAGATGTCCGAGCCGAAATCGAACTCTCCCGTCGGCAGCCGGTCGCGGCGCTGCTGCGTCCACACCAGGAAGAGCGACGAGCCGGGACGGAACTCCCACCTGAAGACGGCATTGACGCGCAGCGACGTCAGATTGAAGTCGGGCTGCGCGATCGTGAACGGCGCGGCGGGCCCGCCGGCGTCCGGGTCGATGATGAGCGACGACCCGGATGAGGTAATCGCGCCCGCGTCGATGCCGTAGCGCAGGAAGTCGTACGTGCGCGGCGCGTACACCTCCTTGATCGTGCCGAAGTCGCCCGCCGAGATGAGCGGCTGCAGGTAGACCTGCAAGGACGTGCGCGGCGAGGTGGCCACACTGATGCGCGTCGTCGCCGAGGTCTCGGTCTGCCCCAGGTCCCCGAACACGTACCGGCTGCCGTAGGTGCGGGTCGCGTACGGATCGACCACCGTCGACAGGTACTGGGCCGAGACGATGTTGTGCCTGAACGAAGGCCCGAAGGAGAGCGTCAGGGCCGGCAAGGGGCGCCACGCGACCTGCGCGTCAAGGACCAGCGCGGAGGCGTCGTAGTCGCGGCGGGTATAGCTGGCGCCGAGGCTGACCACGGCCTTCCTGCGGGAGTCGGTGGCGAGGCCCAGTTGCACGCCGCGGTTGCCCGGGCGGATGACCGTGGGCCCCCCGCGCGTCAGCTTGTCGTCCCACACGCGCCTGGCATAGGTCAGCAGGACCGATGACCGCCACATGTTCTTGAACCGGGCGCTCGCCGACGCCTGCCAGCCGTCGCCCTGGCTCTCCCGGCCCCAGTTCCACGTCCACCACTTCGACACCCAGAACGTCCGCTCGCTGGTCCACCGGTCGGGCGTCAGCTTCCGGTACTGCACCATGCCGTGCGCGCCGGCGCGGTCGGTCTGCGTCGAGTAGCCGGCGTCGTTCACCTCGAGCCCCGGGCTCATCCCCCAGACCCCGAGGTTCACCGTCACGTTGCCGCTGTTGCGGTTGAGGTTGGCCTGCCCGTTCCAGCCCGCCATGCTCGTCGCCGTCGGATCCAGTTTCACGAAGGTGACGTCGGGCCGCTGAAAGTACCGCTGCTCCGCCTTCTGCAGGCGCGTGATGGCCTGCGTCGACCCGTGCACGGTGCTGCCCGCGATGCCGCCGTGCAGCACCCACGTGCGGCCGCGGTCCAGGAAGTAGTGACCGTCGGCGCCGAGCATCAGCGCGCGGTCGGCCAGATACGCGGCGAGCGCGGGATCGCCCAGGTCCCTGAAGACCGCCGTCCCGAGCACGCCGACGCCGGCGCGCCGGCCGAGTTCGCGCTGCGCGCGAAGCACGGTGTAGCTGGTGAGCGGCTCCACCTCGACCTTCGTGACCTCGGCGCCGCTGGAGACGCGGGCATGCTCGCTGCCGGTCACCGCCCCCAGCGCGCCGAGCGTCCAGCCCTTGTGCGTCCGGCCGACCACCTTCGCCGCGCCGAGAATCGTGGTCGCCGCCGGCACGTCGACCCACGTGCCGTTCACCTTGCCCTGCGGCGCGCGACCGATGCGGCGGCTGTAGTACAGCGTCGGCTCCGGCCTGAAGAAGCCCCAATACTGGCTGGCGCCGCTGCGGCCGAAATCGCCGAACACCTTGGCGCCCTCGGTGAAGAAGGGCCGGCGCTCCTCGAAGAACGTCTCGAACTGCGTGAGATTGACGACCGCCGGGTCGACTTCGACCTGGCCGAAATCCGGGTTGAATGTCGCATCCAGCGTGAGGCTGCTCGACAGGCCGTATTTCAGGTCGAGGCCGGCGCCGGCAAAGGAGCGCGAGCCGTCATTGAAGGGCGACCCTGGCGGCGCCGGTGTGATGAACTCCCCCCGGGCCGTCACGTAGGGCAGAAACTCGAGCGTGGGCGGGGGGTCGATGCCGGCGATGCCCTCGAGGTGCGCCATCCGCGACGCCAGACCCGACTCGTTCTTGCGCACGAGCTGCAGCCAGGCGGACTCGTTCCGGCGCTGGATGACGCGCTGCACGTTGATGCCCCACGCGTAACGGTCGGCCTTGGGGAAGCGCAGCTGCGAGAGTGGAATGCGCATCTCCACCGTCCAGCCGTGATCGCCAGTCTCCACGGCCGACTCCCACACGGCGTCCCACGTCGCGTCGAGGAAGTTGTCGTTGTAGATGAGCGCGTCGCGCTGGACGCCGGCCGCCGAGACGCCGAACTGCGCGCCCGTCAGGTGATCGTTGTGCGGATCGAGGTACACGATGAGCGCGTCGGCCTCCACCGGGACGTCGCGCCGCGAGAGCTGCCGCGCGATCGCGGACGGGTCGCGGTCGCGCATCTCGGCGGCGACGTACAGGGCGTGGTCGTCGAAGGCGAGGCGGATGGAGGTATCCTCGGTGGCCGGCTTCCCTTCATCAGGGTCCCGCTGGAGGAAGCCGCCGGCGGGCACCGCCGCGGCCCACACCGCGTCGTCGAGCCGGCCGTCGATCACCGGCGGAGGCACGGCACGAACGGCGGTCAGTTCGCGCACCGGCTGCGGCTGGGCGAACGCCGCCGACGCGCCGAGTGCGGTGACGGCGAACGCCGCGACCGCCCGCAGATGCCTGCAACGGGTTGGCCTCATCCGGGAGCCCTACCGCCCCGGCGCCGGGGCCGAGTGCGCGTCGCCACCTGCGAAGCCCGCCGCCCCGAACGGCCACCGGCGCGTCCACCGCGACCACGCGAAGAACGCGCCGATCCCGAGGGCCAGCGTGCCCAGGCCGAAGGCCATCACCTCGGCCCCCGACGTGGCGAAGAGGAAGACCCAGCCGAAGAGCGCGACGAGATTGGGCAGCGGATACAGCCACATTCGAAACGGCCTGGGCATGTCCGGCGAGTGCCTGCGCAGCAGGGTGAGCGCCACCACCTGGCCGATGAACTGCACCAGGATGCGGGTGGTGATCAGCGCGTCGATGACCATCCCGAGAGAGAGCGTGCTCGCGGCAATGGCCACCAGGCCGATGACCACCAGCGAGACGTGGGGGAAGTGCTTGGTCGGATGCACGCGGGCGAAGGACTTGAAGAAGGTCCCGTCCACCGCCGCGGCGTACGGGATCCTCGAATAGCCGAGCAGCAGCGCGAACACGGAGCCGAACGCCGTCCACAGCACGAGGGCGGTGAACAGCGTCGCAATCCTCGCCCCGTACACGCGTTCCATGAACGTCGACACGATGAAGTCGGACTGCGGGAAGCGCTCGGCCGGCACGAACTCCCGCCACGGCACGACGCCCAGGATCGACAGGTTGATCCCGATGTAGATGAGCGCGACCACGACGACGCTCATCAGGATCGAGCGGGGAATCACCCGGCCCGGCTCCGTCACCTCGTCGCCGATGTACGCCACGCTGTAGTAACCAAGGTAGTCGTAGATGCCGACGCGCGAAGCGGCCCCGAGACCGAAGAGGAACCCCACGGAGAAGGAGAACCCGCCCGGCGGCGCGTCGAAGGCGAGCGCCGGGTCGAAGTGCATCGCGCCGGTGACAATCACGGCGGCCGTTGTCAGCAGCGTGCCGATCCACAGGCTCACGGTCAGCTTGCCGATCGACCCGATGCGGCGATACAGCAGCGCGATGTTCACGGTGCCGACGATCACCGCCACCGCCACGGTCCCGCTCTGCGTCAGGCCCGGCCAGACGTAGCGCAGGTAACGGGCGAAGCCGATGTACCCCGACGCGATCTCGAGCGGCCCGCTCAGGATGAACTGCCAGATGAAGAGGAACGCGACCATGCGCCCCCAGCGCTGCCGCCCGAATCCTTCGCGCAGGTAGCGGTACGACCCGCCGGAGCCGGGCATCGCCGCACTGAGCTCGCTCCACACGAGGCCGTCGGCCATGACGATGACCAGGGCCACGAGCCAGCCCAGGAGCGCCTGGGGACCGCCCATCGCCGACATCAGGAGCGGGATCGTGATGAACGGGCCGATCCCGATCATGTTCGACATGTTCAGCGCCGTGGCCTGGAGGAGGCCGAAGCGCCGCTCGAGCGTCGGGGCCGTCGTCGGTTCAGGCATGGAATCGCAGTCGCCAGTGCCGCGTGATCAACGCCGCTATCGCGGCAGGAACGGGAACAGCCGTTTGATCTCGGCCGCGTCCGGCCGCCGCCCGTACTCGCAGATCTCGAAGGCCTCCGCGTGCTCGACCTTCGCGCCCGCCTCCGCGCCGTAGTACTTCACCAGCGTGGCGCGCGCGGCCTCGCTGATGCGCCCGAAGCGCTGCTTCGCCGTCATCGCCTTCCGCCCCGCCGGATCCTTCGGCACGCTGTCGAGCCGGCCATTCAGCCACGGCAGCCATTCGTACATCTGCGACTCGTGCGCGTCGATCGCGTCGATCTTCTTCGCGAAGGTGTCGTCGATCGACACCACCACGTCGGGCGTGAACGGGTTCGGCTTCTGGAAGCCGTCCTCGAAATACATGAACACCGGGTTCTGCCGCAGCGACGGCGTGTCGGGCGCAATATTGGGTACGGTCACCATGAACGCAGCGTCCTGCAACAGGATGCCCGTGTAGCGATGGTCCGGGTGGTAGTCGTGCGGCCGCGGCCCCAGCACCAGGTCCGCCTTCCAGTGGCGGATGAGCCGGATGATCTGCTCGCGGACCTGCAGCGTCGGCATCAGCTCGCCGTCGTGGTTGTCGAGCGTGATGTAATCGACGCCGAGGCGGCGGCCGGCCTCCTGCGCCTCCGCCCGGCGCCGCGCCGCCAGCGCGCCGCCGCCCTGGCTCTGGTGCCCGGCGTCGCCGTTGGTCACGGAGACGAATCGCACGCGATGGCCGGCCGCGGCCCACTTCGCGGCGGTCCCGCCGGCGCGGATATCGCAATCGTCAGGGTGCGCGCCGAAGGCGATGATGTTGAGCGGCGCAGGCGCGCTGGGAGCCTGGCCGGCGGGCGCCGCAGCCAGGTTCACCCACACCGCACCGGCGAACAGGAACACGATGACAGCCAGCGTCAGGCGTCGAGGAACGGACATGGTTCAAGCCTCCCGTGGGGCGCATCTTACTAGGGGCTGGGGGCTGGGGGATAGGGGTTGGGGGCTTCTGTCGTACACTTCACCGCATGACACTGACCCGCCTGCGGCGTGGAGTCCAGACTGCGGCAATCGCATTCGCGATGTTCGCGCCGGGCCTGGCCGGCGCTCAGCATCCCGCCATCCTATCCGCGGCGTTGCTCAACGACCGCGCGCCATACCCCCAGTGCCATGCGTCGACCATCGTCGAGGTGGCGCCGGACCGGCTCGTGGCGGCGTGGTTCGGCGGCACGCGCGAAAGCGCGCCGGACGTCGGCATCTGGGTGACGCGGTTCGAGTCGGGCCGCTGGTCCGAGCCTGCCGAAGTGGCGGACGGCGTGCAGCCGGACGGCACGCGCCACCCCACATGGAACCCCGTGCTCTTTGCGGCGCCGGGCCAGCCGCTGCGCCTCTTCTACAAGGTCGGCCCTTCGCCGCGCGCCTGGTGGGGCATGGTGAAGACGTCGCCGGACGGCGGCAGAACGTGGAGCGAGGCCGCCCGTCTGCCGGCTCCCCTGCTGGGCCCGATCAAGAACAAGCCAGTGGTGCTCGCAGACGGCGCGTGGCTGAGCGCATCGAGCACCGAGGACGCGCCAACCGGCTGGCGCGCCCACGTCGAGCGGTCGCAGGACGCGGGCCGGACATGGGCGTTCATCGGGCCGATCGACAAGGGCTCGTGGGACCTCGAGGCCATCCAGGGAAGCATCCTGGTCCACCGGGACGGACGCCTGCAGATGGTGGGCCGCACGCGCAGCGGCGTCGTGTCCAGCTCGTGGTCCGCCGACGCCGGGCGGACGTGGAGCCCCCTCGAGGCGCTGGGGCTGCCCAACCCCAACGCGGGCACCGACGCCATCACGCTGAAGGACGGCCGCCACCTCATCGTCTACAACGACGCGGCTCCGCGGCCAGGCACGCGGGGCGGGGCACGGTACCCCCTCGTCGTGGCGCTCTCCGCCGACGGAGTCTGCTGGAACAAGGCCGCCGTCATCGAGGACCAGCCGCTGCCCGACGGCTACGCCTACCCGGCCGTCATTCAGACGTCGGACGGCCTCGTGCACATCACGTACACGTGGAACCGCCAGCGCATCAAGCATGTCGTTGTCGATCCCCGACAACTCCGGTAGCGGGGGTCAGTCCCGGACCTGACCCCGATGACAGCGCAGACATCGGTCGCCTGAGGGGCAGACTTCTGGATGGCGGCGTGAGGCGCGCGTGGCAGATTGGGCCGTCTTTCGCGATTTCCGCTGACCGCGGCGGCGGGTACCGGTCTTGCGTGAAAACCCGGCGGTAGCGGGGGCGCTCAGCACACCTTGCCAGGCCCGTTGATCCTCCTCGGGACCGGCCTGGCGAGCGAGGCAGCGACACCCGCCAAACGTCAGGCACCAACCGCACGGGTCGCGTCCCTGTGACGCGACGCGAAGCGCCCGCCCACCCGTATGGCGGTGGCCGGGCGCCTCGTCTGTACCCGTCTATTTCGCGCGGCGACCGAAGGCGGCGATCCACTCGCGGGCGAGGCGCTGCGCCTCGTTGTGTTGCGCCGCGGTCATCCGGCGGGCGAGCCGTTCCCGGGCGGCGGCATAGGCCGCCCTGTCCGCCGGCGACGCCGCGCGCGACTCGGCGATCAGGAACCAGCGGCACGCTTCCACGTCGCTGCGCTGCACGCCCATCGCGCGCGCGTAGAGCTCACCCAGGTCGAATTGCGAGGCCGCGTGGCCCTGGTCGGCCGCACGCCGATACCAGGCCGCGGCCTGGGCGTAGTCCTGCGCGACACCACGCCCGGCGGCGTACGCGCGGCCGAGGTTCGCCTGGGCCCTCGCCTCGCCCTGGTCGGCGGCCCGGCGGTACCACGCCACGGCCTGGGCCGGGTCCTGCGGGACGCCCTTGCCGAGCTCGTAGCAGGCGCCCAGGTTCAACTGCGCCGTCACATCCTCCTGTTCGGCGGCGCGGCGATACCAGCGCGCCGCGTCGGCGAGATTCTGCGCCACGCCCCGGCCCTGCTCGAGCATCACCCCGAGCATGAACTGCGCCTGCGCCTTCCCCTGCTCGGCCGCCTGGCGGAACAGGCCGGCGGCCTGGGCCGCGTCGCGCTCGACGCCGCGGCCGTTCGCGTAGGCCAGGCCGAGCCTGAGCTGGGCGGCGGCATCGCCCTCATCCGCGGCCTTTCGATACCACACCGCAGCTTCCGCCTCGTCTTGCGGCACGCCGTCGCCTGCGGCGAGAAGCCCGCCCAGCTTGACCTGCGCCGTGGGGTCGCCCTGCTCCGCCGCCTTGCGGTACCAGGCCGCGGCCTGCGCGAGATCCTGCGGCACACCGAGCCCGGCGGCGTAACACCAGCCCAGGTTGAGCTGGGCGAGCGCCTTGCCCTGTTCGGCGGCCTTGCGGTACCAGGCCGCGGCCTGCGCGTAGTCGCGCGGCACACCCTGGCCGATGGCATACATGAGACCGAGGCTGAGTTGCGCGGCGGGATCCCCCTGCTCGGCGCGGGCCCGAACGTCGTCGGCCCTGGCGGATTGCGCGGCGGGGGCGGGGGCGGCCAGGGGCGCCTGGCGGGCGGCGGCACGTGGCGCCGGCGCGGTCAGGACAACGGCGAGCGCGAGCGCGAACGAGACCGGAAGGATTCGCATCATCCGCATGGGGTCCGTCCTCACGGAACGGATCAATTCACGGCGATTCAGAGTGTACACCGTCGCCGGCCCTGTTGCGCCGAGGCCATCGGCCGATACACCCATCGACGAGTGGCGCGGCGGGTGCAGGCGTGCTCGACACGAAGCTGGCGGCATCACCGGCCAGACACACCCGCAACGGGGAACCGAGAGTACACCGGCCCGCCACGCCACGCTGCAACTGAGTCCATCCAGACGGCCTTCCCCGCCTCACGCGCCTCGCTCAGCCCTCGCCCGACCTGTTGCGGCCGCCCCAGGTCGAACCGCTGAACATTACCGGTTCGATCGGATTTACGCTGCTCGATTCCATGCTACCATTCCCGGGTCCAGCCCCCCGGCCCGACGAGGCGTCCCCACCTGCCCCCTGGTTCCTGCGGGTCACCATCGCCACCGCTACTCGCCTCACGGAGCGCTTCATGTCCATCGAGCGGAAGATCCTCGAACTCGCCCACACGCGTGAGCAGGCCCACCGGTCCGGCGGCGAGGCGCGCATCAAGAAACAGCACGACCAGGGCAAGTACACCGCCCGCGAACGCCTCGACCGGCTGCTCGACGAGGGGAGCTTCGAGGAGTTCGACACCTTCGTCACGCACCGCTGCACGGACTTCGGGATGGAGAAGGACCAGCCGTTCACGGACGGCGTGGTGACGGGCCACGGCACGATCGCCGGGCGGCTGGTGTTCGTGTTCAGCCAGGACTTCACCATCTACGGCGGCAGCCTGTCGAAGGCCTACGCCGAGAAGATCTGCAAGATCATGGATCTCGCCGCCAAGGTGGGCGCGCCTCTCATCGGCCTCAACGACTCGGGCGGGGCGCGCATCCAGGAGGGCGTGGACGCGCTGGCCGGGTACTCGGACATCTTCCTGAAGAACGTCCTGTATTCCGGCGTGGTGCCGCAGGTCAGCCTGATCCTCGGTCCCTGCGCGGGCGGCGCGGTCTACAGCCCGGCCATCACCGACTTTGTCGGGATGACGCGCGGCACGAGCTACATGTTCCTCACCGGCCCCAAGGTCGTGAAGCAGGTCACGCGCGAATCGGTGACGACCGAGCAGCTCGGCGGCGCCGACATCCATGCGACGAAGAGCGGCGTGGCGCATTTTGTGAGCGCCAACGAGGACGAGGCGCTGGCGCTGGTCCGCAGGCTGCTCGGCTTCATCCCGCAGAATTACCAGGAGCGCCCGCCGCGGGTCCCGTGTCTGGACCCGATCGATCGCGCCAATCCCGAGCTCAACGCGGTGCTGCCGGAGAGCGCGAACCAGCCGTACGACGTGAAGGACGTCATTCTCTCCGTCGTCGACAACCGCGACTTCCTCGAAGTGCACGAGGCGTTCGCGCCGAACCTGGTGGTGGGGTTCGCCCGGTTCAACGGCCAGGCGGTGGGCATCGTGGCCAACCAGCCGAAGGTGCTGGCCGGCGTGCTCGACAACGCCTCGTCTATCAAGGGCGCGCGGTTCGTGCGGTTCTGCGACGCGTTCAACATCCCGCTCGTCACGCTCGAGGACGTGCCCGGGTTCATGCCAGGCACGACGCAGGAGTACGGGGGCATCATCCGCAACGGGGCCAAGCTGCTGTTCGCGTTCGCGGAGGCGACGGTGCCGAAGGTGACGGTGATCCTGCGCAAGGCGTACGGCGGGGCCTATTGCGTGATGAGCTCGAAGCACCTGCGCGGCGACGTGAACTACGCGTGGCCGACGGCGGAAATCGCGGTGATGGGGCCCGACGGCGCGGTTGAAATCATCTACAAGAAGGAACTGGACGCCGCGCAGGACACGGCGGCCAAGGCGACCGAGCTCAAGGAGCGCTACGCCAGCCGATTTGCGACGCCCTTCGTCGCCGCGCAGAAGGGCTACATCGACGACATCATCAAGCCGGCGGGCACGCGGTTCCGCATCGTCAAGGCGCTCGAGATGCTGGCGGGCAAGCGCGACGCCAACCCCGCCAAGCGCCACACCAACATCCCGCTGTGAGGCCTGGCCATGTCGCAGAGTGAAGCCTGGATCGTCACGGCGCTCGGCATGACGGTGGTCTTCGTCGGCCTGCTGCTGTGCGTCGCGTTCATCCAGCTGTTCAGCCGCATCTCGAAGCGCATCACCTGGGGCGAGGGCGGACACGGCGAGACGGCCCACGGGGCCTCGCCGCCTGCCGCGCCCGAGGCGGCCGCAGGCGGCGCGCCGTCGGAGCCTGTCCCCGCGGACATCCTCGCCGTCATTGCGACGGCCATCGAAGTGGAACGCAAGCTCTACGTGAGCCGGCCCGACGCCCGCCGGCCGGCGATGCAGTCCTGATCCCGGGCGAGAGAGACCCTATGCACACGCACCTGCTGCGCATTGCCGGCCGCGACTACAAGGCCGAGGTGAAGGAACTGACGCCGGAACGGGCCGTGGTCCTCGTCGACGGCAAGGAATACGCCGTCGACCTCGTGAGAATCGGCCGGAAGAAGATGAGCGCCGAGGCGGTGAAAGCGATCGCCGGCGGGGCCCCAGCCAGCACGGCGCCGGCGGCGGCCGCCGCCGCTTCCTCGCCCGCCCCGCGTCCAGCGCCCTCCGGGCGGGGCGAGGGCGGCATCACGGCGCCCATGCCCGGCCTGGTCCTCACCATCAAGGTGAAAGAGGGCGACACCGTGCAGGCAGGACAGGCCCTGCTCGTCATGGAGGCCATGAAGATGGAGAACGCCATCACCGCCTCCTACAACGGCACCGTCACGAAGGTCTACGTGCGCGAAGGCGACAGCATCAGCGAGGGCGACCTCCTGGTGGAGGTGGCCCGCCCGAAGATGACGGCGCTCTGAGGAGGCCGATATGAGACGTGTCGCCTGCACCCTGCTCGTCCTCCTCCTGCTGCCCGTCCTGGTTCCGGGGGCATCTGCGGCCGGGCGCCCGACGTTCGGGGTGACCTTCGACGGCGCCGCCGAGTACTTGCGCCTCGCCAAGGGCACATCGCACGGGCTGAAGAACGACTACGGCGGGCCCGGCGCGACTGCCGGCATCCTGCTCGACGCGCAGGACCGCGAGGTCGGCACGTTCGTCACCGTCTACGCCGACGACTTCGAGACGATCGTCCGCGTGACCGGCTACGCCGACGGCAGGACCACCGCCGACATCGACCACGCGGCCATCCCGTCGCTGAACCTCGCCTACATCACGCTGACCCGCGAGGACTCGAGCGCGTACTTCCGGATCGACAAGGGCACGGGCCAGATCGACCCCCGCGTGCTGAAGCGCGCGGCCAAAGGCATGCTGTACGACGCGCAGGGCCGGGTGGCGGGCATCTACCGCGTCGTCACGGCGGGCGCCTCGGAGAGCCTCGGGGTGGTGACGCAGTTCGAGCGGGGGGCCTACGCCCACGACGTCCGCACGGGCGACATCACGGGGCTCATCGATCAGATCGTGCAGAGCAGCGGGTTCGCGAACTTCACGTTCGGAAACCTGGCGATGATCCTGATCGGTCTCGTGTTCATCTGGCTGGCCATCGCGAAGGACTACGAGCCGCTGCTCCTCGTGCCGATCGGGTTCGGCATCCTGATCGGGAACGTCCCGCTGCCGCTGTCGATCTTCAACAGCGTGTCGGTCTACATGATCGACCCGGTGTCGCACGAGTTCGTGTTCAACACCGGCAGCAACAGCGTGATGGGGATGATCTACTTCGGCGTCCGCGCCGGGATCTTCCCGCCGCTCATCTTCCTGGGCATCGGGGCGATGACCGACTTTGCCGCCCTGCTCTCGAACCCCAAGAGCCTGCTGCTGGGGGCCGCCGCGCAGATCGGCATCTTCATCACGTTCCTCGGCGCCCTGGCGCTCGGCTTCTCGCCCCAGAGCGCCGCGGCGATCGGGATCATCGGCGGCGCCGACGGCCCGACGGCCATCTTCACCGCCAGCCGGCTCGCGCCGGCGCTCATCGGCCCCATCGCCATCGCCGCGTACAGCTACATGGCCATGGTGCCGATCATCCAGCCGCCGATTATGAAGCTGCTCACCACGCGCGAGGAGCGGCTGATCCGGATGAAGCCCGGGAGGAAGGTGTCGCGGTTCGAGCGGGTGGCCTTCCCCGTCGGCGGCATGCTCGTGACGACGATGGTCGCGCCTGGCGGCCTGCCGCTGCTCGGCCCGCTGTTCTTCGGCAACCTGCTGAAGGAGTCGGGCGTCACCGGCCGCCTCGCCAAGACCGCGGCCAACGCCATGCTCGACATCTGCACGATTCTCCTGGGTCTCGCCGTTGGGGCCTCGACTTCGGCCCAGGCCTTTCTCAACACGCGGTCGGTGATGATCTTCGCGCTCGGCTGCGTCGCCTTCGGCGCGGCGACGGCGGGCGGGGTGCTCTTCGCCAAGATCATGAACGTGTTCAGCACGGAGAAGGTGAACCCGCTCATCGGCGCCGCCGGCGTGTCGGCGGTGCCCGACTCGGCGCGCGTGGCCCACATGGTGGGCCAGGCCGAAGACCCGACCAACTATCTGCTGCAGCACGCGATGGGCCCGAACGTGGCCGGCGTGATCGGCTCCGCCATCGCGGCGGGCGTCTTCCTCGGATTGTTCTAGGAGTACTGGGGGCACACCATGTCGCAGATCATCTCCGTCGTCCCGAATGTGTGTGAGGGCCGTGACGAGGCGTTCATCCAGTCGCTGCGCGAGAAGCTCGAGGCCGTCCCCGGCCTGGTCGTGCTGGACGTCTCGATGGACCAGGTGCGCAACCGGACGATTTACTCCTTCACCGGCCGGAAGGACGCGATCTTCCAGGGCGGCTACCTGCTCTACCAGGACGCGCTCGAGCACATCGACATGCGCCAGCACGAGGGCGAGTACCCGCGCATCGGGGCGGTGGACGTCTTCCCCTTCGTCGCGCTCCGGAACGCGCCTATCGCGAACGCGGTGGCCTGGTCCGTGGAGTTCGCCGAAGCGGTGGCCGCGCGCTTCCAGCTGCCCGTCTACCTGTTCGCCGAATCGGCCCGCAAGCCGATGCGGCGCGACATCGAGAACATCCGCGAGGGCGAGTACGAGGGGTTCGCCGCGAAGATCGGCGACCCGGTGTGGAAGCCCGACTTCGGGCCCGACGTGTTCCCGCCGGATAAGGGCGCGACGATTATCGGCGCGCGCATGCCGATCGTGAACTTCAAGGCGTACTTCACGACGCCCGACGAGGAGGCGGCCCAGTGGGTGGCGGCCGTGCTGTCAAACCCGGCGACGGGAATGCCGGGCGTGCACTTCTACCCCGCCCTCGACCGCAACCGGAACGTGGCGCTGCTGAACATCACGGTGGGCAACTACACCGAGACGCCCCTCTATCGCATCCTCGAGGGCGTCAAGACGGAACTCCGGCGCTTCGGCTCGGGCGTCAGCCGCGTCGAGATGGTGGGGCTGGTGCCGCAAAGCGCGCTGCTCGACTCGGCGCTCCACTACCTGCAGGTGATGGGCTTCACGCTCGAGGACACCGTCGAGCAGCGGCTCGACAGCATCCTCGGCGATGGGGCGTAGGAGCGAAAACCTAGTTGGCTGGCGGGTCGATGATGATGACGGGGTCGGAGTTGCCGTGGGCCGTGACGAATCCCCCAAGCGTATCCATGGCCACCGAGTATGACCGCACTCCCCAAGCGCCCTTGGCGATCGGAATCGTTATCATGCCCTCTCCGGGGACGGTGATAAGACCGGCGCCGCGGCCGACAATGTCCTCCGACAGCGTGACCCTTGCTGGCTCGGACGTCATGTTCAGGATCCTGAACTCCTTCTCCCGGCCGTTCACTTCAGCAGGAGTCGTCACCCGATACTCGCCGTCGACCTTGTAGATCTTCGCGTGCGCTACACCCAAGTGGAATCGGCTGCCGCGCACTTTCGGACCCACCTTCACGAACGCTAGCTCCATGAAGTACCTCCGTGATGCCGCCGTACTAAGGTCTCTTCGCCGGCTCTGCCGGCAGTGAAGCGATCAGTTTCTTGTAGCGCGGATCGGCCCGGAGGCTTGCGAAACTGGGCGAAGTCTCGAGGAGCGTCCGCTGGTAGCCGGCGCGCAGGGCCCGCGCGAGGCACTGGAGCGCCGATGCGCGGTCGCCGAGCGTCTCGTAGATGTCGGCGGCCATGTACTGGACTTCGCTCTGCTCGGGCGCCAGCGTGATCGCCTCCGCCGTGAGCGCCAACGCCCTCGGCTTGTCGCCAAGCATGCCCGCGCTGTCGGCCATCTCGATGACGAGCCGCCCGTCATTCGGGTCGAGGACGCGCTCCTGTTCGGCCAGGTCGAGGGCCTTCCGGTACGCCTCGGCCGCGCGGTCGCGCTGGCCGGGCGCCTTGTCGTACCCGGCCGCGAGGTTCCGCCACATCCGGTAGTCGCGCGGGCTGAGGGCGGTCGCTTTCTCGTAGTTCACCACCGCCGCAGGGTAGTCGCGACGCTGGTAGTAGATCGTCCCGAGATTGGACGCCGCCGACGCGATCGGTTGAAGCTCGATCGACCGCTCGAGCGCGGTCCGGGCGTCTTCCGTGCGGCCCAGCGCGATCCGCGTGCCGCCCAGGCTCGACCAGAGCCGCGCGTTGTCCGGCACCCGAGCCAGCGCCAGCGTGAAGGCGGCTTCTGCCTCCTTGTAGCGGTTCTGCCGGTACAGGAAGCCGCCGTAGTACCAGTAGAGCGACCAGGAGTCGGGGCGCAACGCGATCGCCTTCTTGAACTGCGCCTCCGCCTCATCCTTGCGGCCGAGCCGCGTATAGGCCCCGGCCAGGTCCCGAAGCACCTCGGGACTGCGAGGCATCCGCGCCTGCGCCTTCGCCAGATCGCCCAGTGCCTCGTCGGCGCGGCCGACCTCCGTGTGGATGTTCCCGAGGGTCTGCCACGCCTGCCCGACCAGTTCGTCCAGCTTCAGCGCTCGCTGGCAGTGGGCCTCCGCCAGCTTGAAGTACTCGAGGTTCCGATTCAGCCTGAACAGGCGGAGGTACGCCTCGGCCAGGCTGGCATGCGCGTAGGCGTAGCCCGGGTCGATTTCGACAGCCCGGGTGAAGAGCGCGATGGCCTGCTCCAGGCTGCGCTCCTGGTCCTGGCGTTCGAGGGCGGAGCGGCCGGCCTGGATCGGCAGAGACTGCAGACCCTGCGCGTAGAGCGAGGCCGCTTCTGCCGAGTTGGTGCCCCCTGCCCGCAGGGCCGCCTGCGCATCGTCGGTCATCGCAAGGTCGAGCAATTCGACGATCTCCTTGACGATTCTGTCGAGCAGGGTGCCTTCCCCCTCCACCAGGCTCCCCTGGGCGGAACGGAGCTGCTTGTGCAGCGCCGTGTCGATCACGCTCACGGCGTAGGTGACGCGCCCGCTGGTGCCGGTAGACGTCACGGCGACCGCCAGTCCGGCGTCGAAGCGCTTCCGGACGGCATCGACCGTCAATGGCCCTCCCTGGCGGATATCGACGGCGGGCACGACCGAGATGCCGCCGCTGCCCTGGAACCGGTCCTGCTCGCCCAGCTTGCTGACGATGAAATCCAGCATGCCCTTGCAGGAATCGCGGTATTCCTCGGTGCCGCCGAGGCACTCGATGGGCATCACCGCGACGCGCTTCTCGTCGGGGATCCGGCTGAATCCAAACGTCGACCTGAGGAAATCGTTCACCGCCGGCACCGCCAGCAACCCGAACAGCGTGAGCACGACGGTGGCGCCAATCAACCCGCGACGCCGGACACGGGGGCTGGCCGCCCACTTCCGGATGGCGCTCGTCCGCATCCCGGTGGTCACTTCGCTGAAGTGGTCCCGCACGTCCCGCAGGTCGTGGGCGAGGTCGCCGGTCGACGCGTAGCGGTTCTCGGGGCGCTTGGCCAGGCAGCGCTCCACGATCCACCGCGCGGTTGCGGGGAACGTGGGATTCAGCTCCTGCAGCGGCGTCGGCTCGCTCTCGAGGATGGCCGAGAGCGTCTGGACCGAGGTCTGGCGCGCGAAGGCCCGCTGCCCGGTGGCCAGCTCGTACACGATCGCGCCAAGGGAGAACTGGTCGGACTGCGCGACGGCCGGCTGTCCGGCCGCCTGCTCGGGCGACATGTAGCCGACGGTCCCGAGGATGGCCCCGAGGGCCGTCGCCGGCCCGACGCGCGTGTCGTCGCCGTCCGAGGCCTGCTTCGGCGTGCGCGGAAAGTCCCGATCCAGGCGCAGCTTCGCGAGGCCGAAGTCGAGGACCTTGGCGAACCCGTCGCGGGTCACCATGACGTTGTCGGGCTTGAGATCGCGGTGCACGATGCCCGCGCCATGGGCCTTGGAGAGGCCCTCGGCGATCTGCGCGGCCAGGCCGATCGCCCGCTTCGGCTCGATCCGGCCCCGGCCGATCATGTCGTGCAGGGTGAGGCCCTCGACCAACTCCATCACGATGTACGGCTGGCCGAACGCCTGGCCGATCTCGTGGATGGTGACGATATTGGGGTGGTTCAACGCCGAGGCGGCGCGGGCCTCCTGGGCAAACCTCGCCAGCCGATCGGCGTCTGTGGCGTACGCCGCAGGCAGGAACTTGATGGCGACGTCGCGCTCCAGATCGAGATCGCGGGCGCGGAAGACCTCGCCCATCCCTCCCGCACCGATACGGGAAAGGAGTTCGTAGTGCCCGAAACGCGCGCCAACGGCGGCAGGCATGGGCGGGACCCTCCAGGTTCCGGAGCGACGGGCCAAGCCTACGCTCGGCATCCGGCTGGGTCAAGAGCGTAAGTGCCTTGTATCCTTTGTGATACGCTTGAACAATCCGCATGATTGCTTTCAGTTCCGTCTCGAAGCAGTACGGCCGGCAGCTGCTCTTTGTCGAAGCCTCCTTCCAGCTCAACCCCGGCGAAAAAGTCGGCCTCGTCGGCCCCAACGGGTCCGGCAAGACGACGCTGTTTCGCATGATCACCGGCGACGAAGAACCGGACGAGGGCGAGATCAGCGTCCCGAAGAAGCTCACGATCGGGTACTTCCGCCAGGACGCCGAAGAAATGGCCGGGCGTTCGGTGCTCGACGAGGCGATCGCCGGCAGCGGGCGCGCGGGATCGCTCCATCACGAACTCGAAGACCTGCAGCACGCGATGGCCGACCCGGCGCGGGCCGGCGACATGGATCGCATCCTTGCGCGGTTCGGTGAGGTGCAGGAGGAATACGACCACCTCGGCGGCTACGCGCTCGAAGCGCAGGCCCGCGAGGTGCTGCACGGCCTGGGGTTCGACGACGATCGCATCGACGGCGACGTCGGCGCGCTGTCGGGCGGCTGGAAGATGCGCGTCGCCATGGCCCGCGTGCTGCTCGGCAATCCCGACGTGCTGCTGATGGACGAGCCGACGAACCACCTCGACATCGAGTCGATCATCTGGCTCGAGCAGTTCCTGAAGGGCCGGTCCGGCGCTCTGCTGATGACCTCCCACGACCGCGAGTTCATGAACCGCGTCGCGTCGAAAATCGCGGAGATCGACGACGGCGAGATCACGGTCTATACCGGCAACTACGACTTCTACGAGCGCGAGCGCGGCATCCGGGACGCCAACCGCGAGGCCGCGTACGCGCGCCAGCAGGCCATGCTGGCCAAGGAGCGGCGGTTCATCGAGCGGTTCTCGGCCCACGCGGCCAAGGCCGCGCAGGTGCAGAGCCGGGTGAAGGCCCTCGACAAGATCGAGAAGATCGAGTTGCCGAAGAAGCGCCGGGTGGTGGCGTTCGATTTCCGGCAGCCGGCGCGCTCGGGCGAACAGGTCGCGGTCCTTGAGGGTGTCTCCAAGGCCTACGGACGCCACGTCGTGTACGACGGCCTGTCGATGACGGTCCGGCGCGGCGAGCGATGGTGCGTGATGGGCCGCAACGGCGCCGGCAAGACGACGCTGCTCCGGATGGTGGCCGGGGCCCTCGCGCCGGACGCCGGCGAGATCCGCCTCGGCGCCAGCCTCAAGATGGGCTACTTCGCGCAGCAGGCGCTGGACCTGCTGGACTCCGGCCTGACCGTCGCCGAACAGCTCGAGCGGGACTTCCCCCGGGAGTCCATCGGCACCCTGCGCAATCTGGCCGGGGCCTTCCAGTTCTCAGGCGATGACGTGGAGAAGAAGATCCGGTCGCTGTCGGGGGGCGAGAAGACGCGGCTGGCCATGGCCCGCATGCTGCTGGACCCGCCCAACTTCCTCGTGCTCGACGAGCCCACCAACCACCTGGACCTCGCGACGAAGGAGATGCTGGTCGAGGCGCTTCGCGACTTCGAGGGCACGATGCTCTTTGTCTCGCACGACCGCATGTTCCTGCGCGGCCTCAGCAACCGCGTGCTCGAACTCGGCGGCGAGAGCGGGCACGACACGCACCCGCACCTGTACCCGGGGTCATACGTCGAGTACGTCGCGCGCACCGGGCACGAGGCGCCCGGCGTGCACGCCTGATCCCGACGTCCTCTCTCCCTGCCCGCGTCTACAGCTTCGCCAGGCTGACGTTGAGCACCGTCACCTCGCCCTTCCTGATCTCAATCGCCGTGACGAACGCGTCGAACCCGTCCTTTCGGATCTCGACGCGGTGGGTGCCGGCAGCAAGATGCACGACGAGGCGCTCGGCCCCCTGCGGGCTCCTCCAGGGCTCGCCGTCGATGGTGACCTCAGCGTCCGCAGGCTGTACGCGGATGGCGACCTGGCCGAGGCGGGAGTCGGGGCTCAGCGGCGGATACGCCTGAGCCGGTGGCGCGCCGGTTGGAGGCGAGGCCGGAGGCCAGGCGGGCTGGGGGTCCGGATACCGGTCTTGGGCCGCCGCAGGCTCGGGCGCGGGGACCGGCCGTGGTTCGTTCGGTTCGCCCGCCGCCAGCTTCTCCATCGTGCCCTTGATCTTGTAGCTCAACCCGGCACTCAGGTACATCCGCTGGACGATGCTCTTGTAGCCCTCGAGGTAGACCGTGATCTCGTGACCTCCGGGGTCCACCACGAGGTTCTGGAACATGCCGTCGAACTGGTCGACGATGCCGGCGAGGTGGCCGTCCACATAGACCTCCGCGCTCTTCGGCTGCACCTGGACCTTGAGGTTGGCACCCACCGCGCCCCAGTAGTACGGGTAGCCATAGCCGAAGGGCGGATACCCCCAGAAGCTGGAGTAGAACCAGGGATTGTAGAAGTACGGCCCGAAGTAGGGGCCGTAGTAGACGCCCGCCGGGAAGGGCGGACGGTAGACCGGCCGGTGGACGGGAGCGGGCCATGGGCCCCGGGGCTGGGCGGCGGATGGAGCGGCCCACGACAGCGCGAAGAAGCAGGCCGCGACAATGAGACCCGCGGAAACTTCCCTCCTCATAGCACACCCCTCCTGGACGCCGGCGTCAGGATTGAATGCAATGACGGTGCCTCGGGCCGGCGCGCTGTTTCCTGGGAATTCCCGGGGTTCAGGCCAGCCTCGTGCCTCCGGCCGTCACCCCTCGAGGGTACGGTGTCCTCCCGCCTGGTCTAGATGTAGGTGACAGGGTTGCCCCGGGCCGCGAGGAACCGCTCGAAATCGGCGAAGGCCAGCACCACCGTCGCGGTATTGACGTTGGGGTGGAACCCGACGCGGGCGGCCGTCCGGAGCGTGCCGTCCAGCAGCACCCGCACGCTTCGAGACGCATCGTTGATCAGGCCGAACGGCGACACCGCCCCAGGGGTCAGCCCGAGGTGCGCGGCCAGCCGCTCCGCCGAGGCGAAGCTGAGGCGGCCTTCGCCGATGCGGCCCGCCATCGCCGCGATGTCGATGGCCGTCGTGTGGGCCGCCACCACCAGGAAATGCCGGTCTCCCTTCTTGTTGCGGAGGAACAGGTTCTTGCAGTGGACGGCGTCGATGCCGGCCCAGTGCTCGAGCGCCTGCTCGACGGTGAAGACCGCCGGGTGCTGGTGACGCTCAAACGGGATGCCGAGCGCCTCGAGACTCTCGCAAACGGCCGTTTCTTCAGGTGACATGCGTGGGCGCTCCGCCCCCCGGTACGACGCTCCGGCGTCAGTGATGCTCGGCCACGTAGCGCTCGGCCAGCGCCTCGATGGTGAGCGGCGCGGAGCCCTCCGCCTTGTTGTTCACGAGCAGGTACGCCTCGCGGCCCGCGACCGAGGCGCGGTGGACGATGTCGAGGACGTCGCGGCGCATGTCGTCGTCGGGCTCGACCAGCTTGTCGAACGGGGCGAACACCTGCTTCTGGTTCTCGTACCACTTCCCGGGCCTCAGCAGCAGTCGCACCATGACGAAGGGCTGGTCTTCTGGAGGCATCGTCCTGGCCTGCGCGCCGGGCATCGGCATCGCCGACCAGTAGTTGTAGACGTGGGCCGCGCCGTGGCGCGCGAGCACGTCCCGGTACGGGCCGCTGAGTGCCCACTTGTCGCGGATCTCGACCGCGTAGCGGTAGTCGCGCGGCACCTGCTCGAGGAACGCGTCGAGCTTCTCGATGAACGCGTCAGCGTTGGTCGCCTTGCGATCGACGGGCGGGGGAAACTGCAGGATGAACGGCCCGGTGTGCCGTGCGAAGCTGCGCGCGAAGGGCTCGAGCATCTCGGCGATGAACCGCGGTGCCGACAGGAAGTCGGGATTCGGGTGATGCCGGTTCAGGCCCGGGATGCCCTCCGAGGTGACGGCGGCCGGCGCCTTCGCGCAGCACGGGAACCGGTCACCCAGCTGGTCCGCGAAGCGCAGCAGGTCCTCGTCCGGGATCGGCGCGTAAAAGCTGCGGTCGATGCCGACGGTCCTGAGCAGCGGGTGCTGCGCGTATTCGTGGAGCCCCTCTTTGGCCAGCATCGAGGTGGCGCGCTTGCGGGCGTACACGATGCCGAGCCAGCCCGGGAAACTCCACGAACTGGTGCCCATCCGGAACCCGGGCGGCAGGCTGGCCGCGAGCACGCGGTACCGCTCGTAGCGCTGCTCGAGCGCCGAGCCCGGCGCGGGCCAGGCCGACTGGCGCCGGCCCCGCTTCGGGGCCGAGCCATCGCCCTCGAACAGCGAGATCTGATCGGGCATGGCCTGATTGTCGCCCAGACGGCGGGAGCGCGGCAAATCCGCGGTCAGACCTCGCTGTCGGCCAGGATGGCTCCCCGGATGCCAACCTTCACCAGGCGCGCCTTGCCGTCGATCACCTGGAGGGCACCCTCGGCGCAGGACGGCACGCACTCGCCGCAGCCGTCGCAGAGTGCTTCGTCAATCCGGATGATGTTTCTCAGAGCCATGACAGCATGGTACGCTACGCGGGCGCCGCGCGTTATGACGGCGCGCATAGGCCGGGCGGAGCGGGCATGGCCGGATTCAGGCGCAGCTTGACGCTGTTCGACATGACGATGATTGCCATCGGCGGCAGCATCGGGTCGGGGATATTCCTGACGCCCGCAACCATCGCGCGCGACGTGGGGTCGCCCTGGCTGATCGTGGCCGTCTGGGTGCTCGGCGGCCTGATTACTCTGGCCGGCGCCCTCACCTTCTCGGAGGCCGCGGCCCTGCTGCCCGAAGCCGGCGGCGAGTACGTCTACCTGACGCGGGCCTACGGCGGCCTCGTGGGCTTCCTGTTCGGCTGGGCCTACTTCGTGGTGGTCAACGCGGGCGGCCTGGGCGCGCTGTCCGTGGCGTTTGCGACGTATCTCGGGTTCTTCATCCCCCTCGGCCCGGCGGCCTCGAAGGCCGTCGCCATTGTCAGCCTGCTCGTCCTGAGCGGCCTCAACGTGGTTGGCGTGAAGGCCGGGGCGATGTTCTCGAACGTTTTCACCGTGCTGAAACTGCTGGGCCTCGCCGGCCTGGTGGGCGTCGGCCTCGCTTTGGGATCCTCGGGCACCACCGACTTCTCGCTGACGCTGGCCGGCGCGCCTTCCGGCGCGTCGAGTGCGCTGGCGCTCGGGATGGTCGGCGTCCTGTGGTCGTACGGCGGCTGGCAGCATGCCACCTACGCCAGCGCCGAAGTCAGGAATCCCCAGCGGACCCTGCCCCTCGCCATGATCCTCGGCACGGCGGCCGTCACCGCCATCTACCTGCTGGCCAACCTGGCGTACATGTTCATGCTGACGCCGGCCCAGATGGCGGCGTCGCCCCGCGTGGCCGCCGACGCCGTGCGCACGGTGCTCGGCCCGGTCGGGGGCAGCCTGATCTCGCTCGCCATCGTCATCTCGACGTTCGGCGTCATCGGGATCTACACGCTCACGGCGCCGCGGATCTACTATGCGATGGCCGCCGACGGGGTGTTCTTCCGGAGGGTCGCCGGGATCCATCCGCGTTTCGGGACGCCGGCATTCTCGATCATGCTCCAGTCGGTGTGGGCGGCGGTGCTGGTGCTGTTCTGGGGCACGTTCGAAAACCTGATTTCGTACGTGGTCTTCACCGACTGGATCTTCTTCGCCCTGGCCGGCGCCAGCGTGATCGTGCTGCGCCGGAAGATGCCGGACGCCGCGCGGCCCTATCGCGTGCCGGGCTACCCCTGGGTGCCCCTGTTCTTCGTCGGCACGTCCGCCTGGTTCGTGGCGATGACCCTGATCTCGAAGCCCGCCCAGGCGTGGGCGGGCCTCGGGTTCCTGGGTCTCGGGGTGCCGGCGTACTACTACTGGAAGCGGACATCGACCGAGGAGCGCCATGAACGCTGAATCCACCGGATCGCTCATCGCCGTTCTCCGGCAGGCCGTGATTGACGGGCAGGCGAAGGAGGCGGCCGCCGCCACCGAACGGGCGCTCGCCGCGGGCCTGGCGCCCCGCGCGCTGGTGGACGAAGCGCTCATCCCGGCGATGGACGAAGCCGGCCGCCTCTTCGAGTGCGGGGAGTTCTTCGTGCCGGAACTGCTCGTCGCCGCGCGCGCGCTCAAGGCGTCGCAGGCGCTCATCACGCCGCTGCTGGCCGGGTCGGCGGCGGCGGCCTTCGGGCGCATCGCCATCGGCACGGTGAAGGGCGACATGCACGACATCGGGAAGAACCTGGTCGTGGCGCTGCTCCAGGGCGGGGGGTTCGAGGTGATCGACCTCGGCGCCGACGTGCCGCCCGAACGGTTCGTGGCCGCCGTCGCCGTCGACGGCGCCGACATCGTCGGGCTGTCGGCCCTGCTGACCACCACGATGCTGCAGATGAAGGCGACCGTGCAGGCGCTCGAACAGGCCGGCGTGCGGGGATCCGCGAAGGTCATCGTGGGCGGCGCGCCGGTGACGCAGCGCTTCGCCGACGAGATCGGGGCCGACGGCTTCGCCGACAACGCAGCGGCCGCCGTGGCGCTGGCGCGGCGGCTGATGGGCCGCACCGCATGACGAGCCGCGAGCGCGTCCTCACCGCGATGCGGCGGCGGCAGCCGGACCGGCCGCCGTTCGATCTCTCGTTCGGCTTCTCGACCGCGCAGCTCGAGACGTTCCGGTCACGCACGGGCGCCGACGACCCGTACGACTATTTCGAGGTCGACACGCGCATGGTCTGGCCCGGCCCGACCCGGCTCACCACCGACTTCTCGGGCTACCTCGGGCCGCTGCCGCCGGGCACGGTCGTCGACGAATGGGGCCTCGCTCACGTCCCCACGTCGAGCGCGGAGGGCGACCACGCCCACCTCGAGGGCTACCGGCACCCGATGCTGCGCCTCGAGTCGGAGGCCGACGCAGCCGGGTACCCCCTGCCCGACATCGATGCCGCCTACCGCTACGAACCGGTGCGGGAGGCGATCGAGGACATCCACCGCCGGAATCTGGCGGCAATGGCGATGCTCGAATGCACGGTCTTCGAGCGGGCCTGGTACCTGCGCAGCATGGAGCGCCTGCTCCTCGACTTCTCCGACGGGAACGCGTTGGCCACCACGCTGCTCGACCGGATCACCGAGCGGCGCATCGCCCAGGCGCAGCACTACGCCCGGTGCGGCGCCGACGTGATCGCGTACGGCGACGACGTGGGCACGCAGCGCGGCATGCTGATGAGCGTGCAGATGTGGCGGACGTGGCTCAAGCCGAGGCTGGCGCGCACGATCGCGGCGGCCCGAGACGTCAGGCCGGATGTCCTCGTCTTCTACCACAGCGACGGCGACGTCTCGGCGATCATCCCGGACCTCATCGGGATTGGCGTCGATATCCTCAACCCGATCCAGCCCGAATGCATGGACCCGGTGGCGCTCAAGCGGGCGTACGGGGAACGGCTGTCGTTCTGGGGCACCATCGGCACGCAGTCGACCTTCCCCTTCGGCAGCCCCGACGACGTGCGGCGCGAGGTGCGCTCGCGCATCGACACCGTCGGCGCCGGCGGCGGGCTGTTCCTGGCGCCCACGCACGTGATCGAGCCCGAAGTCCCGTTCGAGAACATCGTCGCCTTCGTCGACACGGTGAAAGGCGAAGGCAGGTAACATTAGCCGACCCGGCCACGTATGCCTGAACCGACCAAGACGCCGCCCCGATCCCCGCGCCGCTGGCTGTGGCGCTTCCTGCTCACCATCGTCGTGATCGTCGCGGTGCTGACCGCGCTGTTCTTCTGGCGCGTGCGGGCGCCGCTGCCCGTGACGAACGGCACGGTGGCGGTGGACGGCCTGCGCGGCCGCGTGGAGGTCATCCGCGACATCGACGACATCCCCCACATCAGGGCCAGCGACGAGGCGGACGCGCTGTTCGGGCTGGGGTACGTCCACGCGCAGGAGCGCCTGTGGCAGATGGAGTTCCAGCGGCGCGTGGCCCAGGGCCGCCTTTCCGAGGTGGTGGGCCCCGAGGGGCTGCCGGCGGATCGCTTTCTGCGCACGATCGGCCTGATGCGCGCCGCGCGGGAGGCCTGGCCGAAGATCGACGGCCGGTCGCGGGCGCTCATCGAGGCGTACGTGGCCGGCATCAACGCCTTTCTCGCGGGCCACCATGGCGGCGGGCTCCCGGTGGAATTCGCGCTGATGCGCACGTCGCCGGACCCCTGGACCGGCGAAGACGTGGTGGCGTGGCAGAAGATGATGGCGCTGCAGCTGAGCGCGAACTGGAAGGATGAACTCCTGCGCGTGCAGCTCGCGGCGCGGGTGGGCGACGAGGGCGCCGGCCAGTTGATGCCGGCCTACACGCCCGGAGGCCCGGTCATCCTGCAGCCTGACGCGGTGTCGCGCAGCCAGCCGCCCGGGACCGGCCCCCCGGCGGCACCCGCGCCGCCGGGCCTCGCGCCGGGCGCCGCCGCCGACCTCGCCGCGCTCGCCGACCTGGTCGCCACGTTCGAGGTGGCGCCGCCGCTCGAGGGCGGCAGCAACAACTGGGTGGTGTCCGGGTCGCGGTCCATCACCGGAAAGCCGCTGCTGGCCAACGACCCGCACCTGGCGGGCCAGTCCCCGGCCGTGTGGTATCTGGCGCACCTGAGCGGCGGGGCCCTCGACGTGGCGGGCGCCACGCTGCCGGGCGTGCCGGGCGTGATGATCGGGCGCAACCAGCGCATCGCCTGGGGCATCACCGCCCTGCTCGGCGACGTGCAGGACCTCTACGTCGAGAAGGTGAACACGCGGGACCAGGCCGAGTACAACGGCGCGCTGGAGCCGATCCGGATCGTGCGGGAGACGATCACGGTGCGGGGCGGGGCCGACGTGCCGCTTCGCGTCCGGATCACCCGGCACGGCCCGATCGTCTCGGACGTGCTCGAACGCCCGCAGTCCACGCTCGCCTTCAGATGGACCGGGCTCGACCCCGAGGACGCGACGGCCGAGTGCTTCATCCGCGTGAATCTCGCGGGCTCATGGCCGCAGTTCACCGAGGCGCTTCGCCGGATGCACGTGCCGCTGCTCAACTTCGTCTACGCGGACGTGGACGGCAACATCGGCTACTACGGCCCCGGCTCGTTCCCGGTCCGCGCGGCCGGAGACGGCACGCGGCCGGTGCCGGGCTGGACCAGCGAGTTCGAGTGGCGCGGCTACCTCCACGAGAGCGAGTGGCCGTCGGCGTACAACCCCTCGCGCGGCTACGTCGTGTCGGCGAACAACAAGGTGGCGCCCGAGTCGTTCCCGTTCATGCTCGGGTCGAGCTGGGAGGCCCCGTACCGCGCCGCGCGCATCGTCGAGATGATCGAGCGCACGTCAAAGCTCGCCGTCGAAGACATGACCCGCATGCAGCGCGACGTGCAGTCGGCGCAGGTCAAGGTCGTGCTGCCCTTCCTGCTGAAGGCGCGCCCCCTCGACGCGCCCGGACGCGACGCGATGGACTTCCTGCGCGAGTGGGACGGGACACTCGACGGCGCGAGCCCGCAGGCCGCGCTCTATGAGGCCTGGTACGACGCCACAGTGCGCGGGCTCTTCGACGACGATCTGGGCGAGGACCTCGCCGCCGAATACGCCGGGCGGCGCAGCCTGGCGGCGAAGGCCGTCGACACTCTCATCCAGTCCGGCGACTCGACGTGGTGCGACGACGTGAGGACGCCGGAAGCCGAAACGTGCGAGACGCTGCTCGGGCGGACCCTCCAGCGGGCGCTCGCCGGCATGAGCGATCGGCAGGGCACGTCGAACCTCTCGAAGTGGCGGTGGGATCGGGTGAACGCCGCGCGTTTCCCGCACAGGCCGCTGGACGCGGTGCCCGTGCTCAGGCGCTTCTTCAGCCGGACGGTCCCGCGCGGCGGCGACGCGTTCACCGTCACCCCCGTGATGCCGCTCGACGACGAGATCTTCGTGTCGTCGTACCGTCAGGTCATCGACCTCGCCGGCGCCGATGCGTCGCGCTTCGTGATTCCGATGGGCCAGTCGGGCCACATCTGGAGCGACGGCTACGCCAACCTGCTCGACCGCTGGAACCGCGTCGAGTACCTCCCAATGCGGTTCACGCGCCTCGCGGTCGACGACGCCGCGAAGGCGACGCTCGTCCTCGAGCCGAGGAAGTAGGGCCGGGCCTTCGACTCGCCTGACCCGGCCGGGCTCGCTCAGGCCGGAACGCGGCGCCGCGCTACGGCGCAGCGCCTCGTTCCGCGGCGTTCCTGAGCGGCCTCGGCGCGTTCCAGTGCGACGTGAGGCGCGAGACGGCTGGCAGCAGCACCATGCCCGCCAGCGCGGCGAGCGTCTTGTAGGGGAACAGCAGCGCGCCGCCCGCGTCGTACCAGCGCGCCGGGTCGATCGGCAGGACGGCGGCCGCGATCTCCGGGTAGGGGATCATCGGCGCCAGGCCGAAGAGCGGCTCTCCCCCGCCCAGGCGCAGCGCGAACGACACGGCGAACGCGGCGAGTGATCCCGCCAGGTTGGCTTTCCTGTCGAACAGCGCGTAGACCAGTTGCGGGAACAGCAGGACGAACACCAGGTCGCTCGTGAAGAACCAGAGGGCCTGGACGCTTTGCACATTGAGCGCCATCACGGCCGCGGCGCCGCCGAGGACGGCAATGGCGAGCCGGATGGTGCGCTTCATCGCCGTGACCGAGAGAGACGGCCATAGCAGCCGCTTGCAGGTGTTCCAGCTGAACATCGCGCCTGCGGAGAGGATCGACGAACTGAAGCTCGAGGTCACCGCGCCGATGATGGCGCCCATCCCGAGCAGCGCGACCAGCGGCGGCGTCAGGTGCTTCAGCAGCAGCGGCAGCGTATCGGCGGGTTGGCGCTGCAGCTGCGCGGCGAGGTCGGGCGGCCAGGCGTAGGCGAACGCGGCCACGCCGAACAGCAGCGGCGGGGCCGTGAGCGCGATCGTCAGCAGGCCCGACAGGATCGAATGCCATTGCGCGCGGGCGGGCGTGCGGCACGAGAGCACGCGCTGAAAGTAGCAGTTCCACGGGATGCCGCCGAAGATCAGCATCAGGCTGACGTCCCACCACCCGACCAGCGACTCGCGGGTCCAGAAGCCGCCGGTGGCCGAGACCGGCGGCAACAGGCCGCCGCGGTCCGCACGGGCGGCCCCGTAGTGCAGCCACGCCGCGTCGATCCCGCCGACGGCGCCGAGCACGTACGGCAGCGCCACCGCCAGTCCGATCACGACCAGGCCGAGCTGAAGCGCATCGGTGTAGGCGACGGCCCACATGCCGCCGATCATCGTGTATGCGGTGACGACCACGGCCGAGACGAGAATCGCCGTGGTCAGGTCGACGCCGAGCAGCACGCCGAACGTCGCGCCGAGGGCGACCAGCAGCTCGGCGCTCCAGAAGACCTCGGCCGCCATCGCGGGCACCGAGAGCACGGCCGCCCACGTGCGCCCGAATCTCGCCTCGAACGGGTCAACCAGCGTCGTGAACCCGAACGCGCGCATGCGCCTGGCGAAGAAGAGTCCGCCCAGAATCAGGCTGATGCCGAACGACAACCCGCCCTGCAAACCCAGGGCGAGGCTCGACTTGTACGCGCCTTCGGCGGTGCCGAGCAGGTACCCGCCGTCCACCCAGGTCGCCGTCATCGTGAGGGTGGCGAGCCAGAGGGGCATGGCGCGGCCGGCCACGATGAGGTCCTCGGCCGAGCCGTGCTTCACCCTGCGCGCGGCGAACCAGCCGAGCGCCAGGAAGACGGCGTACATCGCGCCGACAACGGCCAGGCCCATCGCGCATCAGCATACCCGCAACGGTTGACGATTCGTACGGCATGGAAGAGGATCCGTGTCATGGCCGACCACCACCGCACTTTCGGTATCCACACCACCGCCATTCATGCCGGCGAGTCGCCAGACCCGGCGACGGGGGCGCTCGTGCCGCCGCTGCACCTGGCCACGACCTACCACCTCGGCACGGCAGAGAACGGCGCGGCGATCTTCGCGGGCGAGAAGGAGGCGTACGTCTACACGCGCTGGGGCAACCCGACGGTGGCCGCGTTCGAACGCAAAGCGGCGGCGCTCGAGCATGCCGAAGCCGCGCTGGCCACCGCCAGCGGGATGGCCGCCATCGCGGCCGCGATCCTCACCATCGTGAAGGCCGGCGATCACATCGTGTCGGCGGGCGCCATTTACCCGAGCGCGTATCACCTGATGGTGACGCAGCTTGGGGCGCTCGGCATCCAGACGTCCTTCGTCGACGCGACCGACCCGGCCAACGTCGAGCGGGCGATTCGGCCGGCGACGAAGCTCGTCTACCTGGAGACGCCGGGCAACCCCCTGTTGACCCTCTGCGACCTCGAGGCGATTGGCGCGATCGCGCGGCGCGCGGGGGTGGCCACCATCTGCGACAACACGTTCGCGTCGCCGGTGAACCAGCGGCCCCTCGACCTGGGCATCGACACGGTCGTGCACAGCGCGACGAAGTACTTCTGCGGGCACGGCGACGCCGTGGGCGGCCTGGTCGCGGGGCGCGCGGCCTTCATCGAGCGCTGCTTCACGGAGCCGCTCCGGTACTACGGCGGCATCATGGCGCCGTTCAACGCGTACCTGATGCTGCGCGGCACGATCACGCTGCCGCTGCGCGTCGAGCGGCACAACGCCAACGCGCTGGCCCTGGCCGCCTGGCTCGAACACCATCCGGCGGTCGCCCGCGTGAGCTACCCCGGCCTCCCCTCACATCCCCAGCACGCGCTCGCGAAACGGCAGATGCCCGGCGGGTTCGGCGGCATGGTGTGTTTCGATCTCAAGGGCGGCATCGAAGCGGGCGCCCGCCTGATGAACGCCGTCAAGGTGTGTTCGCTGGCCGTGAGCCTCGGCGACGCACGGTCGCTCATCACCCACCCCGCGTCCACCACGCACAGCGTCGTCACGCGCGAGGCCAGGCTGGCGCAGGGGGTGACCGACGGCCTGGTCCGGCTCTCGGTCGGCCTGGAGGATGTCGAGGACTTGATCGCGGATCTCGATGCGGGATTGGACCGTCGTCAGTAGTCAGTAGTGAGTAGTCAGTAGTCAGCAGGCCGGAAGCTACACGTTGGCGCTGCGACAGTTCATGCGTTTCGACTGAATACTGGCTACTGGCTACTTTCTACTGACCGTGCCGGAGCGGCGCCAATCCGAACGCGCCCGCCCGAGTTCAGTAGAGCCACACCCGCCCGCCGCGGCGCAGGGCGACGCCACGCTGCGGGGTATGCCGCTCGCGGCCCAGGATGGTCGCCTGCTCGGGCTGCAGGCAGTAGAGGCGCACGGCTTCCCTGCGCGCCGCCGGCCGGCCCGCGGCGGCCTGGTGCGATCCGCACAGGATCTCCTGCCACGCCGCGTGCCACATGCGGGGCCGGATGTGAATCGGGTCGAGGCCATACCACTCCGGCTTCAGCCTCAGGAAGGCGGCGCCGCGGTTCGCGGCAATCTCCTGGAGCCCGTGGTCCACTTCGGCCCCGATGCGCATCGTGTCGTCGAGCGTCAGCCGGCAGCGCGGGAAGAAGACCGATCGGAACAGGAGGTACCGGCCGGGTGGAAGGCCCGCCGTCGCCGCGTGCGGCAGGCCCGTGATCACGACATCGGCGGTGTACTGCTGCAGACGCGCCACGCACTCATCGACCCAGCCGAGGATTTGCGCCGGCGGGTGGCCGTACATGATGTCGTTGCCGACATCGGTGACCAGCGCGCGCGTCGGCGCCGGCGGATGCGCCTCGAGTTCCCGCCACAGGCCCGATTGCAGGATGCCCGGCAGCCCCCGTACGAGGAACGTGCTCGGGCTTCCGTAGGATCGTCCATGTCCGAGCGCGGCCAGCACTTCGACGTCAGGCCCCCAGACGCTCCTGGCGGTGGCGACAATCGCGTGGAACCCGCGTGTGAGATTGCTCGCGCCCACCGCCACGACTCTGTCGATCCGTCCGTCGGCCACTCCGCGCACCCCACTGGCTCGCATGCTAGCACGCCGGTGTCCTGGCGCCCGTCCGAACCCGACGTCGTGCTTCACAGGCTGTGCCGGGCAGACTAAGATTATCGACTGACATGACCCACGACGCCATCGCCGTCATCGACTTCGGCGGACAGTACGCCCACCTCATCGCCACCAAGATCCGCCGGCTGCACGTGCTCGCCGAGATCCGGCAGCCCGAGGACCCGACCGACGCCTTCCGCCGCTACAAGGGCATCATCATCTCCGGCAGCCCCAGCCTCGCGTCCTTCGGCGAGGACTCGACCTACAACAAGGCCATCTACGACCTGGACGTGCCGATCTTCGGGTTCTGCTTCGGCCACCAGGAGATGGCCAAGCATTACGGCGGCACGGTGGTCCACGGCGGCCGCGAGTGGGGGCCGGCCGATCTGCGGGTGGTGGCCGACAGCCCGATCTTCAAGGGCCTCGGCCGCACCGAGCGCGTGTGGATGAGCCACTTCGACTCGGTCACCAGCGTGGGACCGGGGTTCGAGGAAGTCGGCTACACGTCGCTCGGCGAGTCCGGTGAGCCGCACCGCTTTGCTGCCATCGCGTCGAACACCCTCCGCCGCTACGGCGTCCAGTTCCATCCGGAAGTGGACGACACGGTCCACGGCGACGAGATGATCGCCAACTTCGTGCTCGGCGTCTGCGGCTGCTCGCCGTCGTGGACGATGGAGCGGTACGTCGAGGAGCGGGTGGACCAGGTGCGGCGGCAGGTCGGCGACCGGTCCGTGTTCCTGCTGGCGTCGGGCGGCGTGGATTCAACGGTGGCGGCGCGGCTGCTGGGCATGGCGATCGGCGCGGACCGGCTCAACCTGCTTCACGTGGACAACGGCCTGATGCGCAAGGATGAGAGCCGCCAGGTGCTGGAGGTCTTCCGCGAATTCGGCCTCGACCGCAACCTGCACTTCGTCGACGCAAGCGACACGTTCCTGTCGGCCCTGGCCGGGGCCGTCGAGCCCGAGCAGAAGCGGACGATCATCGGCAATACGTTCATCGAGGTATTCGAACGCGAGGCGAAGCGCCTGGGCATCGAGGGCCACCTCCTGGGCCAGGGCACGATCTATCCCGATACCATCGAAACGGGCGGCACGAAGCGGGCCGACACGATCAAGACCCACCACAATCGCGTGCCCGTGATCGAACGCATGATCGCGGAGGGCCGTGTCGTCGAGCCGCTCGCGGATCTCTACAAGGTCGAGGTGCGCGAACTCGGCGAGAAGCTCGGCATCCCGCACGGCCTCGTCTGGCGTCATCCATTCCCGGGACCGGGGCTTGGCGTGCGGCTGCTCTGCTCCGCCGGCGCGGCGCACAGCGAAGGGCTGGCCGACATCGAGCCGAAGGTGGGCGAGGTGGCCGCGCGCTTCGGCGTGGCGGCGCTCGCGATGCCGATCAAATCGGTTGGCGTGAAGGCCGATCTGCGGTCGTACGAACACCCGGTGCTCGTGAGCGGCGACGCGCCATGGGAGAAGCAGCTGGAACTGGCCGCCAGCCTGTTCAGGCACGTCCCGGGTGTCAACCGGTGCATCTGGAATCTCGCCCCCGGTGCCCCGGCGCGAGTGAAACCGCTGGCGGCGACGGTGACGCGCGCACGGCTCGACCTGCTGCGCGAGGCGGACCATCTCGTGATGGAAGGCCTGCGCCGCCACGGCATCTATGACGCGATCTGGCAGTGCCCGACGGCGCTGGTTCCCCTCGAGGTGGACGGCCGCGGGCGCGAGTTCGTCATCGTCCGGCCGATTCACTCGGAACGCGCGATGACGGCGACGCCGGCGCAACTGCCAGCCGGCCTCGTGGCCGAGTTGTGCGAACAGATCCTCCCGCTGCCCGGTGTGAGCGGCCTCGCGCTCGACGTCACGACCAAGCCGCCGGGGACCATAGAGTGGGAGTAGGGGCAAGGGGCTGGGGGCAAGGGGCTAGGGACTTGGGGGCCAAGGCGGGAGGCGAGAGGGTTCGACTAACGCTGCACCAGCTTCCGCTCAACGACTGACACGCGCATCCCCTGAGACTCCAGCCGCTGACACACCGCGGTGACAGCATCGGGGCCAGGCTCGGTGAGGCTGCGCGCGGGATTCGCCCTTCCGAGAGCCTCGTAGCTGCCCACCACAACTGCCCGGTACGGCAGCACGTCGATTTCCGACAGGCCCAGCGACGACACGAACCCCGCGAGCCGCCGCACGTGATCCTCGTCGTCGTTCACGCCGGGAACGAGGGTGAACCGGACCCTCACCGCAGCGTGCCGGCGGATGGCCCGGCGCAGGTTGTCGAGGATGTCGTGATTCGAGGACCCGGTGATGCGCCGGTGGCGGGCATCGTCGAGGTGCTTGAGGTCGAAGCGCAGGAGGTCCGCGGCATCGGCAACGCGGTCGACGTCGTACGCGGAGGCTGCCCCGCACGTGTCGACGGCGGAGTGAATCCCGAGCGCCCGGCAGCCCTCGAGCAGCCGAAGGAGGAACTCGGCCTGCAGCAGCGGCTCGCCGCCGGAGAAGGTGACTCCTCCGCCTGACTGGCGGTGGAGCGGCGTGTCGCGCTCAATCTCCTGCAGCACGCGCGACTCGGTCATGACGGAGCCCACCTGGAACCGGGCATCGGTCGAGCATCCGTCCGCGCAGTCTCCGCACCACCGGCAGACGCCCTGGTCGACGACCGGCCGCCCGTCCACTTCCGAGATCGCGCCGAGCCTACAGTCGTCGACACACTCGAAGCACCGGACGCAGCGGTCTTCGCGGAACGCGAGCTCCGGCTCGATGCGGTGACTCTCGGGGGTGTCGCACCACGAGCAGCGCAGCGGACAGCCCTTGAGCACCACCGCCGTGCGAAGCCCTGGCCCGTCGTGGGCCGAGCCGCGGTCGATCCGCAGTACGTAGCCGGTCACGAAATGAGGGTATCATGGCCACGCTCGGGACTCGGGACTCGGCCCTTCGACTCGCCGCTGTCGCGGCTCGCTCAGGGCAATCCCGGGGTGGACTTCTGCCGGGATTGGGGGAGGCGATGAAGAACATCTGCTGGGCGTTGATCGGGCTCGGGGCTCTGGCATTCGTGGTCGGAACCTACACGGCCTTCACGGGCCAGAGCTTCCTGCTGGCTCCCCAGGGCTACTGGCGTGGGGCCGTCGGCTTCGCGGTGTTCGCGATCGCGCTCCGGCTGATGGACGACCCGCGACGGTAGGCATCGCGCCGTCCGTCGGTGTGGCAACGCACGCCGCGCGTCTGGACGCCCCTGTTGACCATGCGCTGGCCCGCTGACGAGCCCTTCTGGATTGGCGTCAACCTGCCGTGGCTGAACTACGGCGGCGACTTCGGCGCCAACCGCTGGCAGCCGGCGGGCGGCGTCGGCCAACGCCCACAACGTGTGGCGCTGCGCGAGGCGCTCGGCCGGCTGGCCGACAGCGGTGCCACGCGCGTCCGCTGGTTCATGTTCGCCGACGGCCGCGCAGGCCTCCTGGAATCCGCGTCCGGCGACGTGGCGGGCCTTGACGATCACGTGTTGCGTGACGCGGACGCCGCCCTCGACGAATTGGAGCGCGCCCGCCTGAAGGCCATCTTCGTCCTCTTCGACTATCACTGGTTCACGCGAGGCCGCATCGTTGACGGCGTGCGAACCGGCGGCCGCCGCGCGCACGCGATCGATCCGGCCCTGCGCCGCCGCCTGATCGACCTCGTGGTCGATCCGCTGCTCGTTCATTGCGGCCGCCATCCCGCGATCAGCGCCTGGGACGTTGTCAACGAGCCCGAGTGGGTCACGAGGAGCACGCGGTGGCCCCCTCGCCCGGCCGAGGTGCCCAGGGCGGCCATGCGGGCGTTCATCCGCGACGTCGTCGGCGTCGTTCACCAACGGACCGCTCACGCGGCCACGGTCGGGAGCGCCTCGACGCGGACGTTGCCGCTTGTCGAGGGCCTCGGCCTGGATGTCTATCAGGCGCATTGGTACGATCGCCTCGCGAAGCGGGCCCCGCTCGATCGGGCGGTCGCCAGCCTCGGCCTCGACCGCCCGCTGATTCTCGGCGAGTTCCCGACGAGGGGATCACGGCGGTCACCAGCCGAGATCCTGGAGGCGGCTCGCCAGGCCGGCTATGCGGGCGCGATGGCCTGGTCCGCGCTGGCCCACGACGAGGCGTCGGATGGAGGCGCTATTGCGAGCGCCCTGCGGTCGTCCGCCGCGGCGGCATGGCCGGAAGCGGACACGCGGGCCGACCGTCGAACTCCGTGAGGTATACTCAGGTTCCACAGCGCGCTGCCTGCCGCTCCCGATGACTCAGGATTCAAACGGTCACCCCGTACACGGCTCCCTGAACGGCCGGCTCGACGGCTGGAAGGAGATCGCCGCGCACCTCGGGCGCGGCGTGAGGACGGCCCAGCGCTGGGAACGCGAATTGGGCCTGCCGGTCCGCCGGCTGGGTACCGGCGGCGCAGAGGTCGTCTACGCGCTCACGGAGGATCTGGACGCATGGCTGCTCAGGCAGTCGCGTCGCCCGAGCGCCCAGCCGCCGCAGGATGAGACCGAGCACGCGCACGCTGCCGAGCCGCGGAGACTCGGAGTCTGGGTCGGGCTGGCAGGCCTGGCCCTCCTGCTGGGCCTGGTTGGCGGATGGATGATACCGGGATCGCCCGCACCCGCGCAGTCGGCCCCGTCCGCCGAACCGGCCGAACTGGAGGTCGTCGGAAACAGCCTGAACGCGCGCGGGCTTGACCACAACCTGCTGTGGTCGCACCCGTTCGAAGTGCCACTGAAGGACTTCGATCCGACGGTGGAATCTGGCCAGGTGAACCTGAACCGGATGTCCGCGATCGGGGACTTCCGCGGGACGGGCCGCGACGACGTGCTGCTGGCCCGCAACTCCGATCTGGATCCGCAGATGTACTGGTTCGATCATGCGGGCGGCCTGGTCAGAACTCACCGCATCGACACGGACATCACGTTCGGTGACCACCGCTGCACGAGCGTCCGCCTCTCCCGCGTGTTCGCGGGCATCGACGCCGCGGAGCCCCGCGCGTTCTGGATCGCCGGCCACGAACTGGCGGGGAGTTTCCCAGGCGTGCTGCAGGCACTCGACGGGTCGGGGCAGGTGCGCAGCGAGTACTGGAGCGCCGGATTCATCGGCGCGATGGCGGTTGTCCAGATGAACGGCCGCCGGCTGATTCTCGTGGGCAGCGCGGCCAACGAGACCGGCGGCGCCGCGCTCGCAGTATTCGAGGGGGCTGCAAACGGATCCTCACCCGCGGCCGACGCGGCCTATCGATGCTCCGGCTGCCCCTCGGGGACGCCACTGCACTATCTCGTTTTCCCGCGTTCCCGCCTGCAGGCGGAGCTGGGACACAACGCGCAGGTCGTCGGGATCTCGACCGAGTCCGGCGACAGGGTCCGGATTAGAGTGGCCCAGGCCGGCGTCCCCGACAACGGGGGTTCAATCGGGTCCGCCTACTACACGTTCGATTCCGCGTTCAGGCTCGCGAACGCCGAATTGAGCCCCGACGTCACGCCGATCCAACGCCAATACGAAGCCGAGAAGCTGGTCTCGCCGGCCACACGGCCGCGAGGCGACGCCGACGTCTACCCGGTCCTCCGCTGGAACGGCATGGGCTACGACCGCATCAGCGGGCCCGAGACGCGGTAGCCGGGAGGCGGACATGCCGACGCTGTTATCGCCGCTGTCGTTCGCAGGGCTGACGCTGCGCAATCGCGTGGCGATGCCGCCCATGTGGTCGGGCAAGGCCACGGCAGAAGGCTTCGTGACGCCCGCCATCATCGAGTACCACCGAGTGCGCGCGGCAGCGGGGACGGCGCTCATCATCGTCGAACACTCATTCGTCCACCCGCAGGGGCGGCATTCGAGCACCCAACTGGGGGCCCACGACGACTCGTGCGTCGAAGGGCTGTCAAGGCTTGCCGCGGCTATCCGCGCGGAGGGCGCAGTGGCGTGCCTGCAGATTTCCCACGCCGGCGCGCGCGCCGCCTCCCGCGTGACCGGCCTGCGTGTGCTGGCCCCCTCGCCCATCGCCACCATCAGGGAAAGCAGCCCGGACGCGCCGGACCAGCTGACGCGCTCCCAGGTCGAGGAGGTTGTCGAGGCCTTCGCCCGCGCCGCCGCGCGGGCCCGAGAGGCGGGGTTCGACGCGGTCGAGATCCACGCGGCCCACGGGTTCCTGCTGTCGCAGTTTCTCTCGCCACTCACGAACCACCGCACCGACGAGTACGGCGGCGACCACGAGCGGCGGAGCCGCATTCACCTGGAGGTGCTGGCGGCCGTGCGGCGGCGGGCGGGGGCGGACTTCCCGCTGTTTGTCCGTCTCGGCATGCACGACGAGCGCCCCGGCGGCCTCACGCTGGCGCCCGCGTGCGTCACGGCCGCCCAACTGGTGTCCGCGGGCGCCGCGCTCATCGACGTCTCCGGAGGGCTGGCGGGATCGGATGACCCAGGGCGGGGGCCCGGCTACTTCGTCGGCTATGCCGAAGCGCTGAAAGAGGTCGTGGATGTGCCGATCCTCGTCGCGGGCGGCATCGCCGACCCACGGATGGCCGATCTCATCGTCCGCTCACGGCGCGCCGACATCGTCGGCATCGGCCGCGCGATGCTGGACGATCCGGATTGGACGCGGACGGCCGCCGCGGCGCTCGATCAGGCCTGACGGCGGCGCATCCGGGGCGCCGCGATGAGGGCCGCGCCGTAGAGCGCCAGCGCCACGAACAGCGTGGCCGGGCGTGAACTCATGAAGTCCTGCGCGGCCATCTTGAGGCCGATGCCCACAAGCAGCGGGTACACGAGCCAGTCCCACTCGCGGAACCGGGCATGCCTGCCGATCCAGGCCACGACCAGCGCGGCGATCGCCAGGACGCCGGTGCGAATCGTCGCCAGCAGGCCGGGGTCAATCGACCCGTCCGGCTGGCGGCCCAAGGCCGGGGCCAGGTAGCCGACAAGCGTGCCGCCCGCCGAGAGCACCAGCACCAGCACGATCGCGAACCGCGGCACCCTGGCCCAGGTGCTGCCGCCGCTCATCGGCTCCCGCGCGGCGAGCCAGGCCGCGAGCGCCGATGCGGCGAGCACGACGAGCATGGCCGGGCTCGGGAGCGGGAACGGCGGAGCGGCGCCGGCCACCATTTCCCGGATGTCGTAGCCGATTGACCCCGACACGATGGCCGCGGCGACCAGGTAGACGGCGGCGTGGATCAGCAGGAAGAGGCGGCCGATGCGCGACCACGCGACACTGCACACGACGGCGAGCGCCGCCAGCACGCCCGTCTCGGCCGGCCCCGGCAGCAGCGCCGTCACGCCGACGAGCACCAGGACGACGGCCAGCGAGGTGTAGAAGTACACGTTGCGCCCGCGGTTCTGCTGGCGCTCGATGAAGGCGAACGCCACGCCGTAACAGGCCGCGCCGATCACGACGCTCGCCACGCCGAGCGCGGCGGCCCCCGACCCGGTGGCTCGCGTCACCGAGAGGGCGCCGCCGAGGCCCACCACAAGGGCGGCCGCGGTCTGCACCACCTCGAACGGGATGACGTTGCGGCCGCGCACCAGCGTCCGGACCGCGATACTGGCCAGATAGGCGGCCAGCAGCGTCACCTGCACCGCCAGCGCCGCGGCGGGAATCTCCTGCGGCTGGGGCGACAGCGCCCGAAGCGTCACGCCGACGACCACGATGTCGGCCACGGCGGCAACCGGCCATCGCACGATCAGCCAGTCGAGCGAATACCCCATCCACAGCGTGGCGACGCCGAACGCGATCAGGAAGAACGCGTGGGGCACGACCACGCCGGTCTTCGCCAGGATGACGACAGCGGTTGGCATGGCGGCGGCGACGGCAATCCACGCGAGCGCCTGGATCCGCCGCCGCCACGCCACGGCCAGGATGCCGGCCGTGAGGACGGCCAGCGCCGCCGCACTGGCCGCCCCGGGAAAGACGTTGAAGCGCGTGGTCGCCTCGAGCACCACCGGGAACGCGACCATCGCGGCGCCCACGCCGTGAAAGACGGCGCTGGGCCGCATTGCCCGTCCCCCCGCCCGGTCGGCGAACGCCAGCCACACCAGCCCGTAGGCCAGGCCGAGCGCCACGCCTGCGGCCGGCGGGATGGCTCCGGAATCGGTCATCGCGCGGAGCAGGTATGCCCCGCCGAGGACGATGAAGAGACGGCCAATGAGCGAGAGCACGGCGATGGGATCGCGCCAGCCTCGGGCCGCGGGAGCGGCCGCCACCGAGACGGGCGCCACGATACCGGCATCGGCCGCCGTCTCCTCAGCGGATGCGGCCCGGCCCTCCAGGTGCGCGAGGCGTGCCTCGAGATGCCGGACCGACGACCGCAGGTCGTCGAGAGCGGATTCCAGCGCAGCGAGCCTGTCGTTCACCACACCTCCTCGCGTCGCGGCCGGCGGCTGGCCGCCGGCTCCCGGCCGGGCGGGTCGTCAGACCCCGGCGCGTCTGCCTCGGTCGCCCTCGCCGTGCCCCCAGGGCGGCAGCAGGCGGATGAGCACCCAGAGAATCACAAACGGCAGGATCATCAGCACGATGGCCGGCAGCAGGCCCTCGCGCGTCGCGAACTCCATCTTGAAGGTCGTGTATCCGAGGAAGCTCTTCGAGAAGAGCTGGCCGCCGATCACCACGTTCCACCGCATGGCGAAGATGCCGATCATCGTCAGACTGCCCGCGAGCACGTAGAGCACGCGGCGCGTCCTCTCCCTGAGCGAAACCAGCTGAGTCACGGCCAGCATCACGAGGGGGACGAGGGTGCCCAGGAGAATCTGCACGACGATCTGCGACGTGAACAGCCGCGTCTTCACCATGAAGTCGAGTGCGCGGAACGACTCGTCCGCCTCGTACAGGCGGTGGATGAGGTCGAGCATCTCCAGCGCGAAGTCGACGAGGAACGCGTAGAAGAGATACGTCGCGATCGTGTCGACGCACGCCATGTCGACGGGGACGCGGCGCAACCAGCACGTCACGAAGTACAGCAGCAGGATGCACGCGATGCCCGACACGATGGCGGAGAACAGGAATACGATCGGCATCAGCGGCGTGGACCACCACGGGTTCGCCTTGATCGATCCGAAGATGAACCCGACGTACCCGTGGAGGAGGAACGCCGACGGGATCCCGATGACGGTGAGCGCCCGGCCGATCCGGTCGTCGAGCTTCAGCGCCGACTCGCTGATGTTGTCGGACCAGAGGGCCATCGCGCCGTAGAGGTGCTTCGACAGCCCCGTGCTCGCGCGCCACTTCAGCACGATGTCGCGCCGGTAGTCGAGCCAGATCTCGAGCACCAGCACGACCATGAGGTACCAGAGATAGACGAAGCCGAACATCGCCATCGCCGATTGCGTGTGCGGCGTGAGGTACATCTCAAGGGACCGTTCGGGGTGGCCGAGGTGGAGCTGCAGCGGCAGCGGCGCCACCAGCAGGAACGCGAGCGCCGTCAGCAGGGCCAGCCGGTACGTCGGCTTGACCGCCTCGACGTTGAACACGCGCTCGAGGGACGCGAGGATGAACGCGCCGGCCACCAGGCCCGTGATGAACGGGTAGAGGACGATGAGCACGCTCCACTGGAGCTCGAGTTCGTTCGGGTAGATGAACCCTTCTACGCCTGGCATACGCGGTCCTTTCCAGGACCGGTTTCATGACCTGCGTGATGCGGCTGAACGCTGCCGCACGAACGGGTCATGAAACCGTCTATCGCACCGAGCCGTCGAGGCCGTTGTAGAACACCCGCGATCCGGTCGCCATCTGCGGCTTGAGGACCTGCACCATGTGCTCGCGCAGGAAAGCGTGAATCGGGTCCTTCGGATCCTTGAGGTCCGCCAGCACCCGGGTTCCCGTCGGACACGTCTCGCTGCACGCCGTCGTGAGGCCCCGCGTGATCCGGTGGTAGCACAGCGTGCACTTGTCGACGGTCTCCGTGCGCGGGTCGATGAACCGGCAGCCATAGGGGCAGGCCTGCACGCAATACCGGCATCCCAGGCAGTAGGCCGTGTCCACGAGCACCACGCCGTCGGGGCTCTCGAAGGTGGCGCCGACCGGGCACACCTGCACGCAGGGCGAATGGGTGCAATGGTTGCAGAGCTTCGGCACGAAGAACATCTTCAGGTTCGGGTCGAGCACTTCCCGCTCATGGAAGCCGTCGTAGCCCCCGTTGCGCGAGTCGACCTGTGGATGGTCGCGGTCCGCCGGGTCCACGACGTAGCGCTCGACCCACGTGCGGAACATGAACTCCTCGCGCGGGACGTCGTTTTCGGTCTTGCAGGCCCGTACGCAGGTGCCGCACCCGATGCACTTCTCGATGTCGATCGACATGCCCCACCAGTGGTCCGTGGAGCGGTAGTTCGGGGCGTCTTCCGGGCGGCCGGCGAGCACGTGCTCCCACGCGATCGCCGCCGACGCGGTCAGGACGAGCAGCTTGCCTGTCTGCCCGAGAAACGTCCGTCGGTCCTGGTCCATGGCGCGGCCTCGTCAGGAAATCTTCGGATTGTGGACCACGTGGCACGCGGCGCACGAGCCCTCGGGCGCGTGCGCCGCAGGCACGACCTGCGGGAACGATGTCGGCTTCGAGATGCTCGCCGTGTGGCAGACGATGCACGTCCTCCGGGGGTCGGGCCGGACCGGCTTGACGCCGGCCGGGTTGCTCGCGTGGACCGCGAGCGCGCCATGGCAGGACTCGCACGACACGCGGGCATGCCGGCCCTTCGCCCGTACTTCCGCCACGTCCGCGTGGCACTCCACGCAGGCCGCCTGACCCGCGAAGACCAGCGGCCTGTCCATGTTGTCCGTGAGCGCACTCGCACGGTAGTGGCCGAGCGCGCCGAAATCGGCGGGCACCATCAGCCACCGCAGCACCACGAACGCCGTGATGCCGACGGCAAACAGGCCGGCCATCCGAACCAGGTGGACATGATCGGAAGCCCGTGGCTTCATGAATCCCCCACGTATCCCGGCTTCCTGCGGTGCCGACACCCGCGTCCGGGCGCGTGCCCTGCGCGAGGGTGACGGGAATCCGCAAGTGCGCTGGTAACGGGGTGGGGGGCTGCAAGCGCCGGGCCACACTCGGGACTCGGGGCTGGGGGCTGGGAGAGGGGCCAGGGGCCAGGGGCCAGGAAAGACTTAATACCGAGTGTACGAGTCAGATAAAACAAACGGGCCGCACGCGGTCACCCGCGAGCGGCCCTTCGGATATCCAACGCCAATGCGCGGATTAGAAGTTGATTTTGACCTCGCCCACCACCGAGCGCTTGATCACGTCGCCGAAGACGTGCTGCATCACTTCCTGGTTGGCGAGGTTGGTGCCCTTGATCGAGGTGACGAACTTGCCGCCCATCCACCTGGCGCCGAAGCCGCCGTTGAGCAGCGTGAAGGGGTCGGTCGTTCCCGCGTAGCGGGCGTCGAGCACGTCCTGCCAGTAGGCCTCGCCCTGGTAGCTCACGGCGAGGTCGCCGAAGAAGCGCCCGTAGGAGGCGTTCATGCCGATGTTGAACCGGTTGTTCGGCGGGAAGTTGTACTCGGAGGACTTGCCGGTCTCGCGCGGGTCCGGAAGGGCTCCGGTCGTCAGCGACGGATTGCTCTGCCAGGAGTAGTTGGCGAACGCGTTGACGTGGTTGTTGACCGTGAGGTCGAGGCCGAGCTCGATGCCCTGCGTCCGCACCTTTCCGCAATCGGTCCCGCCCGTGCACCCGGCAAGATTGCTCGAATTCAGGTAGGAGTATCCCGAGGGCAGGCCGAGGCCGGGCCCGAACGCGTTGCCCGCGATGAGCTGGTCGAGCACGGATGGCGGCAGCGGCCAGCCCGGCGGCACGTTCTTCGACGAGTACGACGCCACCTGGGTGAAATAGATCTCGTCGACCATGATGTTGTAGTACCACGCCGCCGACACCGACGCCCGATTGGCGATCACGCCCGAGTAGCCGATCTCGAACGCGTCGAGGGAGTGCTCTCCGAGGTCCTGGTTGCCCAGCGCCTCGACCGGGAACGCATACAGGCGGCCGGCGAACGCCGGGTTGAGGGCCCCGAGGTCGAGCTGGTTCAGGATCGTGACGTCGAGGAAGTTGTTCGTGAGCGACGGCGCACGGTAGGCCTTGTTGTACGAGGCGCGGATCGTCTGGTTCTCCTGGGGCTTGAACATGACGGTCGTGCGGGGCGAGAACACCACGTTCTCCAGGACGTCGAAGTGATCCATCCGGACGCCGAGCTGCCAGCGGAACTTCTGGCTGAGGAACATCTCGTCCTGGATGTAGACGCCCTGCTCGTTGCGCGAGCTGCCCAGGGGCGCGATCGACAGGTCGAACCCGTTGTGGCGGATATTGCCGCCGTAGCTGAGCACGTGGCGCGTCCCGATGGTCGAGATGTTCGACACATCGACGTCGTAGGTCTTCGTGTTGAACGAGAACTGGATCGGCTTGCCGTCCACGCCGATCGACAGCAGCGCCGGCGCCGTGCCGTCCAGGATGTTGGTGAAGAACTGGGCGCGGAGGGCGTTGCGGGTGTAGGTCCCCTTCACGTAACTCGTGTTCGTGCCCTGCTCGATCTGGAACGGGCCGATGCCGGTGTGGATGATGCCGCTCGTGCCGGCGTAGCCGCCGGCGACGACCAACTTCGACCGGCCGTCGGCAAAGTCGTAGTCCACGCGGCCGTCGAACTTCGGCTGCTCCGTGCCCGTGTTCGAGAACGCGGGGTAGGGCGTCTGGAACGAGTTGTCAATCGTCCCGACCGGGCGCGCGAACGGGTCCGACCCGTAGAATGCCGCCGACACCTTGTACGACCAGCGGTCGTTGATGGCCCTGGCGTGCGTCAGGTTCGTGTAGAAGGTGCCGCCGTTACCGGGGTCGGTCGTCTGCCCGTCGACGTCGCGGTTGAAGGTGCCGAAGCCCATCGTAATCGAGGTGCCCTGCATCTCGCGCGGCGCCTTGGTGATGATGTTCACGACGCCGGTCATCGCGTTCGCGCCCCACACGGCGGAGGCCGGCCCGCGTATCACTTCGACCTGCCTGATCTCGGCGAAGTTGACCGGCAGGAAATCCCACCCGACGAACCCGAAGAAGTCCAGGTAGACGCTGCGGCCGTCGATGAGCGCCAGCTGCGTCGTCGACAGCGTGCCGGTGGCGCCCCGGCTCGTGATGTTGAGATCGCGCGCCGAGGTCTGCGTGACGTTGACGCCAGGGACTGCGCGGAACAGGCCGGCGTAGTCCTGCGACGCCTTGCTCTCGAGCACCTGGCGCCCGATCACGCTGACCGCGGCCGGCGCGTTCACCAGCTGCTGCTCGACCTTGGAGGCCGTGACGACAACCTGCTCTTCGTAGCGGGGCGCCTGCTCCCCCGCGGGCTTGGGGTCCTTCCTGTCAGCCCCCGCGGGCTTGGCCGGCGGAGCCTGGGGCTGATCCACGGGCGCCTGTACGGCCGTCTGGGCGGCGGGCGGCGCCTGCGCCACCTGGGCGAGGACCGCGGTCGAGGGAACGGCACCCAGCAGGATGCCAAGCATCACGGCGAGCGTACGAGACGCCATTCAATCCTCCTCCTGTACAAAGACAGGTCGTCCTGGCGCCGGGGGCGCCGACCTCGGCCGCTGAGCAGGCGGCGAGTTCCGAAAACGCAGAGCTACAAAGAAGCCGTCGTGTTGCCAGACGACGGCATCCGGGCAGTATAGCGGAAGCACCCGGGGCACGCCAGCTGGCACCCGGAAATGGACCGTCCGGGGCCCGGCAGGACCGATCGCCGGTTGAGGCGTCGCCCTGTCAGAATCCCGATTGCAGGAGCGCGATCAGGATCGAGACGGTGAGCGGGCTGGCCAGGGTGGTGACGACCACCACGGACGTGACGAACCTCGGGGCCACGTCGAACTCGAGCGCGAGAATCGTGGTGATCACCGCACTGGGCATCGCCGATTCGACCAGCACCGCCTGCCGGGCGTGTCCGGTCAGGCCGAGCGCCGGTGCCAGCAGGAACCCGATGAGCGGGGACCCGACCAGCGCGAGCAGTGCGGCGAGGGCGACCAGGCCAGGGCGTTCAGGCCAGACGCCTTTCTCGAATTGCATGCCCAGCACCAGCAGCATGCTGGGGATCGCCGCCGCCCCAAGCAGCTCGGCCGGGCGCGACACCGCCTTTGGAAGCTCGGCCCCCGTCCAGATGACCAGCGCCGCCGCGACGAGCCCCCAGACGGCCGGAACCCGGACCAGTCCCCGCAGCGCCGCCCGCCCGCCATGGTGCCCGCTCGAGGCGAGAAACGTCCCGACCGTATACATCAGCAGCGCGCTCGTGACGAAGTAGACGGCGGCCCGGGCGAGGACGTCCCGGCCGAAGGCGAAGAGCACGACCGACAGGCCGTAGTTGCCCGCGTTCGAGAACATCACGACGATCAGGAACGCCGCAAGTTGAGGACGCGTGAGGTGGAACGGGATGGCGGCAACCCTCGCCACCAGCCCGATGGCCGCCACGAGCAGGACCGTGAAGGCCACGATGCGCCCGAACTCCCCCGAACTGACCTGGCTCGTCACGAGCAGCGTGAAGACCAGGCAGGGGGCGAGCGCATTGAAAGTGATGCGGGAAAGAGACTTCACGTCGACGTGGAGCCGCCGGGCCAGCAGGAATCCAACCGAGGCCACCACGAAGATCGGGAGGATGTCGTCGCGCAGGATGGTCAGCAGCAGGTCCATTCGAGGTGACCTATTCTACAGGTTGGGCCCGCGCCGCGCGCAGGCGAAACGCCAGGCCGGGTCGTGTCGTAGTTTCGAATTGACATCATGCGAATCCGGACACGGCTCTCGCTCGCGTTCTTCCTGATCTCGGTGGTTCCCCTCGGCCTGGTGACGGCGTACTCCTACTCCACGTCGGCGGCGGCGCTGCGCCGTGCGGTCGAGGGCCAGGCCGACCAGATGGCCGCCGAGATGGGCGACCGCATGGCGTGGGTCATGACGGACCTTGGAGACCGCGTCGGGCGCCTGTGGCGCATGCGGGTGGACTCCCCCGCCGCGGCCGAGGGGCAGCCCGCCCCCGCGGAGCCAGACGAACAGGCCGTCACCGAGTTGCGCACGGTCGCAACGGCCATGCTGGCCGAGGCCGCGCCTCTGGTGCGCCGCCTCGAGTTCGAATCGTCGCCGGCATCGTCGGTCGGCGGGGCGGCGGCACCGGTTCTCGAGGGACCGCCGCTGGACGAGCGGAGTTTCGGCCCCCGAGGCGGCGGCGGGCGCCGCGGACGTGGCAGCAACGGAAGACCGCCAACAGGGAGCCCGGCAAGCGAGTCTCCGGCGAGCCAGCCGAGGATCCGGGTCGAAGGAGGACCTCCCGGCCGCCCGGGCGCCCCAGGGGCGCCCGGTGTGCCCGTTGTGGCTCCCGGCATGCCGCGCGTCGTGATCGAGATGCCGGCCGTGAAAGTGAGCGCGGCTGCGGGCCAGGCCGCGCTCGAGAGCCTGTCGCCTGAAGCCATCAACGCCTGGCGGCGCGCGATTCAGCGGCAGGTCGAACGCCAGGCCGACTGGCGCGTCCCGGGCGCGGTGCCGCCCCCGCCCGGCTCGCCGCGCCCCCCCGCACAGCCGGCGCAGCCGGGCACCGTCGCCGCCCCGCCGCCTCCCGAACGAGGGGTCCAGGCCGCCGCCGCGGCGGCGGCCCTGCAGGCGGAGAGTGAACGGCGGCGCACGGAACGGGCGGAGCACATGGTCGCCCTCGCGCGCGGTGAGGCCCTCCAGTTTCCGGTGAAGCGGAACGGCCTGACCGTGGGGGCCATCAGCGCGACGGTGGACCGCGATCGGGTGATTGAGACCGTGCTGTCGCTCGGACGGCGCGAGCGTGGCGAAATCCCGTTCGTCCTCGATGCGGGCGGCGAGCTGCACACCGTGGATCCCGAAGCCGCCAGGACCGTCAGCGCCCTGAACCTCAAGGACACGGCTCGCACGGCCCTCGACTCCTCGTCGACCCAGCTGGCGGGCGACTGGATCGTCGTGACGAGGCGCGACCCGTCGGGCATCGTCTTCGGCCTGGCCCGCCCGATCCGCGAGTCGCTGCGGGAGATGCGGCAGGCATCACTGCGAAGCCTCGTGATGGGCCTGCTGCTGATTGCCGGGGCGTTCGCCATCATCCTCCCTCTGGCTTCCCGTCTGACGCGCCACCTGACGGCGCTCACCGGGGGCGTGCAGCGGCTCGCGGCGGGCGACCGGACCGTGCGGGTGGACGTGAACACGGCAGACGAAGTCGGCGAGCTCGCGCAGTCGTTCAACCGCATGGCCTCCGAGCTCGAGTCCCACGACGTTCTCCTCGCGAAGCAGGAGCGGCTGGCTCGGGAACTCGAGCTGTGCAGGCAGATTCAGAACGAGATGCTCCCCCATGGGCCGTTGAAGCTCGGCCTCGCGGAGATCGCCGGCGTCTCGATTCCGGCCCGCGAGGTCGGGGGCGACTTCTTCAATTACTTCCCGCTGGCAGACGGCCGGATCGCCGTGCTCGTCGGGGACGTGTCGGGCAAGGGTGTCGGCGCCGCGCTGCTGATGGCCAACATCCAGGCCACGCTGCGGGCGAGGCTGCAGCTTGAATCCGACCTCGCGCAGCTGGCCGACAGCGTCGACCGTGACATCGCGGCCAACACGCCGCCCGAGGTCTATATCACCCTGTTTGTCGGGCTGCTCGATCCGCCGCGACGCGAACTGCACTACGTGAACGCGGGGCACAACCCGCAGTTCCTGCTGCGGGCGGACGGCGGAATCGAGCGGCTCGACTCGACGGGCCTGCCCATCGGGCTGCTGCCCGGCCGGGGCTTCGAAGCGCGCACCGTGGCTGTTGAGCCCGGCGACCTGCTGTTCCTCTACACGGACGGCGCCGTCGAGGCGCCGAACGAGGGCGGCGATTTCTTCGATGCCGATCGTCTCCAGCAGGCCCTGGTGGCCGCATCTGGGGAGGGAATCGACGACGTCCTCGTGAGCGTCGAGCGGGCCATCCGCAGGTTCCGGGGCGAGGCCGATCCGGCCGACGACGCCACGATGCTGGCGCTGCGCCTCGGCAGGCGGCCCCCGCCGATGTGAGGCCGTCCGGGCGCCGGGACCGTTGAGGCCGGAACTACAATGGGTGGGTGAGGTACCGACCGTGAAGTTACGCCTGTTCGTCATTGCCTGTCTCGCCGCCGTCGTGTTCCCGGGGATGGCGCTGGCCCAGCCCGCGAGCGCACGGCTCACCATCCTGCATACCAATGACACGCACGGCCACTTGCTGCCGTTCAGCTACCCGTCAATCGTCCCGGCCGGCTCCGATCTGGAGCAGTTGAAGGAACGGCGCGACATCGGCGGCATCGCCCGCCGGGCCGCGCTCGTGCAGAGGATCCGGACCGAGCAGAAGGGGCGCGGCATCCCCGTGTGGTTCGTCGATATCGGCGACTTCTCGGACGGCACGCCGTTCTCGACCGAATACAAGGGCGAGGCGGACGTCGCCGCGATGAACGCGGCCGGCTACGACTTCGGGACCTTCGGGAACCACGAGTTCAACAACACGCTCGCGCAGCTGCAGAAGCTGCTGCGCCTGACGAAGCACCCGGTGCTCCTCGCCAACGCCGTCGATCGCGCCACGAAGACGCCGATCGGCGAGGCGTGGCGCATCGAGCGGGTCGGGGGCGTGCGCGTGGGCGTATTCGGGCTGGTGACGCGCGAGTCCGCCACGTACCCGGCCGCCAAGGAAGGCGTCGACATCCTGGACGAAGTCGCCACGGCCCGGAGCGTGGTCGAGGCGCTCCGCACGCAGGCTGACATCGTGATCCTGCTGTCGCATTGCGGCGAGAGCACCGACGAAAAACTGGCCACCGAGGTGCCGGGCATCGATGTCATCATCGGCGGGCACTCCCACTCGCGGATGCCGATCGGCCAGTTCGTGTGGCGCGGCGACGACCTGAAGCAGAACGACGTGAACGGCACGGTCATCGTACAGGCCTTCCAGTGGGGAGGCGAACTCGGGCGGCTCGACCTGCTCTTCGAGCGCGAGGCGGGCGGCGCCTGGCGGGTCAGCCGCTACCGGGCGCGCCTGATTCCCATCACCCCGGACATGCCCGCGGAACCGATGGTGGCGGCGCTGGTCGACAAGTACTGGAAGCCGATCGCGTCCCGTTTCGGCGAGGTCATGGGCCGCGCGGCTGCCGACTTCAGCAGCCGCGGAGACGATGCGGCCCCCTATCACCTGGTCGCCGACGCCGTCCGCGAGACCTATAGAGTGGATGTCGAGTTCGAGAACAGCGGAGGCGTGCGGGCACCGCTGGTCGCCGGCGACGTGACCCGCGGCGATCTCGTGACGATGGATCCGTTCGGCAACACGGTGGTCCTCTTCAAGGCGACTGGCGCCCAGATCAAGGACATCCTTGCGCGCCATGCGCCACATGTCTCCGGGGTGCGCTACCGCCTGGTTGACGGGAAGCTCGAGGAGGCGACCATCGGCGGGAAGGCCATCGAGGACACCCGGACCTACACCGGCGCCACCAACTCCTACTTCGCGGCGTACGGGCTGCGAGGGATCGCCCAGGAGGACACCGGCCGGCCGCGGCTGGACGTGGTGACCGCCTACGTGCGGGAGAAGAGCCCGGTGACGCCGGCGTACGACGGACGGCGCGTGATCATCGGCCGCCGGGGCCAGGGCGGGGAATGACCGCGAAGAGCGCCGCCGCGAGGGCGGCCATGAGCAGCGCGCTCCCGTCGAGGCCGGCCGCCGGCACGAGGACGAGCGTGGCGGCGACGGCACCCACCGCTCCCCCGGCAACATCGGCCCCATAGAGCGCCGAGGCCGCGCTGCGCGCGTCGCCCTGCCACAGGCGCGCGCCGGCGGCAAAGGCCGCGCCAACGGCCGCACCGGCCACCGCGAGCATCACACTGGTGCCGGGCAGTCCTGACGCCGCCGGGATCCAGGCGACGGCCACCCACGCCGCAATCGACGCGCCGAGCAGCAGCAGCGCAATCCCGCGTCCCCTGCGAAGGCGCTCCGCCCCGACGCCACCGCCAGCCAACGCGCCAGCGGTCATCCCGGCCATGAAGCACGTCAGCAGCCAGCCGACCCGCTGATAGACGACGCCGTGGCCCATCTGGTAGTGCAACAGCAGCAGGGTTTCGAGCGCCATGCCGATGAACCCGGCAACGAACAGGCTGACGGCGATGCCCCGGTTGCCGCGGCGGCGGGCCCAGATCACCGTGGCGATCATGAACACGGCCATGGCGCCCCACGCCGCCCACGTTCGGCGGCGGCTCTCCACGCGTGAAGCCGCCGCGAGGCCCGGGTAGAACCTCGACAGCCACGTCATCGCCGCGTACTGGTAACACACCGGCGCCGCGTCACGGTTCGGTCCGTCGACCGGCGTCTCCCGAATCAGCCGTGCGACCTGGTCCCGCCGGTCATTGGTGTAGAGGTACTCCAGGTACGGCGGCGTCACCAGGCGCGGACGGAGTCCGCTGGCGAGCAGCCGGCCCGACAGCACCGAAGGGTCGGCGGTGAGGGGACTGGTCGACGCGAAGACGTAGAGCGTCGCCCCGGCCAGGAACTCAATCGAACTGAATTCGCGCTGCATCGCGGCCACGATGCTGGCCGTGCGCAGCGCCAGGGGCCGAGGCCAGATGTTCTCCGCCGCGGCCAGGCGGATGGCGATCACGCCCCCAGGCGCCAGCCGCCGCGCGCACTGCGCGAAGAACTCTCGCGTGTAGAAGCGGCTCGAGGCGCCCGAGGTCGGCTCGCCCGCCGCGACCAGGATCAGGTCGTACGGATCGGCACGGTCAAGGTAGTGCCGCGGCTCCTCGAAGATCACCGTCACGCGGCTTCGGGCCGGCGCCCGGTCCCCGGCCGCCGCCGTGTGCGAACGCGCGAGGTCGTAGGCGCGCCGGTCGATCTCGAGATTGTGGATGAGCGGGATGGCGTGGCGTCCGAGCGCGCTTGCCACCCCTTCCCCTCCCCCGCCGATCACCAGCGCGCGCCGCGGGTGCGCGTGCTGCAGGGCCGCGAGATCGGCAAACGCTTCGGCACTCGTGCCCTCGGTGTCGTACGCCAGAGACCCGTTCTCGTACACCGCCACCTGGGTGCCGTGGCGCGAGACCGCGACGCGCGCGTACGGCGTGTCCACCGCGTCGACAAGCGCGGGGTACATCCGGCGAAGCAACGCCAGGTCCCATGGCTTCGCGCGCACCGCGAACCCGGTGGCGGCGGAGAGCACGACCAGCGCCAGCACGAGCCTGGGGCGGCGCGGCCACCGGGCGGCGGCCGCGATCGCGGCCGTCGCACCGAGGGCCGGCGCCACGACGGCCATCTGGAACGTCGAGGCCCCGAGCCACATGGCCAGCGTCACGACGGCACCCGCCGCGGCGGCGCCGGCGCTTTCGATGGCGTAGCAGTACCCGGCGCTCCGGCCTCGCCGGGCTTCCAGGCCCGCCAGCACGGGGAACAGGAGCCCGCAGACGGCCGCCGGCGGCAGGGTGACCGCCGCGATCCACGCGAGCTGGATCGGAAACGGCAAGTACGCGCCGGCGACGGTGGCCGCCGCGGGCCCGGCGGCGCGGATGAGGGCCACCCCGGCCGGAAGCAATAGCCCCAGCACGATGCACCCGGCGATGCCGGCCCCCGCAGTCGCAGGCACGTGGCGGCCTGCCGCCGATCCGACGGCGGTCCCGACGAGCCACGATCCCAGGGCCAGGACGTAGAGGAGCTCGACGCCGTAGAGCGCAGCCACCAGTTCGCGCAGGATGATGACCTGCGCCACCATGGACAGCGCGCCGGCCGCGAGGAGCAGCGTCACTTCAGGAGCGACTCGTCGAAGACGTCGGCCCGGAACGTCAGGAGCCTCGCCCGTCTGTCGCGCCAGGCGCCCGACGCCAATCCGGCTTTCTGCGCCAGATTGTCCAGCAGTTCCGTGCGGCTCCACCCTTGCTCGGTCGCCACCTGAGGGAGGAAGACCGCGGAGCGGTCGCCGACAACCAGCACCACGCCGTCCCGCCCGGGCTGAACGGCGTCCGGCCCGGGCACGCTCACGGGAGGCGTGAGCACCGACACTTCGATCTCGATGTCCTTGAGCTCGCCTGCGCCGACGGGCTTGAAGCGGCGGTCCCGGAACGCCGAATCCAGCGCGAGCGTGCCGACAAGCTGAAGCAGCGGGCCGGCGGGCTGGATCCGTCCGATGCAGCCCCGCAACTGCCCGTGGGTCTTCAGGGTGACAAACGCCCCCGACTCGCGCAGCAGCCGCGCCGATCCGCCGCGCGGCAGCGGCACGGTCTCGGTCCGGAGATAACGGGTGATCGTCTCTCGCGCAAGGCGCAGCAGCGCCTTCCTGTCGTCGGCGTCGAGCGCACCGGCCGGATCCGCCGCCACCGGCTGGAGCGCGCGGAGATCGGCGCCGGCCTCTCCCCGGCTGAACGCGACGGCGCCGTAGCCCACGACGCGGCCGGGATCGCCGATGGCGGTGTCGCCGGAGTTCGCATAGCTGACCACGGTGCCCCTCAGCGCGCCGAGGGCGCGGGCCGCCTCGATGGCGACGCGAATCGGCCCTTCGCCGCACGCGCACGTCTCGACGCCGCGCCCGTCCAGGTTCGCCGGCCGGGCCCGCATGTCGCCGACATCGTCCGCTTTCATGCCCGCGATGGCCTCGAGTGTGCGCCGGTCGACGCCGGCGGCAACGCGCCGCTCCGGGTAGTGCGAGAGGTCTGAACTCGCCACGATGAGCACGCGGCGGCCGGCCGCGAGCGCGGCGAGCGCCCGGCCGAATCGGCGGCACGACTCCGGGTCGGCACTGCCGACGACGACGGGCACGACCGCGGCGCGCGGAAACAGGTGCTGCACAAACGGCACCTGCACTTCGACGGAATGCTCCCGCTCATGAAGGCTCGCGTCGAACACGCCTCCGCCCTCCTTCACGAGCGCCGCCGCGAGGTCGCGGTCGACCCGGGCCACGCCGAGCGGGGTGCGGTAGCCCTCGCCGTCGTACACCGACACGCGGCGGAAGGAGCCGCTCGTGTGATTGGCCCCCAGGATCACCACTGTCTCGACGGGTGCCGCCGCGGCCTGCCGGTACGCATCCGCCGCGATCTGACCCGAGTAGATGTAGCCGGCGTGGGGCACGACGAGCGCCACGGGCCCGTCCACGCGCGCCGGCAGCGCGTCCTTCATGAAGCCTTCGAGGGCGGCCCGCAGCGCCGCCGGGTCGGCCGGATAGAACTGCCCGGCAAACGCCGGCGGCCGGATCTCCTGGGGCGCCGGATCCGCGCGCAGGCGCGGACCGCCTGCCAGAACGGCCGCGGCCGCGATGCCGAGCAGGACGAGACGGGAGATTCTCATGGGCGGCCTCACGACCAGACTCCGGCAATCGGGCGGCCGCACGCGGCGCATCGCCCGTCCTTCAGGGAAGACTCGAGCACGAAGAAGTCCTGCCGCGTGATGACGCGCGCGCGGCATGTCGGGCAATAGGTATGGTTGCCCGCATGCCCGGGCACGTTGCCGACGTACACGTACCGCAGCCCGCGCGCCATCGCCATGTCGCGGGCGCGCTCGAGCGTCGCGACGGGCGTCGGCGGCAGGTTCAGCAGCTGATAGTCCGGCTGGAAGCGCGTGAAGTGGAGGGGCACGTCGGCGCCGAGTTCGCTCATCACCCAGTTCGCCAGGCGGGCCAGCGACGCCTCGGCGTCGTTGAGCGTGGGCACCACCAGGTTCACGATCTCGAGATGCACGCCGGCCTTTCGAATCTGCACGATGCTGCGGAGGACGGGCGCGAGGGCGGCCCCCGACACGGTCCGATAGAAGTCCTCGCTGAAACCCTTCAGGTCGATCTTGACGGCCTCCAGCACCCGGCACAGGTCGGCGAGCGGCCGCTGGTTCATGAATCCGCAGCTGACCATCACGTGCCGCAGCCCGCGGGGGCGGCCGGCGGCCGCGATGTCGAGGGCGTACTCGGCAAACACGGCCGGCTCGTTGTAGGTGAACGCCACAACCGGGGCCCCTCGGCGGACGGCGGCGTCGACAACGGCGGCGGGGCCCATGTACGCGGCATCGAAGTCGCCAGGTTGCGCCTGGGAGATCTGCCAGTTCTGGCAGAACCTGCAGCTCAGCGGGCATCCCACCGTGCCCAGCGAATACGCCGCGCTCCCGGGCAGAAAATGGAAGAAGGGCTTCTTCTCGATCGGATCCACGTGGACCGCCACCGGGCGTCCGTACACCAGGCTGCGCAACTCGCCGCCGACGTTCTTGCGGGCGCGGCAGCGCCCCGAGTGTCCGTTGCTGATCGTGCAGCGCTGGGCGCACAGCTGGCACGCGACGGCCGTGCGGTCGTGGACGTGTGCGCGATCGAGGCCCCGGGCGCCGGGATGGCAGCCGCCGCACTCGCCGGTTGCGGCGGCGCCTGACACCCAGTAGCGCGCACGCGGCGCCTGGCCGGCATCACCCTGGGGCTCCCAGCGCCAGATCGGCGCGGGGGCGGCGCAGGCAACGGTGCGAAGGAACGCTCGGCGGCTTGGCATGGCTCGGCCGGGGGTCGGCCCCCGCCCATCCTACATCCGCCGGCGGCCGTCCGCACCGCGTATACTGGTGGCCTTTCGTTCCGCAGGAAGGACTCATATGGCTCACATCGATACCAAGAACCTGGGCTTCGACACGAAGGTCATCCACGCCGGGGGTCATCACGATCCGTACGGCAGCGCGACGGTCCCCATCTATCAGACGTCGACGTTCGCGTTCGACAACGCCAAGCAGGGCGCGGACCGCTTCGCCGGCACGACGGACGGCTTCATCTACACGCGGCTGGGCAACCCGACCATCAACGCCCTCGAACGGCAGATGGCCGAACTGGAGGGCGGATTCGCCGGGATCGCCACCAGCTCGGGCATGGGGGCGGTCTCGACGGTCTACATGGCGCTGCTCGACCAGGGCACGCACATGGTCGGCACGGCGAGCGTGTACGGACCGTCGCGGCTGCTCGCCGAGAAGCACCTGTCGCGCTTCGGCGTGGAGTCGAGCTGGATCGACACCACCGATCTGGGCCACCTGCGCCGCGCCATGCGCCCGACCACCCGCATCGTCTACACCGAGAGCGTCGCCAACCCGACGATGGACGTCACCGACATCCGCGGCGCGGCCGATATCGCCCACGAGCACGGCGCGCTGCTGGTGGTGGACAACACGTTCTGCAGCCCGTTCCTGCACCGGCCGTTCGAGTTCGGCGCCGACGTCATCCTGCACAGCGTGACCAAGTTCCTGAATGGCCACGCAGACGTGGTGGGCGGGATCGTCGTGGCGAAAGACGAGGCGCTCTACCGGAAGCTCCGCCCCATGATGACCACCCTCGGGTGCAACATGGACCCCCACCAGGCCTACCTGGTGCTGCGCGGCCTGAAGACGCTGTCGCTGCGCATCGAACGGGCACAGGAAAACGCCGCGACCATCGCCCGATGGCTCGAGGGGCGTCCGCAGGTGGAGTGGGTGCGGTACGTCGGGCTGCCCTCCCACCCGCAGCACGATCTCGCGAGGCGGCAGATGAGCGGCTTCGGCGCCATGATCGCCTTCGGCCTGAAGGGCGGCCTCGAGGCCGGCCGTGCGGTGATGGACAACGTGCGGCTCGCCACGCTGGCCGTCTCGCTCGGCGGCGTCGAAACGCTCATCGAGCACCCGGCGTCGATGACACACGCCGGCATGTCGCGCGAACACCGCGAGGAGTCGGGCATCAGCGACGGACTGGTCCGCCTCTCGGTGGGCATCGAGAGCGCCAACGATCTCATCGCCGACCTCGCGCAGGCGCTCGGGAAGATCTAGGGGCTAGGAGCTAGGGGCTAGGGGCTAGGGGAAAGAGGGTAGGTTATCTATCCTTGCGGAATCGATCGCGGAAGACAGCGAGCGTGCGCTCCATCGACTCGCGGGCCACATGCCTGACGAGCGGGCCGGCCACCGGCTTCAGCATGAACGGCACGGGCCGGCTCAGCGTAATCGACTCGCACTCCACCATCACGCCTTGCTCGACCTGTTCGTACCGCCAGTAGGCGTTCCACCTCCAGAGCAGGTCCCGGTCTTCCTCCGGTTTCTTGGGCCGTTCGTTCGGGGTCCCGGCGTCGGCCACCTCCACGATTTTCGTCGCAATGCTCCAACTGGCGGCCCGGGGCGCACCGTACCGTTCGAAGCGCACCTCGTGTTCCGTGTCGAACACCGCCGACATGATGAGCGAGCGACGGACGCGGATCGCCACCTTGATCCAGCCCGGCCGCGCCTGGAGGATCGACGACGACACGACGTCTTCCTGGCGTGTGTCTGGCGGTTCGCGTTCGAGCCGCGACACGACCTCGTCGAGCCGTGCGCCGGGAACCAGCACGGTCCCGCGCCAATGGTGGACGCCGGCGTCGCGGACCTCCAGGTCGCCATCCGGGCCCGGCGTGCTGACCTGCTCGATGAAAATCTCTCCGCGGTCGACGCCTGGGCGGGGAGCAATGGCCTGGCCGCGCGCACCGCTGATGCGAGGCTCGACTGCGGCCAGGTAGGCCTTCCAGCCAGCCTCAATCGGCGGTCGCAACTCCTGCGCAGCGGGCATGGCCGCCGCCAGCATCACGCACCACGCCAGGACGCGTTTCTGCCTGCCCATGTTCCGTAATGCGCAGTCTCCCCGACAATCGGCTCATCGGGTTCAGACGGCCAGGTCCGCCTTCCTGAAGACCGCTGTTGCCGCTCCCAGATCGTGCAGGGACTGTCGCTTGTCGCCGAGCACGAGGAAGCAGCCGACGAACACGATGAGGCCCGCCGCCGGGGCCAGCAGGCCGAGGACGTGAAGGCCTGGAACCGCGCCCAGCAGGCCGAGCAACGTGCCCGAGTACTTGATGGCCCAGCGCTTCACGTAGAGCGCCGGCGAGCCCCGGCGCCCATCGTCGGTTCCTGCCGTGAGGCCGAGGATCATCTTGCCCGGCGACGCCCCGGTGAAGGCCTCGATCAGGCTGTAGAGGAAGACGAACCCGCCGAAGGCGGCCACCGCACCGAGCACCGCGCCGACGGCGGCGCCCAATGCACCCGACGACGCCCCTGCGCCCCCCGATTCGCCAAGCGCGCCGCCGATCCAGCCTCCCAGCATGCCGCCGATCGCGGCGCCCGCGACAAACCCGACGATGCCCACAATCAGCAGATCGATGGCGGCTGCAGCCAGCCTGGGGCCGAACCCGACTCGCTTCTCCATCCCGACCTCCATCCCCTGTCACCGGACGCAGGGGCCGCGCCGCGCCGAAGCGTCAATGTTCGAGGGGCGCGCGCGCGACGAACCGGCCTCGACCGGCATCGCCGTGCACGGACCGGCCATCCCACACGATCTCGCCGCGCGAGATCGTGCATGCCGGCCACCCGGTCGTGCGCAGGCCTTCGAACGGCGTGTAGTCCATGGCGTCGTGCAGCGCAGCGTGGCTCACCACCACCTCCCGGTCCGGGTCCCACACGGCCAGATCGGCGTCGGACCCCACGGCAATCGCGCCCTTCCTGGGGTACATCCCGTAGAGGCGGGCGGGGTTGGTCGAGGTAAGGGCGACGAACTGGCTGGCGGTGAGGCGGCCCTTCACCACGCCTTCGGAGAACAGCAGCGGCAGGCGCAATTCGAGCCCGGGCATGCCGTTCGGAATGCTCGTGAACGGCGCATCCGCGCCGTGGGCCAGCTTGCCGTTCACGTCGTGAAGGCGGTACGGCGCGTGATCGGACGCGACCAGGTCGAGCGTCCCGTCCGAGAGGGCCTCCCAGAGCGCCGCCTGGTCCGGCGCGGAGCGCAGCGGCGGGCTGCAGATGAACTTGGCCATCTCGAACCCGGGCCGGTCCATGTCGGCGGCCGAGAGCAGCAGGTACTGCGGGCAGGTTTCGGCCCAGACGCGCCGCCCCTCCGCCTTCGCCTGGATGATCGGCGCCAGGGCCTGGCGGCAGGAGACGTGCACGATGAACACTGCGGCGCCCGCCAGCCCGGCCAGCGCAATGGCGCGGTGCGTGGCCTCCCCTTCCGCAAGGGCCGGCCGCGACGCGGGGTGATGCCGGGGCTCGGTGTGCCCCGCCGCCAGCAGCCGGCTCGTCTGCCACGCGACGGCGTCGCTGTTCTCCGCGTGGACGAGGACCATGGCCCGGAGGCGGGCGGCGGCGGCGAAGACGTCGAGCATCTGGCGGTCGGTCAGCTTCAGCGCCTCGTAGGTCATGTAGACCTTCAGCGACGGGCAGCCCTGCGCCACCAGGTCCGGCAGGTCCTCGCGCAGCACGGCCTCGGCGGGATCCGAGACGATGAGATGGAACCCGTAGTCGATGAAGGCCCGGCCCTCGGCCGCGCGGTGATAGCCGGCGACGACGTCTCGCAGGCGCTGTCCGCGGTGCTGCGCGGCGAAGGGCACGAAAGTCGTCGTGCCTCCGCAGGCCGCCGACACGCCGCCCGTGAAGAAGTCGTCGGCCGTCATCAGTCCGCTCGACGATCGCTGGGCAATGTGGCAGTGCGCATCGACGCCGCCGGGCATGACGAGGCGGCCCGCGGCATCGACCTCCCTGACGGCCGCCCCGAGGTGCTCGCCCAGCGCCGCGATGCGGCCGTCGCGCACGCCGACGTCGAGGCGGCGCGTCTCGGTGTCGGTCACCACCGTGCCGCCGCGGACCACGAGATCGAAGGCCGTCGTCATCGGTGCTTCTCCACCCGCGCCAGCAGGCGATCAAGTTCGGCGCGGTCGGCGGCCGTGAGGGCGGGCCCGGGCTGGCGGGCCGCGGCACACGCGATGGCCCCGCGCCGCCGGAGCATTTCCTTCCGCAGCGCCAGGCCGAACCCGGGCTGCTGTTCGTGGGCGATGAGCGGCAGGAAGCGATCGTAGAGGTCGGCGGCGCCCTCGGCGTCGCCGGCCGCGAAACGCTCGTACACCTGCGCGAGGACGTCGGGATAGGCAAAGCCCGTCATGGCGCCGTCGGCGCCGCGCCGCAGGAACTGCGGGAAGTACAGCCCGCCGTTCCCGGCCAGGATGCTCACGCGACGCCGGCCGGCCGAGGCCGCCTCGGCCCGGATGCGCGAGAGCTTGTCGAGGCCCGGGCAATCCTCCAGTTTCAGCATGACCAGCGACGGGACGGCGTCCGCCAGACGGGCGAAGAGCGACGCCGAAAGGTACACCGCCGTCGACTGCGGGTAGTCCTGATAGATGAAGGGCACGTCAGGGCCCAGGGCGGCGGCCACCTGGCGGTAGTAGCCGAGGATCTGGTCGTCGGTCCTCAACCCCGCCGGTGGCGCCACCATCACGGACGCGGCGCCGGCGTCCATGGCGGTCATCGCAAGGCTCCGCAGCGGGGCGATGCCGCCCGAGCTGACGCCCACCACCACCGGCACGCGCCCGGCGACGCCGTGGAGCGCCCGCTCGACCAGTTGCACGGACTCGTCGGACGAGAGCTTGTGCGCCTCACCCATCATGCCGAGCAGGGTGATCCCGTGCACGCCGCATCCGATGTAGAACTCGACAAGCGATTCCAGGCTCCCCCAGTCGACCGCGCCGTCGTCGGTGAACGGCGTCACCGAGATAACGTACACGCCGTGCGCGCTCTCGTCCATGCGGATGGCCACGGGCGTCACCGCTTCTTGAGGGCGTCGAGCAGTGTCGTGTTCTGCGGGTGATCCAGGAACCGCTCGAACTCGAGGTAGTACCCCTCCGGGTCGTAGGCCACGAACCCGCGGGTCGGGTGCCGGGTGGCGTTCCCGATCGGCCCGCGCAGCGTCACGCCCTTCGACTGGAGGTACGCGTACCACTCGTCGATCTGCTCCGTGACGAACGACACGGTGACGGCCTTGGCCTCCGACGCGCGATGCAGCCCCTGCGACTCGTCCACCAGCCCGATGAACGAGGTCGGCGACACCTGGTAGATCTTCGAGAAGCCCTGATCCACCGCGAGCGTGAGGCCGATGACGTCTTCGTAGAAGCGCTGGGCGGCCGGCACGTCCTTGTAGTAGAGGAATACGATGTTCGCCTGCACCCCGAGCGATGCGGGTTTCGCCCCCGTCGCCTCCTGTGCCGACGCCGCCGCGGCGACGCCCATCGCGGCGATCGCCGCGGCCATGACTCGATGCCAGGGTTGCATGAGAACCTCCCGCGCACAGGCGGCCAGGCGCCGCCGCGTCAGCGCGCGGCCGGCTGGCGCTCGAGCCACCGGTTGAACAGCCACATCGCGAGCGCGGACAGGAACCCGACGCCCATCAACACGCTCCAGCCGAGGGCGGCCTGCGCCGGCACCAGTTCGAGCAGCCCGTCGGGCCGCGTGGTTGCGCCGCTCGCCATGATGTCGTTGAAGATGAACGCGCCGGCCGGCCCCCCGGCCAGCGAGCCGAGGGCCAGCGGCAGGTTGGCGTAGCCGAGGAACAGCCCCTCCTGCCCCTTCGGCGCGAGCGAGCCGATGTACTCGTACATCCGCGCCGAGGTGAACAGCTCGCCGAACGCGATGAGCGCCACCGTCAGGATCAGGAACACGGACCCGAGCGGCAGCCAGTTGGCCGTGATGGCCCGCATGCCGCCCGCCGCGTAGATCGGATAGACGTTGATGAGCATCGACACGCCGATGATCACCGTGCCGACGACGATCGAGCGGATCGCCTTCATCCTGCCGAAGTACTGGGTGATGGCCAGCTGGAGGCAGACGATGACGAACGGGTTGGCCGCCGTGTAGAGGTCCATCGCCGGGCTGGGCTCGATCACCCGCTTCGCATACAGCGGCAGCACGTTGTAGACCTGGTTGTAGACGAAGAAGAACCCGCTCATCAGGACCAGGAACAGCGTGAAGCGCCCGTTGCGCAGGACGAGCACCATGTCGAGCAGGATGCGCCCGATCGACCGCCGCGGCTTCGCCGGCGCGTTGGCCCGCGCGGGCGGCTCCCGATAGAAGAACAGCACGACGAAGAACGCCGCGATCGACGCGCACGCCGCCACCGCGAAGATGTAGGAGAGGCTGTCGCCGGTCTCCACACGCTCGGCGCCGCCGACAATGCTCCCGATGATCGCGACCGCCGTCACGATGACGGCGAGGAACGGAATCGTCATGCGGGCGCCCCGGCCCTGCTCCTTCGCTTCCGTGGCCTTGTTGACGAGGTAGACCAGCGCGGCCGCCGCGATGGCGCACACCGCCACGACCTCGAGAATCGTCAGCGTGCCGTAGCCCCGCCTGACCACGTAGCCGGTGCCGCGGCCGAAGAGGGATCCGATGTTGATCACCATGTAGAAGATGGCGAAGCCCAGCGTGGCGCGCGCGCCCGCGGTCTTCTGCACGGTCCCCGACACGCACGGCTTGATGACCGACCCCCCGGCCCCGACCAGGAGGATCCCGGTCACCACGGCGGCCACCACGAGCGGCGGCGCCGTGAACGCCTCGCCGACCACAGGGGCGAGCTCGGCCCCGCCGAACCAGACCGGGTAGCCCATGAGGGCGTACCCGGCGGCCAGCAGCACGAACGCCACGAGCAGGGAGCGGCGGAAGCCGACCTGGTCGGCGATCGTCCCCGAGAGAATCGGCAGGAAGTAGACCAGCGTCCAGAGGATGCCGTTCAGGTTCGACGGCCAGTAGGCGCCGAATCCGAGCTGGCCGAGGTAGATCACGACGAAGCTCGCCATCGAGTAGTAGGCGGCGCGCTCGAACAGCTCCGTGACGTTGGCGCTCCAGAAGACGTTCGGGAACTTCTCGTGGGCGGTGGCTTCCATCTGGATGTCTCCTCGCAGCCGGCGCGTGCGGCACGTGCGGCGCATGATACCCCAGGCCGGGGATGTGCGCGGCCCGGAAATCTGCGGTACGATATGAAGTCTGGCGTTCCAGTGGAGGCGCATCCCATGAGGCGTGAAAGCCGGATTCAGCTCGCAATCGTCGGGCTCGTGGTGGCGATCGGGTTCGTCTGGCCGTCAATCGCCGGCTACTACACGGACTGGCTGTGGTTCGGCGAGACGGGCTACCAGCAGGTCTTCCTGACCAGCCTCCTGACCCGGCTCGGACTCGGGGCGGCCGTCGCGCTCGTGGCGTTCATGGTCCTGTTCGCGAACTTCCGCCTGGCGCTGCGCCACTTCGAAGAGCCCTACCTCGTCCTGGGCCTCTCGCCGGCCGACGGCACGCCCCTCGTGCTCCAGCGCCGGGGCGTGTCGCACCTGGTCACCCTTGCCTCGGTGCTCGCGGCCGCAGCGGCCGGCGTGCTGGCGTCGAGCCGCTGGATGGACTGGCTGCAGTTCCGTAACGCGACCAGCTTTGGCGATCGCGACCCGGTCTTCGGCCGGGACGTGGGTTTCTACGTGTTCCAGTTGCCGTGGCTCGGCTTCGTGCGCGACGTCCTGCTCGGCCTCCTGGTGCTCGCCCTGGCCGGCTCGGCGCTCATCTACCTGCTGCCGGGGCGCGCAGCCGGGCCGTCCTCCGGCGGGCCCTTCGCCGCGCTCCGCGTGGCGCGCCGCCACCTCTCGCTCCTGGCGGCGGCGGTCCTGCTGCTGCTGGCCGCCGGGACCTGGATCGACGGATTCAACCTCCTGGTGTCTCCGGCCGGCATCATCCAGGGCGCGACCTACGCCGACGTCACCGCGCAGCTGCCGGCGCTCCGCCTGCTTGGCGTTGCCGCGGCGGTCGGCGCCGTGATGGCGGCCACACAGGCGTTCACGCGCCGGCGGTGGCTGGCGCTCGGCGGGTTCCTGCTCTACGGCGCGACCTGGGCCGGGGGCCTCATCTTCGTCACGGCGTTCCAGCGCCTGGTCGTCACGCCGAACGAACAGGTGAAGGAGGCGCCGTACATCGCGCACAACATCGCGGCCACGCGCAAGGCCTATGCCCTGAACAACGTCGAGGAGCGCGAGCTGTCGGGCGATGCGCTGCTCTCGAAGGCGGACATCGAGGCCAACGCCGCCACGATCGGCAACGTCCGGCTCTGGGACCAGCAGCCGCTGCTCGATACCTTCGGGCAGATCCAGGAGATCCGCACGTACTACGACTTCGTGTCGGTGGACGTCGACCGCTACGTCATCAATGGCCAGTACCGCCAGGTGATGCTCTCGGCCCGGGAGCTGAACTCGGAGAGCCTGCCGTCCAGGTCGTGGATCAACGAGCACCTCACGTTCACGCACGGCCACGGCCTCACCCTCGGCCCGGTCAACGAGGTGACCGAGGAGGGCCTGCCGGTGCTGTTCATCAAGAACCTGCCTCCCGAGTCGTCGGTCGATCTGGAGGTGACGGAGCCGTCAATCTACTTCGGCGAACTCTCGAACGACCACGTGTTTGTCGGCACCAACGCGCGCGAGTTCCACTACCCGCGCGGCGACGACAACGTGTTCCGAAGCTACGACGGGCGCGGCGGCGTCCCGCTCGGCTCGGTCGTGCGCCGGCTGATGTTCGCGAGCCGGTTCCGGTCGTTCAAGGTGCTGCTGAGCGAGGACCTGAGCGCCGAAAGCCGGGTGATCTTCAACCGCCGGATTGCCGGCCGCGTGGCCACGATTGCGCCGTTCCTGTCCTACGACCGCGACCCGTACCTCGTCATCGCGGACGGCCGGCTCTTCTGGATCCAGGACGCGTACACCCTGACCGCGCAGTACCCGTACTCGACGCGCACGGAGGGCGGGTTCAACTACATCCGGAACTCGGTGAAGGTGGTCATCGACGCCTACCACGGGACCACGACGTTCTATCTGGCGGACGCGTCGGACCCGATTGCTGTGACGATCGGGAAGGCCTTCCCCGGCCTGTTGAAGCCGCTGGCGGAGATGCCCGCGCCGTTGCGGGCGCACATCCGCTACCCGGAGGGGATTTTCCGGGTCCAGAGCTCGATGTACGCGACCTACCACATGACCAACCCCGCGGTCTTCTACAACAAGGAGGACCAGTGGGAGGTGCCCTCGATCGAGAGCGGCCGGGCGTCGGCGCCGATGGACCCGTACTACACCATCATGCGCCTGCCGAAGGAGCGCGACGCCGAGTTCGTGCAGATGCTGCCCTTCACGCCGCGGGGCAAGGACAACCTCGCGGCCTGGATGGTGGCGCGCAGCGACGGCGAGCACTACGGGAAGATGCTCGTGTTCCAGTTCCCGAAGCAGAAGGTGGTGTTCGGCCCCCGGCAGATCGTCGGGCGCATCAACCAGGACCAGGCCATCTCGCCCCAGATCACGCTGTGGAACCAGCAGGGGTCGGAGGTGATCCAGGGCACGCTGCTGGTGATTCCCATCGGGGAGTCGCTGCTCTACGTGCGGCCGCTCTACCTGCGCGCGGCGGGCGGGCGGATCCCGGAGCTGAAGCGCGTCATCGTCGCCTACCAGAACCAGATCGTGATGGACAACACCCTCGACGCCGCGATCGCCAAGATCTTCAGCAAGGGGGCCATCATCCGTCCGCCCGACGCCGAGGTCCAGACGGCTGGCGCGATCGGGCTGCCCATCGCGCCCCTGACCGGCGGCGAAAGCGTCGAGACCCTCGCGGCGCGCGCGCGCCAGCACTTCGATCGCGCGATCGAGGCGCAGCGCAGCGGCGACTGGGCGCAGTACGGAGAGGAGATCAAGCAGCTCGGCGCCGTCCTGGGAAGGATGAGTGCGACGCCCAACGCACCGCCGGAGCCGCCGAAGAAGTAGCCGCGCACACGGGCGTTGCCCGGCCTATGCCCGCCACGACCGGTCGCCGGGTTCAGAGGTAGTCGGCCGGATCCAGATCGAACTGCGCCGGGTCGAGCGGCCCGTCGACGGCGAGCCCGCGGGGCCAGGTCTCCGGCTCCCCGCCCTGATCGAGGCGCTTCAGGATCGGCACATCCAGCCTGGCCCCGTCGGGGCCGAGAATCACCTTGATGACGGGGGCGCCCGCCCCACTCGCCTCCACCACGATGCCCACCGACCCGTCCGAGAGGCGGACCAGCGTTGCCGGCGGGTAGACGCCCATCAAGTGGGTGAACCGGCGGACCAGGTGGCGGTCGTACTGCTGCCCGGTGTTGTTGACCATGAATTCCATGATCCGGTCGGCGGGCGTCGCGGGCTGATACACGCGCGTCGAGCGCATCGCGTCGTACGCGTCGGCAATGGCGCACAGCGCGGTGCCGAGGTTGATCGGCGTCCGCGCGACGCCGGCCGGATACCCGGTGCCGTCGACGCGGAGGTGGTGCTCGAACGCGACGACCGGCGCCATCCGCGGGATGTCGGGCGAGGCGCGGAGAATCGCGGCGCCGTCGACCGGGTGGCGCCGCATGATGGTGCGCTCCTCCGGCGTGAGGGCGCCGGGCTTGTTGAGCACGTCGAGCGGCGTGCGCACTTTGCCGATGTCGTGCAGCATGGCGGCAAGGCCAAGCGTGCGCAGGGCCTGGCCCTCGATGCCGAGCGTCCGGGCCTGCGCCATCACCAGGATCGACACGTTCACCATGTGGGTGAACGTGTATTCGTCGTGCGCCTTCATGCCGGTGAGGCCGATCATCGTCGCGCGCGACGAGTCGACCGCCTCCGCGAGCTGTTCGACGGCCTCGTGCGCGGCTGGCGCGTCGGGCCTCCCGTCGACCCGCGTGCTCTCCCAGACCATGCGCGCGGCCTCGACCGATCCGCTGTAGACCTGCCTCAGCGTGACGGCGCTCGAGCCCCACTTCCCCTCGGAGGTGTCGACGGGGATGCGGCCGGCGCGCACGTGCGCGAGCCTGATGAAGTCGACATCCGCCGGCTGGCCCTGCTCGTCCTCGGCCGCGCGCAGGGCGGTCGGGGAGGGCTGCGAGACGGCGCGCACGAACTCCGTCAGCTCCTCCAGCGTGACGCCGCGATCGAACAAGACCCGGTTGATGCCGAGCGCCTGCATGTAGCGAATGAGCTCGGTGCGGTATGCCGTGACCGCGAGCAGCGGCGTGTCGTCGGCAATCACCTCGCCGCCGATGAAGCCGACGAGCACGGACGCCTCCAGGCGGTGGAGCCGCTGCACGGCCTCGAGCAGCGCCCGGACGTGCTCGCCCACGCTCGGGTGCGCGATCGAGTAGAGGCTCGCCGCGCGCAGCGCCCCGCTCAGGCGCTGCACGATGTCGGCGTAGATCTGCATCCGCTGGCCGCGGTCCGTCATCAATCGCCTCCGGAGGAGTCTGCCGGCGGCGGCACGGTTTCGCGGCCCGCGGCCTCGCCGCCGCCGCGCCGGACCGCGCGGAGCGCCGCGTTCGCGGCCGAGCGGATCCGCCAGGTCCGGCGCGGCGTGCGCCAGTGCGTCCGGCCGGCCAGGCCCGCCAGCAGCACCTCGGCCTGCGGGCCGCCGGCCCGCTCGAGCACCTCGATGAGGGAGAGGCAGACAGGCAGCGGCGCTGTCTGCGGATCGACCTGCGGGACAAGGCGCAGGACCACGGGAAGACCGCGACCGCCCTGGGCCGTCAGCCGGGTGAGCAGCGACATCTGCGCGGCGGCATCCGCGCGGGCAATGCCGCGGGCCAGGATCTCGGGGGCGCGCTCGGCGCCCGAAGCTGACAGGGCCTTGAAGGCCTCGGCGCGGACGCCCTCGTGGGCGTCGGACAGGGCGGCCTCGAGCGCGGGCAGATGCTCGATGCCCGGCGTGAGCTCGAGAAGGCGAATCGCCGCCACGCGAGTCTCGCCCGGCTCGGCGTCCGACGCCAGCAGGCGCCTGAGCCCGTCGCGGCCCGCCTTGCCGGCGGCGGCGACGGCGCTCTCGAGGCGGGCTCGGGCCGGCGGCTGGCGCTCGGCCGCCCAGCGCCGCGCCACGGCCGGCATCAGCGGCGCGCCGATGGCCGCCAGGACCGCGACGAGCAGGTCAGCGTCGGCCGGTGCAGCGCCGGGAAGCACCGCCAGCGCCGACTCCGCAGCCGGCGAAGCGCCGAGCTTCTGCAGCGTCTCCGCGGCCAGCACCTGCCGGGTGCGATCGCCCGACGGCGTCCCGGCGGACTGGATCGCGGCGAGCGTCCGCGCCACATCGCCCCACTCGCCCGCGGCGGCCGCCTCGAGGACGTGCGCCTGCAGGATGTCCAGGACCTTCCGAAGCCTCCCGGCATCGGTCTCGCTGTGGACGAGATCGCCGAGCAGCCGGAGATCGAGTTCCCGTACGGCCTCGTCGCTGATGCTGGCGACCCAGGCCGCCAGCCGTTCCGGGGGATCGTCGGCGGCCAGCGCGGCACCGACACCGCGGTCCTGCGCCTCGTGCAGCTCGTTGCCGTACTGATCCGAGATGAAGCGGCGGTCGACGTGGGCCTCGAGATCGCGCTCGAACTCGGCCCACTGCTCAACCACATTGCTCTCCAGCGTGACGTCCTGGGCCTCGCTGACGATCAGCCGCCGCCGGTCGGGGCTCGGCACGAGCGACCGGAACATCTCGACGAGCCGGGCAGGCGCGGTACCCGCCTCGCCCAGGGCTTTCGAGAGGAACGTCGAGACGGTGGCATCCGGCATGCGCTCGACAAGCGCGCGCACCACGTCGAGGGTGCCGACGGTGGCGTCGGGCGTGCCGCGGCGTTCCAGGAGTCCGGCCATCAGCCCTTCGGTGAGGAACTCACCCACCGCCGCCGCCCGGCGGAACACGTCGTTGAACTGCTCGGGCTGCGTCCAGGTCAGCTGAGCTGCCGCGCGCAACTCCCGCAGGACCGCGGCAATCGCCTGGGGCTCGTCGGGGGCGTTGTCGATGGCCCGGCGGAGCGCGGCGCAGGGATCGTCCAGAATCGATCCGCCGACGCCGGCCGTTTCCAGGTAATGGCTGATGACGGCGGCCAGCTCCAGATAGTCGCCCCCGACCTTTCCCCGCAGGAGCGCGCCGAAGTCGATCTCGAGGATCGCCGGGCTCGTGTGCCGGAGGGCCTGCCACTGGCGCTGGATCCCGCCCGCGCCGCGCACCTCCTCAGGCCTGCGCGCCAGCAGCATGAAGAAGGCCTGCCATGCCTCCGGTGTCGCCCGGCCGTCGAGGTTGACGGCCCCGACGCCGTGACGATGGCACAGCGCGGCGAAATCGGCCACGACGGTCTCGGACGTATCGATGGGGACGCCGCCGGCCAGAAACGCCTGCGGCAGGATCGTGAGGCAGACCGGCCCGCCTGATGTCGCGCCACGCGCGGCCGCAGCCACCTGGTCGAGCGCCGCAACCACGGCCTGATGCGTCGGCGGGTAGAAGCCGACGGCACGCGCCGCCGAACGGAACGCGCGGGCGAAGTCCAGGACTCTCGCCTCGTTGGGTGACCGCGCGGCGTTCGCCTCGTTTGGCATCAGCTGGCCCATGCTCCGGAATGCCCGGTCGGACCTCTCCCCGGGGCAGGCGTGCGCCCGCGAGGGGAGGCCCCGTTTGTTTCTTTATCGGCCTGAACCGGCGAGAACTGGAGGCCTCGGGGCGCGCTGGCCGGCGTGGGGGGTCAGCGTCGCCTGGCGACCAGCCTCAGGGCGCTGGGGGTGACGGCAAGCCCGCCCTTGGACGTGCAGAGCAGTTCGGTGGGCATCATGCGGCCGACGGCATAGACCGCGTCGATGGTCTCATCGAGCGGGATCGGGTTCACGTAGCCGCCGACGACGAGGTCGGCACACACGAAGGCGCTCGAGGCCGCCACGGCATTGCGGGTGTGGCAGGGAATCTCGACCATGCCGCCCACCAGGTCGCAGACCGACCCCATCGAGTTCTGGAACGCGATGGCGGCCGCATCGGCGGCGTGCGCCGCGCTTCCGCCCGCGGCCTCGACGACCGCCGCGGCTCCCATCGCGCCGGCGGCGCCGATTTCCACCTGGCACCCGGCCACTTCGGCGGCGAAGGTGGCTCGCTCGGCCAGGATGACGCCGATGGCGGAGGCGGCGAGCAGGGCCATGGCGGCCCCCGCTCTCGGGAGGGCCCTCTCCTCGGCCAGCGTGACGACCACGCCGGGCACGGCGCCCGCAGAGCCGCCGGTCGGCGCGGCGCACACGACGCCCATCGCGCCGTTGACGTGCATGACCGCCATCGCCCTGGCGGCCGCGCGGGTGTGCAGCCCGCCGAGGGGCAGACGCCCCGCGGCGTCGGCGTCGACAATGGCCCGGGCGCTGGGCGCCAGCAACTGCATCGACGGGGCCGCCGGATCCAGTCCCAGGTGGACGGCGGCCTGCATGATGTCGAACCGCCGGGACACCTCGTCGATCACGGCCGCCTCGGAGAGCCCAAGCAGTTCGGCTTCGTAGGCGAGGGCTGCGCGCCCGAGCGACCATCCGTGCGCCCCGGCCAGCGCCAGCATCTCGGCGCCGCTCTGGAACAACTGGCGCCCGCGCTTCACAAACGCAATCGGGGGCGCTTCGCGCAGCGTCGCCGCGGCGCCGAGATCCTCAAGGGCCGCCCTGGCGGCGGCCTCGAGAGGCGCCAGCCGCCTGACGTCGACCAGCACGCGGCCGCCGCGCTCGCGGCGATCGGCGCCGGCAGCAAGCTGACCGTCCGCCGAGAGCGCCGAGACGATGCGGTCGGCGTGCGCGGCGGTGGTCTCGACCAGCGCTTCCCACGTGTAGCCCGTGAGGTGGACGGCCCAGCCTTCCACCTCGACGACTTCGACGGCGCCGCCGCCAATCGACCGGGCCGTCGCCGCCAGCGTGCGCCCGTCGGCGGCGCGCAGGGCGATCTCGACCGTGTTGGGGTGGTCGGGCTTCGCCAGCGGCCGGACGTCGAAGCGAATCTCGAGACCGGCTTCCGCCGCCAGATCCAGCGAGGCCGCGAAACGGTCGTCGGTCAGCTCCCAGCCCATGAGCGCCGTGGCGAAGGCGCGGTCCACACCCTGCTGCCAGTAGACCTGCGCGTAGGAGCCGGCCGGATCGAAGGCGAAGCCGGCGGCCACCGGCGGCGCGCCAAGCAGCCCCGTCACGATTTTCGCAATGTGGTAGGAGCCGGCGGTATGGGAGCTCGAGGGCCCGCGCATGACCGGGCCGAGCACATCGTTCAGGATGCTGACACGACTGACGCGCGGCCCTGCTCGCATGGACTCCTCCGACCCGCCGTCCGGGCGGGTCCCTCGGCGGACCTACCGCCCCGCTCCCGCGTCCGCGGGGGCAGGCTGAGCCGGCTCGACCTCGCCGTCGAGCACGATGAGGCGCACGGCCGGCGGAAGCGAGCGATAGAACGACTGTGCGTCGTTCGGATCCAGCGTGATGCGCAGCCGGATCGCATCGCGATCGGAGCTGCGGAGCGCGGAGCGGATGTCGCCCCACCGCTCCGCCATCGCGGCGCGCGCGTGCGCCCACCGGCCGACCGACGCGTCAGCTTCACGCGGCAGGATTTCCACGGACAGCCCGTCGGCGAACCTCACGTGGTATCGCGACGGTACCGGATAGAGTTCCTCTGGCGTCGGCGGGATGGGCGGCGGCGTCGATTCGGACGCCTCCTTCCCGGGGCCGGCGGACTGAATCACCAGCCGGTCGATCTGCCTCGGCGGATCCAGTTCGCCGCCCGACCAGATGACGCTCTGCACGTGGCGCGGGTCGCGCGCGCTCACCCACGCGACACGGGGATGGCCCACTTGCAGGCCGCGCACCGTGAAGCGCTGCAGGGGCGCGCCCTTCAGCATCAGCGTGAGGCCGGAGGTCGCCGGATCGAGGACGAGGTAGAACTGCTTGCCGGCCGCCAGCTCGATTTGCTTCTGCAGTTGGGCGTTGGTCCGCTGCAGGCGGGCGGCCTCGGAGCGGGGATCGGAGGTGGCCGCCGGCGCCGCGCCTCGCTGGCAGGCGGCAGCCGTGCCGATCACGGCAAGGAGCGCGGCCGCCGCGGCGAACGTCCGGATGCGCGAGGCTCTCATGCTGGGCCCACCCGCGTCAGTAGATGAAGATCTGGGTGCCAACCCTGGCGTTCGCCCAGACCTTGCGCAGATCGTCGCGTCCGACGCGGATGCACCCGTGAGACACCGCGCGTCCCAGCAGGCGTTCGTAGAGCGTGCCGTGAATCATGAATCCGTCGCCGAAGTAGAGCGCATACTCGCCGAGCGTGCCGTAGTCGAGCCGGTCGGCAGGGTTCGTGGGAATCGGCTGCGATTCCTCCACGAAGGCCCAGTCCGGCTTGTGCCACACGGGGTTGCGGCTCATCGAGCGGACCTCGAAGCGGCCGCGCGGCGAGTCGAAGACCCACTCGCGCTTCTTGCCGCCGCTCTCCCGCAGCACCATGCCCGAGCCGGTCGAGCAGACGGCCTGCAGCAGCGTGCCGTCCCCCCGCTTCAGATAGAGCCGGTTCTGCGTCTGGTCGATGACGATGTAGACGCCCTTCGGCATGAGGGCGTCGAGCCGTGCCCCCAGCGTGCGCTGGCGGCTGCGCAGCCGCGCCGTGAACTGCTCGAGCGGACGGGCGTCGGACGGCACGTCGCTCGACACGGCAAGGGGCTGCTCGGCGTACGGCTCGTACCGGTACCCGGTCCCCCTGAGCAGTACTGCGGCCAGCAGCACGGCGCCGGCCGTGACGGCCACCGTGCGGCGGTTGAACCAGACACCACGTCCGGCTCGGGGTGTGCGCCCCGGCGCCGCCTGCGGGCCCGCCGGCGGCCGTCGCCCGGCTGCGTCAGGGCCGCTTGCCGCGGCCGGCGGCGCGCTGCCGGCCGGCAAACTCGGCGATGGCTCCATAGTCGTCGCTCCCCACGATGGTCACGGGCGTGCCGACGCCCGCACGTTCGAACACCAGGTCCATGTCGCCGTTGGCCAGGGCGACGCACCCGCTGGTCCAGTCCTGGCTGCGGCCGCCCCCGCCGTGTATCTCGATCAACCCGCCTATTCTCGCACCAGCGGGCAGTTCGCCGCTGCGCCGGGCGCTGGCGAACTCCGCACGGTCGCTGGCGTTCGGGTAGTCGAGCAGGAGTGCCTTGTAGTAGATCGACGCCTGCTTGCCGAGCCGCGCGACGACCCGGTAGCGGCCTTCCGGTGTGGCTCCGTCTCCCTCGTGCAGCTTGTCGGCGGTCCAGTTGAAGCCCAGGTCGACGTCGTAGGTGGCGACCGCCGCACCGCGCCGGTACACCGTCAGCCGGTGCGACTCCTTGAACACGACGATCGCGACCCGGCCCTCGCGCTTCGACCACTCGATGGTCTCGGCGATCCAGCGCCGCCACCGGGCGATGGTCTCGGCATCGGCATAGCGCGCGACGACGCTGGCCGCGTGATCCTGCACCTGGGCATTGAGTTCCTGGGCGCGGAGGGCGTTGACCGTGGCGTTGCGGTAGTCGCCGGCGCGCTGGTACACGCGCGCCGCCTCGACAGCCAGCCTCGCCGCCGCCAGCAGGTTGCGGCGCTCCTTGCCGACGCGCAGTTTCGCCGCCAGCGATTCGCTCGCGGAGACGAGCCGGTGCGCCGTCTCGATCTGCGCCCGGGCGGACGCTTCCGCTCTCGAACGGCGCTCCTCGGCAACGGCGCTGGCGGTGCGCGCGCTCGTCGCCGCCGCGCCGAATCCCTCGACCACGCGCGCCGCCTCGGGAATCGGCCAGAGGCGGGTCTGCTCGACGCGCTGCGCCGTGAGGGCGTCGCGGGACGCCTGCTCGGCGTCCTGCAGCTCGCTGGGCGCCCAGACGGCCGCGCCGGCCGCGCGGGCCTCCGCAACCGCCACGCGCGCCGACTCCGCCGCCGCGGCCATGAGGGCCTCGCGGCGCGAGGCAATGGTGTGGATGACCCCGGCGACCGCCGCAACCAGCGCGAGTGCGGCCACTCCGAAGGCAACCCGCCGCCACGCGCGGCGGCGGGTCACGCCGGGGATCAGGTGAGGCAAGAGATCGCGTTTACCGCTTCTTCGCGGCCATGGCGGCCTCAACGGCCGTCTTCACGGTGTTGGCGGTCGTCCTGGCGGACTCGGCCTTGGCCTTGGCGTCGAGGAACTTGCCGGCGGCCAGCGCGGTCTCGGCCTCGGTGATGGCCGTGCCGGCGGTCACCAGGTCGGTCTTCATCGCCTCGATGTCAGACGCGGTGCCCTTGCCCTTCGGCGCCTTGTCGAGCAGCGCCTGGGCGTCGGTCAGCAGCGTCTTCACCTCGCCGATGGCGGCGGTTGCTTCGTTCTTCGCCAGTTCCTTGCCGGCGGCGGCGTCGGCGGCGGCCTTCTCACCCGCGGTCTTCACCGCAGCGGCGAGCTCCTTCGCCTTCGTGTAGGACTTCAACCAGTTGCCATCCTGGGCCTTCAGCTCGGCATCCAGGGCAGCCTGGGCGTCCTCGATGGCCTTCATCGCCGGAGCGGCATACTCGGCGGCGCCAGCGGCGACCGCGGAATCCAGAGCCGCCTTGGCGGCATCGAGGTCGGCCTTCGGCGGCGCGCCGCACGCGGCGACGGTCAGGGCGAGACCCAGGGTGAGAACCAGGAACTTCAGATTGCGCATCGACTGTCTCCTCTATGATGACTGCTCCACTCCGAGGCCTCACGCCTCGAACGGATCCCTTTGATTATACACCCGTTAGACCCCTTCGCCGCGGCTGGGTCATCCACGCAAACCGGCCTTCCTGAGTATCGCCATCATGGGGCACCAGTTGGTGAACGCCGACTGGAGGAGGTTCACCCCGACAAAGGCCGTAAACCAGTAGAAATTGGGGTGCACGAACATCCCCAGCATGACGCTGGCGAAGACAAAGGCTCCCGCAATCAGGCGAAGCGCGCGATCAACCGTCATAACCCCCTCCATTTCAACGTCTTGCGGCCGGACATCAGCCGCGGTTCGGCACGAACAGCATGGGCAGCGCACAGGTCCTGACAAGACGCTCCGCCGTCTCGCCGAACCAGCCGCTCCCGTGGTGGCGCCCCGTGGCGACAACCATGAGCGTGGCGCCCGGATCGCATTTCAAGTCGTCGAGCGACGACACGGACTTCTCGGCCAGCGTGCCGCCGAAACTCCCCGCGATCGCGTGCGCGTAGCTGAGCGCCTCGCCGTGGAACTCCGGACCCGCAACCGCCACGGGACGCGCGAATACCTGCTCGCCGGACGTCGGGGCCGGTTCCGCACGCACGACCAGGGCAGGCACGGGGCTGTCGCGGACGATCCGCTCAGCCGCCGACCCCATCCACCACCGGCTCGGTCCGCGCCGGCCGTGCGTCCCCAGCACCAGCAGGTCGTGGTGCGCCGCGGCCGCGAGCACGGCCTCGACCGCCGGCCCGTCCACGAGCGAGACCGCCGCCAGCGGCGCCAACGGCCGGACGAAGTGCTCGAGGTAGCGCTCGGCCTCGCGGCGGACCTGCGCACGATTCCGCTCGACCGCTTTCAACTGCTCATGCGTGAAGTAGGGCGGCACGTCCAGCGTCTCCGCGTGCAGGGCGGTCATCGCCGAGCCGTGTTTCGCGGCGAGCGCCGCGGCGACGCGGAGCGCCCGGGCCGAGGCGTTCCCGAAATCGACGGCGACCAGGATGCTCGCCGGCGGATAGTGCCACATGGTGCGCCGTTCCTTTCCGCCTATGCGGCGTCTGGCTGAGCCGCCAGGGCCTTCTGCGCCTGGCGTTTCGCCGTGATGTAGAAGAGCACGGGAACCGTGGCTCTCGACAGCAGCAGCGAGGCCACTTCGCCGGCCATCAGCGAGATGGCCAGCCCCTGGAAGATCGGGTCGAAGAGGATGACGGCGGAGCCGACGACAACGGCGGCGGCCGTCAAGGCCATCGGGCGGAACCGCACGGCGCCCGCATCGACCACGGCCTCTTCGAGCGGCATCCCGTCGCGCACGCGCAGTTCGATGAAGTCGACGAGAATGATCGAGTTCCGCACGACGATGCCGGCACCGGCGATGAACCCGATCATGGAGGTGGCGGTGAAGAACGCGCCCATGGCGGCGTGCGCGGGGAGGATGCCCACGAGCGAAAACGGGATGGCCACCATGATGGTGATGGGCGTCAGGAACGACTGGAACCACCCGACGACCAGGATGTAGATCAGCAGCAGCACCGCCGCGAACGCCAGGCCGAGGTCACGGAAGACCTCGTAGGTGATGTGCCACTCGCCGTCCCACTTCATCGCGTACTTCGTGCTGTCGAACGGCTGCGCGGCGTTGAAGACCTCGAAGCGGTACCCCTCGGGCAGCTGAACCTTGGCCAACGCTTCGTTCATCTGGAAGATGGCGTAGACGGGGCTCTCGAAGGCGCCGGCGACGTCGCCGAGCACGTACGTCACCGGCTGCAGGTTCTTGTGATACACGCTGGGCGGCTCAACCGCCCGGCTGACGACCGCGAGTTCGCCGAGGGCGGCTGGCGAGGCGCCCATGATCCTGACGCTCTTGACCGCGTCCAGCGATCCACGGACGGCCCGCGGCAGCTGCAGCACGATGGGCACATCGCTCCGGGCCTGGTCGTCGTGCAGGATCCCGGCGATTTCACCGGCGCCGGCCATGCGCGCCAGCGAGGCCAGCGCCGCCGCGTTCACACCGGCCGCCGCGGCCTTCTGCGCGTCCACGTCGACGACGATCTTGGACTGCGGCGACTCGACGTACCAGTCGACATCGACCACGCCGGGGGTGCGGCTGAAGATGTCCTTGACCGTCCGGGCGACCTCGAGGCGCCGGGCGGCATCGGGCCCATACACCTCGGCCACGAGCGTCTGCAGCACCGGCGGCCCCGGCGGCACTTCCGCCACCTGGATCCGCCCGCCGGCTTCCCTGACGATTGGCGCGAGCGCCTCCCGCACCTTCTTGGCGATGGCGTGGCTCTGCTCGGACCGCTCCTCCTTGGGGAGCAGGTTCACCTGCAGATCCGCCTGGTGCGGCGCGCGGCGGAGGAAGTAGTGGCGCACGAGGCCGTTGAAGTTGTAGGGCGACGCCGCGCCGACGTAGCTCTGGACGCTGGTCACCGACGGGATGCGGAGCGTCTCCCGGGCCAGCTTCGCGGTGACCCGCGCCGTGTCTTCGAGCGGCGTTCCCTCGGGCATATTGACAATGACCTGGAACTCGCTTTTGTTGTCGAACGGGAGCATCTTCACCGTGACGAGCTTGAGCGGGACCAGCGCCACGGCCGCCAGGAGCATCGCGGCCACTCCCCCGAGAAAGAGGGCGCGCATGGTCGGCGACACGATGAGGCGCCCCATCCAGCGACGGTAGAGCACCGTGAGCCGGTCTTCCTGCCCGTGATCGTGGTGCGTCGGCTTCGTCAGGAGGCGCTTGGCCGCCCACGGAGTGGCCACGAAGGCCACGATGAGGGAGAACACCATGGCCGCCGTCGCGCCGACCGGGATGGGCCGCATGTAGGGCCCCATCAGGCCGCCGACGAACGCCATCGGCAGGATGGCGGCAATCACCGTGAGGGTTGCCAGGATCGTCGGGTTGCCGACCTCGTCGACGGCCTTCACGATCAGCGCGCTGAAGGCTCCCTCTTCCCCCGTCGCCAGCCGGGCATGGCGCACGATGTTCTCCACCACGACGATGGCATCGTCGACCAGGATCCCGATCGAGAAGATCAAGGCGAACAGCGTGATGCGGTTGAGCGTGTAGCCGTAGAGGTAGAACACCAGCAGCGTGAGGGCCAGCGTCACCGGGATGGCCACCAGCACGACAGCCGCCTCGCGCCGGCCGAGGGTGAGCCAGATGAGGATGCCGACCGAGACCACCGCCAGGAACATGTGCCACAGCAGCTCGTTCGACTTGTGCGCGGCGGTGTCGCCGTAGTTCCGGGTGACGGTGATCTCGAGGTCGGACGGCACCAGGACGCCGCGGACGGTGTCGAGTTTGGCGGAAATCCGCCGCGTGAGGTCGATGGCGTTGACGCCCTTGCGCTTCGCGATGGAAATCGTCACGGCCGGAAACGTCCGTCCGCCGGGCGTGTGGTGCGCGACGTACGACGTCGGCTCCCCATCCTCGTCGCGGACGGCGGCCACGTCGCGCAGCCACACCGAGCGCCCGCCGCGCGTGTCGACGACCACGTTGTCGAGGCGCGCCACGCTGTCGATCCAGGCGCCGGCTTCGACGATCTCGCTGCGGCCGCCGCTGACGACTTCGCCCGCGCGCTGGCGCATGTTCGCGGCCTGGATCGCGCGCTGCACACCCAGCGGGTCGATCCCGTAGGAAGCGAGGCGGGCCGGATCGATCTCGACGGTGATCTGGCGGCGGCGCCCGCCGGCGATGGTCACCTCCGACACGTCCGGGACTTCCTTGATGACGTCGTGCAGCTGCTCGGCGACCCGCCGCAACTCCACGTCGGAATAGCGCTCGCCCCAGAGCGTCAGCGCCATCACCGGCACGTCGTCGATCGACCGCGGCTTCACCATGGGCGCCGACACGCCGGGCGGGATGATGTCCATGTTGGCGAACAGCTTCTGGTTCAGCCTGACGATGGCCTGCTCTTCGTTCTGCCCGACGTAGAAGCGGACGATCACCATGGAGAGGCCAGGGCTGGAGGTCGAGTAGACGTACTCGACGCCGGGGATTTCCCACAGCAGCTTCTCCATGGGCCTGGTGACGCGCTGTTCGACCTCGGCGGGAGACGCGCCGGGCATCTGCACCATCACGTCGATCATCGGCACGATGATCTGCGGCTCCTCCTCGCGCGGCAGGGCCACCACGGCCAGGGCACCCAGGGCGAGGGACGCCACGAGGAACAGGGGCGTCAGCTTCGAGTCGATGAACGCGGCGGCCAGGCGGCCAGCCACGCCGTAGGGGCGGGTCATCGGACGCTCCCCGGGGCCGCAGGCCCGGCGGTCACCGGCGAGCCATCCACCAGCGCCGGCGGCGGCGACAGCACCACGCGCTCACCGCTTCGCAGCCCGGCGCGGATCTCGACATGGCCGTCGGCCGGCTCCGAGGCATTCACCAGCCTGAGGCGGGCATGGTTGTCGGCATCGACGACGAACACGCTGGAGATCTGGCCCCGGCGGACGACGGCCGCCTCGGGCACGGCGAGGCCCTGTCGCGCCGCACCTCGAAACGCGGCGCGTCCGTACATGCCCGATCGGAGCGGCGGGGCCGGCGCCAGGTCGACCTTCACGAGAAAGTCGTGCGACCCCGGGTCGACCACGCGCTCCACCTCGGCGACCCGGCCGGCCGCGTCCGCCGCGGCGCCGTCGAGCCGCACGCGCACCTCATCACCCACGTGCACGAACGCCGCCCGCGACGCGTCGAGCCGCACCTCGAGACGAAAGCTCCTGTCGTCTTCGACCGTGACGAGGGGCTGGCCGGGGCTCGCCATGTTGCCCGGGTCCACGCTCTTTTCGGTGACGACCCCGTCGAAGGGCGCGGTGAGCGTCGCATACGAGGCCGCGACGTCGGCAGCCGACGCGCCGGCCGTTGCCGACGCGACCGACGCGCGGGCTTCGGCCACGCGCGCCTCCGCCACGCTCATGCGGGCCTCGGCCCCGCGCAGGGTGGCGACGGCCTCGTCGAGTTCGCCCTGCGTGGCCGAGTTCTTGGCCTTGAGGTCGGCCATCCGCTGATGTGTGAGACGCGCGAGCGCCAGACCGGCCTCCGCGGCCTGCCGGTCGGCTTCCGCAAGGGCGGTGGACTGCGTCACCGCCGTCTGGCTCGCCGACGCCCGCGTCCGATGCGCCTGCAGTTCCCGCCCGTCGAGCAGCACGAGGGTCTGCCCGGCCCGGACGCGGTCGCCGGCCTTGACGGGCACCGCCCGCACGTCGGCCATGATCCGGCTGACGATCACCGCCACGCGCTGGGCGCGGACAACGCCCCCGGCTTCGAACGGCGTGACAAGCTCCCGCTCGGCGGCAGCCGCAACCGAGACGGCAACGGGAGGCCCGGCCGGAACCTTCGGGGCCTCGCCGCGCGAGCATCCAGCGGCGGCCGCGGCAACCAGCGCGGCCGAGATCAGAAACGTCGGCTTCATGATGGCGTTACCTTCCGCGCGCCCGCTCGAGCAGCGCGGCGCTGATGAGAACATCGATCGCGGCAGCGGTCTGGTGGGAGTCGGCGTCCAGCACGGCCATGGCGGAGCGAAGCAGGTCGTTGACCGGCGCGAGGCCGGCGTCGAAGCGATCGCGGACGATGCGCTGGCTCTCCCTGGCCTGCGCCACGGTGAGGCGCCCCACCTCGACGCGGGCGCGGGCATCCTCGAGACGGGCCACGGCGGTGCGGACGTCGACGCGCGCCGCGGATTCCTGCCGATCGCGCTCGGCGCGCGCGCGCTCGGTGGCGGCCTTCGCCTCCCCGAGCCTGGCCGAGTCGGCGAACCCGCCGAAGATGTTCCAGCGCAGGACGGCGCCGACGGTCCACGCCGACGCGCGATCGGCGAACGTCCCGCCATTGAACTCGTACACGCCCTGGACGGCGGCCTGCGGATAGAAGCCCGATCGCGCCGCCGTGATCGACTCGCGCGCCAGGCGCTCCTGCGCGGCCGCACGGGCGACATCGGGCCGGTTCGCCAGAGCCTCGGCCTCGAGGTCGGCCATCGGCGGCGGCGCCACCTCGGCCGGGGAGGGCGGCTGGAGCTCGAACCGGGCGTCCAGCGGCTCACCCATGAGCTGGTTCAGCTGCAGCCGGGCCACGGTCTCGCGGCTGGCGGCGCCGATTTGACGCTCGCGGATCTGGGCCAGATGGACCTTCACCGCCAGCACGTCGGCCTCGGTGGCCAGACCGGCGTCCCGGCGGCGCTCGGCCCGGCGCACGTCCTCTTCCGCCGATTCGAGGGCAGCGGCGGCGGCCGCCCGGTTGGCCTGCGCCATCAGGACCTCGCCGAAGGCCGTCGTCGCGCCCAGGCGCAACATGGCGGCCGTGTCGCGGCTGCCGGCGTCGGCGATCTCCTCGCCGATCGCCGCGGAACGGTTGGCCGACCGCGTGCGGACGCCGTCGAAGACCAGCTGGTCAACCGAGATGCCGGTGCGGAAGTTCGAGACCGGATCCGGATGGTTCAGCGCGTCGATGGCGAAATTGGCCTCGGTGAAGCTGCGCTGGGCCAGGATGGATCCGAATACGAACACGGGCTGGTTCCCGCGCTGCCACGTCTCGGTGAGATCGAGACGAGGAAGCCAGCCGGCCCTTGCCTGCCTGGAGCGCTCCGAGGCCTCGCGCCGGGCGGCTTCCGCCCCGCGTGTGGCCGGGTTCTGTTTCAGCGCCCTGGCGACGGCGTCGTCGAGGGTCAGTGGCGACTGTGCGGCGGCTTGGGCCGCGGTGAGCCCGGCAGCCGCGAGCGCGGCCAGAGCGTATCGGAAGTGCGTGGCAATCCTCATACGTGTATATGAGGGATTCAGGCTGGAGCCGGATGGTTTCACCCGACTCCGCCGCGGTCCGGCGGGTGACGCTCCTCCCGCGGCTTCGTCGAGGCAGGCCCGCCGCGCCGCGGTCCGGCGGGTGACGCTCCTCCCGCGGCTTCGTCGAGGCAGGCCCGCCGCGCCGCCGTCCGGCTAGCGACCTTCGTCGCCGGCCGCGCTCCCCGCAATCGCCGCTCTGAGCGCGGTCATCGCCTCTTCGGTGAAGACCCCTCGGTACATCCACACCACGCGGCCGTCCGGGCCGAGCAGGGCCAGATAGGCGGCATGCTCCTGGGCCTTCGAGAAGCCCATCGCCTTCTTCCAGCGGTCCACGCCGCCGTAGACGGTGATGACGTTTTCGTGGAGCTCTTTGGGCGTGCCCTTCCGCATCCCGGAATCGATGAACCACTTCGCCATCCGGCCCATGCCGCCGATGACGGGGACCTCGAAGAACGTGACCTTGTCGTTCGCCTCCATCTCGGGGCGGAGGTACTCTGCCCACTTCTCGACGGCGAACCGGGAATCGTAGGTGAAACCCATCATCACGAGCGCGGACTTTCCCGCCGCGGCGTCCGGGAGCACCGCCTTGCGGCCCGTGAGGAACTCCGCCTCGAGACGGGGGAACGGGTCGCCGATCGCGAGCGCCCCGGCGGGCTTCGCCTGGTCGGCGGCACGGGTCGACGTGGTTCCGATCGTCGTCGCGAGGATCAAGCCGAGCAGGGTTGAGCGATTCATCATGGCCATTGTATGACGCGCGGCGTGAGGGAGAGATCCCGGACCCCGCCTGTCTGACTAGCCCCCAGCCCCTAGCCCCTGCCCTTCAGAACGCCCACGCGTACCCGAGCTTCACGAAGAACGTCCGGTTCTGTTGCTGCAGGTCGACGCCCTGCGTCGCGGCGGCGTTGTCCGAGTAGCCGGCGAAAATCACCGTCTGCGGATTGAGCTTGAAGGAAAAGAGGTACTGCGAGAAGAAGCGCCGGGTGCGCGGTTCGACGGGAAACCGATACAGGTCCGGGTCGCGGCTGATGTCCGTGTACTGCAGGATGGCGCGCACGAAGGTCCGGACGTTGAGGTGGTAGATCGCCTTGAGCTGGCCGAGGTTCGCCTGGTAGAGGCGGCCGCCTTCGACCGAGAGCCGGTCGAGGGTGTAGTTGAGCTGCAGGCTGACCCGCGACACCGGGCGGTACTCGACCGCAGGAGCCCACTGGATCGCACTGGTGGCCTGGCGGTTGTTCGCATAGTCCACGCCACCGCCGAAGCGGCCCTGGATCGACAGCGCGCTCCGTCCGGAAGGCTTGATACCGAAACGGAGGTTCGGCCGGTAGAACTCGTAGCGCACGCCTTCGTACACCTCGACGCTGCGCGGCACGGTGAGCTGAGCCTGGATCTGGTACGGCCCGGTGTAGTTCACGAAGGCGGCCACGGTTTCATCCGTCATCGCCCACTCGTCGTTGGTGGTGCGCCCGCCGCGCAGCCCGAGGTTGAGCGTGTTGAACCACGCATCCGCGCCCCGGAACCATCGCCGCTGGGCCTGCCCCGACAGCGTCCGGACATCCACCCGCGGCACGAAGCCGGTGTCGGCGCGGAACCCCGAGTCGTAGGCCTCGTAGCTGCCGAAGGCCGCCCACTTCTCCGTCACGTGCTCGTAGTCGATCCAGGTGCCATTGCCGCCGAAGGCCTCCTTCGGCTGGCCGTAGCCTTCTGCGACGGCCTCCGGATACTGCGTCTCGGTCCGGATGTACTGCACGCGTATGGCGTCCGACTGGGTCGGGCGCCAGAAGAGGTCGGCGCCGATCTGCCGGTTGTGGTAACCCTCGCCCTCCCGGCCGGCGTAGAGCGCCCCGATCGTGGAGGAGCTGCCGATGTCGCGGCGGTAGCGCCCGACGACGGTGGTGACGTCGTCATCGAGGGACGCGTCAGCGGAACCGGCATTCGCCGGGAAGACGAGATTGTTGAGCGAATCCCGGGTGACAAACACCCCGATCGCGTTCCCGCCCTGTTTGCCCGTCAGTTTCGCCCCGTAGTACGGGTCGGCGACGGTTCGCGTGAAGACGCTCTGGATCGGCGTGACGAAGTAGTCGATGCCTTCGAGAAAGAACGGGCGCTTCTCCGGGTAGAAGAGCGCGAAGCGCTGGTTCACGTCCAGCTGGGCGACGTCGGCCTCGACCTGGGAGAAGTCCGGGTTGATCGTGCCGTTCAGCGTCATGCTGGAGGTGACGCTCCACCGGCCGGTCAGCCCGAGTTCAGCGTCGGGGTCGCCGCTGGCGAGCGCGGCGGCGTCGGCCGATGCGCGTTCGTCCGTGCGGCTGAAGGTGGCCGTCGGGTCCAGTTCGACGTTGCGCCCCTGGGCGAGGCCCTCGAGGCCCGCGATCTTGTTCTCCTGGCACAGGAAGCACCCCTTGTTGCGGTCCCGTGGCTGGGAGGAGATGCGGTGGCGCACGTTGCGCGGCCAGGATCGGAACGCCTCGAACCCCCACGTCTGCGCCCCTTCGCCCGCCTTGAACCGAAGCTGCTTCAGGGGAAAGGCCATCTCGACGATGTAGCCATCCCCCGTGATGCGGCCCACCGCGCTCCACATCATGTCCCAGGAGAAGTCCTCGACGCCGTCCTGCTCGCTGAACACGGCATCGGCCTGCACGCCGAGCGGATTGACGCGGAACTGGAACGCGCGGCGCTCGTCGTTGAACGTGTCGATCATCACGCCGACGTGGTCGTCCTGAATGAGCGTGTCGGTGTCGTCGCGATCCATCAGGTGCGCGCGGATGTCGGAAGGCTTCGGATCATGCGCCCGGAAGGCCACGTAGAGGTTCTTCGCGTCGTAGGCGACCAGGCACTCGGTCTCGACCGGCGGAGGCACGTTGTCGCCGGGCGCCCACTCGTACGGGAGCGGGACGACGGCGGCCGTCTTCCAGGCCTCCTCGTCGAGCACGCCGTCGATCTTGATGTCGGAGGCCGCGCGGCTGACGGTGAAGGTGACCCTGGGAAAGACCCGTGGCGCCGGGCTCGCCGGAGCCTGCTGCGCGAGAACCGGCACGCCGTGCAGCGCAATGCCAGTAGCGGCGGCGAGCGCGGCCAGCGTCCCAGCGGGCGGGAACAGGCTGGTCCCACCTCGCCTTGCAGGCGGCATGAACCCTCCGGCACGGTTAGACGGCGGGCAGGCCCATCCGGTTCGCCTCCTCTCGCCTCCGAGCGTCGGCCCTATCCCCTGTCGCCTGTCCGCTCGCCTCTCGCCTTCTGTCCCTTGTCCCGTGCCGCTTCACTGATCGAGCAGCCGCTGAATCATCGCCGCCAGCTTCGGCTCGTTCGCCTCGTCGAACCCGATCATGATCAGGCGGATGATGCCCTTGCGATCGATGATGTGGATCTGGGGAATGCCCGCGACCTTGAAGTTGGCGTCGTTGGCGTTCAGCGCGCGCACCATCCTGCCGTTCTCCATGACCGGCGGAAGGTTGTCCGCGACGGCCACCGGCCAGATGATGCCGTGTTTCGGAAAGTAGTTGCGGATCGCGGCCATCTCATCGGCCGGCGGAAGATTGCGGCGGTTCTCGAAGTAGCCGTAGAGCTGCGTCGCCATCACCACGCGGAAGCCCCGCCCGCCGAACTGCTTCTGCAGGCGCACCGCCGCCGGGTACGCCTCGCGGCACGGCCCGCACCAGTGCGCCGTGAACTGCAGCCAGGTGACGGCCCCGGGCATCTCCAGCTTCGTCGTACCCTCGCTCGCATTCAGCCACGCCGGCGCCTCGATCGCGGCCGCGGGCCTGCCGACCAGCTCGTACCGTTCGATGGTGGGCGCGAGGCGCTCGGCCACGCCCTCCACACCCTTCAGATCCACCGGCGCGCGGCGCAGCAGGTCGAGCGCCTTCCCCGTCTGCTCCTGTCCGGCCCACGCCTCGGCCAGGTTCGAGTAGGCCGCGATGATCGTGTTCGAGATCTGAGGCGTGCGCTGATCGGCCGCAAGGCCCGCGTTCAGCTCGAGGAGGCGCGTCGAGTGCCTGATGATGCCGGCGTCGATGTCGTCGGCGCGGTAGTAGCCGTTCAGGACGCCGTGCGCCTCGATGCGATCGCGCACGAAGCTGGCGGGCAGCTTCTCGAGTTCGGCGACCCAGGCCTCGGCCTGGTCCAGCACGCCGGGCTGGCGGAACTGCCTCGAGAGGAGGCGCACTCCCGTCGAGAGCGTGGCCGCCTTCGCGGCGGCGTCCGCGCCAGGAGCCGCCAGCGCGTTGGCAATGGTCTGTGTCGCGGCGTCGATCTGCTGCGCTTCGACCAGGAGTTCCGCGAGGGCGGGCATGTCGGCGGCGGGCACGCCGCCCTTGGCGAACTGCGCCGCGCACGCCGAGGCGTACTCCGCCGTTCTGGAGCCGACCGTGTTCACGTCCTCCTGGGTGACCTGCCTGCCGCTCTCCTTCAAGCGGGCCTGGACATCCTTCATCAGGATTTGGCGGTACTCCCGTGTGGACTTGAGGCATCCCGCCGGCGCGGAGGCCATCGGGGGCGGCGCCGGGGCCTGTGCGAAGACGGCCGCGGCGAACGCCACGGCAGCCAGGGAGGCGGCAAACAGCTTCGTCATGGGATCACTCCGGTTCGGGTCGCCCGACCAGGCCGAAAGCGCGGGCCGGCGCGCCACAGTCTCAGGTAGGATACCTCTATGATTATGCGATCCCCAGCCTCGGCCGCGTACCGTCTTGCCGCCGTCCTGCTGGCTGCCGCCGGCGCCGCGTTCTCGCCGGCCGGTGCGCCCGCCCAGCAAGGGCCGCTGCAGCCCATCAAGTGGTTGCTTGCCATGGAGCCCGCCTCGGGCCAGGCCGCCGCCGGCGGCACGCTGACGGCCGTTGTCTCGGCGAAGATCGACGAGGGCTGGCACGTGTACGCGCCCGACGAGGCCAACGTCGGGCCGCGGCCGGTGGAGATCACGATCGTCAAGAACCCGGTTTTCGCCGCCGCGGGGAAATTCGTCGCGCCCGAACCGGAACGCGAAATGGATCAGGCCTTCGGGCAGATCACGGCCTCGTACGCGGACGCGGCGACGTTCCGGCTCCCGGTGGCCGTCGCCGCCGATGCCGCTGCCGGCCCGCACGTGCTCGAGATCGACGTGTCGTTCCAGGCCTGCGACGGCAACATCTGCCTGCCGCCGAAGGCGGCGCGGGTCAAGGCCACCATCACCGTCACGCGATAGCGCTCAGCGCGAGAGGCTCCATGACCGACACCAAGATCACGCTGCCCGAGTCCGACATCCCGACGCACTTCTACAACATCGCCCCGGACCTGCCGACGCCGATGCCGCCCCCGCTGCACCCCGGCACGAAGGAGCCGATCGGGCCCGCGGATCTCGCGCCCATCTTCCCGATGGGGCTCATCACGCAGGAGGTGTCGCTCGAGCCCTGGATCGAGATCCCCGACGAGGTGCGCGACATCTACCGCCTCTACCGGCCGACCCCGGTATTCCGCGCGCGCGCCCTGGAGGAGTTCCTCGACACGCCGGCGAGGATCTACTACAAGTCCGAGCACGTCAGTCCGGTCGGCAGCCACAAACTGAACACGGCGCTGGTCCAGGCCTGGATGAACAAGCAGGAAGGCGTGAAGCGCCTCGCGACCGAGACGGGCGCCGGACAGTGGGGGTCGGCCCTGGCGTGCGCGTGCCGGCTGATGGGCCTCGAGTGCATGGTCTACATGGTGCGCGTGAGCTACGACTTCAAGCCGTACCGCCGCATCATGATGAAGACCTACGGGGCTGACATCGTGGCGAGCCCGTCGACCTTGACGCGGGCCGGCCGCCACATCCTGGAGGGGCACCCGGACTCGCCCGGCAGCCTCGGGATCGCCATCTCCGAGGCGATCGAGGACGCGGTGGGCCGCGACGACACGAAGTACGCCCTCGGCAGCGTGCTCAACCATGTGATGCTGCACCAGACCATCATCGGCCTCGAGGCGAAGAAGCAGATGGAGATGGCGGGCGACTACCCCGACATCCTCATCGCCTGCCACGGCGGCGGCAGCAACTTCGCGGGCCTGACGTTCCCCTTCTTGAAGGACAAGCTGAAGGGTGACCGGAAGGCGCTGCGTGCGATCGCCGCTGAACCCTCGTCGTGCCCGACGCTGACGAAGGGCCCGCGCGAGTACGACTTCGGCGACACGGCCGGCACGACGCCGCTCATGATGATGCATACGCTGGGGCACAACTTCATCCCGCCGCCGGTGCACGCGGGCGGCCTGCGGTACCACGGGTCCGCGCCGCTCGTCAGCCACCTGCTCGCCGCCGGGATGATCGAGGCGGAGGCGTACGATCAGCACACCGTCTTCGAGAGCGCCGTGCAGTTCGCGCGGTGCGAGGGCACCATTCCGGCGCCCGAGTCCGCGCACGCCGTGCACGCCGCGATGCGGCAGGCCTTGCTCGCGCGCGAGTCCGGCGAGAAGAAGACCATCCTCTTCAACCTTTCCGGCCACGGCATCTTCGACATGGCCGCGTACGAGTCGTACCTCGCCGGAAAGATGGCGTAGCGCGAGCCGGTTAAGGGATAATGAACGTTCGGGTCGGGGCGTAGCGCAGCCCGGTAGCGCACCTGCCTTGGGCGCAGGGGGTCGCTGGTTCGAATCCAGTCGCCCCGACCAACTTCCTCTCGAATCTCCACAACACACAGTACGAACGTGAGTTAGCTGATCACTTGGCGATACTCGCGATCCGCGACGCGGCGACCTCTACCGCCTGCGCCAGTCGGGGCTCGTCCAGACCATTCCGGCTCTTGGTCGCGACCGGGCGCTCGTCGTTTTGACCGAGCGTGGTCGAGATTCGCGGGAGGTCAATCGACATCCTTCGGCGAACTCAGAGGGCCCCCGTCCTGCTGGGGGGCGCGATCGCCAAGATACGCGCCAGGAGTTCTACTCCGGCTTCAGAAAGCCGAAGGAACTCGCGCACGACGCCCAGGTCTGCCGTGCCGACCTTCGAGCTGCCGGCCAGCTCTGCGAGCGGGGCGCAACAGTGCGGCGCGTCGTCGTCGAGGACGAGCTCAAGCGCGAGTACCAGCAGTTACGGCAGGCGCATGACCGGGGCCGGTCGGACAGCGACGGACACCCCGAAAGGGCGCCCGAGGAGATTCGCTCATGGGCGCTTACACACGACGTTCCGGAGCAGGATGGCCACGAGCAGTTTCCCGATGCGCGCCTCGAGTACGAGGACGTGGATGGGCGGCTCCGGACCGAGGACATCGAGGTCACGACCGCCCACTACCGCGGTTGCCATTTGGCCGCCAAAGCCACCGCCGGGTTCAGTTGTTACCGCGGCTCCGGCGTCCGCATCGTCAAGGGCGGCGGCGGCAGTAGCTGCAGCGGTCGGGCGGATGCTCTTCCTAATGCACGAGGCGATGATCACGCGTTTTCACGCAGCCCTTGAGCTCGCGTGCCGTGCTTCTGCCGGAAGCCGGCGGCGTTCCAACAAACAGCAATCCTGGGCCTGGAGTCAGGCTCCGCTGCGCCACTGCATGATGGCGTGTTACGCCGACCAATATTGTCGAGAAGGAGAGAGAATTCTGCTATCGGTGCGAACTCATGTCGCCGCGCACCACAGCCAGAGGAGCCACCCACACTGACTTCCGACTCGCCACCTCCACACCGTTTACGAACGCAGACACTGAGTAGGCGCCCGGTGCCACGTCGCGGAAGTTAAAGCACCCATCGGAGGCGATCGTACTCTTCACCGATTTGCCAGCGCCATCCAATAGTCTGATGGCGGCCGCGGTCTCGAGGTTGCCCTGTATATCCGCGACGCAACCCATAATCGCCCCGGAGCCTCCAGGCTGTGGAGTTATCTGGAGGGGCGGCTCTTCCACAGCCCCAGGCGCAAGTGACAGAGTGAAATCGAAGCGCAGTGCTTTCCCTAACTCCATCCTCGCTTCCCGTTCTTCGGGCGCAAAGGCCATGCACCTTACAGAAACTCTAATCGCGCCTACGGGGACATCCGTAGCTCGGTAGCACCCATTCTGATCCGTGACCAGAGTCGTTGTGCGTCCGGCCTGCATCACCCGAACCTCGGCTCCTGGCACCGAACTTCCGCCCGGCAAGCTGACACATCCGCTTACGGTTTCCCCAACCGCGGCTTGCGCCAAGCCACCGCGGTCATCATCAGCGACCAAGGCTGCACTAGGAAGGACCAACGGGAACAATGCCAGAGCCACCGACGCAAATACTGGTTGCATCGCGACCCCCTTGCGTGGCTGCGTGTCTCCTTGGAGAATACCACGCGAAGTGCTGGGAGAAGGCGCGGTCCGGGCGCACGTGACGCACCTGACGCCGCACACGCTGCGCCACACGTTCGGCACGCGGTGGCTGCAGGCTGGCGGCGACATCTACAAGCTGTCCAGAATCCTGGGCCACTCGAGCGTGGCCGTCACCGAAGTCCATTACGCGCACCTGCTGAAGGACGACCTCGTGGCGGCCAGCCAGCAGGTCAAGATCCCGGTAGCGCCGAGACCCGGCGTGAACGTCATCCCGATGCCAGCGCGACGAACGGAGGAAGCGTCATAATGGGCCCGTCGTTTGGGATGCTGGCGGCTGTGTATCGTTGGTACGACGACTCGAGACAATTGAAGCACAGACGGTCGAAATCGGGGATCTCGGCGATGGCCATCGGCAATAGTGGATCAAAGCTCCTCGGTTGGCTCGGGCGATGGGTGGGCCGTTCCACGGAGGGCCTGCTGGTGCTCAAGGGATGATCGGGAGATGACCCCCAAGGGCATCGCCACGGATCGCAGGTAGCTCAGAAGGAAACGCCCATGTCCGACAACGCTCCGCCGGAATCCAGCATCGTCCTCTACGAGACCGAAGACGGCCGCACACGTATCGAGTGCCGGTTCGAGTCCGACACGATCTGGCTGACTCAGGCGCTCATCGCCGAGCTGTTCCAGGTTGGCGTGCCGACCGTGAATGAGCACCTGAAAGGCATCTTCGCCGAGGGTGAACAGGCGCCGGATCGAACTATTCGGAAATTCCGAATAGTTCGATCTGAAGGCAGCCGCAAGGTCGGCCGCGACATCGAGCACTACAGCCTGCCCGCCATTCTCGCCGTCGGATACCGCGTGCGAAGCGACCGCGGCACGCAGTTCCGCCAGTGGGCCACGGCGCGCTTGAGTGAGTACCTGGTGAAGGGCTTCACCATGGACGACGAGCGACTCAAGAACCCACCGGGACCAGGTCACACGGATCACTTCGACGAACTGCTCGAGCGCATCCGCGACATTCGCGCCAGCGAACGCCGAGTCTACCTGCGGGTGCGTGACATTCTCGCACTGGCCGCCGACTACTCGCCCTCCGAACCGGAGACCCAGAGCTTCTTTCGTGTCGTTCAGAACAAGCTACACTTCGCCGCCACCGGCAAGACCGCGCCTGAACTGATTGCCGAGCGCGCCGACTCCGCCAAACCCAACATGGGGCTGACCGCGTGGAAGGCCGGCGTGGTCCGCAAGGGCGACGTCACCGTCGCGAAGAACTACCTGCGCGAACCCGAGATCAGCGAACTCAACCGCATTGTCGTCATGTTTCTCGATTTCGCCGAGGACCAGGCCCGGCGGCGGAAACAGATCTTCCTGCACACGTGGCGAGAGCGGCTCGACGACTTCCTCAAGCTAAACGAGCGCACCATCCTGCCCGACGCCGGCACGGTCAGTCGCGAACAGGCCGATGCCATCGCCGAGCATGAGTACGATCAGTTCGCCGCCAGTCGCCGCGTGCACGTGGAGAATGAGGCAGAGGCCGATGGCTTCCAGCAGCTCGAGGACGAGGTCAAGAAGCTGCCGGCTCGGAAGAAACCTGGGAGCCGCTGATGGCGCCGAGCATCCCGATGGACCGAAGTTCTGATCTCGTCGATCGGACGTCGTCGTCTCGGGCAAAGCTCGCGCTCATGACGTTGAGTAATTTTGCTCAACACGCTGAACAATCTGATTCAGCGTCATGGTCGCCGCCAGCATCCTGGATTCGCAGTGCGGCGCCGCGCAACCGGTCACAGGAGCGGCCCCACGAAATTGACGCGCCCGCATCCCGTTTTGCTAGAATGGCTTACAGGCCTTTCCGTGGCCTGCCTCGGGCGCAGGGGGTCGCTGGTTCGAATCCAGTCGCCCCGACCACCTTTCGCCAGCCCGCCTCCAGCGAACCTGCCCTGACGTCACAGCGGCACGGGCGGAGGGGCCGTTTCACGTGCCGTCAGACGGGCGTCCTGCCGTCGCCGGCGCAGCGCCGCGGCACGAGCGGCGGCGTCACGTCGCGCGTTTCGAGTTGTGGACACAGGCGAAGGAGGCCGGACGCGTGGACTTGATGTACCCGATCCTGGCGGCACTGTCGGGGCTCGTGCTGGTGCCGCTCACCCTGCTGCCGATCATCAACCCCTTCAGCAGCGCGCCCGTCCTGATCACGACCGCGGGCGGCGACGCGGCCGTCGCCCGGCGGCTGGCACGCCAGGTCGCGGTCAACTCCTTCTACGTGATCGTCGCGTCGATGCTCGTCGGCACCAACGTCCTCGCGCTCTTCGGCATCTCGCTGCCGATCCTGCGGGTCGGGGGCGGGCTGCTGGTGTGCGCGACCGCGTGGCGGATGCTCAACCAGCAGGGCGACGACGACGTCCAGGCCAAGGCCGCTGAAGGGGCCGTCGCGCTGCCCGAGGCGGAGATCGTGCGCCGCAGCTTCTTTCCGCTCACGTTCCCGCTGACCACGGGCCCAGGCACGATCGCCGCCTCAATCGCGCTCGGGGCCCAGATCCCCCGGACCTTGTTCGCCTACCTGACCGGCGTCGCCACCGCGGTGCTGGGCGCGGCGCTGACCGCCGTCATCCTCTACGTCATGTTCGCCAACGCCCCGGTGCTGCTCAAGCGGTTGGGCGATATCGGAACGCTCGTGATGACGCGGCTCATCGCCTTCATCCTGCTCTGCGTGGGCCTGCAGATCATGTGGGCGGGGTGGTCGGAACTCCACAAGATCGTCATCTGATGCGGGGGGCGGCCGGCACGAAGACCAGCGCGCCCGCCCGGCCCGCGTTTCAGAACGTGAAGTTGAGCCCTGTGGCGAAGGCGCTGTTCCGGCCCTCCGACCCGTTGGACCTGCGGCTGTCCTCGAGCCTGAGGGTGAAGAACACGCGACTCCCGATTCCGAAGTCGTACGTCACGGTGCCCAGGCCGTAACTCAGGCGGAAGTCGCCCGGGTGACCCGATTCGGGCCGAAGGTCGTTGTAGCCGACCCCGACCGAGAGGCGCTCGCGCACGTGGTAACGCAGCCACAGCTCGAAGCCCTGACCGTCGAAGCGGCGGCCCAGGTCGTCCGCCTCGTGCTGCTCGCTGACAGAGAAGATGCCCGCCGCGTACCACGGGCCCTTCCGGTACCGCACTCCGAAGAGCGCGGCCTTGTCGCCGAGCTGCGGCTGATTGGGGGTCGGGTTCGCGACGCCGTCGCGGACCTCGTTGTAGGCCGCGGCCACGCTCAGCCCGTGGGCCCTGCCGATCACGGCGGAGGCACCCCAAACGTCGACCCAGGCCTGATCGTTGGGCGAGGTGGCGCGGCTCTGCATCTGAAGGGCCACGCTCACCGGGCCCTTCGCCTCGCGGTACTGGAGCGCCTTTTCAGCACGGCCAGTGCCCGCGATCCCGCCGTCGGAGCCCGCCGCGAAGGCGCCGGACGCCGACCCGCCCCAGATCGGGGATTGGTCGGTGAACGCGGCGACGTCGTAGTAGGCCGACCACTGCTTGCCCCAGGAGAACGCGCCGATACGGGTCCCGAGACCGACGAATCCGAGCCGGTTCCAGACGACCTGGCTGCCCTGCCCGATCGGCGCTCCGGGGTCTCCCCCTCCGAGGATGACCCGATCGTTGGCGACCAGGTTGAGCCCCACTTCCGCGCGCCCGAAGGCCGTGATTGTGTCCGTGAGCTTCTTCTCGCCGCGCAGGCCGAGACGCGACGAGTTGTTGCGGATCTCCCGGTTGCCGTCCGAGTCCACGGCTGCCGCCACGCGCAGGCTGCCATAGGCGTCGACCGACCTGATACGTGGCAGGTCGTCGGCAGGGCCTTCCGGAATAGCGTCCTCGGGTGGCTCGCCCGCGACCGCGTGCTGGACCAGCACGTTCTGGTCCTTGGGAGCCGGGGCAGGGGCGGCAGCCGGCGCCTGGGCAGCCGCGAGCGGCTGCGCGAGCGGCTGCGCGCGCAGCTGCTGCACTTCCTGCTGCAGCCCCGCGAGGCGGGCCTCGAGCGCCTCGATGCGGAGTAGCTGCGCCTGCAGGAGGCGGGCGAGCGCCTCCTGCTGTCCGGCCGCAGGCGGCTCCTGCGCGCGGGCGGCAGCGGGCAACAGAAAGACGAACACGGAGAGTATCGCGATCGGCCTCATGTGACGGGATCCTCTTCGAGCTATCGAGATGAACGTGGCGCCGGGGGCGCGCCTCCCGAGACGCCACGCATCTTCCCCGCAGTTTGCTCCGCAGTCAAGCGAGCGAGGCGAACTCAAGGCGGGTGTTTCGCGCCCCTGACGCATGAGGCAATCCGGCCGGCACACCGCTATCCCGTCCGGCGGCCGAGGCGCCTCACCAGGTTCGCGTACCGATGCGTGCCGGTGCACAATACCGGGGAGGGTTGACATCATGACATTGCCATTGGCCGTCACGCGGGCCGCCGCCGTCGCGCTGGCTGCCCTCATCGTGCCGGCCTGCCAGTCGCGCCCGGAGGACGCTGCGCCGCCAGCCGCGCACTCCGCCTCGCCTGCCCCCGTTGCCGAACGACCGGCGCCGACGCTGCAGGAGCTGAAGAACGCCTCCTACAAGGGCGTAGAGGAGGCGGGCGCCGCGTTCATGCTCGCCGGCGGGAAGTGGGAGGGCCAGCCGTTCGCGCCAGGCGCCGCGTCACGGCCCAGCGTGACCTTCGTCCGTGACTTCCGCCTGGCGGGCGACGTTGACGGCGACGGCGCCGAGGAGGCGGTCGTGCTGCTCGCCGCCAATGCCGGTGGCTCCGGCGAGATGTCCTATCTCGCCGTGGTCGGGCGGCCGGGCGGCAATGTCACGAACATCGCGACCGCACCCATCGGCGACCGCGTCCAGGTGCGGGAGGCACGCATCGCTCGGCGGCGCATCGTCCTCGATGTCGTGCAGGCCGGTGAGAACGACGCGGCCTGCTGCCCGGGCGACCTCGTCACCCGGACCTGGGAACTGGCGGATGCGGCGCTCAAGGAAGGGACGCCGGTGAAGACGGGGCGCCTGTCGGTTGACACGCTGGCCGGCGCGGAGTGGGTGTTGACGTGGTGGGGGTGGGACGAGGCCGCGCCGGCAACCCCCGACGTCACCCTGACGATCGACGGCACCCGTCTCGTGGGGAGCGCGGGCTGCAACCGCTACTTCGCCCAGGTGACGCCGGGCGACGCGCCGGGCGGCATCAGGATCGGGCCGGCCGGCTCGACCCGCAAGGCGTGTCCCGAGGCCGAGATGGCCGTCGAGCAGCGCTTCCTTGAGCAGCTCGCCGGCGTGGCGCAGATCCGGTTCGTCGCCGGCCAGCTGGCGCTGCCCTTCGCGAAGAAGGACACGACGCACGGAGTAATGCTCTTCGACCGCCGCACGGCGAAGTGACCAGGCCTCGGCCCTTCCCTTTTCCGCCAGCGCGTTCAAGAATGGGCAGGATCCCGGTGCCAAGGCAGCCGGGGTGTCCTCGAACCGCAACGACGACAGAGAGGCGTTCCATGTACGGGTCCTTCAGGCAGCACGTCACGCAGCAATTGCACGACATCCGCACGGCCGGCACCTACAAGAGCGAGCGGGTCATCGTCACGCCCCAGGGCAGCACCATCCGGGTCGCCGACGGCAAGCCGGTCCTCAACCTGTGCGCGAACAACTACCTGGGGCTCGCGCAGCACCCGGCCGTCCGGGAGGCGGCCCGCGCGGCCCTCGACCAGTGGGGCTACGGGATGGCGAGCGTGCGCTTCATCTGCGGCACGCAATCCGTGCACAAGCGGCTTGAGGAGAAGCTGAGTGAGTTCCTGGGCACGGAAGACACGATCCTCTACTCGTCGTGCTTCGACGCCAACGGCGGCCTCTTCGAAACGCTCCTGCACGAGCAGGACGCGATCATCAGCGATGCGCTGAACCACGCGAGCATCATCGACGGCATCCGCCTCTGCCGGGCCCACCGCCAGCGCTACCTGAACAACAACCTCCACGATCTCGAGGCGAAGCTGCAGGCCGCCACCAGCGCCCGCTTCCGCATGGTCGCCACCGACGGCGTCTTCTCGATGGACGGGTCCCTCGCGGACCTGCCGGGCGTCTGCGATCTCGCCGAGCGCTACGATGCGCTCGTGATGGTCGACGATTCGCACGCGGTGGGGTTCGTCGGGCCGCGCGGGCGGGGCACGCCCGAGCATCACGGCGTGACGGACCGCGTGGACGTCCTGACGGGCACCCTCGGGAAGGCGTTGGGCGGCGCGAGCGGCGGTTACACGAGCGGGCGCAGGGAGATCATCGAGCTGCTCCGCCAGCGCTCGCGGCCGTACCTGTTCTCGAACACCCTCTGCCCCAGCATCGCGGGCGCCACGCTGAAGGTGCTCGACATGCTGAGCCAGTCGACCGAACTGCGCGACACCCTCGACGCCAACACCCGCTTCTTCCGGGAAGGCCTCTCGCACATCGGCATGCGGGTGCTGCCCGGCGCGCACCCGATCTGCGCGGTGATGATTGGCGACGCCGCGCTGGCCGTGAAGGCCGCCGATGCGATGCTGCAGAAGGGCGTCTACGTGATCGGCTTCTCGTACCCGGTGGTGCCCAAAGGCGAGGCGAGGATCCGGACCCAGATCTCGGCCGCCCACACCCGCGCCGAACTCGAGATGGCGCTCGACGCCTTCGCCGCCGTCAAGCGCGAGATGGGGCTATAGCTTGGGGGGCACGCGTTTCCTGGTGGCTTGCTCGAACGCGTACGCAATCTCGATGAGCTTCGGCTCGCCGCACGCCATCCCGGTGAAGCTCACGCCGATTGGCGACGGCTTCGGATTGAATCCCTCCGGGTAGGCCGACTCGCCTCGCCCGCCCGCGCCGGCCGCCGGCGAGGCGGACGCGCCCGCAGGGCCGGCCCCGGTCCCGCGCCCGCTGCCAGGCTCCGCGAACCCATACGGCACGAAGACGGTCGGATAGCCAGGCTTCGCGGCAATCGAGGCGCTCGACGTTCCGGGGAAGAGCAGCGCGTCGAGCTCGTTCGCCTTCATCGCGGCGTCGATGCCCTCGGTGGCGCTCAGCCGGATGTCCTTCTCGCGGTCGGCCTGGTACCGCGCCCGGTCGGCGCCGACGCTCATCTCGTCCGAGATATCCAGCAGCGCCTGGCCGTACTTGATGGCCCCGGCGCGCTGGTGCGCCACGTTCCACAGACGCAACTCGGTGAGCGTCTTCACGGGCGCCGCCGCGCCGAGCGACTCCAGCCAGGCGTTGAAGTCGCGCTTCATGCCGTACTTGAACACGACCGAGCAGTTGGCATCCTTCCCCTTCGCGTTGTCGAGGCCGCCGCACGTGGACCAGAGAAGGAAGTTCTTCGAGGCTTCCGTGGCCACGACGCTCGGAATGTCCGCCGGGTCGACGATGACGGCGCCCTGCTGCTTGAGGAGCTCGATGACCTCCGCCATCATCTTCGCCTGGGCCGGGTTCAAGCCTCCCCGGGGCTGGCTCGCCCCCGGCGGCGTCGTGCGGTCGTAGAAGGACGCCCGCGGGATCCCGATGCGCGCGCCCTTGAGGCCGGCCGGGTTCAGGAACTTCGTATAGTCGCGTCCCGGCGGCGGCGCGCAGGTCCTGGTGGCCGCGTCGTTCGGATCCGGTACGGCGCTTTCCAGCACGCCCAGCAGGGCGGCGGCATCCGCCACGCTGCGCGCCATCGGCCCCGGCGTGTCCTGATCGGCCGTGATCGGAATGACGCCGTAGCGGCTGATGCGGCCGACGGTGGGCTTGATGCCGACCAGCATGTTCGCGCTCGCGGGGCTGAGGATCGACCCCGAGGTTTCGGTGCCAACGTTGGCGGCCCAGAAGCTCGCCGCCGTGCCGATGCCCGAACTCGATCCGCCGGTCCCCATGACGGGCCGTCCGTCGCCGGTGGCCTCACGCGGATCGCGCCGCGGGTCGTACGGGTTCATCCCGTAGCCGCCCAGCGCGCTGTAGTTGCCCGGCATGCCGCTCGCGACCCAGTTCGCCAGCTCCGTCATCACCGTCTTGGCGATGATGATCGCGCCGGCGTCGCGCAGGTTCTTCGTCAGCGTCGCTTCGTAGGGCGGGATGAGCCCCTCGAACGCGAGGGCGCCGCCGGTTGTGGGCATGTTCGTGGTGTGGATGTTGTCCTTGAGCGCGATGGGAATGCCGTGGAGCGGACCGCGCACCTTGCCCTGCGCGCGCTCGCGGTCGAGGGCCTCGGCCTCCTCGAGCGCCCGTGGATTCACGGCCATCACGGCATTCAGCCGTTCTTCGTACGTCGCAATCCGGAGCAGGTACTGCTGGACCAGTTCACGCGACGTCACGCGCCGCTGCTCCAGCGCCGCGCGCATGTCCGCGATGTTCGCTTCGACAACGGTGAAGGGCGGCTGCGGCCCGGGGGCCCTCGCGGCCTTGTTCGACTGCGCCGACGGCACGAGCGTGGCCGCCACAACCAGAAGCACCGGGAGGAGGACTCTCTTCATGACCGGGCATTGTAGTCCCGGCCGGCGTCAGGACGAACAGGACTCCCGGGCGACGGCCCCGGCCCGCGGCGCGCGGCGGAAGCGGAGCACCGCGACCGTGCCGATCCCGGCCACGCCGATGATGGTGACGGCAAGCGCCGTCGACAAGCGGCCTGACGCGCGCAACCACGCGAGGCTCAGCAGGACCGAAATCCACGTCGCCGCGATGGACACCACGCGGGCCCGGGTGGACATCGGGCGGCGCTCGTCGATGAACCTCATGTAGGGCGCGAACAAGGGGACGCGCAGCAGGCGCTCCTCGAGCCACGGACAGCTCCGCGCGAAGCAGTAGGAGGCCACGATGAGAAAGATCGTCGTGGGCAGCCCGGGGACGAACACGCCAATGCCGCCCAGCACGACGGCCAGCACGCCCGCGGCGGCGAGCAGCCAGCGGCGGAGCGACCGGCCCGGCGAACGCACGGGACCGGGCTGGGGACTGTCGGGCATGGGATCCATGATACGCGAGGACGCCCCGCCTTCGTCCCCTATCCCCTATCCCCCATGCCCCTTGCCCGAACGCGTGCCGCAGACGTACGCTTGGCGGGCATTGCCGTTTGCCGGCGCATACGAAAGGCTGTTTGCATGGCCCGACTCGTCGAGTGCGTACCGAACTTCTCCGAGGGACGCGACCGCGGCGTCATCGACGCGATCGCGCAGGCCCTCGGGAGCGTCTCCGGGGTGAAACTGCTCGATGTCGACCCCGGCGCCGACACGAACCGGACGGTGTACACGCTGGTCGGCCCTCCGGAGGGCGTGGCAGAAGCCGCGTTCCGGGGCGCGATGAAGGCGGCCGAGCTCATCGACATGACGGTGCACAAGGGCGCGCACCCGCGCATGGGCGCCCTCGACGTGTGCCCCTTCATTCCGGTGGCGGACATCACGATGGCCGAGTGCGCGGAGCTGGCGAAAACGGTGGGCCGGCGCATCGGTGCGGAGTTGCAGATTCCCGTCTACTTCTACGAGCACGCGGCGGCGTCAGAAGAGCGCCGCAGCCTCGCCGCCATCCGCGCCGGCGAGTACGAAGGCCTGGCCGAGAAGCTCGCCACACCCGCCTGGGCGCCTGACGCCGGGCCGGCCCGCTTCAACGCGCGCTCGGGCGGCACCGTCGTCGGCGCCCGCGAGTTCCTGCTCGCGTACAACGTCAACCTGAACACCCGCGATCGGCGACTGGCCAATGAAATCGCCCTCAATATCCGCGAGGGCGGGCGTGCCAAGCGCGACGCGGGGGGCGAGATTCTCCGCGACGCCGGCGGCACCTCCCTCAAGGTGCCGGGCCGCCTGAAGGCGGTGCGCGCCATCGGCTGGTACATCGAGCAGTACCGGCAGGCGCAGGTGTCGATCAACCTCCTCGACTACCACGCCTCCCCGCTGCACGTCGTCTTCGAAACCGCCCGCGAGGAAGCCGAGAAGCTCGGGCTCATCGTCACGGGCTCCGAACTGGTGGGGCTGACGCCCCTTTCGCCGATGCTGGAGGCCGGGCGGTACTTCCTGCGCAAGCAGGGAAAGTCCGCGGGCGTGCCGGAACGGGAGCTGGTGGAGATCGCGGTCCGTTCGATGGGCCTGGACCAGGTGGCCCCGTTCGATCCGGCGAAGAAGATCATCGAGTCTCACTTCGCCCCTGCGGCGCCGCTGATGTCGATGGCGGCCGCGCGCTTCGTCGATGAGGTGTCCACCGAATCACCGGCGCCCGGCGGCGGCTCCGTGGCCGCGCTGATGGGCAGCCTCGGCGCGGCGCTGGCGACCATGGTGGCGAACCTGACGGTGGGCAAGAAGGGCTATGAAGGGGCGTGGGCGGACCTGGCCGCGATGGCCGAGCGCGGGCAGGCGCTGAAGGACCGGCTGGCCCGCGCCGTCGACGAGGACACCGACGCGTTCAACCGCGTGATGGAGGCCATGCGCCTGCCGAAAGGCACGCCGGAACAGCAGGCGGAACGCAGCCGGGCCATCGAAGCGGCAAACAAGGCGGCGGCGGACGTGCCCCTTCAGACCGCCCGCCTGTGCCTCGAGGCGATCGACCTGGCGGACCTCGCCGCAAGGAAGGGCAACCGGAGTTCCGCGTCGGATGCCGGCGTGGCGGCCCTTGCCTCCCGTGCCGGCGCCGAAGGCGCCGCGCTGAACGTGCGCATCAACCTCGCCGGCATTGCCGATGAGGCCTTCAAGGCGAGCGCAGCCGAGGCGGCCGCCGCGCTCGAGGCCGACGCGCGGCGCCTCTGCGACGCGGTACTGGCGCGGGTGGCGGCGGTAATCGGCGCCTGAGCTACATCCGGACGGCGCTCTCGCCCATGGCCTCGTCTTCGATGAAGCCGCCCTTGCCGGCGTCCAGCTTGAGGCGCGGCGGCTCCTGGGCCATCAGGTACTCGAACTCCTCCCGGAAGCGCTCGATGGAGACGCCGCACGTGGCCGCGAGCTTCGCGGTCTCGTGGGGATCCTGGAAGTCCTCGCGCTTCAGCCGGATCATGTAGCTGCGCGCGATGGCATAGCGCTCCGAGTGGATGTTCACGAGCCGGATCATGGCGCGTCCGGTCACCGGATCGAGCAACTGGGTGAACGGGATCGGCACGAACTCGCCCGCCTGCATGGACACCATGGCCGCGTTGCCGCCCGAGAGGATGAACTTGGCCGCCGCGTAGCCGAGGTCTCGCGTGTATTCCATGTCGAGCGGAATCGGGTCGGCGCATCGCAGCTCGTACCCGATGTTCTTCTCGACGATCGTGGTCTTGAGGCCGAACTCCTTGAGGCGGTTGTTGACCTGCTGCTTCAGGATCTCGCCGATGTTGACCTCCGCGATCCGCAGGTTGCCGTGGGCGTCACGCTCCACGTCCTCGATCGCGATCAGGTCCGCGGGATCCAGGTCGAGCACGAGGCCTTCGGCAATCACCGCCACGCCCTGCCGGCGGCCGTAGCTGAGGCGCTTGATGATCGCCCCGGCGAGCGTGTCGACGACCGTCTTGAGGCGGATCGATCCGCCGCCGAACTCCTCGGGGATGAGCGTGAGCGTGGCGCCGGCGGACTTGCCGATGCCGAGGGCGAGGTGGCCCGCCTTGCGCCCCATGGCGATGACGAAATACCACCGCGAGGTGGTCGTCGAATCCACCATCAGGTTCTTGACGATCTCGACGCCGTGGTGCCTGGCCGTCTGGTAGCCGAACGTGTCGACAAACGGCGGCAGGCCGAGGTCGTTGTCGATGGTCTTGGGCACGTGGACCACGCGGATCCGCCCCGCCGCCCTCTCCTCCAGCCGCATCGCGGAAAACGCCGTGTCGTCGCCGCCGATTGTGATGAGCATCGACACGTCCAGGCGCAGGAGCGAGAGCACCGTGTTCTCGAGGTGCGCCGGGTCCCGGGTCGGGTTGGCGCGCGACGTCCCGATGTGCGATCCGCCCCGGAAGTGAATGCGGCTCACTTCGTCGATGGTGAGCGGCACGGTGTGTTCGATGTCGCCCTGCATGAGCCACTCGAAGCCGTCGAGAATGCCGATGACCTTGACGCCCTCGAGGGCGCAGCGGATGGCGGCGGCGCTGATGACGCTGTTGATGCCGGGAGCGGGACCGCCGCTCACGAGGATGGCGACTTTCTCGGGATGATGCACGGGCGGACCTCCACAACTCGGCGCTGGGGCCTAGGGGCTAGGCGCTAGGGGTGCGGGACGCACGGCCCGCACAATCCAACATCATATCCGGATCGGGGTGCAATCCGCGCCGCGCAACACCCCCGGGTCGCATGAGCGGTGTGGTAAGGTGGACCGCGAACCGCGATGTTCTACCCCATCGACGATCTCGACGACCCACGCGTGGCCGAGTACCGCAATATCCCCGACCCGGAGCTGCTGCTCGCCCACGGCCTGTTCGTGGCCGAGGGCCGGCACGTGGTGCGGTGCCTCCTGGCGTCGGATCGGTTCGAGGCGCGGAGCGTGCTCGTCTCGCCGGCGGCTCTTGACGGCCTGCAGGACGCGCTCGGCACGCACGGGGCGCTGCCCGTCTATGTCATGGCCGTCGAGCGGCTGACGGCGCTCCTCGGGTTCAACCTCCACCGGGGCTGCCTGGCGATTGGCGTGCGGCCGAAGGCCACCAGCGTCGCGTCATGGTGGCAGGAAGCCGCAGGGTCGAGGCTCGTGTTGGCCGTGGAGCGCGTCGGCAACGCCGACAACCTGGGGGCCGTCTTCCGCAACGCGTTGGCGTTCGGCGCCGGCGGCGTCCTCCTCAGCCCGGGGTGTTGCGACCCTCTGTATCGGAAGTCGATCCGGGTGTCGACTGGCGCGGCGCTCCGGATCCCCTACGCGGTCGACGACCGCTGGCCGGACAGCCTCCGACGTTTGCGGGACGCGGGCGCCCGCGTGCTCGCGCTGACGCCGCAGCCGCCGGCGCGCGATCTCGACGCCGTCCTCCCGGGGATCGCGCCGGGGACGACGGTCGCGCTGCTGCTGGGACACGAGGGTGATGGGCTCTCCGAGAGCGCGATGGGCGTGGCCGATGAGCGCGTGCGGATTGCCATACGTCCCGGCGTCGACTCCCTGAATGTCGCGACGGCCGCAGCCATCGCGCTCTACGCGTGCCGGCGCCGGCTGGGTTGGCCCGACCTCGGCTCCGACTAGCAGTACCGCCGGGCCGCCTCGGCGAGGCACTGCGCGAGCTGGTGCACCGACGCCAGGTCGACCCATTCCTCTTTCGCGTGCGCGCCGGCCCCGGCCGCGCCCATCACGACGGTTTCGGCGCCGGCGGCGGCAAGCAGGGCGGCGTCCATCCACGGCGTCTGCCCGACGTACGCCGGCCGGTGTCCGAGCACGGCTGTGGACGCCTCGGTCAGGGCGCGGACAATCGCCGCGTCTTCTGCGACCTCGAACGGCTCACGGACCAGCAGCACCTCGAGGTCTGCCTCGAACGACGGATCGCGCTCGACCTGCCGCCGGAGGAGCTGCCGGATCTCATCGGTCACCGCGGCACGGCTTTCACCGGGAATCGTGCGCCGCTCGATCTGCAGGCGGCAACTCGCGGCATACGTGCTGAGGCCGGAGCCGCCGGCGAGGGTGGCCGCGTGCAGGGAGGGAGGCCCGAGCAGGCGGTGCGGCGGGCGCGCGCGCAGGCCCTGTTCAAGCGCATCGAGGCCGGCCAGGACACGCCCCATCCGCATGTTCGCGTCGACGCCCAGGTCGAAGCGGCTGCCGTGCGCCGCGCGCCCCCTGGTCGTGACCTCGAACCACGCGAAGCCCTTGTGGGCCAGGCAGATGTCGAGGGCGGTCGGCTCGGTGACAATCGCCGCGTCGGGACGATAGCGCTGCAGCAGGTCCTCAGTGCCGAGGCTCGCGTACTCCTCGTCGGCGACGGCCGCCAGCAGGATCTCTCCGCCGTGCGGCCGGCCGGCGTCGGCGAGCGCTTTGACCGCACCCATCATCGCCGCCAGGCCTCCCTTCATGTCAAAGGCGCCGCGGCCGCAGACGCGGCCGTCCCTGATCTCGCCGGAGAAGGGCGCGTCCATCCCGGCGACATCGACCGTGTCCGCGTGGGCGTTGAACATGAGCGAGCGGCCGGGACGCGAGCCTCGAAGGCGGGCCACCACGCTGACCCTGCCAGGCTTCGGCTCGTGGTAGTGCACCTCGGCGCCGATGGTCTCCATCGCCGCGCCGACGTACTGCGCGATCTCCCGCTCGCCGGGCGCGGACGGGTCGAGCATCGGGTTGACGGAGTTGATGCGGACCAGGTCCTGCAGCACGCGGGTCGTGTAGACAGCGTCGACCGACAGCATGGACGCGCCTCCCGGAGTAGGACATATTATGCGCATGGACAACAGAACCACACGGGATTCGGGACGCCCGCCTTCGCCACACGGCCTGCCGGCCGGCTTCGGCGGGGCACGCGGGGCTCGGGACTCCCGCCTTCGCCACACGGCCTGCCGGCCGGCTTCGGCGGGGCAAGCGGGACTCGGGGCCTGCACGGAGGGAGGCGAGGGGCGGGAGGCGGGGGGCGGGAGACCGGACGTCCGCATCGCGGCGCGGCTGCTGCTCGGCGCCGCAGCCGCGGCATTCGGTGTCTCGCTGCATGCCGCCTTCGCGGTGGCGCAACCGGTGGCGGTCACCGGCAAGCCGGGGCCGCTGGCGCACACCTTCTCCATCGTTGCGCGCGATCCCGCGACCGGCGAGATGGGCGTCGCCGTCCAGTCCCACTGGTTCTCGGTCGGCTCGATTGTCACGTGGGCGGAAGCCGGCGTCGGCGCCGTGGCGACGCAGTCGTTCGTCGACCCGTCGTACGGCTACAGGGGACTCGAGTTGATGCGCACGGGCGTGGCGGCGCCGGAGGCGCTGAAGCGGCTGCTCGCCGCCGATGCCCAGCGCGACGTCCGGCAGGTGGCGATGGTCGACGCGCAGGGCCGCGTTGACGCATTCAGCGGCGCGCTCAACATCAAGGACGCCGGCCACCGCGTGGGCGCCCAGTACTCCGTGCAGGCCAACATGATGGCGAACGCGAAGGTCTGGCCGGCGATGGCCGCCGCGTTCGAGAAGACGCGCGGCGATCTCGCCGAGCGCATGCTCGCCGCGCTCGAGGCCGCTCAGGCGGCGGGCGGCGACATTCGCGGCACGCAGTCGGCCGCCATGCTCATCGTCAGAGCGAAGTCGTCCCGACGGCCGTGGGCCGGCGCCGATCGCGTGTTCGATCTGCGCGTCGAGGATCATCCCGAGCCGATCCCCGAGCTGAGGCGCCTCATCCGGCTGCAGCGCGCCTACGCGCACGCAAACCGCGGCGACGAACTGGTGTCGGAGAAGAAGATCGACGAGGCGCTGAAGGAATACACCGCGGCCGGCGAACTCGCGCCCGAGATTCTCGAGTTGCCGTTCTGGCAGGCCGTGACGCTGGTAGTGGTGGGACGAGAGGCCGAGGCCGCGCCGATCTTCCGCCGCGTGTTCGCGAAGGAGCCCGCCTGGGCCGACCTCGTGCCGCGCCTGCCGGCCGCCGGCCAATTGCCCGACGACCCGGCACTCATCTCGCGCATCGTGGCGCTTCGTGCGCCGAAGTAGGGACTAGGGTCTAGGCGCTAGGCGCTAGTCAGACTAGCCCCTAGCGCCCAGCCCCTAGCCCCTAGCCTCTAGTACGTGTCCGCCTCCACCACGAGCTTCTGCGTGTAGTCCTTCCCGCCGACGGTGAGCTTCAGCAGGTAGGTGCCCGGCTCGACGGCCGGCCCGCCGAACCCGCCGCGGCCACCGCCGCCGCCCGCCTGGCCGCCACCGGCACCACGGCCGCCGGCGCCGCCTTGAGCGGGGCCGCCGCGCAGGTTCCACTGGACGCGGTTGAGCCCGGCGTCCTTCGTTCCGGCGATCTCGCGGACCACGCGGCCCGTCACGTCGGTGATGGTGAGCTTGACGTCCCCGGCCGGCGCGCTCTTCAGGTAGTAGCTGATGGCCGTGCCCGGCGCCGGGTTCTCGCCACGGAAGTGCTTGCTGCCGCCCGCGGTGATGCTCTGCGTGATGTCGTTCCGCCACGCGACACCGGGGCGCGGGGCGAACAGCGTCACGTCGGCCTTCCGGGCCTCGTCGGTGAGTTGCTGGAGCGCGCTGATGTCGTCGAGGATCCAGATGCTCCGGCCGTGCGTGCCGAGGATGAGATCGTTGTCGCGCGGGTGCACCAGGATGTCATCGATCCGCACCGTCGGCAGCCCGGTTGAGAAGCGCTGCCACGCCTTGCCGCCGTCCAGCGAGACGAACAGCGCGTACTCGGTGCCCACGTAGAGCAGGCTCCGGTTCTTCGGGTCCTCGCGCACGACATTCACGTTGCCTGTCGGGAGGTTGTTCGTGATGGCGGTCCACGTCTCCCCGAAGTCCCTGGTGACGTACACGTATGGCGCGTGGTCATTGGTCCGATGACCGTCGAACGCCACGTAGCACGTGCCCGCGTCGAAGTGCGAAGGCTCAACCCGCGAGACGAACGTCTCGTCCGGCACGCCCTTGACGTTGGCCACGACGTTCTTCCACGAGTGGCCGCCGTCACGGCTGACCTGCAGGTTGCCGTCGTTGGTCCCCACCCACACGAGGCCGGGGACGATCGGCGACTCCGCCGCGGTGGTGATGACCGAGGTCGTCGCCACGCCGTCGTGTTTCGACGCCATGGGCGCATCGCCGGCGACGCCCATGATGGGCCGGGTGAACCGGCTCAGGTCGCGGGTGAGATCCTGCGACATAGTGTAGGTCTCGCCGCGATTCAGCGACTTGAACAGCCGGTTGCCGCCCACCCACACGATGTTCGGGTTGTGCGGCGAGAGCACCGTCGGCGTGTTCCAGAAGAAGCGGAACGCCGTGCCGGCCGGCGGCTCGGGCACCACGTTGGACGCGGTGCTCGGCGCTTGCATGCCGAACTGCGCCGCCATCTGCGCCAGCTGTTCCGGCGAGGGCCCGCCCTGCCCCGCCGCGCGCGCCGGGCGGGGACGAATGCTCGTCGTCGTGCCCCGGCGCAGGTCGAGGCGGTTCACCGCGCCGTCCTGCGACTCGGCGTAGACAACCGCCCAGTCGGTGGGGTCCTGCTGCGTGTAGAAGCCGTCGCCGCCGCCCACCCGGAACCAGTCCGAGTTGAGAATGCCCACCGAGTTGCGCTTGGCGCTCGGCCCGCACCACGAGCCGTTGTCCTGCAGGCCGCCGCACACGAAGTACGGTTTCCGCATGTCGGCGCTGATCGCATAGAACTGCCCGGTGGCCTTCGTGTTGATGAAGTCCCAGGTGTCGCCCTGGTCGTAGCTCACGTTGAGGCCGCCGTCGTTCCCGTACATCACGTGTTTCGGGTTCTTCGGGTTGATCCAGATCGCGTGGTGGTCGCTGTGCGCGAGGTTCTGCAGGGTGCGGAACGTCTTGCCGCCGTCGAGCGACCTGAACGCCGGCGCGCCGCCGAGGAAGACGACGTCCGGATTGCTGGGATCGACGCGGATCTTGCTGTAGTACATCGGCCGGTCGTTGGTGTTGCTCACGACCCTCCACGTCTTCCCCGCATCGTCCGAGCGCCAGACTCCGCTGCGCTTGGGGTCGGGCGGAGGAGGCGGTGCGCCCGCCTGCGCCGCGCGGCCTGCCTGCGCTCCTGCTGCGGCTCCGGCCTGTCCGGCCCGGCCGGCGCCCGGCGCGGTGGGCTTGCCGTCCGCGCCCACGCCCGCGCCGGTCCCGCCGCTCGGGCCGACTTCAATCTGGGCATAGACGACGTTCGGCCGGGTCCGGCAGAGATCGATGCCGATGCGCCCGAGCAGCCCGTCCGGGAAGCCGCTGCCCGTGATCCGCTGCCACGTCCTGCCGCCGTCGGTCGTCTTCCAGAGGCCGCTGCCCGGACCGCCGCCGTTGAAGCCGTGCGGCGTCCGGCGACGCTGGTAGGAGGCCGCGTACAGCGTGTCGGGCTTCGCCGGATCCATCACCGCGTCGATGAACCCGGTGTCCTCATCGATGAACTTGGTGTTGGTCCACGTCTTCCCGCCGTCGATCGTCTTGAAGAGGCCGCGTTCCTTGTTCGGCCCGAACAGGTGGCCGACGGCGGCCACGTACACGATGTTCGGGTTCGTCGGGTGCACGACCACGCGCGCGATCGACTGGGTGTCTTTCAGGCCGATGTTGACGAACGTCCTGCCGGCGTCGGTGGACTTGTACATCCCGTCGCCGAACGACGAACTCTGCCTGTTGTTCGGCTCGCCCGTGCCGACGTAGAGAATGTTCGGGTCGGAGGGCGCCACCGCGATGTCGCCGATCGAGGCGGTCGTGTACACGTCGAACACCGGCTCGAACGTCGTGCCGTTGTTCACGGTCTTGAAGATCCCGCCCGTCGCGTACCCGACGTAGTAGGTCGACGGGTTCGACGCGACGACAGCGAAGTTGTCGATGCGGCCGCCCATGTTCGCCGGCCCGATCGACCGCCACCGGAACGTCTTGAGCACCGGATCCGTCGACTCGTTGATGGGCGGAGGCGGCGGCGGGGCCTGCGGCTGGGGAGCCGCCTGCGGAGCCGCCGGCTGAACGGGCGCCTGGGCCTCGAGGCCGCCGGCAAGCAGCGCGGCGAGGCCGAAGACCAGGCCGGACAGTACGAAGGCGCGCATGGGTCTTGTCATCGCGAATCGGTCCTTTCCTGGAGAGGGAGCGCCGCCCGAGAGTAGCGACACCACGGGCGCCTCCTCCTATACGACGGGAGGCCCCCTGGCGTTTCAGGGCCGCCCGGTCCGGGGGGCCGGTCAGGCGGATGGTAGACTGAGGCCTTCATGGATGTCACGCGCGAACGCCTGTTCACGCCGCGCTTCTTCCTGATGTGCGGCTTCTCGTTCGCGGTGTTCTTCTCCGCCTTTCAGCTCTTCCCCACCGCGCCGTTCCGCATCCGCGAACTCGGGGGTGATACCTTCGCCGCCGGGCTGTTCCTGGCATGCCTGACGTTCGCGTCGGCCGTGTCCGCACCCTTCACGGGTGCGCTGGCAGACCGGTTCGGCTTGCGCCGGACGCTCCGCGTGGGCGCAGTGGCGCTCACGGGCTTCTCCGTCGGGTACGCCGTGCTCCAGGACTACCGCCTGGTGCTCGCGCTGACGGCGGTGCACGGCGTGTTCTGGTCCGCCGTGCTGACCGCGTCGGCGGCCTACATGACAGGCATCCTCCCGCCGACCCGGCGGGCCGAAGGCATCGCGTACTGGGGCCTCGCGTCCGTGGTCGCGCTGGCCATCGGACCAACCTTCGGCTTCTGGCTCTATCAGTTCGGCTGGTTCACGCTGTGCGCGGTCATGGGCGCGCTGAACCTCGTCGTGGCTGTGGTCGCCTGGCGGCTGCCGAAAGAGCGGCCGCACGCCGCGCAGAAGGCGTCCGCCGGGCACGGCCCGCTCATCGAGTGGCGCGTCTTAGCGCTCTCGGTCACGCTGATGCTCTACTCGTACAGCTACGGCGCCATCACGAGCTTCGCCGCGATGTATGGGGAAGCCATCGGATCGGCGCCCAAAGGACTCTATCTGACCGTCGTCGGCTTCGCGATCATCGCCACGAGGCCGTTTCTCGGCCGGATTGCCGACCGCGTCGGGTACGTTCGGCTGCTCGTGCCGTGCCTGGCGCTCATTTCCGTCGGGCTGGTGGTGCTTGTGAGCGGCGGGAGCCGGGCGAGGCTGGTACTGTCGGCCGTCATTTTCGGGGCCGGATACGGCACGGCATACCCGGTTTATGCCGCGTATCTGCTGCAGCGTGTCGACGCCGCCAGACGCGGTGCGGCCTTCGGCGCCCTTATTGCCGCTTTCGACACCGGGATCGGTACCGGTTCGCTTGTCACGGGTTGGATCATCGGTGTCGCGGGTTACCAGGCCGGCTTCGGCGTGGCCGCCGCCCTGTCGGCGCTCGCCATCCCCTACTTTTTCGCCGTCCGCGGCGTCCTCCCCGCCCGCCCCGAGTGACGCGGACCTGGTCCCCGGCGAGCGTGACACGGGACCTGTCCCCCGTCAGGCGGGGAGGAGGACGGTCGGGGTCTCGCCGCACTCGGTCCGGTACCGCTCGGCGACGCGATCAGCGACGGCGCGGCCGCTGCCGCGCTTCGCCAGCACCACGATCGACCCTCCGAAGCCGCCCCCGGTCAACCGCGCGCCGTAGACGTCGTGTTCGCTGCTGGCGATTTCGACGAGCGCGTCCACCTGCGGTACCGACACTTCGTAGTCGTCGCGCATCGAGGCGTGCGAGGCGTAGAAGAGTTCGCCGACCTGCGCCGGGTCATTGGCGCGCAGCGCGGCCACGGCCTGCAGCACCCGATCGTCTTCGGTGACGACGTGGCGGGCCCGGCGGCGGAAGGGCTCGTCGAGCGCCTCGACCTGCGGCAGGTTCGCCACCGGCACGTCCCGCAGTTCGTGGACGCGGAGCCGCCGGCTCGCTTCCTCGCACTGGCTCCGCCGCGTGGCGTACTCGCCGGTCACGAGGCGATGCCTGATGCCGGAGTCGATGACGACAAGCTCGACGGTGGGCGGCAGCGGCACGCGGTCGAAGTGCAGCGAACGGGTGTCGAGAAACAGCGCCGCACCGGCCGCGCCCAGGCTCACGACCATCTGGTCCATGATACCGGTCGGCGCGCCGACGAATTCGTTCTCGGCCCACTTCCCTGCCATCGCCAGTTCCACGTCATCGAGCCGCAAGTCGAACGCGGCCCGCAGCGCGCGGGCCACGCTCACCTCCAGCGCGGCGCTCGAGGACAGGCCGCTGCCGATCGGCACGGTGGACTCGATGCGCATGTCAACGCCGCGCAGGTGGAGCCCGCGCTGCCGGAGCGCCACGGTCACGCCCTGCACGTAGTCGAGCCAGGTGTGCGTGACGGCCTCCCGCCCCAGCAGGAACTGCTCCATGCGGTGCGCCTCGTCGACGTTCGCGCTCCACACCCGCACGTTGGCGTCCGGGCGCGGCACAAGCTCCACGCGCGTCCGCTGGGGAATCACGGTCGGCAGGACGAACCCGCCGTTGTAGTCGGTGTGCTCGCCGATCAGGTTCACTCGACCTGGCGCCTCGGCCGCGAGGGCCGGAGCCGTGCCGAACAGGTCAGCAAAGGTCTGCACGTCTCACCTCTCTCGCCGAACGGCGGGTGCCGCGGGCCCGAGGGCCTCGCCGAGGATCTCGCCATCCGCGTGGGCCAGCGTCACGCCGCACAAGAACGCGAGCGTCGGGGCGATGTCGGCTGGCGTCACGACGCGGGCGTACTCGCCAGGCTTGATGCCCTTCCCGAACAAGATGATCGGCACCTGCTGATCGTAGCCGTACATCGTCCCGTGCGACGTCGCGCTCCCCGGCTGAGCGGTGCCGTCAGCCGCCACGAAGAACCAGTAGGGGTGCGGCATGACGATGACGTCGCCGCTGCGGCCGGGATAGTAGCCCAACAGGGCCGCGCGCGCGTCTCGGTCGCCCGCTGCCGCGTACGCGTCCAACTGCTCGGCGAAAAACGCGGCAGCCACGCCGGGAACGGCCCTGAGCGCGCGCAGCACCTGGTCGAGGGCGCGCGGGTCGCGCCGCAGCTGCTCGACCGCGTCCGGTTCGAGGATCAGGTCCGAATACTGGCTGCGCACCGTGTACGTGCCGGGTCCCAGCGCCGCTTCGAGGGCGCGCTGCGCCGCCTGGCGGACGAGCGCGGCGTCGAGACGGCCCGCATCGATCCCGAACGCCGCCGCCTGTTCCGGAATCGGCGCGACGCCGTGGTCAGCGGTGAGCGCGACGACGTAGTTGCCGGCGCCGGCGGTCCGGTCGAGGTGGTCCAGCAGCGCGCCGATGGTGCGGTCGAGGCGGGCCAGCGTGTCCTGCACCTCGTGGCTGGTCGGCCCGAAGTCGTGGCCGACCAGGTCGAGGGCCGAGAAACTGATCCCCAGGAAATCCGTCCCTGTGCCCTGCCCCAGTTTCAGGGCGTCGACCGAGGCGATCGCGAGGCGCCCGAGGTAGTCGTCCGAGAACGGGCTGGACTCCCAGGCTTCGAAGAACTGCGCGTCGGGCACCTCGCCCTTCGCCTCGAGGGCGTGCGGGAACCCGGCGGACCAGAACGCCGGCGGCTTCTCGCCTCGCCCCGCGTCGGCGAACAGGTACCGCCCGGCCGGCAGCATCCGCGTCCACACCTTTCCGAGGTCCGCAGTGACCGGATTGGCCTTGGTGAACGCCGCGACGAACGGCACCGGGGCCGACGTATACGCCGACGAGGTCACGAAACCGCCGGCGGCGGGGTTGAACCACGTCGCCGCGTCGGCGCGAAGGCCCGCGAGGGTGATCGCCGTGCGCTCCTTGATCGACATCGTCACGACGCGGGCCGGCACGGGCAGCTGCGCCCGAAGCTCGTCCGAGAGCGTCGCCGCACGGAGGCGCGACGGCCCCTCGCCTCCGGCAACCGGCGAGGCGTAGCTGATCGTGGTGAGGCCGGGATCGAACGTGCAGCCGGTACTGCGGCCGAGGTCGCGGTCGAACCACGCGTTGCCGACAAGGCCGTGGGTGCGGGGGAAGGCCCCGGTGGACACCGTCGCGTGGCCGACGCAGGTCACGGTGGTCAGGTAGGGATAGGCCGCGCGGCGGAACCACGCCCCGCCATCGACCAGCCTGCGTAATCCACCGATCCACTGGGACCCGTACCGGGCGACGTAATCGCCGCGCATCTGGTCGACCACGATGAGGACGACCAGCTTCGGCGGCTGGGCCGGGGCCGCATGAGCGGCGGCAGCGGTGAGAATCAGGACGATGGCGGCGGCGGCTCGACGTGCGGCGGCGGTCATGACGAAAGCGGCCTCCTCGACGGCTCGGACCCTGTGGGCGGCTGCACACGGCAACCGGGTTCCTGTAGCATAGCTGAACCAACAATGCCGCGCTTCACGCTCACCATCGAATACGCCGGCACTCGCTACAGCGGGTGGCAGATCCAGAAGAACGCCCGGACGGTGGCCGGGGAAATCGAGCGCGCCATCACGGCCGTGACCGGCGTGCGGAGCTTCGAGTTGTACGGGGCCGGGCGCACCGACGCGGGCGTGCACGCACTTGCGCAGGTCGCTCACCTGCAGCTCGACACGCGGCTGGACGCGGCCACGCTCGCGTGGCGCATCAACGACGAACTGCCGGCCGACATCAACATCCTCGACCTGGTCCGCGCGCCGCAGCGCTTCCACGCGCGGCACGACGCCGTCGCGCGCAGCTATCTCTACCAGATCGCCCGGCGGCGCACCGCGTTCGCGAAGCCCTACGTCTGGTGGGTCCGCGAGGATCTGCACGTGACGGCGATGCGCGAGGCTGCCGCGGCGTTCGTGGGCCTCAAGGACTTCCGCGGCTTCTCGGCCGACGACCGCGAAGAGGCGTCTTCGAAGGTCCAGGTCGATCGTGTCGAGATCCTCGACGAGCCGCCGCTGCTGCTCATCCGCGTGGTCGGCTCGCACTTCCTGTGGCGCATGGTCAGGCGGATGGTCGGCGTGCTGGTGGCCGTCGGGCGGCGCGAGCTGAAGCCGGCGGACGTGCCTCGCATGCTGGCGGAGGCCTCCGGCGAGTCGGCGGCGCTGGCGGCGCCGGCATCAGGGCTGTTCCTCGAACGGGTGTACTACCCCGACGACACACGTGAAGGTGAGACATGCAAACCCCGTGGGCAGAGCGGTACGCGCAGCGGACACAGCGGATGCGGAGTTCCGCCGTTCGCGAACTCCTGAAGCTGACCGAGCAGCCTGATGTGATCTCGTTCGCGGGGGGCCTCCCCGCGCCCGAGACGTTCCCGGTGGAAGAGTTCACCAGGGCGCTTGGCACCGTCATGGCCTCCCACGGGGCCCGGGCGCTGCAGTACGGGACGACCGAGGGCTACACACCGCTGCGGGAGATGATCGCGCGCCACTCGACGCGGTACGGCATCAACGTCGAACCCGAGAACGTCCTGCTCACGAGCGGATCGCAGCAGGCGCTGGACCTCATCGGCAAGGTGTTCATCAACCCGGGCGATCACATCCTGGTGGAGCGGCCGACCTATCTCGGCGCGCTCCAGGCGTGGAACGCGTACCAGGCGGAATTCGTCGCGGCGGACATCGACGACGACGGGTACGTCACCGCGTCGCTCGAAGCCAAGATCCGGTCGGGCCCGAAGTTCATCTACGCGCTGCCGAACTTCCAGAACCCGAGCGGGATCACGATGTCGCTCGAGCGGCGGAAGCGCCTGATCGAACTGGCGGACCACTATGGCGTGCCAATCCTCGAGGACGACCCGTACGGGCAGCTGCGCTACGAGGGCGAGCACGTGCCGCCGATTGTGCACCTCGATTCCGAATTCCGCTCGACGGATGGCGTCCGCTACAGCGGCAACGTGATCTACCTGAGCACGTTCTCGAAGATCCTGGCGCCGGGCATCCGCCTCGGCTGGATCATCGCGCCGGCCGAGGTCATCCAGAAGCTCGTGCAGGCCAAGCAGGGCACGGACCTGCACACGAGCACGCTGGCCCAAATCGCCGCGCACGAAGTGGCCAAAGGCGGGTTCCTGAACGAGCACGTGAAGGTGATCAGGGCCATCTACCGCGAGCGGCGCGACACGATGCTGGCCGCGCTCGATCGCGATTTCCCGCCGGGCATCACGTGGACGCGGCCGCAGGGCGGGTTGTTCTTGTGGCTGACGTTCCCCGAGTGGATGGATGCCGCGGAGGTGCTGAGGGCCGCCGTCGCGACGCGCGTGGCCTTCGTGCCCGGCGAGTCCTTCTTCACCGACGGCACCGGCCGCAACACGGCGAGATTGAACTTCTCGAACGCCACGCCGGAGAAGATCCGGGAAGGCGTCGGCCGGCTGGCCGGCTGCCTCAAGCGTCTCATCTCCAGTCGCCTGGCCTGACCGGCGCAACGGCGTCTCCACCCGTTCCCCCGGCGGGAGTGGGCCGACGCGGGCCGCGCGTACCATCGATCCTGGCAAGTGTCACGTTCTGCTGGGCAGGGTGTCCGGATACGAGGCACGCCAGGCGGGCGTGCCGGAGGCGGCCGCGCGTCAGGCTCGCGGAATCCAGGGATGCGGGGCGATTCGACCTGGCACCCCCTTTGCTTCTCAGCGGAGCATGGTTGGCGCCCGTTCGGTTGATGCTGGTGCCCGTATCGAGGGGACCGTCGACAGCAGGCTGGGAAGATATCGGCCGCTGGTTGTCGCCGTCATGGCTGCCCTGATCCTGGCGCTGGTGTCGATACCAAAGGTCACGCTACCCCTCCGCTAGGCTTCGCGCGTGAGACGGGGCATTCCCGCCTCACGGCGCGAGGCGTGCGCGTTCGTCCAGCCACACCAGCAGCGGCATCGCCAGCGCCCACTCGGCCGCAATTACCGCCAGCGCAACGGCTTGCGTCGGCCCAAGCACGGCCGCGCCCATCCGCTCGCCGGCCAGATACGCCAGCGGGCCGCCAATCGCGCCGGCGACGGCGGCCAGCCCGAAGCGGCTCTGCAGCCACGACATCACGCCGCCCAGCACCGCGGCCTGGAGCACCCAGAGCGCGACCATCCACGCCGTGGACGGCCAGCCGAGCACGGCCTGCGGCGGGAATCTCAGCACCCCGGTGAGCACGAGGACGGAGTCGGCCGCGTAGCCGACAACGCCCGCCAGGCCGAGCAGCCGGGCGTGACGCATTCGTGCCGCGCCCCACGGAATCGTGCGCAGGTGGGCGACGACGTACGCGGCCACGGCCAGCGGCCCGAGCCACGGCAGGCCGCGCGCCGCGCCGCCGACGCAGGCGAGCCAGCACACGTAGAACGCGACGAAACCGGCAACCGCGCGAATCATGTGATCCGGCAGGCGGGATGGGACCGCTGCGCGAGCGTCACGCCGACGCCTGGGCGCCGTCGATGCGCCCTCTCTCCAAGGCCTGCGGCGGCACGGGCTTCAGGTCCCACACGAGGCGCATCCACGACATCACCTTCAGGACGTAGTACGTGACGTCGATTTCCCACCAGTAGAACCCCTGGCGCGCCGACGCCGAAAAGTGGTGGTGGTTGTTGTGCCACCCTTCGCCCAGCGTGATGAGCGCCAGCAGCCAGTTGTTGCGGCTCGTGTCGCGGGTCGCGAAGCGGCGGCGGCCGAAGACGTGCGACAGGGAGTTGATCGTGTAGGTCGCGTGATAATTGACCACGGTGGAGATGAAGAACCCCCACACGAGCATCTGAGGCCCGCTGGTCCCCAACCCCGGCGCCTCGCGCTCGAGCAGCGCGCCGAGCCCGTACGTTGTGGCGGCGAGCATCACCGGCACGATCCAGTCGAACCGGTCGATGAGCCGCAACTCGGGAAAGCGCAGCAGGTCCCGGATGTACTTCGTCTGCGTGGCGAACGCACCTTTCGTGAGGAACCACCCCATGTGCGCGAACCAGAACCCGCGTTGGGTGGGCGAATGCCAGTCCGCCTCGTCGTCGGAATGCTGATGATGGTGACGGTGATGCGCAGCCCACCAGAGCGGCCCCCGCTGCACCGAGGACGCGCCCCAGACGGCCATCACGAACTGAAAGGCGCGCGAGGTCTTGAACGACTTGTGGGAGAAGTACCGGTGATAGAAGCCGGTGATCGCGAACATGCGCGCCACGTAGAGCGCCACGGCCACGGCCACGGCGGCCCAGCTCCAGCCGACCCAGATCACGCCGAGGCACGCGAGGTGCACGCCGAGGTAGGGCACGGTCCGCACCCAGTCAATCGTGGTGTCGCCGCTCGCGAACGTGTCAGCCAGCCGATCGGCGTCGAACCAGTCGGCGACGCCGTTCTTGACTCGTCTCATGTCGTCCCCCGCCCCGACCGCCCCCGCACGTGGTGTCAGAACCCGTTCGCGCGGCGCAGGCAGGCCGCCTCCCGCAGGTTCTGAAACCGTCCCTAGAGCTCTCTCAATGCCGCCACGATGGGCAGCCGCGCGGCGCGCACGGCCGGCAGCAGGCCGCCCAGCAGCCCCATCAGCAAGGCATACACGATCCCGGCGACGATCAGGCCCGGGGTCACGGCGAACGCGAAGGCAACCTGGCTGAACGTCTGCCAGTTGATCGTGGACGTCTGAAACCCGTTGAACCCCACGTAGGCGAGGGCGCCGCCGATCGCGCCGCCGATGAGCGACAGCAGCAGCGACTCCACCAGCACCGACACCACGACCGGCCCGCCGCCGAACCCGAGCGCACGCAGCGTGGCGATCTCCCGGGTGCGCGACGCCACCGCCGAGTACATCGTGTTGATCGCCCCGAAGATGGCGCCGATCCCCATCAGCAGCGCGATGCCGGCGCCGAGCGTCGTGATGAGGTTCGACACCAGCTGCGACTGCTCGGCGAAGTAGTCCGTTTCCCGCAGCACTTTGAGATTGAGCCTGGGGTCGGTCGTCAGGGCGTCCTTGAACCTGGTGAACGCCTCGGGCGACTCGAGCTTGGCATAGACGGTCTGGAACGAGTTGCCGCGCCGGTAGGCCGGCTGCAGCACCGCCGCGTCGCACCACAGCTCGGAGTCCGACATCGTGCCGCCGGCGTCGAAGATGCCGACGACCGTCCAATCGCCCTGCCCGAACTTGAGCACCCGGCCGATCTCGAGGCCGGCGAACTGGCCGGCGGCGCCCCGCCCGACGATGACTTCGTTCCGCCCGGTCTCGAACTTCCGTCCTTCCACGATGCGGACATTCGGGCGGACCGCGAAGGCATTCGGTCCGACGCCCCGGAGCGGCACGTTCGCGGTCGTGTTCGTCGTGCGCTTCGGCAGGTCCACGATGACGAACAGCTCGGCCGACGCGACCGGCCCGCTCTGGTTGCGACGCACGCCGGCCGCGTCCGCGATCAGGCGCGTATCCTCGAGCGCCAGGCCGCTGACCATCTCGCTGTCGGCGCCCGAGCGCATCACGATGGCGGTGTCCGGCGACCCGGTGGTCGCCATCGTCCTGCGGAAGCCCTGCGCCATCGACAGCACGGCGACAAGCACCGCGACGACGCCCGCGATGCCGACCACCGCCACAAGCGACGACGTCAGGCGCTGGTGGATGGTGCGCAGGTTGAGCAGCGTCACGACCGCGACCTGGGACAGCCAGCCTGTCAGCGCGCGCATGGCTAACTCCTCCTCAACGCATCGACGATGCGCAACCGCATCGCCTGCACCGCCGGCATGATGCCCGCCACGAGGCCGAGGGCGAGCGCGAAGATCGCGCCCCGCACCAGGTCGGCCGTCGGCAGGAAGAACGCCGGCAGCATGCCGCCCGTCGGGTCGCCGCCCTGCGTGATGAGCCAGGCGAGGCCCAGGCCGATGGCGCCGCCCAGGACGGCAATCGCGCACGACTCGATGAGCACGAGGGCGAGCACGAGGCCGTCCGAGAAGCCCAGGGTCTTGAGGACGGCCAGTTCGCTCGTGCGTTCGCGCACCGACTGGGCCATCGTGTTCGCGGCCACCAGAAGGATCGTGAAGAACACGGCGGTGACGATGCCGCGGATGATCGCACCGATGTCGCCCACCTGCTTCGCGAACGCCTGCAGGAACGCCTTCTCCGTCGTCGTCTTGGTCTCGGCGGGCGAGTTGGCGAATTGCGCGTCGATCCGCTCGGCGATCTGCGGCGCCGCGGCGGGATCGTTGATGCGGATCACGTACCAGCCGACCTGGCCCTGGCCGAACTGCCGCGCCTCGTCGAAGTACTCGTAGTTGAAGAAGAACGGCGTGGTGTCGACGCCCTTCTTGTCCCCGTCGAAGATGCCGCAGAGGTTGAACTCCCAGTTGCTGCTGCCGTCCCGCTTGCGCCAAATGGTCGCCTGGATGGGAATGCGATCGCCAACCTTGAAGCCGAAGCGGTCCGCCGTCTGGCGGCCCACGATGGCGCACGTGCGATCGCTGAGCCACGCCTTCGTCTGGTCCTCGGGCAGCAGGTACTCCGGATACAGCGCCAGCAGCGTCGCCGGATGCACCGGGCACTGCATGAAGAAGTTGCTCGGCTTCTGGTAGATGCCGCCAAACCAGGTCTGGTGGAGGACGTCGGTGACGCCGGGCGTCGTCTCGAGGCGCGCGCCGTAGCTCTCGGGGAGCAACTGGATGATCGACACCTTGTGCTGGATGATCAGCCGGTCGTTGCCCGCCAGCTCGATGCCCATGCCGAACGCCATGTTCAGCGCCGCGAGGATGCCGAACAGCAGGAACGCGACGACGATCGACAGGACGGTGAACGTCGTGCGGGTCTTGCGCCGGATGAGGTTCCGCCACACGAGGGGCAGGTACTTCATACGACCGGCTCCCGCACGAGGACGCCCTTGTCGAGGTAGAGTACGCGCTTCGCCCTCGCCGCGGCATGGGGATCATGCGTGACCATGACGATGGTCTTGCCGTGCAGGCGGTTCAGGCCCTGCAGCAGGTCGAGAATCTCGTCCCCCGACTTGCGGTCGAGATCGCCCGTCGGTTCGTCGCAGAGCAGCAGCGTCGGATCGGTGACCAGCGCCCGCGCGATGCCCGCGCGCTGCTCCTGGCCGCCCGAGAGCTGGCGCGGGTAGTGCTTCGCGCGATCGGTCAGGCCGACCACGCCCAGCGCCGTCGCGACGTGCTGCTTGCGCTTCGCGGCGCCGAGGCTGGTGAGCAGCAGCGGCAGTTCCACGTTCCGCTCGGCCGTCAGCACCGGCAGGAGGTTGTACATCTGGAACACGAACCCGATGTGCCGCGCGCGCCAGGCGGCAAGCTGGCCACCGGACATCTGGTCGATGCGCTGGCCGCCGATCTCGACCTCACCCCGCGTCGGGCGATCGAGGCCGCCGAGCAGGTTCAGCAGTGTCGACTTCCCCGACCCTGACGGCCCCATCAGCGCCAGGAAGTCCCCGCGCGGGATGTCGAGACTGAGCCCCTGCAGCACGTCGATCCGCTCGCCGCCGCGGCGGAACTCCTTGTGCACGTTGCGAACAGTCACGAGAACGCCGTCGGCCGGCCCGGCACCACTCATGGACATGCTCCCCGGTTAGCGGATGATGACCGCACGGCCTTCGGCCAGGTCGGGCGGGCCCTCCACCACGACCCGCTCGCCCAACGCGAGGCCGCTCACGATTTCCGTCTGGTCGCCCTTCGCGTCGCCCGTGCGGACCGCCCGGCGCTCTACGCGATCGCCCACGATGACGAACACGATGGACTGCCCCTGATCCGTCCGGACCGCGGCTTTCGGGATCGAGAACCTCGGACGCGCCGGAGAGGCACCCGCCGCCGGCTCCGCCGCCCCCAGGAAGGCCACCTTCACGCCCATGTCCGGCAGGATCCGCGGGTCGAGCTTCTCGAACCCGATGCGGACCAGCACGGTGGCCCGCTGACGGTCGGCCGTGGGCACGATCGCGACGACGTGGCCGGGAATGCGCCAGTCCGGATACGCGTCGAGCGTGGCGTCGACCTTCTGGCCGGGCGTGACGCGGTTGATGAAGCTCTCGTTCACGTCCACTTCGATCTCGAGCGACGACATGTCGACAATCGTCGAGATGCCCGTGCGCGTGAACCCGCCGCCCGCCGACACCGGCGACACCATCTCGCCGGGCTGCGCGTCCTTCGAGAGCGCGACGCCGGCAAACGGCGCGCGAATCACCGTGTCGTCCAGGTCCGACTGGCGCAGCGCCACCTGCCGCTCCGCTACTGTCACCTGCTCGCGGGTCAAGTCGAGCCGGGCCTTGAGCGCGTCAACCTCGGCCTCGGCCCGATCCAGATCCGCCTGGCCGGAGATGCCGTCGCGGACCAGCGCGCGCGCACGATCGAGCGTCTGGCGGGCTTCCTTGAGCCGCACCTCGGTTTCGGCGGCCGTCCCCCGCGATGCGCCGAGTTCGGCTTCCGCGAGTTCGAAGTAGCGCCGCAGCGTCGTGTCGTCGAGGCGGGCGAGCACCTGGCCCGCCTTGACCGCCATGCCTTCCTCGACCATCACGTCGACGACCTTGCCGGTCATCTTGGAGGAGACGGTCGCCCGCCGGCGGGCCGTGACGTAGCCGGAGGCATTCAACACCGCCGGGCCGCTGCTGCCAGACGCGGCGCCGGTCTCGACCACCGGCGCCACCCGGACTGGAACCGGGCGCGGGGCGCGGAACCAATACCACAGCGCCGCGCCAGCCACGGCGGCGACGACGATGACGAGCAACCCGAGTCCCATGCGCCCTGAGCCGCCATAGCGCGCATGGTCCTCAATCCGGAGGTCGCTCAGCGAGGGTTTCGGTTGACTCATGGGGTCGAGCCTTTTAGTTTACCGCACTGCGCCTCGTCAGCACAGCGGCACGTCCTCCGGGTCGGGCGGCGTGCCGGGCACGGTCCAGAGCCTCACCGGCACCGACACGAGCGGATACTGGCGGCGAAGGGCCACCACGCGCCCCCCGTACTCCCCATGAGGAATCACCCCCTCGTCACGCAGGCGCTTCAGCCGGCGCAACTCGTAGCGGTAGAGTTCGCCGAGATGGCGGAAGACGAGCGCCGGGCGTGTGCGCGGCAGCGGCCGGACGCCGTGGGTCAGCAACTGCGCCAGAATCTGCGGCTGATACTGGAATTCCATGCGGAGTGCTCCCTTCCGATCCTGCCAGTTTCGGGCGCTGGACAGCGAGATTTCGAAATGATATCATATTGAAAGCACTGGAGGCAGCGATGTCCATCCGGCGTCTCGCCATCCTCGTCACCGCGGCCGCGGCCGTTCTTGCCGCTGCGGCCACCCCGGCCGCCGCGGCGAAGTCCTACCGCGCCGAGCGCTTTCACTCCCGCGTCGTCGTCGAACCCGGCGGGTCCATCGTCGTCACCGAGACCATCCGCTTCGCCTTCGGCCCGGACCAGTTCACCTACGTCTACCGGGAGCTGCCCTCCAGGAGGACTGACGGGCTGACCATCATCGAGGCCTCGATGGACGGCGTCCCCATGGAACGCGGAAAAGGCGCCGGGCAGTTCGAGCTGAAGCGCGACGACAACAAGCGCCGGATTGTGTGGCACTTCCCCGCCACGTCGAATGCCTCGCGGACGTTCACGGTGACGTATCGCGCGGCCGGCGTGGTGTGGCAGGACACGGAGAGCGATGTGCTGGCCTGGACGCTGCTCCCGACGCGCCGCGAGTACGCGATCGACTGCGCATCCGGTGAGGTCGCCTACCCGGCGGACGCGGCGCTTGTGGCAGAAGCGGTCCTCGATCCGTCCTCCCCCGATGTCCGGCACGAAGGCCGGACTGTCCGTTTCGAGCGATGCCCGTTCGAGGGGGATGCGTCGTGGGTGGTCAGCTTGCGTTTCGCGCCCCGCTCGGTGGCACCGATCGCGCCCGGGTGGCAGCAGCGGTCGATCAGGAGCCGGGAGAACACGCCGCTGTTCCTCGGTTTGGGGGGCCTCCTCTTACTGGCTGGACTCGGCGGGCTCGTCATGTTCGCGTTGAATCACCGCCACGCCCGCGCGGAAACCTCAGGCGCCGTCTCGTCTCCCCCGGACGATCTGCGTCCCGCGCTGGCTGGCACGCTGATCAGCACGGGAGCGTCGGCGGGATGGGGCCCTGTGCTGGGTGCCGTGATGGAGCTCGCGCGCCGCGGCACGCTGATCGTGGAGAGTGTCGAGAAGGCCGGCCTCTTCAAGTCGCAGGAAGTGCGCATCACGCGCGGGCCTGCCGTTGCCGACGCCGCCCCGCACGAGCGTGTCCTGCTCGAGCTGCTCTTCAACGACAAGAACGGGCCCAGGACGAGCGTCACGTTCTCGGAGCTGGCCACGACGTTCGCCTCGTCGCGCCGATGGACGCGGCTGAAGGAGGCGATCGCGTCCGACCTCAGGACCGAGCGGCTGCTCGATGCGGACCGGGAACGCACGCGCGGCCGCGTGATGCTCATCGGCCTGGTGATGATGCTCCTGTCGGTCGCCGGGTTCATCGCGAGCGTGGCGTTGTTCGACCGGGTGGGAGAACCGGTGCTGTCCCTGCCGATCGCGCTCCTGATCGTGGGCGTGGCCGGCATGATCACGGGCGCGTCGTGGTCGCCGTTGTCGGAAGAAGGCTACCGGCGCGCCGGGCGCTGGCGGGCGTTCAAGCGGACCCTCGGGGACGCGCCGGAGGCCTCGGCTGGCGGCGCGCCCGGCGCCCAGCACCTGGAGCGCTGGCTCCCCTACGCGGTGGCGTTCGGCACCGCCCTCGCGTGGACGAAGCGCCTGCAGAAGCAGGGGGTCACGATTGGGCCGTCCTGGCTGGCCGCCGTCAGCCGGGATGGGGCCCGCGGCCCGGCCGGCATCGGTGCCACCGTGGCGATCCTGTCGGCGGGGTCGAGCGCGGGGGCGCACGCAGGCGGGCACCCCGGCGGCGTCTCGGGCGCGGCCGGCGGCGGCGCGAGCGGCGCGGGTTAGTTCGTGTACGGGTGCCTCAGCTCCACGGGCTTCATCCGCCTGCGGACCCGCAGGTTGAGGACCTCGACGAAGACCGAGAACGCCATCGCGAAGTAGATGTAGCCCTTCGAGATGTGCTGGCCGAGGCCGTCGGCCATCAGCGACATGCCGATCAGGAGCAGGAAACTCAGCGCGAGGATCTTCACGGTCGGATGGCGGTCGACGAAGCCGGCCACGGCGGTCGCAGACAGCATCATGACGGCCACGGCGAGCACCACCGCCGTCACCATCACGGCGAGATCGTTCGCCATGCCCACGGCCGTGATGACGGAGTCGAGGGAAAACACGACATCGAGGAGCACCACCTGGATGATGACCGCCGCGAACGAGGCGGGTACGTGCGCCGACTCGTGGCCCTCGTCGCCCTCGAGCTTGTCGTGGATTTCGTACGTCGCCTTCGCAATCAGGAAGAGGCCGCCGCCGATGAGGATGAGATCCCGCCCGGAGAACTCGTGCCCGAACGCCCCGAACAGCGGCGCCGTCAGCCTGATGAGCCACGTGAGCGAGAACAGCAGCGCGATGCGCATGAACATCGCGAGAAACAGCCCCAGCCGGCGCGCACGCGGCTGCTGTGCCGGCGGCAGCTTGCTCGCGAGGATCGACACGAAGATCACGTTGTCCACGCCGAGCACGATTTCCAGCGAGGTGAGCGTAATGAGCGCGATCCAGGTCTGCGGACTCGTCAGCCATTCAATCATGATGCTGTGCCCTACCCGACATACGTCCGCCGCGCGAAGACGACGCCCTTGCGGCCGACGAGTTCGACCCGGATGGCGTGCTCACCGCGCGGCAAGGCCGGCTTCTCGAAGCTCAGCTCGTAATGCCCGTCCAGGGCCTCGCTGATCCGCGAGATGGCCTGCCCCGGAAACCAGTGCGTTCTCATGTAGAACCCGCCGGTGTCCTCGGCCACGCTCATCAGGCCCGTTTCGAGCGTATGCGAATCCGCGCGGGTCACGTCGAGGCAATACACGGTGGCGCGAGCCCGGGTCAGCAGGCGGCGCGCCTCGGCGTACTCCGCGTCGAAGCCGACGAGCGCCGACGGCAGGGTTCCGCCGATGATGCGCCCGAAGCCGTGCCCGACAAGCACGACGGACTTCGGCCCCGGGATCGCATCGAGAGCGCGCCCGACTACGACGAGGGCCTGCTCCATCGACCCGGCGCGGCGGCCGGCGTCCCGGTCGAAGGACCGCGACAGCAGCGGCGGCTCGCCGTCCACGATCTCGCCCGAGCGGCCCGCGAACAGGATGGCGCGCGTCAGGATGGCGCGCACCGCCGCGCGGTCCGTGGTGAAGTCCGTCCACAGTTCGAGATGATGCTCGAACGACGCCACCGCGACCCGGTCGTCAGGGCCGAGCCCCTCGACGAGGCCTTCGGCCCGCCGCAGCATCGGCATCAGGCCCTCGATGCGCGACGGCTCGAGGTCCTTCTGGAACAGGAGCAGCACGAGGCGGCCTGGCTGATGGCCGGGCAGTCCCACGGCGAGATCCGACGCCGGGAGCGGAGGCGCGGCGTCCGCACGCGCCACCGATCCTGTCGTCCATCGCAGCGACTCGATCTTCACGGGCTTGCCGTCCACGCTGACCCGCAGGTCGGCGGCGGCCAACCCCGCGATCGGCCGGCCGTCGTCGGCCAGCACGTGCACGTCCACCACAACGCGCGACACCTCGACGCGCTCGACGACCTGCGGCACCTGCGCGCGCGCGGCGGAGGAGGCGGCGGCGAGCGCCACAGCCACAGCGAGCCCGGGGAGGACCGGCGCACGCCTCATCGGTCCCCCTCGTCGCGCCCGGCGGCTCGATCGGGCCGGACCGCCTTCCCGAGGGCCTCGCGCAGGACATCGACATGACCGAGGCTTTCCCTCCCGAGCCGCGCCGCGTCCGGGAACGGAAACTCGCGGATCAGCCGATCAAGCCCGTCGCGGCTGCCAATCAGTGACAGCAGCTCGCCGATTCGCCCATGGTGGAACGACAGCCCCTCGAGGCCGAGGTTGGCATAGAGCAGCCGCGTCTTGCGTTCCGCGAACACCGACACCGCCGGCACGCCGTACTGCATCGCGACGACGGGCAGGTGAAGGCGGGAAGAGAACACGGCATCGAGCGAGGCCACGAAGGCGAGATCCGCGTCGAGGTCGCGGAACTGGTAGCGGCCGACGTTGGCGCCGCGGATGATGCCTCCGAGGCCCCGATAGTGCTTGCGCGAGGCGTTCGTGGTGTCGATGAAGACGAAGTCGCAGTCCTGGCGCCGGCGCACGGCGGCCTGAAGGCGCGGCAGGAGCTGCAGCACACCCTGACGGACCAGATTGCTCGGGTAGAGATCGAAGCCGACGCGCAGCCGCGCACCCCGGCGCCGCTCGATCGGCAGCACCCTGCTGAGCCCCCAGATGATGTCGGGGAAGCACGCGGCGTGCTGCCCCCGCGCCTTCAGGATGTCGACGTCTTGCGGGTTCCGGACCGTGACTGAACGCGCGGCGGCAACCAGCTGCGCCTTGTACGCGGGGGTCAGCGTCCCGATCGGGCGCCCGTCTCCGCCCACCGACGCCAGCAGAACCGGGATCGCCCGCGCGGCCGCTGCCTCGACGAGGGCGCCGAGCCTCGACGCCGCCGACCGGTAGAGGAGCCGGTACGTCACCGACGGCCAGGACACGAGCAAGCCGCCGCCTCCCCAGACGAGTGCGTCGGCGCCCGCAAGGAGCTCGCCGGGAGATGCTGCCCGCTCGAACCCGAATCGCTGCGCGTAGGGCTCGCAGAGGCCGTAGACTGAGAATGGGATCCCGTGCCGGCGGAGGGCGAGGCCGAACAGCACGGCAGCCAAATCGTCGCCGAAGTTCCCAGCCTCGTAGTACCCCGCGAGGGCTACCCGGGGCATGATTGAGTCGGACAGCGTAGTCGCGGCCATCGGTCGCGAGCAGTATGCTACAGGTTGCCCACGGCTGAACACACGATGGTCGATCCTCCGGTCTTCTCCGTCGTCATTCCCAGCCATGCGCGTCCCGCCCCGCTCGCGGCGTGCCTGCGCGCGGTCCTGGGCGCCGACTTCCCCTCTGGCCGCCTCGAGGTAGTGGTCGTCGACGACGGCAATGCCGAGCAGCTGGAGGCGCACGTGGCGCCGCCCGCCGGCGCGGCGGACGTCCGATTTGTCCGGCTGCCCGACAACGTGGGCCCCGCGGCCGCGCGCAACGAGGGCGCGCGCCTGGCGCGGGGCACGTACCTGGTGTTCATCGACGACGACTGCCTCGCCGATCGGGCCTGGCTCGCGCGCCTTCACGCGGCGCTTGAAGCCTGCCCCGGGAGTGCCGTCGGCGGGGGCGTCGTCGGCGGCAGCGGCCGGAATCTGTACTGCGCGGCCGACCAGGCTATCCTGGACGTGGCGTACGCCCACTACAACGCCGATCCGTCGCAGGCGCGGTTCTTCTCCACGGCGAACCTGGCGGTTCCGGCCGCGGCCTTCCGGGACGTCGGCGGCTTCGACCCGGCGCACCGCACGGCCGAAGACCGCGAATTCAGCGCGCGCTGGCTGGCCGGCGGCCGGCGGATGGTCTACGCAGCCGACGCCGTCGTGGCCCACGCTGCGACGAGCAGTCTCGGCCGCTTCTGGCGCCGGCACGTCGCGTTCGGCGAGGGAGCCTACCGGTTCCGGAGCCGGTACGCCCGCTCGGCTGACAACCGGATCACCCTCGAACCGCCGGGATTCTACCGGCGCCTCGTCCTCGCCCCGTTCACGCGCGGGACGAGCGCGAGGGCCGCGGCCATCTCGGCTCTGATCGTGCTCTCACAGGTGGCCAGCGCGTTCGGCTTCGCCGCCGCCTGGCGGGCGGCTCACACCTCAAAGGGCCGCACGGCGTAGCTGGCGAAACTGCAACGGCTGATGGGCCGGTCGGCATACGCGCAATTCCGGCAGAAGCTGTACTCGCCGGAGTGGTCGCGGACCGTGCGGCGGACCTCGCTGGCCCTGGCGCCCAGCCAGACGTCACGGAACGCCCCGCCCTTCTTCACCACGCCGTAGGCCTGCTGGCCGTTGAAGTCCTGGTCGCAGGCCACCACCGTGCCGTCCGCGAGGATGGTCGGAAAGCTGAAGGCGTGCTGGCAGACGAAATCGTGACGCTGCACCCGCCGGCCCTGCTCGTAGCGGTACGCGCGCAGCAGTTCGTTGACGGGCACCATGTCCTGGTGGGCCTCGCTGGCGGAGTCGATGATCGACAGGCTGCGGAGCGACACCATGTCGAACCCGGCCGCCGTCGCGAACTCCCGCAGCGCCGGCAGTTCGTGCTCGTTCTGCCGCATCGCAATGAACCGACAGTGGAGCACCGGGTATCGAGACCCGCTGCGCTGCTTCCAGTCCGCGAGAGCCCTGACGCCTTCGAGCGCCGGCGCCAGGCGGGCACCTTTGCGGTAGACGCTGTTGGTCTCGTCGCTCAGCCCGTCGATGGCGACAATCAGGTAGGTCGGCGGGTGCGGCCGCAGCGCCTCCTGCACACGCTGGGAGTTCAGGCTCTGCCCGTTGGTCGAGAGCAGCGTGGTCATCGGGTACCGCGCGGTCGTCGCGAGGGCCCGCTCGAGGTGCTTGTAGAGCAGCGGCTCGCCCCAGGCCCAGAGCGACAGCGTCAGCAGGTACGGGCCGGCTTCGTGCACGACCTGTTCGAACAGCTCCGGGTCGATCGCGCTCGCGGAGCGCTCGAGTTTCCCGATGCCGGTCGGGCAGACCGGGCATTCGAGCTCGCAGAAGCTGGTCAGCTCGATCTGCATGTGGAGCGGCCAGCTCCAGGGGCGGAGCCGGCGATGCGCCAGGTTGAGCCCTGCGGCAAGCAGGTTCAGCCGCGACGGCCAGGACATGCCGCGGACCACCATCGGCATCTCGTCGAAGCTGAAGCCGTACTGCCCGCGGGCGATGGCGTCCCACGCAATCCTCGGCGCGCTGCCGAGGTACTCCCAACGCTCATGCCGTCTCACGGTTCCACGCGTCCTCTGCCCACCTTACACGTTCGGGCCGCCGGCTGGCCAGCCCCATGCCGCGCAGGCGTCGGACCTCGCCGCCGGCTGGATCCCGGCGGAGGGTCCGGGCTAACATGCCGGCGCGATGGCGTCCGCCGACAGCCCACGCGTGAGGGTATTCGCGCCCGCGACGGTTTCGAACCTGGGGCCCGGGTTCGACGTGCTGGGCCTCGCCCTGCACCGGCCGGGCGACGTGGTCGAGGCCGAACTCTCGGACCGCCCCGGCGGTGAGCTGGCAGGCGTGACCGGCGACGGCGGCGCGCTGCCTCTGGGGACCGGGCGCAATGCCGCCAGCGTGGCCGCCGACGAGGTGCTGCGGCGTGTAACGGGGGCGGGCCGGCCTCCGGGCCTCCGCCTCTGGCTGCACAAGGGCATGCCGCTCGCGAGCGGCCTGGGCAGTTCCGGGGCGTCGGCCGCCGCCGGCGCCGTCGCGGCCAACGAGGCCCTCGGGCGCCCGCTCGGGCCCGAAGCCCTCGTCGAGTGCGCCATGGCCGGTGAGCGCGCGTCGTGCGGGGCCGCCCACGCGGACAACGTGGCCCCGGCCATTGTCGGCGGCATCGTGCTCATCCGGAGCTGCGACCCGCTCGAACTGGTTCGGCTGCCGGTCCCCGACGGCCTGTTCATCGCGGTCGTGCACCCGCACTGCGAAGTGTCCACCGCCACGGCGCGGGCACGGCTCGCCGGCCGTGCGTTCGCCCTGCCCGACATCGTTGCCAACGCCGGCAACCTGGGGGCGCTGGTCGCGGCGCTGCACCAGGGAGACCTGGCGCTGCTCGGCCGCTCCATCGACGACCGCATCGTCGAACCCCTTCGCGCCGCCATGATCCCGTCGTCCACCGAGGTGCGGTCTGCCGCGCGGGACGCGGGCGCCCTCGGCTGCGGCATCTCGGGGTCTGGCCCGTCGATGTTCGCGCTGTGCGACAGCGACGATGCGGCGGCGCGCGTTGCGCTGGCCATGCGCCAGGTGTTCAGGGACCGCGCCTCGCTTGGCAGCGAGGCGTGGGTCGGCCCCGTCAACCGCGACGGCGCACACGTGCTCCCCTGAGATGCAACTCAGGAGCACGCACCGCCGCGCGCCGCTCGCCGGGTTTCGCGAGGCCCTGCGCCGTGGACTGGCGCCCGACGGCGGCCTCTATCAGCCGGTGGATCTGCCGCGGTTCGGCGAGGCGGATCTCCGGGCGTGGCGCGGCCTGAGGTTCGATGCCATCGCGCGGCAGCTCGCGCAGCGCCTCCTCGAGGGCGAGTTCGCGCCGGAGATCCTCGACCGCGTGGTCGATGGCGCGCTGGACTTTCCCGTGCCGGCGCGCCCGCTCGGCGAGGGCCTGTCGCTGCTCGAGCTCTTCCACGGACCGACGCTGGCGTTCAAGGACTTCGGCGCGCGATTCCTCGCGAGGCTCTTCAGCGAGGTCCTGCGCGAGGGCGGCGAGCACGTCATGATCCTCGTCGCCACCTCGGGAGACACCGGAAGCGCGGTGGCCCGCGGGTTCGCCGGCGTGGCGGGCACGCGGGTGGTCGTGCTCTACCCGGCCGGCAAGGTGTCGCCGTTCCAGGAAGCGCAGATGGCCACGATCGGCGGCAACGTGACCGCCGTCCGCGTGGCCGGCGTGTTCGACGACTGCCAGCGGCTCGTCAAGTCGGCGATCCTCGATCCGGACCTCGCGCCGCTGCGATTGTCGTCGGCGAACTCGATCAACATCGGCCGGCTGCTGCCGCAGACGTTCTACTACGTCTCCGGGTATCTCGACGCCGCCCGGCGGCCGGGCGAGCCCGTCGTCTTCGCGGTGCCTTCCGGCAACCTTGGCAATCTGACCGCGGGGGTGATGGCCGCCCGGATGGGGCTGCCGGTTGCGCGCTTCATCGCCGCCACGAACGCGAACGACGTGCTGCCCGAGTACCTGGACTCCGCGGCGTTCCGGCCGCGGGCCTCGGTCCCGACGCTGTCGAACGCGATGGACGTGGGCGACCCGAGCAACTTCACCCGGCTCGCGGCGATGTACGACGGCTCGGCCGCACGGATGGGTGAAGACATCGCAGGCCTGCGCGTGTCCGAGCCGGAGACGCGCGCAGCCATCCGCGACGCCTATCGGCGGTTCGGCGCGGTCCTCGATCCTCACGCGGCCGTCGCCTACTCGGCCGCGCTGCGCTTCCGGCACGCGGCGGGCTCTCGTGCGCCCGTCGTCGTGCTGGCCACGGCCCACCCGGCGAAGTTCGCCGGCGTCATCCGTGAAGAACTGGGTTTCGAGCCGGAGCTTCCGGTGTCCGAGCGCGGCTGGCGGTCGCGGCCGCTGCTGGCGGTGGACCTGCCGCTGGCGAGCCCCGCGGCGTTCAAGGACCTGCTGACCGGCCTCAGCGCCCGCTCTTCGTGACGGGTGCTCTGGCCGCGGCGGCCACCACGCCGCTCAGGCCGATCAGGCCGACCAGATTCGGGAAGACCTGCAGGCCGTTCATGAGGTCTCCCCACGCCCAGACGGTTTCGACGCTGGCCACGGCGCCGATGGGGATCAGCAGACAGTAGATCCAGCGATAGGGCACCGTGACACGCTTGCCGAACAGGTACTCGAAGAACTGCTCCCCGTAGTAGGCCCAGCCGATCAGCGTCGTGTAGCCAAAGAGGAACGCGCAGAAGGCGACCACCCAGCCGCCGGCCACCGGGATGGCCGTGTTGAACGCCTGCGCCACAACCGCCGTGCTGGTCAGGCCCGACTGCCAGACTCCGCTGACGAGGATGGTCAGGGCGCTGATCGACGACGTGACGAACGAGACAACGAAGACCTCGATGACCGCGTTCAGCCCCTGCTGCGTCGGCGAGGCGCTCTTCGCAGTCCCGTACGCGACCGCTGCCGTGCCGTACCCGGCTTCGTTGGCGTAAATCCCGCGCGCCAGGCCGTAGCGCATGGCCATCACGATCCCGAGCCCCGCGCTGCTGCCCATCGCCGCGCGGAACGAGAACGCCTCGCGGAAGACGAGCGCGATCACACCGGGAATCTCCGACGCGTGGCTCAGGATCACGAACAGGCCGCCCGCAAAGTAGAGCCCGACCTTGAGCGGCGACAGTTTCTCCGCCGCCCGGCCGATGGAGCCGACGCCGCCGATGATGACCAGCCACGTCAGGACGGCGATCGCAACGCCGGCGGCCCACGTGGGCACGTTGAACTGGCTCTTGAGGACCACCGCCATGGAGTTCGGCTGCGTGAACGGCGTCGTGAAGAGCGCGGCCAGGCCGGCCACGCCGGCGAAGACCGCGGCGAGCTTCGGCGCGCGCAGGCCGTCCCGAAGGTAGTACATCGGGCCCGACGAACTGCCGCCGGCGCGCGCCACGCGGAAGCTCATGCCCAGGACGGCCTCCGCGAACTTGATCGCCATGGCGATGAAGCCGTACGCCCAGATCCAGAAGAGGGCCCCGGGGCCGCCGGACACGATGGCCGTGGCGACGCCGGCGATATTGCCGGTGCCGATCGAAGCGGCAAGCGCGGTCATGAACGCCTGGAACGGCGAGAGGGCGCCGGCCGCCCCTGCGGCTTGCTCCGGCACGATGGTCCGGGCCGCTTCCGGGAAGCGCCGCACCTGCACCACGCCCGTCCGGATCGTGAGGTAGAGCCCCGCCAGGATCAGGAGAATCATCAGCGGGCCCGGAACCGGGCCGATCGGCGTGGTCCACGGACCCCAGACGAAATCGCTGGCGCGGAACACGGCACTGCGCACGACATCGGGCATGCGGGACTCCCGCGAGCATGCTAGCACAGCGATCCCGGAGGTCGGGTAAGATGGACAGACCTTGCAGAAATTCGACCGTTCGATCGTCGACGGGCCTCTGGCCTCCGCCGTGTGGAAGCTCGCATGGCCGACGATGCTGCAGAACGTGATCGCCGGGCTGCAGGGCATCATCGATCACGCGATGGTCGGCCACTACGTCGGCTACACCTCGAACGCCGCCATCGGCGTGAGCTGGCAGATCTTCCTCGTCGTCATCGTCTTCATCGCGTCGCTGTACTCGGGCATGGGCGTGCTCGTGGCCCGCTTCACCGGGGCCGGCGAGGCCGACAAGGTCAACCGCGTCGTGCAGCAGGCGTTCCTCACCTCGATCTTCCTCTCCGTCGTGCTGGCCATCGCGGGGTACGTGCTCGCGCCGTACCTGCTCGACGTCGTCCGGGCCGCGCCCGAGGTGAAGGCGGCCGCGCTGCCCTTCCTGCGGACGATGTTCGTCGGCAACGTCGGCATGCTGGTCTTCTTCATGCTCGGCGGCGCTTTCCGCGCCGCGGGCGACGCGCGCACGCCGCTGCGCCTCGGGATCGGGGCCACCGTGCTCAACGCGGCGTTCAACGTGGTGCTCATCCCGCGCTACGGGGCCTTCGGCGCCGCGCTCGGGACGGTGACGGCCAACCTGATCGTCGCGGCCATCGGGAACGCGATGGTCCTCTCTGGCAAGTACGCGATCCGGGTGCCGCGGCCCCTGAGCTTCGCCCCCGACTGGGCCATCATCCGATCGATCTTCAGATTCGGCCTCCCCACCGGCCTGCAAGGCATCGCGATGAACGTGGCCGGCGTGCTGCTCCTGCGGTTCATGGGCGCGCTCGAGCACAGCGCGGCCGTCCAGGCGGCGTACGCCGTCGGCTACACGGAACTCTTCTCGCTGATCACGTGGACATCGGTGGGGCTGATGAGCGCGACGGCGACCATCGCCGGCCAGAACCTCGGCGCCGGCAAACCCGAGCGCAGCATCGCGGGCGCCTGGGTGGCCGCCCGCATCGGCCTCGGCGTCGCCCTCGTGGTCGGACTCGCCTTCGTGGCGGTGCCCTCGGCGCTGCTCGGCATCTTCGGCATGCGCGACGCGCACGTCCTCGAGATCGGCAGCCAGCTGCTGCGATACCTCACCGTGTCGGGCTTCTTCGTGACCGTCGCCCTCGTCTACAACGGCGCGCTCCAGGGGACGGGCGACACCAAGAGCCCGTTCTACATTTCCCTAATCAGCCAGATCATCGTTCCGCTGAGTTTCTGCGCCGCGATGGAGGCCCTGCACGGGTTGCGCGCCACGGACATCTGGACCGCGATCGTCATCGGGCACGTCCTGCGGTGCACGCTGGGCGTGCTGCGATTCCGGCAGGGCAAGTGGCGGCAGATCAGGGTCGACCTCGGAGCGCCGCCAGCAGGCGCGTGAAGTCCTCCGGAGGCTCGGCCGTGAATGTGACCGGCCGGCCGGTCGACGGATGGCGGAGCCCGAGGCGCCACGCGTGAAGCGCCTGGCGCCCGATGCGGGGCAGCCCTGGAGCCGGCGCGGGCGCCCCGAAACGGTACTGGCGTTCGCCGAGGAGCGGATGGCCGCGCACGCCGGCCTGCACCCGGATCTGGTTGCGTTTGCCGGTGACCAGCGACACCGTCATGAGCGCAGCCGCCTCGAACTGCTCCAGCACGACGTACTCAGCCAGGGCCTCCTTGCCGCGCGCGTCGCTGGCATGGGCCTTCCGCTGGCGCAATTGCGAGGCATCCCATGCGAGCTGATCGCGCCACGTGCCGCGCGGCGGCCTGACGATGCCTTCGACGACCGCCTGGTAGAGGCGTTCGGGCGTGCGCCGCTCGAATTGCTCCTTGAGCGCGTCGCGGGCCTCGGCGGTCCGGGCGAAGAGCACCAGCCCGCTCGTGTCGCGATCGATCCGGTGCACGACGTAGAGCGCCGGGCGGGTGTCGTGCCGGAGGTGATGCCGGACGAGGTCGAGCAGCGTGACCTCTTCCCCGCTTCGCCCGGGCAGCGGCTCGACAATCATGCCCGGCGGCTTGTCGGCGGCGACCAGGGCGGAGTCCTCGGCGACCACGCGAAGGAGGCGGCGGCGCTCGTGAGCGTCCCGATCGGCAGCCCTGGCCGAGCCCGGACGGTCCATCCAGACGCCGACGCGCAGGCCGGGCGTCAGGCGCCGCGCCGCGTCAGCGGCGCCCGCGCCCTGGCAGTCGAGAAAGACCTTCCCGCGCTCCAGCCACGCCGCGGCGCGGCTGCGCGAGCCGGCGCCGGCGTGGCGGACGAGCCAGAGGTCGAGCCGCATCCCGGCGGCGTCAGCGGCGATGACCCACTCCTGCATCCCGTCGTCTCGTGGTAGTGTGGCAGCGGATGAGCAGCATACCATCGCGGGCCGCGGCGTGGGCGGTGCACGCCTTCACGGCCAGCGGCGCCGTCATGGGGCTCGCGGCACTCCAGGCCACCGTGCAGAGCGATTACCGGGGCGCCTTCTTGTGGCTGATCGCGGCGACGGCGGTGGACGGCGTCGACGGCTGGCTCGCCCGCCTGGCCCGCGTCGGCGAACGGGCACCCGGGCTCGACGGCAAGCGCCTCGATGACATCGTCGACTACGTGACGTATGTCGTGGCGCCGGCGTTCCTCCTGTTGCGCTCGGGGCTGCTGCCGGCGGATCTCGGGTGGCCGGTGGCTGCCGCGCTCCTGCTGTCGAGCGCGTACGGCTTCAGCCGCACCGACGCGAAGACAACCGATCACTTCTTCACCGGGTTCCCGTCCTACTGGAACGTCGTGGCCCTCTACCTTTACGTGCTGGGCTTGAGCCCGGCGGCGAACGCCGCGGTGCTGCTCGTGCTCGCCGCGCTGGTGTTCGTGCCGATCGGCTACGTCTACCCCTCGCGCACCGAAGCGTGGCAGGCTCCCACGATCGTGCTCGGGACGGTCTGGGCCGGGTTGATGATGGCCGTCGCCTGGAAGCTTCCGGACATCTCGCGCCCCATCGTCGTCGGGTCGCTGGCCTTCCCGCTGTACTATGTCGTCTTGTCGCTCGTGCTGCACGCCCGCCGGCGCGCACACGGGGCCTGAACCAGGAGAGTCCCGATGGCCGAGAAGTCCCCGCAGACGTTCGAGAACCACGCGCGCCTCGTGCCCGCGTACCACTTCGTGGCGTTTCCGCTGTTCGCCATCAACTTCTTCTACGCGCTCTACCAGGTGGTGACCGACTTCAGCTGGGGGAACCTGGTGGCCTTCGGCGTGTCGGTGGCGCTCATCCTGCTGTTCTTCATCGCCCGGGTCATGGCCCTGACGGTACAGGATCGCGTCATCCGGCTCGAAGAGACGCTGCGGATGCGCGCGCTGCTGCCGGCGGATCTGCAGGCACGGATCGGCGAGTTCACGGTGAAGCAGATGGTCGCGCTCCGGTTCGCGTCCGACGGCGAACTGCCGGACCTGGCGCGGCAGGTGATCGACGGCAAGCTCCAGGATCAGAAGGCCATCAAGAAGATGGTCCGCCAGTGGCGCGCCGACCACCAGCGCGCCTGAGCCCGGTTCATGCCCGCGTCCCTCGAATCGGTCCGCCGCGAGCAGTTCCCGGCGCTGGCCGGCAAGACGTTCCTCGACGCCGCCTGCGCGAGTCTCGCGCCGCAAGCGGCCGCCGATGCCATCACCGCCCTGCTGCGTGACGTGCAGACGTACCCGGAGCGCTCGGCCACGGCGTTCCACATCCGCCTCGACGCCGCGCGCGATGCCACGCGGCCCGCGGCCGCCCGCCTCATCGGCGCACGGCCCGCCGACATCGCGCTCATCGAGAACACGTCGCACGGCCTCGCCATCGCCGCCGCCGCCATCCCGTTCGAGCCCGGCGACAACATCCTCGTGCCCGAATTGGAGTACCTGCAGGTGCCGCTCCCATGGCGGCAGCAGCCACCGCCTGCCGCACCTGAGATCCGGCTCGTGCCGCACGCCTCCGGCACGCTGCCGGTGGACCGGTTCGCGGCCGTGGCCGACGGCCGGACGCGGGCCGTCGTCATGAGCTCGGTCCAGTGGTCGAACGGCTTCCGCGCCGATCTCGACGCCATCGGCGACTTCTGCCGCAAGCGGCGGCTCTGGTTCGTCGTCGACGGGATCCAGCAGCTCGGGGCGTTCCCGATCGACGTGGGACGCACGCCGATCGACATCCTCGTCACCGGCGGCCACAAATGGCTGAACGCCCCGTTCGGCGCAGGCTTCATGTACATCAACCCCGCTGCCCGCGACCGGCTGCGGCCCCCGGTCGCAGGCTACCTCTCCGTCAACCCGCCGGCAGGCGGGTGGGCGGAGTACTTCCGCACGCCGGCGATCACGCCGCTGCAGCCGGTCACGTTCACGCCCGACGCGAGGCGCTACGAAACCGGCGGCACCGGCAACTACCCCGGCATGGTCGGCCTTGCGGCGTCGCTCGACCTCATCAACAGCCTCGGGCCCGGCGTGATCGCCGGCCACATCGCCGGCCTCACCGATCAGCTGCTGGAGGGACTGTCGGCGCTTCCGGTCCGGGTGGTCACGCCGCGCGACCCGTCACATCGCTCGGGTATCGTGACGTTCACCCTGGACGAGGTGGCGCGGGAGGCGGCGCTCATCGAGCGTCTGCTCGACGCGCGCATCATGGTGTCGCACCGCTACACCTCCGGCGTCGGCGGCGTGCGCGTCTCCTGTCACTTCTTCAATGGGGCGGACGATGTGGCGCGATTGCTCGAGGTGACCGGCGGGTGGCTCAGCGCGTCCGGGCGAGCTCGGTGACGAGATCGTTCCACCCGCGCGCCCAACCATCCGGCGCGAGCCGCCTCGACTCCTCTTCGGGAAACGCGAAGTAGTTGTAGCCCTGCGGCGACTTCCAGCCGGGCGGCGAGGCGAACGTCACGTCCTCGGCGCGCGCCCAGCCCTTCCCGCCCGCCATCTGGACGTAGAGCTCGGCCGCACCGCGCAGGGCCTCCGGATCGGTCGCCATGCAGCCGAGGTCGTCGTAGAGCCTCGCCGTGCCGTCGGTGTAGGACGCCTGGGCGGCGGCATCCAGGCTCGAGATGACGGTCCGGCACTTCGCGCACGTGGAGCGGCCGATCTCGATCGGATGCGGCCCGGGCACGCTCTGGCCGCACCCGGAGGCCAGCAGGGCCAGCGTCACGACGGCGAGCAGGGCGGGCCTCAGCACGGGTTCTACGTTAGTGCAGGATTGACCGGCGATCAATCGGCTGATAGCGTGGCGCATCGTCCACGCCCACTTCGCCAACGACCCGCCGCCCGCGGCGCGCTGACACCCGCGGTCGCGGGTGGAGGCACGTGGCTTCGCGGGCGCTGGCGCCCGCCGCGCGGGCGTTGTACGCTAGGTGGTCTCCCGGAAACGCCTATGTCCACGAACTTCGATCAGATCGAGAAAGACGCCCTCGAGGCGCTGGCGGCCGCCGCCGATTCGGCGGCGCTCGAGAAGTGGCGCATGGCGTGCCTCGGGCGCAGCGCGCCCCTGATGGCCGCGCTCGGCACCCTCGGCACGCTGCCGAAGGAGGAGCGCAAGGCCTTCGGCCAGCGCGGCAACCAGGTGAAGCAGGCCCTCGAGCGGGCGTTCGAGGAGGCGTCCGATCGCATCGGGCACGCCGAACTGGCCAGCGCGCTCGCCGCGGGTGCCATCGACGTCACGGCGCCGGGGCGCCGCCGCGGGCGGGGCCGGCTGCACCCGGCCACCCAGACGCTGCGCCGCATCTACGCGATCTTCGCAGAGATGGGGTTCCAGATCTACCGCTCCCGCGAGGTGGAAACCGACGAACTCAACTTCGGGCTGCTCAACATGCCGCCCCATCATCCGGCGCGCGACATGTGGGACACGTTCTACACGACGGCCCCGAACGTGATCCTGCGCACGCACACGTCGCCGGGGCAGATCCACGTCATGCGCGAGCGCTGCCCGCAGCCGATCCGCGTCATCCTGCCGGGGATGTGCTACCGCTACGAGCAGATCACCGCGCGCAGCGAGATCCAGTTCTACCAGGTGGAGGGCCTCGCCGTGGGCCGCCACATCACGATGGCCGACCTGAAGGGCACGCTGACCGCATTTGCGCACGCGCTGTTCGGGCCGGGAGTCCGCACGCGCTTCCGATCGGATCACTTTCCCTTCACGGAACCCTCGGCCGAGATGGACGTCGAGTGCTTCGTGTGCGACGGACGGGGATGCCCGGTCTGCAAGCAGAGCGGGTGGCTCGAGATCCTGGGGTGCGGCATGGTCCACCCCGAGGTGCTCCAGAACGGCGGCTACGACCCGCGCGAGTTCTCGGGCTTCGCGTTCGGCATGGGCCCGCAGCGCATCACGATGCTGATGCACAAGATCGAGGACATCCGGTACTTCTTCGCCAACGACCTGCGGTTCCTGGAGCAGTTCTGACATGCGCGTTCCCCTGACCTGGCTGCGCGACTACGTCGCCATCACCGACTCGCCCGAGGAGCTCGCCTCCCGCCTGACGTTCGCCGGGCTCGAAGTGGAGGACCTCGAGTACGTGGGCCTCGCGCCCGCCAGCCAGCCCATCGCGGGTCTGCCCGCCGCGGGCCGCAGCGGCCCTCCCGCCAGGGGCCTTGCCTGGGACCCGGCCACGATCGTCATCGCCCAGGTCCTCGAAGTGATGCCGCACCCGAACGCGGATCGCCTGACCCTCCTGCGGGTGGACGACGGCTCCATCACCGAGCACGTCGTGCTGACCGGCGCGCCGAACCTCTTCCACCTCAAGGGCACGGGACCCCTGGCGAAACCGCTGAAGATCGTCTACGCGCGCGAGGGCGCCGTCCTCTACGACGGGCACAAGCCGGGCCGCGAGGTGATGACGCTGAAGCGGGCGAAGATCCGCGGCGTCGAGTCGGCGTCGATGGCCTGCTCCGAGAAGGAACTCGGCATCTCGGACGACCACGATGGCATCATCCTGCTCGACGACGACGCGCCGGTGGGCGCGGCGGCGGCCGACTACATGGGCGATGTCGTGTTCGAGGTGAAGATCAACCCGAACATGGCGCGCAACGCCTGCGTGCTGGGCATCGCGCGGGAGATCTCCGCCCTGACCGGCGCGCCGCTCAGGCCGCCCGCCTTGAGCGTGACGCTGACTGGTGCGCCCATCGCGGGCCGCGTCGGCATCGAGATCCGCGAGCCCGGGCTGAACCCGCGGTTCGTGCTCGGCCTGCTCGAAGGCGCCCGCGTCGCGCCGAGCCCGTACTGGGTGCAGCGGCGGCTGCGCCTGGCCGGCACGCGGCCCATCAGCAACATCGTCGACGCGACCAATTTCGTGATGTTCGAGCTGGGCGAGCCGCTCCATGCCTTCGACTGGGACGTGCTCGTCGGCCGGGCCGGGTCGAAGCGGCCGACGATCATCACCAGGCGGGCGGAGCCGGGGGAGACACTCAGGACGCTCGACGGCGTCGACCGCAGGCTCGACGCGTTCACGGTCCTCGTCTGCGACGAACAGGGCCCGCTCTCGATGGCGGGCGTGATGGGCGGCGCCGAGTCCGAGGTGGCCGACGGGACGGTGAGCGTCCTGCTCGAGGGCGCCGCGTGGGATTTGATCAGCGTCCGGCAGACGGTGAAGGCGCAGGGCCTCCCGTCGGAAGCGTCGTACCGCTTCTCGCGCGGCGTCCATCCGGGCCTCGCCGAGAAGGGCGTGGCGCGGGCGCTCGAGCTGATGCGGCAGTGGACCGGCGGCACCGTGGCCCGCGGCCTCGTGGACAGCTATCCCGGCCGCCCGGAGCCCGTGGTGGTGGACATCACGCCGGCGGAGATCGAACGCCAGCTGGGCGTGCGGATTCCGCTCGACGACGTGGTCCGCATCCTGCGGGCGCTGAAGTTCGGGTGCGAGGTGTCCGGCGATCACGCCGATCCGCATGCGATCATCCGCGCCACCGCGCCCGACCACCGCCTCGACATCGGCACGGGCGTTGTGGGCCGGGCCGACATCGTCGAGGAAGTGGCGCGCATCTACGGCTACGCGCGCATCCCGGAGACGCTGCTGGGCGAGGTCCTCCCGCCGCCGCATCCGAACCGTGACGTCGAACTGGAAGAGCAGGTGCGTGACGTGCTCGCGAGCGTAGGCCTCCAGGAGGTCGTCACCTACAGCCTCACCTCACCAGAGCGCGAGGCCCGGCTGCGAGCGGCCGACGCGGGTGGCGACGAGGTCGCCTACGTCCGGCTCGCCAACCCCATCGTCGTCGACCGCGTCGTGATGCGGCGTACGCTGCTTGCCGGCGTCATCGAGTCCGCCGTTGCCAACAGCCGCCACACCGATCGCCTCGCGTGCTTCGAAGTCGGCAACGTGTTCCTGCCGAGGGAAGGCGAGGCGCTGCCGGACGAGCCCCGGCGCGTCGCCATTCTGGTGTCGGGCGCGCGGTCGCCGCACGGCTGGCAGCCGGCGGATCGCGCGCCGATGGATTTCTTCGACGTGAAGGGCGTCGTCGAGGAACTGGCCGAGGCGCTCGCGGTCACAGGAGTGACCTTCGAGCCCGGCGAACACGCAACGCTGCGCCCCGGGCGTACCGCTCGAGTGCTCGTGGATGGCGCGCCCGTCGGCTGGGCCGGGGAGCTGCATCCGGCCGTTGCAGAGCGCTTCGACCTCAAGGGCCCGGCTGTGATTGTGGCCGAGCTGGAGCTTGACCCGATTCTGGCGAAGGCGATCGATCGCAACCCCACGCGGCCGGTGCCGGTCTATCCGCCGGTCAAGGAGGATCTCGCCTTCGTGCTCGACCGCTCGGTGCCCGTCGCGCGCGTGCTCGAGGTGATCAGGGCCGCCGGAGGTCCGATGCTGGCCGGCGCGACGCTCTTCGACGAGTACGCCGGCGATCAGGTCGGCGCGGGCAAACGGAGCCTCGCGTTCAGCCTGACGTACCAGGCACCCGATCGCACGCTGACCGACGCGGACGCCAGGAAGATCAGGGATCGGGTCGCGACGGCGCTGGCCGAGGAGCTTGGGGCGGTGCTGAGGGGATAGGGGGTAAAGGATAGGGGGTAGGGGATAGGGGGTAGGGGGTAGGGGGTAGGGGATAGGGGATAGGGGGTAGGGATAGAGAGGGCGACAGGGAATGCCAGCGAGTCTACGCCAGCGGCGGTGCTTTGAGCCTGCGGGCAAGCGCGTGGAGCATACGGTTCACCTCGCCGGCCCGCGCCAGGATCGGCAAGGCGGCTGCGGGGTCGACCAATCCCAGCCTGACAGCGAGTTCGACGTGGCTCTCGAACTCCGCGAGTGATCCCAGCGCTATGGCGACATGGTTCGCGTACGCTCGGCGGGAGCGCCCGTTGTGCCCTTCCGCGATGTTCGCGGGGACTGAGCTTGCTGAGCGCCGCATCTGAGAGGCGAGTTCGAGCTGTTCTTTCCCTGGAAGCGACGCCGCCAGAGCGTAAGCTCCCTCGGCGAGGGTGATTGATTTCTGCCACACCGTCAGGTCCCTGAACGATGCAATAACTGCCATACTCACCGACGCGCTCCGCGGACAACAGGCCGAAAACGGCGGTTCCGCGGTTCTCGCGCTCGAAGACAGTGCAGGAACCAAGCCAACTTTCGGACCCGTGTCGTCCCCTATCCCCTATCCCCTATCCCCTATCCCCTATCCCCTGTCCCCTATCCCCTATCCCCTGTCCCCCTCTCCCCCGCCGCCTACAGCGACCGCGGCGACCCGCGCCGCGCGGGCTGTGGCAGTTCGGCCTTCGGCGGCTCCGGCGTGAAGTCCTCGCCGGGATTGATGAACTGATCCAGCTCGAACCGATGCTGCTTGTCGTAGAGCTGCCGGTAGCGTCCGCCAAGCGCGAGCAACTCGGCGTGCGTGCCGCGCTCGACGATCTCGCCGGCCTCGAGCACCAGGATCTGATCCGCGCTCTGGATCGTCGAGAGCCGGTGCGCGATGACAAACGTCGTGCGCCCATGGCGCAGCGCCTTCAGGCCGTCCTGGATGTACGCCTCACTCTCGCTGTCGAGACTCGAGGTGGCCTCGTCGAGGATGAGGATCCGCGGGTCCGCCAGGAGCGCGCGGGCGATCGCCACCCGCTGGCGCTGGCCGCCCGACAGGCGCACGCCGCGCTCCCCCACCACGGTGTCGTACTGCTCGGGGAATCCCCGGACGAACTCGTCGCAGTGCGCGATGCGGCTCACCGCCTGGATTTCGTCGCGGGTGGCTCCCGGCTTCGCATACGCGATGTTCTCGGCCACCGTGCCGTCGAACAGGAAGTTGTCCTGCAGCACGATCCCCAGGTGGCTGCGGTAGTCACGAAGCCGCACGTCGCGCAGGTCGCGGCCGTCGACGACCACGCGCCCCGATTTCGGACGGTTGAACGTCATGATGAGCGAGATCAGCGTGCTCTTGCCCGAGCCGCTCGACCCGACCAGCGCCGTCGTCGTCCCGGCCGGCGCGTGGAACGAGACGCCCTTGAGCACGGGGACGCCGGCGGTGTACTCGAACTCCACCTGGTCGAACCGGACGTCGCCGTCGAGGTCTGGCAGCGCGGCGCGCGACGCGTCCTCCTGGTCCTCGGTCGCCATCTGCTTCAGTTCGCGGATGCGATCCAGGCCCGCGAACGCCTCGCTGATCTGGGTGCCGATGGACGCGATCGACACCACCGGCGCCACGGTCATGGCCGTGAAGAACAGGTACATGATGAAGTCGCCGAGCGTCATCTCGCCCGAGAGGATCGAACGGCCGCCGACGCTGATCATCACCACGCCCACGACGCCGACGATCACGGTGGCGCCGGCCGTGGTGGCGGAGATGCCCGTGATGGTCCGGCGGATGTTGTCGAACAGGCGGTAGACGCCGGCCGAGAAGATCTGCGTCTCGCGGTCTTCCGCCACGTAGGCCTTGACGACCCGCACGCCGCCGAGCGACTGGGCGAGGCGGCCCGTCACCTGGGCCTGGATCTCGCCGCGCTCCCGGAAGATCGGCCGCAGGCGCTTGAACGCGTACGCCATTCCGCCGCCGAAGAGCACGAGCACCACCAGCGTGATCGTCGTCAGGCGCCAGTTCAGCCAGAACAGCACGCCGAGCGCCAGGCCGCCCTCGACGAACCCGCCCGTCAGCTGCACCACGCCGGTGCCGATGAGGTTCCTGATGCCCTCGGCGTCGTTCATGATGCGCGAGATGAGCTGGCCCGTCTGCGTCGTGTCGAAGTAGCGCACCGGGAGCCGCATCACGTGGTCGTTGACGTTCCTGCGCATCTCGGCGATGGCCCGCTGCGCGGCCACGCTGAGGATCTGCGAGAGCGAGAACGACGTGATCGCCTGGACGATCGTGGCGCCTGCGGCCGCCAGCGCCAGCGTGGGCAGCAGGTCGGCCCGCCCCTTCCCGATCACGTCGTCCACGAGGAACTTCGATGTCGCGGGAAGCACGAGGCCCACGGTCCGGTTGACGAGCATCAGGCCGAACCCGAGCGCGAGGCGCCGCCGGTGCGCCCACACCAGGACCCGCGCCTCGCCCCACACCTCTGAGAACTTGAATGTGCGCTTGGCAGCCATCTGACTACGGTATCAGAATCGGGCGCTGGCAATGGTCAGAAGCAAGAAGCAGACACGCTGCCGCGGGAGTCTTCTTCTTGCTTCTTGCTTCTTGCTTCTTGCTTCTGTCTTCTCTCTTCTCTCTTCTGTATTCTTCCCCCGTGCGCCGCATCATCCACATCGACATGGACGCCTTCTTCGCGTCCGTGGAACAGCGCGACCGGCCCGAGCTGCGCGGCACGCCCGTCGCCGTCGGGGGCCGGCCGGAGCGGCGCGGCGTGGTGGCCGCATCGAGCTACGAGGCGCGGGCCTTCGGCGTGCGGTCGGCGATGTCGATGGCCAGGGCGGTGCGCCTCTGTCCTCACCTCACCGTCGTCCCGCCTGACTTCGCGAAGTACCAGGCCGTCTCTGCCACGGTGTTCGGCCTGTTCCGCGCCGTCACGCCTCTGGTGGAGCCGGTCTCGCTCGACGAGGCGTATCTCGACGTGACCGAAAACGCGTGGAACGAGCCGCTCGCCGTCAGCGTGGCCAGGCGCCTGAAGGCGCAGATCCGCGAGGCCACAGGGCTGACGGCGTCGGCGGGCGTCGCGCCCAACAAGTTCCTCGCCAAAATCGGCTCGGGATGGAAGAAGCCCGACGGGCTCACGGTGGTGGCCCCCGAGCGCGTGGAGGCGTTCCTGCAACGCCTGCCCGTCGATGCCCTCTGGGGCGTGGGGCCCGTCACCGCCGCACGCCTGCGGAGCATCAGCCTCGAACGCCTCGTCGACGTGCGCCAGGCCGATCCGGAGCTGCTGCGCCAGACGGTTGGGAGTCACGCCACGTGGCTCATCGACCTTGCGCACGGCATCGACAACCGTCCCGTCGAGCCGTTCCGGCCCCGCAAGTCGGTCGGCACCGAGAGCACCTTCGCCGAAGACCTCGGCGACCGCGCGCGGATCGCCGCGGAAATCAGCGCGATGGCGGAGGAGGACGCCGAGTGGCTGTCCCGCAAGAGCCTGTTTGCGAGAACGGTGACGATCAAAGTGCGCTACGGCGACTTCACGACCGTCACGCGCAGCGACACACGGCTGCCGGCCACCAGAGACGCCGGCAGCCTGGCGCGGCGGGCGGTGGCGCTGCTCGATCGGACCGAGGCCGGAACGCGGCCGGTGCGGCTGCTCGGCGTCAGCCTCCACGGCCTGGTCGACCACCCTCAACCGCCGGCGCCAAGGCCGGCCGGGCGAAGCGGCGCGCTCCCGTTCGACGACGAGGATGGCGGCGGCGTGGGGTCCGCGTCAGCGTGATCGCGGCACGCGGACCCGAAGCGCCGCGGGGATGACGCGAATCTCGATCGCGGCGAGGTCGCCCACGGGCTCCCCGTCCACCTGCACGGGGGCGGGCGGCGACGCGAGAATCGTCGCCGCGCGTATCTGCCGTGTCTCGACGGTGGCCCACCCCGCGAGCGACCCAGAGAACAGCCGCCACATGTTCGCCAGCACGACCGCGGGCGGAAGCGGCGGCACGATGACCAGGTCCAGCCGCTCATCGTCCATGCGGGCGGCGGGAGCGATGAGCGCGCCATTGCCCCACTGCCGCGTGTTGGCCACCGAGATCAGCAGCGCGCCGCGAGCCTGGTCGGGCCGTCCGTCTTCGCGAATCACGTAGGCGCTCGGCCGGTAGCGGAACAACTCCCGGATGGCAACCGCCGCGTACGACGGCAGTCCGCGCACGTGCCAGGTCGCCGACGCGAACACGCCGATGACGTGGCCGTCGAAGCCGATCCCGGCGGTATTGAAGAACGCGCGGCTGTTCAGCTGGCCGGCGTCGATCATGCGGTCACGTCCGGCGAGCGCCGCCTCGAGTGCCGCCTCGCGGCCCGACGGGACCCCGACTTCCCGGCCGAGGCCGTTGCCGGAACCGACGGGCACGATGCCGAGCGCCGCCCGGCTGTGGACAAGCGCCGACGCCACTTCGTTGATGGTGCCGTCGCCGCCCCAGGCCACGACGAGGTCGGCGCCCGCCTTCACCGCCTCACGGGCGAGGGCCGTCGCGTGGCCGGGCCCTGAGGTGAGCATCACCTGCCCGTCGGCGTGGTGCCGGCTGAGCACCTGCTCGATCCCGGCGGCGATCGCCTCGGGCGGCCGGCGCCGCCAGGAGGGCCCCGCAGCCGGATTGGCGATGACAGCGACCCGAGGACGAGTCATGGGCACGCCGTGAAGTATAGTCGGACCGGGATGCACGCACTGCTTCAGGAACCCGCGCCGGGCGACGACGACATCCGGGTAACGTTTGCGCGCGCGGCGCGCCTCGCGCTCGCCGGCCTGCTCGCCCCCCCGGCATTGCTAGGCCTGGCGTCCGCGGCCGGATATCCCCTGCGCGCCGCCGCGGACGCTGCGTTCTGGATCGGCGCCCTCGCGGGCTTCGGCGGCGCCGGGTGGTTCGCTGGCCGGCGTCTCCGCACCGGGCCGACTCGCGAGCGTGCACTCGCCGGCGCATTTCTCGTGGCGGGACTGCTGGTGGCACCGGCCTTCCGAGGCCTCCAGGGGCTGACGGGGCACGAACCCCTGCTCGCGGTCGCGGCGGCGACGCTCCCGGCGTTTGCCGTCGCCTTCGCCCTTGCCGGCCCCCTCGCAGCCAGAGCGCTCGGCATCCCTGGCGTGAGGATGCGCGGCATTCTCGTGTGCGCGGCCGGAGGGCTGCTGGGCGGGGCCTTCGCCCTGCTGCCCTTCTGCTGGGCGTGGCTTCGACTCGATCCGCCGGGTGAGTCCTACGTCGTGATGACCCTCGCGATTGTCGGATTCCTGGGCTGCCTCATCGCCCCGTTCCACATTGTCGGGCTCGCGCTCGATCGTGCGCGGGACGAGAGAGGTCTTGCGCGGGCGTAACCGTCCGGCCTACCCTTCCAGACTGGCCCGCCCGACCGGGCGCACACAGGATGGATGAGATGGAGACCCACGCCGAGCACACGACCTACTACACGTATATCGACACGCCCGTCGGCAAGCTGATGCTGGCAGGCTGCGACGACCACGGCCTCCGCTACATTGCGTTCCAGTGCGGCAAGGGCGCGATGGCTCCGAAGCCCGAATGGAAGCAGTCGGCCGCGCCGTTCCGCGCGGTCGAGCGGCAGCTGCGCGAGTACTTTCAGGGGAAGCGGACGGACTTCGACCTCCAACTGCACCCGAAGGGCACGCCGTTCCAGAAGTCGGTGTGGAAGGCGTTGATGAAGATCCCGTACGGCGAGACCCGTTCGTACGGAGACATCGCCAGGGCCGTCGGGCGACCGACCGCCGTCCGCGCAGTCGGACTCGCCAACGGGCGCAATCCGCTGCCCATCGTCGTGCCCTGCCACCGCGTGATTGGCGCCAGCGGGCAGCTCGTCGGCTACGGCGGGGGGCTTCCCGTCAAGCAGGCCCTGCTCGACCGGGAGCGCGAGGTCAGCGCGGCGCGTCGTACACGACCTGCCCGGCCACGATCGTCGTCCTGACTTTCACATCGCGGATCCGCGCCGGCGCAATCGTGAAGATGTCGTCGGACAGGATGACGATGTCGGCAAGAGCATCCGGTGCGATCGTCCCCTTCTCGCCCTCCGTGAACTCCGCGTAGGCCGACCCGGCGGTATAGCCTCGCACGGCCTCCTCGACGGTGATCTTCTGCGCCGGCACCCAGCCATCCGGGTGCTTGCCGTCAAGCGTCGCCCGCGTCACGGCGGCGTAGATGCCGAGGAGCGGGTTGAGGGGCGCCACGGGCCAGTCCGATCCGAGCGCCAGCCGCACGCCCTTGTCGAGGAAGGTCCGGAAGGGGTAGGTGGTCTTGATTCGCTCGGGGCCAATCCTCCGTTCCGCCCACCGCCCGTCGTCGATGGCATGGTACGGCTGGACGGCGGCGACCACGCCAAGCGACGCGAAGCGATCGAAGTCCTTCGCGGCGAGGTGCTGGGCGTGCTCGATGCGGAGCCGACGGTCGCGCGCTCCGTTCGCCTTCGTCACGGCGGTGAACAGGTCGAGCACCACCGAGATGGCCTGGTCGCCAATCGCGTGGATGCACAGTTGCAGGCCGGCGGCGTCGGCGCCGGTCAGCCGCTCGCGCATGCCCTCGAGCGGGATCATCTCGTCGGCGAGCAGGCCCCGGGTCGCCGGCGCGTCGGTGTAGGGCTCGAAGAAGTAAGCCGTGGTCGAGCCGAGCGACCCGTCTGCGAAACCCTTGACGGCGCCCAGCCTGAAGAGCGGCGTCCCGAACCCCCGGCGGATGCCGAGCCTGGCCTGATCGGCCCACTGAAGCTCGGACGGGGCCGCGGAGATGCGCACCGTCAGCCGCCCGGATTCCGCGAAGTCCGCGTAGGCCGACAGGTCACCGGCGTCGGGGCCCATGTCGCGCACGCTGGTCACGCCGAGCGAGGCCGCGTGCTCGAGGGCGCGTGCCAGCGCCTGCGAGCGCCGCGCGGGCGTGAACGGCGGGATCACCTTGGTGATCAGCCCCATGGCCGCGTCCTTGAGCAGGCCGGTCGGGTTGCCCGCCGCGTCGCGCACGATGACGCCGCCTGGCGGGTCGGGGGTCGCGGCCGTCACACCCGCCAGTTTCAAGGCCACGGCGTTCGCGACGGCCATGTGCCCGTCGAACCGGTTCACGAAAACCGGTGTCGCGGGCGACACAGCGTCGATGAGCCGGCTCGTTGGCAGTGCCGGAGGGTTCCACAGCTGGTCGTCCCAGTCGCCGCCGAGCACCCATTCGCCCGCGGGCGTCTGCTGCACCCGTTCACCGATCAGCCTCGCGAACTCCCGCGGCGACGGCGCCTGGCGCAAGTCGACGTTGTCGAGCTGCAGGCCGCCCCCTATGAAATGCACGTGCGAGTCGTTGAACCCCGGCAGGGCCCGGGCTCCTCCGGCATCGAGAACCCTGGTGGCCGGGCCCCGCCACGCGGCGAGGTCCGCCATCGTCCCGACAGCCGCCACCCGCCCGCCAACGATGGCCACGGCCTCGGCCTCCGGCGTCGAGGGCACGCCGGTCCAGACCCTGGCGTTGACGATGAGGAGGTCGGCCACCAGGGCCGGGGCGCCAGTCCGGCACGCGGCGGCCAGTCCGACGAGGACGAACAGGATCAATGCGGTTTTCATCGCCACCTCCGGCGAGGGGAGCCGGGCGGATTATACTGTGGCGCGCCCGCGGGGACATCGTGACCCGAGAACCGCTCGCGGGTGCCACGTGCGTCGACTCGCCATTGCGGCCACGACTCCTTTCAGCGGAGGCGGCCGGTTGCGCTCAATGGGCATGCAGTCCTGAGGGCACAAATTCGTCGCCGTATTCGTGCTTCGAAGGATTAAGCTATCAGGACGGAGGACTCGGATGGACGATCAGGGTCAGGGCCGCTACTCGGCACAGCAGTTCCGGGATCTGGTGAAAGACATCCCGTTTGCCATGTTCACGACAATCACCACCGGCGGCGGGCTGCGAAGCCGGCCGATGGTGGCCTCCGAGAACGCGTTCGACGGAACACTCTGGTTCTTCACGCGCACGTCGTCGGCGGTCGCGCAGGAAGTCGCCGGCAATACGATGGTGAACGTCACCTACGTCTCGGCCCCCGAGGATCGGTTCGTGTCGGTGTCGGGCACGGCCTCGGTGGTGCGCGACGTCGAGCGCGCCGGCGGCATGTGGTCGCCTGCCTACAACCAGTGGTTCGCCGGCGGCGCGTCGGACCCGGAGCTGTCGCTCATCAGGATCGAGGTCGCCCGCGTGGAGTTCTGGGACCGCAAGGCCGGGCGGATGCGGGAGCTGTAGCCGCCAGGCCCCCGGTCGGGCCTTACTCGTATCGGAGGGCTTCGACCGGGTCGAGGCCGGCGGCCCGCCTCGCCGGCAGGTAGCCGGCGACAATCCCGGTCGTGATCGCCGAGCCCAGTCCCCCGACCACGGCCCACATCGGCGGCACGGAGGGGAAGGCGGGCGCGAACACGCTCAGCAGGAAGCCCGCCGCCCACGAGATCGCCACGCCGACCAGCCCGCCGACCCCGGAGAGCAGCGCCGCCTCGATCAGGAACTGCGACAGCACGTCTCGCCGCCGGGCGCCGATCGCGAGGCGCGTCCCGATTTCGCGCGTGCGCTCGGTCACGCTGATGACCATGACGTTGGCGATGCCGATGCCGCCGATGATGAGGCTCACGGCCGCCAGCGCAAAGGTGGCCAGCCCGATCTGGGCGCCGATCTGATCGAACTGGGCGATGATCTGCTCCGCGGTCGACAAGGTGAAGTCGTTGTCCGCGCCGGGCGCAATCCCACGCAGGCGGCGCAGCAGGAACTCCAGCTCCGTTTTCGCGGACGCCAGCTGGCCCGGATTCGCGCGAGCGTAGATAATCGTCTGCTTCGCGTCGGGGAACCGCCTGGTGACCGTCGCCGCCGGGAGTGAGATGACGTTGTCCTGCCGGTTCTCGCCGAAAAAACCTCCGCGCCTCGGCGCCGCTTCACCGACGACGAAATAGGTGTCCCCGGCCAGCGTGAACGCCTTGCCGAGCGAGGGGGCCGCGCCGAACAGGGCGCGCGCGATGTTGGAGCCGAGGACCGCCACCTTGGCCGCCCCCCGGTTCTCGATCTCGGTGAAGGGCCTGCCCGCGCGGAACTCCGTCCCCGTGATTTCGAAGAAGTTCGGCGTCGCCCCCTCGACCAGCACCGTGTCGCTCTCGTTGGTGCCGCGGCGGGCCACCAGGGGCCGCCCGTCCACGATCGGGGGCACGATGATCTGCGCGCCCACGTCGCGGATCGCGGTGGCATCGGCGGCGATGGCGGCGGCCAGCCCCGGGTCGAGCGGCTTGCGCTGGGCGTCCCGGTCGGAAGCCGGGCTGTACGGGTCGCCGGCCCGGTGAAACGCAAACACGTTCTCGGTCCCGAGTTCCCTGAACAGGCCGGCGATGCCGTTGCGCACGCCCACCAGGATGGTGGCCACGAGCACGACGGTGATGATGCCGATGACGATGCCCGCGATCGCCAGGGCGGAGCGCAGTTTCTGGCTGCGGAGCGATTCCAGCGCGAGCGTGGCGGCTTCGGCGCTCCCCTGGATCCAGGTCATGGCTGTTACTCCGCCCTCACGGCCGCGATCACGTCGATCCTCGTCGCGCGGCGCGCCGGGTAGTATCCCGCCACGAGGCCGCTGAGGCCGGCAGCGCCAATCGCCCACGCCACGGTGGAGCCGTTGACGACGATGTCGATCTGCAGGGCGGCGCCGAGCAGGGACACGGCGGCGGCCGTCAGCAGCGTCCCGGCCATGCCGCCGGCCAGCGCCACGAGGGTGGACTCGGCCACGACCTCCCGCATGATGTCGTTGCGCGACGCGCCAAGTGCGCGCCGCACGCCGATCTCGCGGGTCTTCTGCGTCACCGACACGAGGGTGGTGTTCGTGATCACGACGATGGCCGCCAGCAGCGCCATCGCCGAGATGGGGGCGGCCGCTGCGCCGACGCGCTCGGAGAGCCGCAGCACGAAGTCGCGGGCCGCCTCGGGCGTCAGCAGGTCGAAGTTGTCGTCCACGCCGGGCTGGATCTGCCGTTTCGCCCGCAGCGCGGTGCGGGCGACGCTCTCGGCGGCCTCGATCTCGACGCCGTCTTTCGCGCGCGCGAAGATGCTCAGCGTGGGCGGCGCCCCGTACAGCCGTTCGAAAGTGGGCAGCGGCATCCAGACGAAGCGATCGAGCGACGTGCCGCCCGACGAACCGAGCCGCCGCTGGATCCCTACCACCTCGAAACGGCGGCCGGCCACACGGATGGCCTGTCCCAGCGCATCGCCCCCGGGGAAGAGCTCGTCGGCGACGTCCGCGCCGATGACCGCCACCTGCGCGCCGCGCGCGGCCTCGTGCGGCTGCAGGAACCGCCCGCGGCCGATGCCCATGTCGCGCAGGTCGGCCAGGGTCGGCGTCGTGCCGCTGATGGCCGCGTTCTCGAACGTCCTGGCGCCGGCGGTGACGTCCCCCACGCGCTGCACCGTGACGGCATAGATCACGTCGTCGCCGGCGTGGCGCTCGAGGAACCGCAGGTCCGGCCTGCCCATGGCCGGGTTGCGCTGCTGCTTCTCGGCGAGTTCACGGCGCGTGCTCTGCCCCGCCGTGGCAATCTGCGCGAGCAGGAAGGTGTCGCTGCCGAACGCGCGGGCACCCGTCGCGCGGGCGTAACGCCCGAGGCCGTCCAGGGCGGTCACGACCACCACGATGGTCGCCACCGCGACGGCGACGGCGAGGGCCCCAAGGCCGGCCCGCAGCGGGTTGCCCCGGATCGAGGACAGGCCCTGTTCAAGCGCCTCCCGGAGCGGACGCAGGTAGGTGATCATGATGTGCGAGACTCGGACTTCCCACTCTAGCAAAGAAGGGCACACCAGCGCCCATACAAAAGACGCCGCCCGCGCCCGGTTGGATCCTCGTGCCGCACTTCACGCGTCCAACCAGGGAACCACGGGTGCGCGTGGTAAAGTGAGGCGTATGAAGCGACGAACCGTGGGGCTGCTCGCCACGGCCGGGATCATCATCGTCGGCGCGGTCTTCCTGATGCGGCGCGACACCGGGGGTGTCTCCGTCGACACGCAGCCGGCGGCGCGCAAGGCCGTCTTCAAGTCGTCGGTCACCGCGTCCGGGCAGATTGTGGCCCAGCGCTATGCCGACATCGGGTCGAGCGTCATGGGCCGGCTCGTCGAACTCCGCGTGAAGGAGGGCGAGGCGGTGAAGGCCGGACAGATCGTGGCGCGCATCGACGCCGTCCAGGCGGCGGCCAGCGCCACGGCCGCCAACGCCCGCGTCAAGGGCGCGGAAGCCGATCTCCGTGCGACCGCCGACGTGCTGCAGTCGGCCCAGGCCGATCTCGACGCGGCCCGGTCTCGCGCGCAGGAAGCGCAGCTCAGGCTCCAGCGGACGCGCGACCTGCGCAAGGACGGCCTGGTGCCGGTTGCCGAACTCGACAGCGCCACGGCCAACGCCGACACGGCGGCCGCCCAGGTCAAGGGCGCCGAGGCGGTGATCCGGCGCCTTCAGCAGGGGCGCGAGTCGTCCGAACGCCGGGTCGCCGAGACCCGGGCCGACGCGGCCAGAGTCGCCGACGTGCTGGCCAAGACCGACATTGTCGCGCCCATCTCCGGCATCGTCACGCGGCTGCCTGTCCAGGAAGGCGAGATGGTCGTCATGGGTATCCAGGGCCAGCTCGGCACGACGCTGATGACGATTTCCGATCTCGCCGCCATCGACGCCGAGGTGAAAGTCGCCGAAGCCGACGTCCTGCGGATTCAGATCGACCAGCGCGCCACCGTCACGCTCGAAGCCATCCCCGGCGTCTCCTTCACGGGGCGCGTGGTGGAGGTGGGCGCGAGCGCCTTGCCGATCACCGGCACCGGCGCGGCGGCCCGCGAGTTCCGCGTCAAGGTGCGGCTCGATACACCCGACGGGCGGCTGCGCCCGGGCCTGACGTGCGACGCCGAAGTGCTGACAGCCGAGCGCCAGAACGTCCTCGTCGTGCCGCTTCAGTCGGTGGTCGTCCGGACCGACGCAGACGGCCGCGAGCGCACCGGGGTGTTCGTGGCGGACGGCCGCACGGTCCGGTTCCAGCCGGTCACCACGGGCCTCATCGGCGGCCTCGACATCGAGGTGTCCGGTCTCGCCGAGGGGACGGCCGTCGTGACCGGCCCGTTCCAGGCGCTCCGCGACCTGAAGGACGGCCAGGCGGTGCGCACCAGGACCGCCTCATGACCAGGCCCGCGGGACATCAGGTCGCCACGGCGTGCCCCCTGGACTGCCCCGATTCCTGCAGCCTGTTGGTGTCTCTCGCCGACAGCCGCGTGGTCGCCCTCGACGGCGGGCACGCCAACCCGGTCACCGGCGGATACATCTGCGGGAAGGTCCGGCGCTTCGGCGAGCGGATGTACGGGCCCGATCGCCTGCTGCGTCCCGGGTTCCGCCTCGGCCCTCCGGGCTCCGGCGAGTTTCGTTGGGTGAGCTGGGAGGAAGCGCTGGCCCGCGTGGCCGACGCGATGCGCGAGGCCCGCGACGGCTGGGGCCCGGAGTCGGTGCTGCCCTACTGCTACGGCGGCTCGAACGGCCTGCTGACGCAGGACACGACCGACGCGAGGCTGTTCAGACGCTTCGGCGCGTCAAGGCTGGCCCGCACGCTGTGCGCGTCCACCACGGGCGCGGCGAACCAGGCGATCTACGGCAAGATGCCGTCGGTGACCTACGCCGACTACGCGCACGCGAAGCTCATCGTGATCTGGGGCGCGAATCCGTCGGCGTCCGGCATACACCTCGTGCCGTTTGTCCGCGAAGCCCAGCGGGCCGGCGCGACGCTGGTGGTGGTGGACCCGCGGGCGACACCGCTGGCCCGGCTCGCCGATCTTCATCTGGCGCTGCGCCCCGGCACCGACGTCGCCGTCGCGCTGGCGTTGCATCGCCACCTCTTCGAACACGGGCTCGCCGACGAGGGCTTCCTCGCGGCGCATGCCACGGGTGCGGAGCGGTTGAGGGCGCGCGCGCGGGAATGGACGTTCGAGCGCGCCGCGTCGGTGGCCGGCCTCGAGCCGGGCGCCATCGCCGCCCTGGCGGGCATGTACGCGGCGGCGTCGCCGGCGGTGATTCGCTGCGGCTGGGGGCTCGAACGCAACCGCAACGGCGGCAACGCGGCGGCGGCCATCCTCGCGCTGCCCGCCGTCGCCGGAAAGTTCGGCGTGCGCGGCGGCGGATACACGCTGAGCAACTCCGGCTCCTGGGGCATCACCAAGTCCTGGATCGGCGCCGAGGAGCCGCCCACGCGCGTGGTCAACATGAACCACCTCGGCCGGATGCTGACCGGACAGGCCGACCCGCCCGTGAAGGTGCTCTTCGTCTACAACTGCAACCCCCTCGCGACGGCCCCGCACCAGAACCTCGTGCGGAAGGGCCTCGAACGCGACGATGTGACGACCATCGTCTTCGATCAGGTGATGACCGACACGGCGCGCTATGCCGACGTCGTGCTGCCGGCCACCACCTTTCTCGAGCAGTACGATTTCGCGCGGGCGTACGGGCCGATCAGCCTCCAGATGGTCAGGCCCGTCATCGATGCCGTCGGCGAGGCCCGGCCCAACGTCGACGTGTTCGCGGAGCTCGAGGAACGGCTCGGGCTGGGTCAGCCGGACGATCCGAAGGACGAACTCGAGATGATGCTCCGCGTCATCGACGGGCTGCCCGATGGGGTGGGTGACGCCCTCCGCGCCGACGCGCCGGCGGCGCCGCCGTTCGGCGATGCCCCGATCCAGTTCGTCGACGTGTTCCCGCGCACCCCGGACGGCAAGATCCATCTGTTTCCGGACGACCTCGATCGCCAGGCCCCGCTCGGCCTGTTCACCTACCAGCCGGACCCGGCAACGGACCGGCATCCGCTGGCGCTGATTTCGCCATCGAACGAGAAGGCGATCTCGTCGTCGCTGTACGAACTGGTGCGCAAGACCGCCGCGCTCACGATCCACCCTGACGACGCCCACACGCGGAAGATTGGGGAAGGCGACACCGTACGCGTCTTCAACGACCTCGGAACGGTGACCTGCCACGCCGCCGTCTCGCCCGTCGTCAGGCCCGGAACCGTGTCGCTGCCCAAGGGGCTGTGGGGCCGCCACACGCTGAACGGATCGACCGCCAACGCCCTCGCGCCCGACACGCTGTCCGATATCGGCGCGGGCGCGTGCTTCAACGATGCGCGCGTGCAGGTCGAGCGGGTGGCCGCCGCAGCCGAGAGCGAGGCGGCGCGTGCGGCGGAGCCTGAAGGAGCGCCGGCCGCGGTACGCGTGCACTGAGTCTGACTCCTCATCCTGGAGACCTGATATGAGCCGCATGGTCCACTGCGTGAAGTTCGGCAAGGAACTGCCCGGTCTCGATTCGCCGCCCTGGCCTGGGGAACTCGGCCAGCGCGTGTACGACAGCGTCTCCGCCGAGGCGTGGAAGCTCTGGGAAGAGCGGATGAAGATGATCCTCAACGAGTACCGCCTGCTCCCGTTCCAGAAGGAGGCGCAGGAGCTGATGGCGAAGCAGATGACCGAGTTCTTCTTCGGCCAGGGCGCCGCGCCGCCGGCCGACTTCGTGCCGCCCGGCACGAAGTAGCGTCCGGTTCGCCCGGCATTTCCGCAGTGACGGCCTCCGCCGGCGCGGCGCCGATCGTGGCGCCGCGCGAGGGTGGACTTGTCGCTCCCCTCTCCCCTGTTCCCTCTCGCCTCTCCCCTGAAGCCGCCGCCACCTGTGCTATCCTGCACCGGTTTTCACCATCGAACCGCGTAGGAGGTTCCGTGAGCGTTTACCTGTACGTGATCCTGGCGTACCTGCTGGTGCTGACCGGGTACAACATCTACCGTTCACGGCAGATCAAGTCGCAGGACGACTTCATGGTGGCCGGGCGGAGCCTGTCGCTCACCAAGATGGTCTTCACGCTGGTCTGCACGTGGATCGGGTCCGGCACGTTCATCGCCGGCGCGGAGTTCGCCTCCTACGCGGGCTGGAGCGCGGTCTGGCAGCCCGCCGGGGCGTTCCTGGGCATTGCGATCATCTACTTCATCGCGGCGAAGATCCGCACGTTCGGCCAGTACACGATCGGGGACATCCTGGAGGTCCGCTACGGCCGGTTCGCCCGTTTGTTCGGGGCGATTGCGCTCATCATCGCGTTCACCACCATCGTCTCGTACCAGTTCCGGGCCGGGGGCGAGATCCTCAACGTCGTCACCGACGGGGCGATCTCGCCCGAAGTGGGCCAGATCATCGCGGCCATCTTCGTGATCATGTTCGTGACCATCGGCGGCATGGTCGCCGTGGCGCACACGGACCTGCCCAACGGTATCATCATCGTGTCGGCCTGCCTGCTCGCGCTTCCCTTCGTCGTCTCGACGGCGGGCGGATGGTCGCACGCGCGCGACGTCCTGCCGCCCGGGCACTTCGCGGTGTTCTCGCCCGACTTCGGCAAGTATCCCGCGCTGAAGGCGCTCAGCTATTTCCTCTCCACGCTGTTCCTGCTGCTCGGCGTGCAGTCGATGTACCAGAAGTTTTACGCGGCCAAGTCGCCGGCCGAAGCGAAGAAGGCGACGGCCATCTGGATCGTCGGCACGATCGTCGTCGAGACCATCGTCATCGGCATCGCGGTGTACGCGGCGTCCTACAACGTCGAGCACCACCTGAACTGGAGCGGCCGGTCGCTCGTGCTGAACGCCGCGCGCTACATGGTGCCGACGCCGGTCGGCGTGCTGCTGCTCGGGGCGGCGTGCGCCGTCGTGCTCTCGACCGGCATGAACTACCTGCTGTCGTCGAGCTCGAACGTCATCCGCGACATCTATCAGAAGATGATCAACCCGGCGTCGGATCCCGAGAAGATGGTCGGCCTCCAGAAAGTCTTCATCGTCGTCATGGGGCTGTGCGCCTTCCTGATGATCTTCATCCCGACCTACCTCGAGTCGGAGATCTCGGTGCTGCGGTACGCCTATTTCGCCTACACCATGTATGGCGTCTCGGTGACGCCGGCGCTTTTCGCGGCCCTGACCTGGAAGCGGGCGACGCGCCAGGGCGGCGTGGCCTCGATTGTGGGCGGCGCGCTGGCCACGGTGTTCTTCGAAGTGCTCCTGCCCTACCTTGCGCCCTCCGTCATGATCGGCACCGACGCGTGGGGCATCCCCAGCTTCTATCCTGCGGCCGTCATCTCCATCGGCCTGCTCGTCGTGGTGAGCCTCCTGACGCCGCCGCCGCGGAGGGAGGACCTCGTGAAGCTGTTCCCGGAGGTCGCACACGCCGGCACGTAGCCCGGCCCGCCGGCCACGCGCATGAGCGAGTCGAGGGTCCGTCTGCGCCGCAGCGCCGCGCTGCTGGCCGTCCTGCTGGGTGCCGTCCTTGTCCCGCTCGGCCTCCGCGCCGTGAATCGCGCCGTCCGGCCGCCTGACGCGGCGCCCAGCTACATCCCCTCGATCGAATCGCCCCGGGTGCGGGCGCCGTTCGACAGCGACGCCGTCGCGTCGCTGCGCGAGGCCGCCAACGATTACATCCTGATCGGCGACTCGATGGCCGGCACCCGCATCGATCCCGGCCACCTGTCGAGGCTCATCGGCGGCCACGGCGCCGCGGCCCTGTTTCACCCGGGATCGGGGCCGGCCTACTGGTACCTCGCGTTCAAGAACCTCGTCATCAACGCCGGGCTCCGGCCCAGGGTCGTGGTGTTCTTCTTTCGCGACGAGAACCTCACGGACACGCTGTTCCGCGTCTACCCGTCGGCGCTCGACCGCGTGGCGAAGAACCAGGAGCCCGTGCTCGACGAGATCCTCGCGGCGCGTGCGCGGGGGGCCTTCTACCGGCTGCATGGCGCGATCCGCCGCGCCTACCAGTACGACCAGACCCGCGCCTGGCTCGAGCCCATCATCATCAGGGCGCCGGTCGCCTGGTCGGCCGCGCGGCGCGCCCGCAAGACACTGCTCGACGCGATCAACAACGAGGTCTTCACCCTCGAGGCGCTGCGCCCGATGGCGGCCGCCGACATGGCCGCGCCGGGCGGCGAGGCCCTCGATTTCGATCGACTCCTCCCCACGTCGGTGCTGCCCGAGATCCTGCGCCTGTCGCAGAGGTCCGGAGTCCGCGTCGCCTTCGTCCGCGTCCAGCGCCGGCCGGCTGCGGACGGCCCCGCGCCGCAGTCGCCGGCGCTCCAGGAGTACGTGCGGAAGCTGCGGGCCTACCTGGAGTCGAACGGAGCCATCTTCCACGACGACTGGGGCGATCCGGACCAGCCGCTCTCGGTCTACGAGGACGGCGATCATGTGAAGAAGGCCTTCCGGCAAGCCTACACGGAGCTCTTTTTCCGGAAGAACCCGGAGATCTTCCGGTGATCTTCGCCAGCCTGGACTTCGCGATTTTCATGGTCGTGTTCGTGGCGGCGTACTGGGCGCTGCCCCGCCGCGGCCAGAACGTCCTCCTGCTCGCCGGGAGCTACGTGTTCTACGGGTGGGTGCACCCGTGGTTCCTGGTGCTCATCGCCGCCACGACCGCCGTCGACTACGGGGCCGCCCTCGGCATGGACCTGCGGCCCGCGCGCCGGAAGGCGTTCCTGTGGCTGGCTGTGGCGGCCAACCTCGGGCTCCTGGGGTTCTTCAAGTACTTCAACTTCTTTGCCGACAACGTCGCGGCGGTCCTGGCAATGGCGGGCTGGCACGTGCCGAAGCCTGCGCTGCACGTCGTGCTGCCCGTCGGCATCTCGTTCTACACGTTTCAGGCGCTCAGCTACGTCATCGACGTGTACTGGCGTCGCACGCCGGCCCGGAGAAGCCTCATCGACGTTGGCGCCTTCATCGCGTTCTTCCCCAGCCTGCTCGCCGGGCCCATCATGCGCGCCACGACCCTGCTGCCGCAGATCGAGCGCGCGCGACGGTTCTCGGCGCCGGCCGCGCGCGACGCCACCCTGCTGCTCGCGTGGGGCTTCTTCAAGAAGCTCGTCATCGCCGACAACGTCGGCGTGATCGCGAACAAGGTGTTCGCACTCCAGTCGCCCGAGTTCTACGTGCTCTGGGCTGGCGTGTTCGCGTTCGGCATCCAGATCTACGCGGACTTCTCCGCCTACGCGGACATCGCCCGCGGCGTGGCGGCATGGCTCGGCATCGATCTCATCAAGAACTTCGAACACCCGTACCTGGCGAAGGGGCCGGCCGAGTTCTGGCGCCGCTGGAACATCTCCCTCTCGACCTGGTTCCGCGACTACCTGTTCCTGCCGGTGGCCTACCGCATCTCGGACCGGCTGCCCCCGGAACGGCGCTTGCGGATCGATGCCGCGACGTGGGCGTACTCGGGCGGGATGATCCTCACCATGCTGACGGCCGGACTCTGGCACGGCGCCAGCTGGAACTTCGTCATCTGGGGTGCCTATCACGGCGTGCTGCTGGCCCTGGCGCGCATCGTCGGCGCGATGCGGAAACGGCGGCGCCGGACGCGCCGGTGGCTGGCCCCGCTGCAGATCGCCGGGATGTTCCTGCTCACCAGCCTCGGCTGGCTGTTCTTCAGGGAAACCGATCTCGCTCAACTCGTCCGGCATCTCGGCCTGTCGCCGTTCGAGTCGACCGTGCTCGGGCGGCGGACCGGCGCCTACCTGTTCTTCCTGGCCTTGCTGTATTCGATCCCGCTGTGGGTGCAGAGCCTGTGGGTGCAGTTGGGCGGGCGTGATCTCGGGGCCGCGATGGTGCGCGAGGAAGCGCAGCCGGTGCCGTGGGTGGTGGCCGCCCAGGCGCTGCTCGCCGGCCTGCTCGTCGCCGGCATTCTCGTCCTTCGCAGCACCACGTCGCTCGACTTCATCTACTTCCGCTTCTAACGAAAGGTGCCTGGCACCATTCCCGCGTCTAGGCGAGGTCGCGGCCCCGGGTTTCGGGAATCCAGCGCCAGATGACGGCCGCGCAGGCAAAGGCCACGGCCGACAGCGAAAAAGCGGCGCCGAAGCCGCTGGTCTCCGCCAATCGGCCGACGGCCCATGGCGCGACGGCGCTCCCGATGCGACCGATGTTGTAGGTGAATCCCTGCGCGCTCGCGCGGATCTCGGTCGGGTAGATCTCCGCCGTCACCGCGCCGAAGCCGGTGAAGTACCCGGTGGCGAAGAAGGCGACGACGGGTCCGAGCAGGAGCAGGGCGGGGGGGTGCCGCGTGACGGTGTACGCGAGCATCAACACGGCGGCGGTCAGCAGATAGGCGACGTAGGCGCGCTTGCGTCCGACCCGGTCGCTGATGAACCCGAAGGTGACGTAACCGAACCACATGCCCACCTGCATGGCGATGATGAAGCCCGACATCATTCTCGTGCTGAGGCCGATGCCGCCATCCGCGGCGGGCAGCGAGAGGTACGCGGGGATCCACTGGTTGAACCCCCACCAGCCGAACATCGTGCAGGCGTTCATGAGCGTGACCGCGATGGTGAGGCGCCCCAGCTTGCCGCGGAACACGTCGGCCAGCCGGCTCCGCCCGGCCGGCGCCGACGCCTTCCTGGCGCGCCAGAGGGCGGGCTCCTCGACCCGGCCCTGGACCCACACCGTCACCAGCGCGGGCAGCACGCCGACGAAGAACACGGCCCGCCATCCCCAGATCGGCATGACGACGGCCACCACGAGCGCCGCCAGCCCGTACCCGACGGCCCACGCGCTCTGCATGAAGCCGAGCGCCTTGCCGCGGTGCTCGGCGGACCAGGTCTCCGACACCAGCGCCGCCCCGCTCGCCCACGTGCCGCCCATCCCCAGCCCCAGGAACACGCGGAAGACGGCGAGCTGGGCCACGGTCTGCGCGAACCCGCACGCGGCGGTGAAGATGGAGTAGATCAGGATGCTCGAGATGAGGGCACGCGTGCGGCCGCAGCGGTCCGCCAGGATCCCGAACAGCAGGCCGCCGAAGGCCGAGGCCACGAGCGTCGCGGAACCCAGCAGGCCGGCCGTGAGCTTGGCCATGCCGAGGTCTTTCATGAGGGCGGCAAGCACCAGCGCGTAGAGCATCACGTCGAAGCTGTCGAGCATCCACCCGAGGCTGCCGGCCACGAGCGCCCGGCGGCCTTCGGGCGTCCCGGCTCGCCACCACGCCATCAGCCCGCGGTCCTCCTGCTGCGCTGCCATCGGCTCATGTCCTCCGTGCGTCCGCGTCCTCGAACTCGATGAGCGGCGCGCCGCCATCCACCTGCGCGCCCGCCGCCACCAGCACGCGGGCCACGCGCCCGCCCCGCGGCGCCCGCACGGGATTCTGCATCTTCATCGCCTCGAGGACGACCAGCGGCTGCCCGGCCGCGACCACGTCGCCGGCACCCACCGCCACCGAGACGACCAGGCCGGGCATGGCCGCGCAGAGGGTGTTCGCGCGAGGGGCCGCGGGACCGAGCGGCACGGTGAGCGCGTCCGCCAGTTCGGCGTACGCCGGCGCGGCGAGCGGCGCGCCACTGTCTTCTTCGAAGATCCCCGCCGAGGGTGCCTTCCAGGCCTCCTCGCGGACGATGCGGTCCAACTGCGCTCGCGCGGTGCGCAGAAGGGCCTGTGCCTGGTCGACGCCAACCTGCACGAACCTCACGCGGTCGCCCGGCGCCGCCTGCGCCACGCGCGACAGGTCGGCGCTGGCGACGGTGGCAATCTTGGTGTAGCCGCCGGTCGTGCCGCGGTCGGCCATCAGCACGATCGGCATGCCGTCGCCGCTCACCTGGACCGACCCGAACGCCGTGCCGTCCGAGACGATGTCCGCCCCGCGGCGATGGCCAATCCGCGGCCCTGTCAGCCGGCATCCGACACGGTCGGACTGCGAAGCCAGCGTGTAGGTCTCCGAGAGGAAGCACCGGATGCCCTCGCCCGCAAAGAGATCGTCCTGCGGCCCCATCACCACCCGGAGGGTGTGGACATGGCCGTACGCCGGGATCAGTTCGCGGGGCAGCCGCCGGCGGACCGACCACGACGGGTCCGCGCACTCGCCAACCGCCACGCGATCGCCGGCTGCCAGGGCCCGCCCCATGAAGCCGCCCAGGCGCGACCTGGTCAGCGTCGAGCGGCTGCCGAGCACGAGCGGCACGTCGATGCCTCCGGCGACGCCCAGGTAGGCGCGTATCCCGTCGCGCGCGCCGGAAAAGGTCAGTTCGGCGCGCGCAGACACCGCGGCGGACTGCCACGGCGGCATCGGCCGTCCGTTGAGGCGCGCCCCCAGGTCCGCGCCGGTCACCGCAATCACGCCGGGCCCGTCGAAGCGCAGCACGGGACCGGCCAGTGTGATCTCGAGCGCCGCGGCGTTCTCGTCGTTGCCAACCAGCCGATTGGCCGCCCGCAGCGCCCAATCGTCCATCGCACCGGACACCGGCACGCCGTGCTGCTGCCACCCGAAGCGGCCAAGGTCCTGCACCGTCGTCAGCAGACCGGCCTCGAGCACCGCGATGACGGTCATCGGCCGCCGCTCCCGGTGCGCGAGGCCGGACGATACGTGCCCGCCTGCACCTCACGCGCGATCGCGTCGTAATCCGTCTGGCCGACGGGAACGAAGCGAACGTGGTCCCCGGCCTCGAGCAGTGCCGGAGGCGAACGAAGCGGATCGAACAGACAAACCGGCGTGCGCCCGATGATCCGCCATCCGCCCGGGCTCTCGGTAGGATAAATGCCGGTTTGCGCCCCAGCGATGCCGACCGACCCTGCCGGCACCACAGCTCTCGGCGATGCGAGCCTCGGCATCGCAAGGCCCGGCGGCAGGCCGCCGAGATACGGAAACCCCGGCATGAACCCCAGCATGAACACGACGTACTCGCCGCCGGCGTGGAGTTCGGCCACGGCCTGCTCGTCCACACCGGCAGCCGCGGCCACATCCGCCAGATCAGGACCGGCCTCGCCCCCGTACTTCACCGGAATCTCGACCGTCCTGGCCGCCTCGCGGACCTGCTCCGGCAGCCGGCCCGCCGTCGTCATGATGACGTCTGCGAGGGCCTCGCGCGCCAGCACCATCGGGTCGTAGTGCACCATCAGCGAGCGGTACGTGGGCACCATCTCGACGATGCCGGCATGCGCCCCGGCCCGGAGAGCCTGCTGCAACAGCCGCACCCGCGCGTTGATCCGCACGTCGATGCCGTCGCCGAACTCGACGGCCATGGCGCTGTCGCCTGCGGGGAGGAGGCGCGGAGCCTGCAGCATGGCTAGCGCGCCACCAGTTCCGCCATCGGGACCGCCTCGACGCCGGCGCGCGCGAACGCCACGCGCAGTGATGCCGCGAGGCTCACCGCGCCAGGGGTGTCGCCGTGCAGACAAATCGTGTCGGCGTGCAGTTCGAGGTCTTCGCCGGTGACGGCGGTCACGCGGTGGTCGAGAACCATCCGGAGACTCCGCTCGACGACGGTCGGCGCATCGTGGATGACCGCGCCGGCTGCCGTCCGCGGCACGAGCCCGCCCCGGGCGTCGAAGGCGCGGTCCGCGAACACCTCCCGCGCCACTCGCAGCCCCATACGTCGAGCCACCTGCTCCCAGGGTGAGCCGGCCAGCACGACGAGAATCAGATCCCGATCAACCTCGAGAATGGCATCGCCGATGGCGCGGGCCACGTCCTCGCGTTCGACCGCCATGTTGTACAGGGCGCCGTGGGGCTTCACGTGCTGGAGGCGCTTCCCGCCCGTGAACGCCGTCAGTGCGCCAATCTGATAGACGAGGTCGTCGGCAATCTCGGCGGCCGACGCCTGCATGGCGCGGCGGCCGAATCCGCGCAGATCCGGAAAGCCCGGGTGCGCACCCACGCCGACGCGGTGACGCTCGGCGAGCGAGACGGTGGCCCGCATCCATCCCGGATCGCCGGCGTGAAACCCGCAGGCAATGTTGGCGGAGGTGATGTGGGCGATGATGTCGGCATCGAGGCCCATGGCGTAGGCCCCGAAGCCTTCGCCCATGTCGCAGTTGATGTCGACCCGTGCCGAGGTGCGTGTTGCGCCCATGGCGCCACAGGCTAGTGACGCCCCGCGGCGAAGTCAAGGACCGGGGCGAAAGACCAGGAGCGCCGCCAGCGACGCGGCGGCCATCGCCGCGAGGCCCACCCCAGCCGTGCGCCTGAACGGCGGGCGGGAGAGCGTCGTCGCCAGGGCCAGTTTGAACAGGGTGTTCGACAGGATGCCGACCGCCACGGCCGTCGCCGGCGCCGCCGGCGCGCCGCCCGTCGCGACGGCATGGGCCATCGAGATCATCAGCGCGTCGACGTCGGCCACGCCGAGGATCGCGCCGCTGACGACCAGGCCCACATCGCCCCAGGTCGTCCGCACCGCATCGACGATGAACAGCACCGCCTGGAAGAGCGCGGCCATCTGCAGCGCCGCTCCCAGCTGCAGCGGGTTCTGGAGCGTGTGCACCTCCGGCCGCTCCTGCTGCGGCCTTCGCAGGCCGATCAGCACGGCCGCCACCCCGACGAGGAACGGCGCCGCAATCAGGGGAACGAGCCGCTCGGCCAGCGGGAACGACAGCACGGCCGTGGCCGCGGCGACTCGAACGAACAACGTGGTGCAGGCGGCGAGCACGCCATAGGCGAGGGGCCGGCCGACCGCCTCGTCTTCGCGCCGGCTCGCCCGCGAAAACGACAGCGTCACGCTCGTTGACGAGACGACGCCGCCGAGCAGGCCGGCGACCAGGTAGCCGTGGCGGGCGCCCACGAAGAGGCGCGCGATATAGCCGGCGAAACTGATGCCCGAGAAGAACAGCACGAAGACCCACAGCTCGCGAGGCCTGACGCCGCCGAGGGGACCGTACGGGCCCGCCGGGAGCAGCGGCATCAGCACGACGGCCATCACCGCGAAGCGGATGCCGGCGCGGACGGCTTTGTCGTCCATCCGCTGAACCAGCGCGTGCACGCGCGACTTCTCGATGAGCAGCAGCGCCGTGACGGCAATCACGGCGCTCGAAAACGCCAGGTGGCCGAGGCCGCCCAGTACGCCGGCGGCCAGCGTCACCAGCGCCGCCACTTCCGTGGTGCCATCGGGGTCCCGGGCGGCGACGGCCTGGTAGGCCACCACCACCAGCGCGGCGGCGCCGGCCAGCAGCACGACCGCCAGCCATGGAATCTGTGCGGCCCAGAGCCACCCGGCGAGGCCCGAGAGCCCGCCGAGCAGCGTGAAGGTGCGGACCCCGGCGAACCGCGCATCAGGGCCCTTCGCATGCCCCGACCGCTCGCGCTCCACCCCGATGGCGGCGCCGCCCAGGGCCGCGATGATCACCCCCAGCGTTCGCAGTTCGGTGTCGGTCATGGTCGCCCCGGGGGACCAGGTACGTACGGATCAGAGCCGCGGACGGGAGCGTCGCTCGAGGTTCGCGGCGAGTACCGCCCAGAGGGCGTGCGCGAGCCGCAGACGATCGTGGCGCGCGATGTCTTTCCGCCAGAACCGTCCGCTGACCAGCGTGCAGGAGGCGGGTAGCGTGCCCAACTCCAGCGGGTACTTGTGCTCGTCGGTGTAGCGCGCCAGCACGTCGGCCGACGGCCGCCCCTCGTTGAAGACGACCGCGCTGACCGGCCGTCCGGCTGCCTGGCCAATCATCCTCACGGCATCGCCCGCCGTGAAGCCCCTCATGCCCTGGCCTTCCGTGAGCAGGTTGGCGATGAGGATGATCGGCCCCCGAGCCCGCGCGAGGGCCTCAGGCACGCCCTTGACCGAGAAGATCGGCATCAGGCTCGTGAAGAAGCTGCCCGGGCCGACGATCACCGCCTCGAGTTCGGCGATGGCGCCGGCCACCGCGCGGTGGATCTCCACGGGCGGATCCAGCCACACCTGCTCGATCGCGTGGCCGCGATCGAGCCGGGCATCCACGTCCGCCTCGCCGCGCTCGCTCGAGCCGTCCGCGTAGCGCGCGCACAGGCTGGCTTGCTCGATGCTCACCGGCCACACGCGGCCTCGGCAGCCCAGCAGCGCCCGCAGGCCTTCGACCCCGGCCAGAAAGCTCCCGCTGTACTGCTCCATCATCGACAGCAGGAGGTTGCCGGCCGTGTGGCCGGCCAGGCGCGAATCCTCGAGCGTCGGCAGCCGGGACAGCAGCAGCCGGCGTGCCTCGCGCTCGTTGCGCGCCAGCGCCAGGGCGCACTTCAGCACGTCGCCCGGCGGCAGGACGCCCAGCTCGTCGCGCAGCTGCCCCGAACTGCCGCCGCTGTCGAACATGGTGACGATGGCGTGCAGGTCGAGCCAGGGATTCCGCTTCAGGCCGCCCAGCACGCTCGGCAGGCCCGTGCCCCCGCCGAAGCAGCCCACCTTCATCACCCGGAGGTACATGGGGGGATTCTACCCCGGCTGCGCGTACAATGCGGACATGCGCGTCTGGCCTGGACGACCACATCCGCTCGGCGCCGCCTGGGACGGCCTCGGCGTCAACGTCGCGCTGTTTTCCGAGAACGCCACGGCGGTCGACCTCTGCCTGTTCGATTCGCCCGCCGACGAGCGGGAGGCGCACAGGATTCCGCTCCTCGAACGGACCGACCACGTCTGGCACAGTTACCTTCCCGACGTCAGACCGGGTCAGCTCTACGGCTTCCGCGTGCACGGGCCCTACGCGCCCCACGCCGGCCACCGCTTCAACCCGTCGAAGATCGTCCTCGACCCGTATGCCAGGGCCATCGGGCGCCAACTCCGCTGGCATGACGCGATCTTCGGCTACGCGCCCGGGCGGCAGCGTGACGACCTTGTCCGCGACGACCGGGACACGGCCGCCGTGGCGCCGCTCGCCGCGGTCATCGACCCGGCCTTCACCTGGGGTGACGACCGGCGGCCGCAGACGCCGTGGCACAACACGGTCATCTACGAACTGCACGTCAAGGGCTTCACCTTCCGCCACCCGCAGGTCCCGGCGCCGCTGCGGGGCACGTATCTCGGCCTGGCGTCCGACGCCGCGCTCCAGCACCTGACCGACCTCGGGGTGACGGCGGTCGAACTGCTCCCGGTCCACCTCCACGCCAACGACCGCCATCTGGTAGAGAGGGGCCTGACGAACTACTGGGGCTACAACTCGCTCGGGTACTTCGTGCCGGATGCCCGCTTCGCGAGCGCGAAGGGCCGCATGGCCGCCGTGCGCGAGTTCAAGGTGATGGTGCGGGCGCTGCACGCGGCCGGCCTCGAGGTGATTCTCGACGTGGTCTACAACCACACCGCCGAGGGCGACCACCTCGGACCCACGCTCTCGCTGCGCGGCATCGACAACGCCTCCTACTACCGCCTCGCGCCGGGCGACCCGCGCCGCTACCAGGACTTCACCGGGTGCGGCAACACGCTGAACATGCGCCACCCGCGCGTGCTCCAGCTCATCATGGACAGCCTGCGCTACTGGGTTGTCGACATGCACGTCGACGGCTTCCGCTTCGACCTCGCCAGCGCGCTGGCGCGCGAGCTGTTCGAGGTGGACAAGCTGGGCTCGTTCTTCGACATCATCCATCAGGACCCCGTGCTGTCGCAGGTGAAGCTGATTGCCGAGCCCTGGGATCTCGGCGAGGGCGGATACCAGGTGGGCAACTTCCCGGCCGGCTGGACCGAGTGGAACGGCCGCTACCGCGACTCGGTGCGCCAGTTCTGGCGCGGCGATGGCGGGCAGGTGTCGCAGCTGGCCAGCCGCCTGGCCGGCAGCAGCGACCTCTACGCCCAGGGCGGGCGGCGCCCGTACGCGAGCGTCAACTTCGTCACCTGCCACGACGGGTTCACCCTGCGCGATCTGGTCAGTTACAACACGAAGCACAACGAGGCCAACGGCGAAGGCAGCCGGGACGGGGAGTCGAACAACCTCAGCTGGAACTGCGGCGTCGAAGGCCACTCCGACGATCCCGCCGTGGTCGCCTTGCGCGCGCGCCAGACGCGCAACTTCCTGGCCACGCTGCTCCTGTCCCAGGGCGTGCCGATGCTGGCGGCCGGCGACGAACTCGCGCGGACCCAGCACGGCAACAATAACGCGTACTGCCAGGACAACGAGATCAGCTGGATCAACTGGGAGCTGACGCCGGCGCAGCTCGACCTGCTCGCCTTCACGCGGCGCCTGATCAACTTCCGCGCGACGCACCCGGTGTTGAGGCGGCGGACGTTCTTTCAGGGCCGGGGCATCCGCGGCGAGGACATCACCGACATCGTCTGGCTCGACACCGACGGCAGGGAAATGACCGACGCGTCCTGGAACGCTCCGCACGTCCGCTGCATCGGCGTCATCCTGGTCGGCGATGCCATCGCCGAGGTCGACGAACGCGGCGAGCCCATCCACGACGACACGCTGCTCATCCTCCTGAACGCCGGCGACGCGGCGGTGACGTTCACGCTCCCGCCAGTCCCGGTCGGCCAGGCGTGGGAACTCGTGCTCGACACCGACGGCGGGGGCGTGGTTCCGGAAAACGGCGCGACGCCGCCGGCCTGCGAACTGGGGGGCCGAACCCTGGCCGTGCTGCGGCTCAACTGATGGGATCCGGCGCGCACGTCAGTTGAGGATGCGCCGGGATGGAGCCCGCAGGCGTCCCTTCGACTGCGCTCAGGGCAGGCAGCCTGCGTCGGCCGAAGCGCGTGTCCCCGACCGAAGTGCGCTTCGGGTTAGAAGGCGAGGTCGGCTTCGACCACCTGCGGGTCGGCCGTCGGCCGCACGCAGATGCCGGCCCGTGCGCACAACCGCCGCATGGGGCCGTTTTCGGACAGGATGTCGGCGCGCAGGCGCGACACGCCCTCCTGCCGCGCGATGGCGATCACCTGGCGCATCAGCGCCCCGCCGACGCCGATCCTCTGGTAACGGTCGGCCACCACCACCGCGAACTCCGCCACTCCCCCGTCGCCGAGGCGCTGCAGGCGCGCGACGCCCAGAATGACCGGCGCGCCGCCCTCCTCGTCGCGGCCTTCGGCCACCAGCGCGAACTCCCGGTCGTAGTCGACGAGGCAGATCCGCGTCAGCCGCGCGTGGGCGGTCCGCCGGGCGAGCGTCATCATGTGGAAGTAGCGCTGGTAGACGCTCCGGTCGGAGAGGCCTTCGTGGAAGCGCACCATCATCGCCTCGTCGCTGGCGCGGATGGGGCGGACGACCACGCCAGCGCCGGTGGCCAGCACCGACTCGGCGACGTACTGCAGGGGATACGGTTTCATCGGCGTTCCGCGCGGTAACGGCCCGGGCCTGCCGGCGGAGTAGAATTGTAGACCATCATCGAGGAGATGCTGTGAACCTCCGGACTGTGGGCGCGTGGATCACTGCCGGCGCGGCGTTCTGGGTGTCGTTGGGCTCGCTCGACGTCGCCGTGAATGGCGCGCAGGCGGTCAGGGTGGCGATGCTGCCGAGCCTGGCCCAACTGGCGGCCAGCCTCGCCCTTGCGCTGGCCATCGGTGCAGTGCTGAGCCTGCGTCTCTCCGACGCCCCTCGCGGCGTTCCCGGCTCCGGGGGTGCGGCGCCCACGCGGTCCGGGGATTCGTTCCTGCCGCTCTACGCGCTGTCGGTGCTCATCCTGCCGTATCTGCCCTGGCTGCCCGACCGGGTGCCGGTCTTGAGAGTGTTCGCGGGCCCGGGGCGGCTGCTGGTCTGGCTGGTCGTCGCAAGCCAGGTCGCGTGGTCGGTGCTCGGCACCGGCCGCGGGCGCCGCCTCGTGGTGCGGATGCGCGCGTGGTCGGCCCTGCGCAGCTACCTCGTCGTCTTCGCGGCCAGCGCCGTGCTCTTTGGCACGGCGGCCCTGGCGCTCGCCCCGTCGGGGATGTTCCCGGGGGGCGACGAGCCGCATTACCTCATCATCACGCAGAGCCTGCTCACGGACCACGACCTGCGGATCGAGAACAACCATGCGCGGCGGGACTACGCCGCGTACTACGACGCAGACCTGGCGCCGCACACGATCGCGGCGGGCCGGGATGGCGGAACCTATTCGGTCCATCCTGTCGGCCTGCCGCTGCTCGCCGCGCCGGCGTTCGCGCTGGGCGGCTACCCGGCGGTGGTGCTGCTGATGGTCCTCATCGCGGCCGCCGCGGCGGCGCTGGCGTGGCGCTGGGTGCGGCGCGTGACGGGCTCGGTGGCGGCCGCCACCTTCTCGTGGTCGGTGACGGCGCTGTCGGTGCCCTACCTGACGAACAGCGGCACCGTGTATCCCGAGATCCCGGCTGCGTTCGCGGTGATGGTGGCGGCCACGGTGGCCATCCGCGACGTGGGGCTCGGCGACAGCGAGCCGGGCGCAGCCACGGCGACGCCGGCGCGGGCCTGGCGCGCGCTGCTGCTCGGCCTCGCGACGGCCGTGCTGCCGTGGCTGCATGCGAAGTACGCCCTGATAGCCGCCGTGCTCCTCGCCGTCGGCGTCTGGCGGATCTGGCGCGACCGCCCGGCTTCGCCGTGGACCCGGGAGCGCCTCGTGATCGCCGCAGCCGCGCCGTTCGCCCTGAGCGTTGCGGCGTGGCTCGCGTTCCACTTCGTCATCTGGGGCTCGCCCTGGCCGTCGGCGCCGTACGGCGGGGCCGCCGGCACACAGATGAGCGCCGGAAACCTGGTACGCGGCGTCACGGGCCTGCTCGTCGACCAGGAGTACGGCATCCTGCCTTACGCGCCGGCGCTCGCGCTCGGCATTGTCGGCCTGTGGTCGATGTGGCGTGCCGGCGGCCGGGCCCGCGGCCTGGCCGTCGAGATCGGATTGGCGCTTGCCGCGCTGGTCGGCTCAGTTGGCGCGTTTCAGATGTGGTGGGGTGGCACGGCGCTGCCGGGGCGGATGCTCGTCTCCGGGCTGCTGCTGATGTCGCTGCCCGTGGCGTGGGAGTTCCGGGCGGGCGCCGGCCATCCGGAGCGCCGGGCGGTGTACCGGTTGCTGCTGCTGGTCGGCCTGGCCACCTCGGTGGCGGTGCTGGCCGTGCGCAACGGCGCCACGCTCGCGCTTGGCCGCAACGGCATCTCGAGGTTCCTCGAGTGGCTGTCGCCGGACTGGCACCTGTGGGCGTTTGCGCCGGACTTCATCATGCAGCCGACCTGGCTCGCCCTCGCGCAGGCGGGAATCTGGCTGCTGGCCATCGCCCTGAGCGCGTGGGCCGTCGGGCTGCTCGCCACCCGCCGAACGGCGGCGCGCGGCAGTTCACGCACCGGCCGGGGACTGGCGTTCCTGCGCGCCGATGCCGGTGCGCTGCTCGCCGTGCTGCTGGTCACGATCGTCATGCCGCCGACGCTCGGCGCCAACCTCAAGCCGTGCCCGTCGCCGGAGGACCGTTCACGCATCGAGATGCTGGAGTCGTTCGACCCGCATGCCAGACCGATCGGCATCCGCTACGACCCGCTTTCCTTCTTCGACGCCGCCTCGCTGCCGCAGGCGTTCTCGCTGTCGGCCAGGCCAGGGTCGCGGACCGCACGTCAGCCGGCTCCGGTCCTGCTCAACGCGCGCTTCGCGCTGCCCTCCGGGCGTTACGCCCTCGAGCTCACGCCGCGATCCGGCGCCGACCCGGCGGCACGCCTCGCGGGCAACCTCGTCCTGCAGGCAGGGCGGTCCGGCGGCGCCCTGACCGAGTGGAACGTGGACGTTGAGGCGGGTGGCCGGTGGCAGGGGACGTTCGACCTCCCGGTCGACGTGAACTTCGTCGGCTTCCGCGCGTCGGCTGGCCTCGAAGCGGCGGTCGGTGAACTGCGGGTGCGCCCGATGCGCGTGGCACCCACCCTCGATCGCGTCGCGGCGTACGAGGTGCTGGCGACGCTTGCCCTGGACCGGTTCGTCTTCCTGTTCCACGACAGTGCGTCCTACCCGGAACCTGACGGGTTCTGGGTCCGCGGCGCCAATCGCGCCATCGTCTCGGTGGTGTCGAAGACCGGGCGCCTGACGACGAAGGTCCGCCTGCGGCTGCGGAGCCCGGTGGCGAACAGCGTCAGGTTCGAAACACCCGGGCTCACGTGGACGACCGACCTGGAGGCCGGCGTGCCGGCGGAGGTCGACGTGGAGCCGACACCGCTCGACGGCACGCTGCGGATGACGATCAGCCCCGCGAACGGTTTCAGGCCGTCCGAGGTCACCCCTGGCAGCCGCGATCGCCGGTTTCTGGGATGCTGGGTGGAGGTCATAGGCTAGGGGACAGGGGCAAGGGGATAGGGACAAGGGGCAAGGGGCAAGGGGCAAGGGACGAGGGGATAGGGACGAGACGGTGTCACGCTGAAGGAAACCAGTCAATCAACACCAAGGAGCTGAGAAATGGCGATCGTTGACGCGCTGTTGCCGGAGTTCGATCACGAAATGGCCGTGACGCGAAAGGTGCTCGAGCGGGTGGATGACGCCCAGTTCGGCTGGAAGCCGCACGAAAAGTCGATGAGCCTGGGCCGCCTGGCCACGCACGTGGCGGAAATCCCGCAGTGGGGCCAGACGATTCTCACGCAGACGGAGTTCAACATGGTCGACGGCGCGCACAAGCCGGCAGCCGCGGCCACAACCTCCGCCGTGCTGGAGCTGTTCGACGGCCAGGTGAAGACGATTCGCGCGCTCCTCGCGGCGCGGACCGACGCTGAGCTGATGAGCACGTGGACGTTCAAACAGAACGGCAAGGAGCTGTTCGGCATGCCGCGCGCCGCGGCGTGGCGGTCGTGGGTGATGAACCACCTCATTCACCATCGCGGGCAGCTGAGCGTCTACCTGCGACTGACCGGCTCGAAAGTGCCCGGCATCTACGGGCCCAGCGCCGACGAAAGCTGAACGTGAGGGCGATGCACGAAGACGCGGCGCGGCCGTGGCCCCGGCTGGTCTGGGGGCTCGCCGCGCTCGTCTTCGTCGTCGCGGCCACGCTCAACAGCGCGGGCTACCGGTTCGGCGCCAGCGACCAGGCTTTCTACCTGCCGGCGATCCAGCGCCATTTGGAGCCGGAGTCCTTCCCGCGCGACCGCATCCTCATCGACGACCAGGATCGGCTCAACGTCTTCCCGCGAGTGGCGGCGGCGCTTGTCCGCACGGCGCACGTCTCGCAGCCAGCCCTGTTCCTCGGGCTCTACCTCCTCGCCCTCCTGCTCCTCTTCTGGGGCGCACGTGCGCTGGCCGAGCACCTGGGCCTCTCCCGGTGGGCCCAGGTCGCCGTGGTGGCCGCACTGGCCTTGAAGCACCGGGTGGGCATGACGGGCGTGAACACGCTCGAAGGCTACGGGCACCCGCGCGTACTGGCGTTCGCCATCGGACTCGCGGCGGTGGTGTCGGTCTTGCGCGCGAGGCCTGTCGCCGCCCTCGCGCTTGTGGCGGCCGCCTTCGTCGTGCACCCGACGACAGCCCTGTGGTTCGGCGTCTGGGTGGGCGTGGCGCTCATCGCGGCGGATGCCCGGCTGCGGCCCTGGCTGCTGGCGGCTGGGGGCGGCACGGCGGCTGTCGCGATCTGGGCCATCGGCTGGGGCCCGCTGAGCCCGCAGCTGGTCCGCATGGACGATGCGTGGCTCGCGGTGCTCGAGGGCAAGGAGTACCTGTTCGCCACCGGGTGGGGGGCTGACGGCTGGGCGGTAGCCGCGCTGTATGCCGCCGTCCCGGCCGCGGGGTTCGCCCTGCGCCGGCGCCTGGGGGTCACGCGCCCGCGCGAAGGGGCGATGGTCCTGGGCCTTTCGGCCCTGGTGGCCATCTTCGTCCTGACCCTGCCGTGTGTCGCCGCCCGCATCGCGCTCGCCATTCAGTTCCAGGTGTCGCGGGTGTTCTGGATGCTCGACCTCGCGGCGACGATCTACGCGGTCTGGGCGCTGGCGGACGCAGGGCGCCGGATGCCCGGCGAGGCCACGCGGAACCGGCGTGCGGCGGCCGTGGCGTGCGCGCTCATCGGTCTCGCGGCCGCTCGCGGCGCCTGGGTGATGTGGGTGGAGCACCCCGGGCGGCCGGTCGTGCAGGCGGGGCTCCCGCAGGGCGACTGGCAGGACGCGATGAACTGGCTGCGGCATCAGCCCGAGGCCACCCACGTGCTGGCGGACCCGTCGCATGCGTGGCGCCACGCCGCCAGCGTGCGCGTGGCAGCCGGACGCGACGTCTATCTCGAAGAAATGAAGGACGCGGCGATGGCGATGTACTCGCGCCGCGTGGCGATGAGGGTGGCGGAGCGCCGCATCGCGATGACCGACTTCGACGGCCTCACGCCCGCCTCGGCCCGCGCGCTCGCCGATCGGTTCGGCCTCGACGTCCTGGTCACCGAGCGCGTGCTCGATCTGCCGCTGGCCTACCGCAACGCCCGCTTCTCGATCTACCGGCTGAGCCCCTGATCTACTTCCCCGCCGGTTTCACGGGCGGCGGGTACGGCACGCCGAGTTGCTCGAGGTAGGTCTTGTACCGCGACGGGTCGAAGTAGAACGGCTTCATCTTCTCGCGGTACTCCGCCATGATCTTCGTGTTGAGGAACGTCGCCGGCTTGTCCTCCGGCCGGACCAGCGGCGTGTACTTCTGGTCCTTCGTCTGCACGTTCGTGTAGTACTCCCACGCCTGCGTCACCAGCGCCGGCTTCAGCAGCAGGTCCAGCATGGTGAGCGCGTGCACCTTGGCGCCGGCCGTGCAGCCCTTGTGGGCAATCGGCGTGGCCATGGCGATGCCGCTCGACCAGTGATGCCCGATGGTGCCCGGAATGTTGGCCGGGTAGCGCAGCGTGATGGTCGGCGCCACCCAGGACACGTCGCCGATGTCATCCGACCCGCCGCCGCGGTTGTCTTCGTCGCGCACCGGCTCGCCCAGCTTGCCGACCTCCGACTCGAGTCCGCGCTCGTTCTGTTTCATCTCCCGCTGCACGGCCTTCGCCAGCGCCTGGTCCGCCTCGTCCCACTTCGGCATGCCGACGGCCTTCATGTTGGCCTGCGCCGCCTCGGCGAGCACCTTGTTGAAGTGCTGGGGCCAGGCGGCGCCAAGGACGCGCGAGGTCACCGTGGTGTCGGTCATCATCGCGGCCGCCTCGGCCATCCGGTTGCCGATGTCCCACATCTGCTTGATGCGCGGATACTCGGTCTCGCGGAAGTAGTACCAGACCGATGCGGTCGACGGGACGACGTTCGGCTGATCGCCGCCGTCGGTGATCACGTAGTGGGAACGCTGCTGGAGGCGCAGATGCTCCCGGCGGAAGTTCCAGCCGACGTTCATCAGCTCGACCGCGTCGAGGGCGCTGCGGCCTCGCCACGGCATGCCCGCGCTGTGCGCGCTCTGCCCCGTGAACGCGTATTCGACCGACACCAGGCCGTTGCCGGACGCGGCGCCCCAGGACGTCCCCATCGAGCTGGAGACGTGCGAGAAGAGCACCACGTCCACGTTCTTGAACAGCCCGTCGCGGACGTAGAACGCCTTCGCGGCCACCAGCTCTTCCGCGACGCCCGGCCACACGATGATCGTGCCGCCGAGTTTCTCGCGCTCCATGATGCGCTTCACCGCCAGCGCCGCCGTGATGTTCATCGGCACGCCGGAGTTGTGGCCCTCGCCATGGCCGGGCGCGCCCTCGACGAGCGGCTCGCGCCACGGGACGCCGGGTTTCTGGTTCGTCTGCGGCAGGCCGTCGATGTCCGAGCCCAGCGCGATGACCGGCTTGCCCGATCCCCAGGAGGCAAACCACGCCGTCGGAATGCCGGCGACGCCCTCGGTGATGGTGAACCCGTTCTTGCGCAGCACCCCCGTGAGGTAACGCGACGTCTCGTGCTCCTGAAAACCCAGTTCGCCGAAACTGAAGACCTGGTCGATCATCTGCTGGGTGAGATCGCGCATCCCGTCGACGTCGGCGATCGCCTGCTGCTTGAGCGCCTGCAGCCGCGCGTCGACGGGCTCCAGCCTCGGCGCGGGAGCGGGCTTCTGCGGCGCGGCCGAGGGGAACGCGGAACACAGCAGCACGAGGGTCAGCGTGGCAAGGCGCGTCGGCACTCTCATCGGTCGTTCCTCCAGGAAGGTGGGCGCGGATAGTCTACCCCAGCCCCGCGTGCGCCGGGACTCGCCGGGCCGGGGCCGGGCGGCCTTTTCCAGCCGTGCGGTAGACTGGCAGGGATGCGCGACTTCGCCCCCCCGCACTGGCTGCGCGGCGGCCATCGCATGACGGTTTACGCGTGGGCCAGGCGCCGCCCGCTCCCGCAGCTGCCGGCACCGGAGGCCCGCCTGTTCGAGATTGATGCGGACACCCGCGTGCTGGCGCGCTGCCACTGGCAGGCCGAGCCGACGTCCCGATCGACGCTGGTGGTGCTGCACGGCCTCGAAGGGTCGAGCGACTCCCACTACATGCGGGGCATCGCCGACAAGGCCTTCCGCCGCGGCTTCAACGTCGTCCGGCTCAATCAGCGGAACTGCGGAGGCACCGAGCACCTGTCGGCGGGCCTCTACCACTCGGGGCTGACCAGCGATGTGCACGCCGTCCTCGAAGAACTGGCTGCCGCCGGCGGCCTCCCGTCTCTGGCCGTCGCGGGCTACTCGCTCGGCGGCAATCTCGCCCTCCGCCTGGCCGGGGGCTACGGCGAAACGCCACCGCGGTGGCTCCACGCGGTGTGCGCCGTGTCGCCGACGCTCGAACTCGGCGCGTGCATGGACATGCTCGAGCGGCCCGCCAACAGGCTTTACCAGTGGAACTTCATGCAGAGCCTGCAACGCCGGATGCGAAAGAAGGCCCGCCTGTTCCCCGGACGCTATGACGTCGGCGGAATCTGGCGCCTCTGGAGCGTGCGGGCGTTCGATGACCGCTACACGGCCCCGCACCACGGGTTCTCCGGCGCGGCCGACTACTACTACCGCGCCGCCTCCATGCGCGTGGTCGACCGCATCAGGGTGCCGGCGCTGGTCATCACCGCCGAGGACGACCCGTTCATCGCCCTGCCTCCGTTCCGCGATCCCAGAGTGACCGGAAACGCCGCGATCACGCTGGCCATCACGCGCTACGGCGGCCACTGCGGCTTTGTCGAGTCCGCGCGAGACGGCTACGACGGTTACTGGGCCGAGCGCGAGATCGTCGACTTCGTCGAGCGGCGCGTCCCGCCGTCGTTGCTCCCGGCCGGCGCCGCGGCGGGCTCGACTCAGGGGAGCCCCGAGGTTAAAGTGGACGCATGAAATCCTCATCCCTGGTCTTGATGGTGCTCCTCCTCGCGTGCTCGGCGGGGTGCAGCGCTCCCCCGCCGCCAGCCACGGTCCGCGAGTTCCCCCTGACTGGTGAGGTGCTGGCCATCAAGCCGGACAAGTCGGAGATCCAGGTGAAGCACGACGAGGTCAAAGGCTTCATGGAGCCGATGACGATGTGGTTCAACATCAAGGACCCGCGCCTCCTCGACGGAGTCGCGCCGGGAGACCTGATCGGCGCCACACTCGTCCTGACCGCCGAGGACTCCTACCTCACCGCCATCCGGAAGACCGGCAGCCGTCCGCCGGGCGAGGCCTCCGCGCCGCCTCCTGCACCGGCCGACATCCTCCCGGTCGGCGAAGCGGTGCCCGACATCACGTTCACCGACGAAACCGGCAAGCCACGTCGCCTGTCGTCGTACCGCGGCGCGTACACGCTGGTGACCTTCATCTACACCCGCTGCCCGCTCCCGGACTACTGCCCTCGCATGAACGCCCACTTCGCGGCCGTGCAGCGCGGCCTGCAGGCGGACCCGCGGCTCGGCCAGCGCGTCCGCCTGATCTCCGTGTCGTTCGACCCCGAGTTCGACACGCCCGCGAGGCTGGCGGCGAAGGCCCGCGAGATAGGCGCCGACCCCGACCTCTGGCACTTCGTGACGGCCCCGCGCGCCCAGGTCGACCAGTTCGGCGGGAAACTGGGATTGAGCGTGCTGCGGGAGGGCCCGGGCGGGGTGAACATCACCCACAACCTGCGCACCGCCCTCCTCGATCCTGACGGGAAGCTTGCCCGGACATACAATGGGAAGGAATGGGTTCCGGAAGAGGTCATCCGGGACCTGCAGGCATTGGTGAAGTAGGCTCGCCCGGCCCCCAGCCGAGACCGCGATAGGCCCAATCCCTGCTGCGACGCCCCCCGTCAGCAATGGCGCAGGAGTGTGACATGAACGAGATGGTCCTGCTTGGCGACGAAGCCGTCGCCCTGGCGGCGGTTCACGCCGGGCTGACGGCAGCCTACGGCTACCCGGGCACGCCGTCGACCGAGATCCTCGAATACCTGATTCGGCGCCGCCGCGAGCATGGCGGGCCGAGGGCGGAGTGGTGCGCCAACGAGAAGACGGCGTACGAAGCGGCGCTCGGCGTGTCCTACGCCGGCCGGCGGACGATGGTGACCATGAAGCACGTGGGACTGAACGTGGCGGCGGATCCGTTCATGAACTCGGCGCTGGTGACCGTCAACGGCGGCCTCGTGGTGGCCGTGGCCGACGACCCGGGGATGCACAGCTCGCAGAACGAGCAGGACAGCCGGGTGTTCGCCGACTTCGCGCGCGTGGTCTGCCTCGAGCCGGCCTCGCACCAGGAGGCGTACGACATGACGCGGGAGGCGTTCGACATCTCCGAGCGCTTTCACATTCCGGTGATGATCCGCCTGGTGACCCGTCTGGCCCACAGCCGCGGCATCGTGACGGTGGGCGAGGCCCGCGCCGAGAACCCGCCGCACCGAGACGCGCACGCGTCGGCGTGGGTGCTGCTGCCGGGAAACGCGCGCCGCCAGTGGCGCGCCCTGCTCGACCGCTTCGACGACATCCGGGCCTACGTGGCAGCCTCGCGGTTCAATACGGCCGAGGGCGGCGCGGACGGCGGATTCGGTGTGATCACGGCCGGCCTGGCGCGCAACTATTTCGTCGAGAACCTCGAGGACCTGCCCGCGCGGCCCGCGCACCTGCACGTCGGCGCGTACCCGTACCCGGCCGCGGCGATTCGCGCCTTCGTAGCGCCGCTGACGCGCGTGCTGCTGCTCGAGGAGGGCTACCCCTACATCGAGCGCGCGCTGCGCGGCATCGTGCCCCCGGCGCAGCTGGACATCCAGGGACGCGAGTCCGGCGCGGTGCCGCCGGACGGAGAGCTCAATCCCGACATCGTGCGGGCCGCGCTCAGCCTCCCGGCGCGAACGGGCGTGGTGGTGCCGGGCCTCTCGCTGCCGAACCGGCCGCCTCAGCTGTGCGCGGGCTGTCCGCACGGTGACAGCTTCCATTCGATCACCGCCGCCCTGTCGGCGTTTCCCGACGCCATTGTCACGGCCGACATCGGCTGCTCCACGCTGGGCGCGCTGCCGCCCTACAACGCCATCGAGACCTGCGTCTGCATGGGCGCGTCGGTGGGCATGGCCAAGGGCGCCGCCGACGCCGGCTACCATCCCGTCGTCGCCGTCATCGGCGACAGCACGTTCCTGCATTCGGGCGTCACGCCGCTGATGGACGCCGTGGCGGCCGACACGCCGATGACGCTCATCATCCTCGACAACAAGACCGTGGCGATGACGGGCGGGCAGCCCACGCTCCGGTCCTCGTCGGAGCTCGAGGCCGTCGTGCGCGGCCTCGGCGTGCCGCCCGCCCACCTGCACGTCGTCGAGGCCCACCCGCGGCGGATGGCCGGGAACACCGAGATCCTGCGCCGCGAGGTCAACCACCGGGGTCTGTCGGTCGTGATCGGCGTCCGCGAGTGCATCGAGACCGCGAAGCGCACCAAGCAGGAACAGTCCGCGGCCGCGGCCCGGGAGTGACGACCATGAAGTTCGACATCATCCTCGCAGGCGTCGGGGGCCAGGGCGTGCTGTCGGTCTCGGCGATTATCGCGTCGAGCGCCATGCAGGAAGGGCTGGCGGTGAAGCAGTCCGAGGTCCACGGCATGTCGCAGCGCGGAGGCGCGGTGCTCGCGAACCTGCGCCTGTCGGACCGCCCGATTGCGAGCGACCTCATTCCGCGGGGATCGGCGTCCCTCATCCTCAGCATGGAGCCGCTCGAAAGCCTGCGGTATCTCGAATTCCTGTCGGCCGACGGGACCGTGATCACCGCAACCAACCCGGTGGCCAACATCGCGGACTATCCGCCCCTCGACGAGGTGCTGGCGCACGTCCGCGGCCTGCCGCACGCCCTGACCATCGACGCGGAGTCGCTGGCCAGAAAGGCCGGCTCCGCGCGGGCGACCAACATGGTGATGGTCGGCGCGGCGTCGCCGCTCCTGCCAGTCCGGTTCGAGACCCTCGAGCGCTTCGTGCAGACGATCTTCGCCGGCAAGGGCGCGAAGGTCGTCGAGACCAATCTGAAGGCGCTTCACGCCGGACGCGCCGCGGCTTCCGAGTGAAGACGGCGACCCATGAACCTCACGGCCATCAACGCCATCTTCGACCGTGCCCTCCAGGACGGGCGGGATGTCCTGCTCGACACGGAGGGCCTTCAGGTGCTCGCGGCGCTCGGCCTCCCCGTGCCCGCCTTCCTGTTCGTGGCCCGCACGGCTCAGATCGACGCGGACCTGCTCGCCGGCCTCCCTGGCGCGAAGGCCGTCGTGAAAGTGGTGTCGCCGCAGATTCTCCACAAGAGCGACGTCGGCGGCGTCGCGATCGTCGAGAAGACCCGCGAGGCGGTGGCCGCGGCCATCGCGCGGATGGATGGCGCGCTCGGAACGCAGGCCGTCGTCGGCTACACGATCAACGAGTTCGTGCCCTACTCGCCGGCGCTCGGGCGGGAGTGGCTCGTTGGCCTCAGGTGGACCGACGACGTCGGACCCGTGGTGACCGTCGGGGCGGGCGGCATCTATACCGAGTTTCTGGCGAAGGCGTTCCGCCCGGGCCAGGACGTGGCGCTGTTCGCGCCCACGCTGGCCGACCCCATCCTGGTCGAGGCGGCGCTGCAGCAGGTCGCGGTCGTGCAGCTGGCCACGCGATCGATGCGCGGGCAGGCCCCGTTGCTGCCGCTCGGCCGGATCGCGGATCTGGCCGCCGCGTTCCTGGAGCTCGGGCGCGCCGTCGGGCCCCGCATCGCGGAGTTCGAGGTCAATCCGTTCGTCGTCGCCAATGACGGCCGGGTGGTCGCCCTCGACGTTCTGCTGAAGCTCCGGCGCGAGCCGGCGGGCGGCAGCGGGCTCGCGGCAAGGCCTCTCGCCAAGCTCGCACGGCTGCTCGAGCCGCGCTCGGCCGCCATCATGGGTGTGTCCGAGCGCATGAATCCCGGTCACATCATCGTCAACAACCTGCTGCGCGAGGGCTTCGCGCGCGATCGCATCCTGATCGTCAAGAGCGGGACCGCGGAGATCGAGGGATGCCGGTGCGTGCCTGACATCGCGTCGATCCCGGACCGCGTCGATCTGTTCGTGCTGTGCGTCGATGCCGCGCAGGCGTCGGCGGCGCTGGTGGACATCATCGAGCGCGAAAAGGCCGAGAGCGTCGTCCTGATTCCGGGCGGCCTCGAGGAGAAAGCCGGCAGCGAGGCGATCGTCGCCCGGATGCACGCGGCGCTCGCGCAGTCGAGGCGCAGCGCGTGGGGTGGCCCCCTCATCAACGGCGGCAACTGTCTGGGCATCCGGTCCGTGCCCGGCCGCTACGACACCACGTTCATCCCGGAGTACAAGCTCCCGGTGCCGGGCGGCGAGCCGTCCCGCCTTGCCGTCGTGTCCCAGAGCGGCGCGTTCGCGGTGTCGAAGGCCAGCAAGCTCAGCACGGTCAATCCGAAGTACTCGGTCACGCTGGGCAACCAGATGGATCTGACCGTCGGCGACTACCTCACGTACCTGAAGGACGACAGCGGGATCGACGTGTTCGCCGTCTACGTGGAGGGGTTCAGGCCGCTCGACGGCCTGCGCTTCCTCGAGGCGGCGCGCGCGATCACGACGCAGGGCCGCACGGTCATCCTCTACAAGGCCGGCCGGACGCCGGCCGGGGCCCTGGCGTCGGCCAGCCACACGGCGTCGATCGCAGGCGACTACGCGGTGATGCGCGCGCTGTCGGCCGGCGCGGGCGTGGTGGTGGCCGAGTCACTCGAGGACTTCGAGGACCTCGTCGTGCTGTTCTCGGGTCTGGGCCGGCTGACGGTGCCGGGATGGCGGCTGGCGGCCGTATCCAACGCCGGGTTCGAGTGCGTGGCGATCGCCGACAGCCTGGGGCGGTTCACGCTGCCGCCGTTTGGCGCCGGCGCCGCCCGGACGCTCGACGCGATCTTCGTGCGCAGCCGGATCGACAAGGTCGTCGACATCCACAATCCGATCGACCTGACGCCGATGACCGGCGACGAGGCGTATGCCGACATCGTGCGGGCGCTGCTCGATGACGATCAGTACGACGCGGCGGTGGTCGGGATCGTGCCGCTGACCGCCGCCCTGAACACGCTGAAGCCCGGCGCCGGCCATGGCGAGGACGTCGCGAACCCCGGCGGCATCGTCGCGAGGCTGGCCGCGCTGAAGCGCGATGGCGGCAAGCCCTGGGTGGTGGTTGTCGATGCCGGCGCCATCTACGACCCGATGGTGCGGGCGCTCGACGCTGCGGGAATCCCGACCTTCCGGACGGCCGATCGCGCCTTGCGGCTGCTGAACGTCTACTGCGCGGAACGGCAGCGCGGCGCCGGCGCGTCCTGACCGATGACGCCCTTCACGCCTGCCGAGTGGCATCTGATTCGCCGTCTCGACTCGCCGGCGCGCGTGCAGGCGTACCTCAACAGTCTGCCGTACAACAATGAGCCGAAGCCCGCGGGCGAAACGCTTCGGAGCTTCCGGGACGTCGTGCGCCGCGGTACCGCCCACTGCCTCGAGGCGGCCCTCGCGGCGGCCGTCATCCTCGAACAGCACCGCTATCCCCCGCTCGTGCTGAGCTTCGAGTCGATCGACAAGCTCGAGCACGTGCTCTTCGTCTACAGGCGGCGCGGGCGGTGGGGATCCGTCGCCCGGTCCCGGGACCCGGGCCTGCATGGCCGCAAGCCCGTCTTCCGGACGGCCCGCGACCTGGCCATGAGCTACTTCGAACCCTACGTCGACCTGACGGGCGGCATCACGGCGTACGCCGTCGTGGACCTCGACAAGGAGATGGGCACGTACAACTGGCGGCTCTCGTCGAACAACGTCTGGAAGGTCGAGCAGATGCTCATCGACTATCCCCACCACGCGCTGCCCTACAACCGGGCGCGGGCCGAACGATGGCGGGCATGGTACCGGGCCTTCAGGGCGCGCCATCCCGACCGCAAGCCCGTGTGCTACCCGGGGCGCGATCGCTGGAGCGCCCTTCCGCCTGAGTACAGGCGACGGGGCTATGCCGTCGAGCTTCCCCACCCCAGGTAGGGTCAGTCGAGGTCGAAGTCGCGCGTCGGCTTGGTGACCGGCTCCTGGCGCGCCTGCCGGAGCGCTTCCTCGAAACGGCGCGACAGCGCATCGCCGCGCGTCTTCTCCGACTCCACCGACTGCTGGAAGACCGCCTCTCGCCGCTGGCGCTCCTGGTCGACCAGCTGCGCGGCGTGATCGAGGTCGGGCCGATCTTCGCGCACCGGTTCCTGGTGCGAGACGACGCGGCCGAGGTTCTTGTCGACGACCAATGTGGCGCCGCAGCACGGGCAGATGAGCTCGATCTCGGATTTCAGTCTCGCCACGATGGTCCTCCTCGCTCCGCGCGTGTGCCCGACTCTACCGCCGCCGCCCCGTGCCCCACACGAGTTTGACGGCGCGCCCTCCTGGTGCCGCGGCGGCCACCTCGATGCCGCGGATCGGCTGCCTGGCGGCGTCGAAGCGCTGCCCGAACCCCGCCACGAACGCCGAGAACGGGATGCTGAACCGTTCGCCCGGAGGCATGCGTGACTTCGTCACCCGGTAGTGGTCGTTCAGCCAGACCTCCACGTTCTGCCACTCGTCGGTCGTGAGGTTCTCCACGACGACGGCCCGATCCGTGAAGGTGATCGGCTCCGGCGGTATCCTCCGGCAGGCCGGGCCAGCCAGCCCGGCCGCCAGCGCCACCACGCAGCCAACGGCCGCTCCCCCGCGACGCCATGCCCCTCGCACGCCCTCATCATACCCGCTGTCGCCCTCTCCGGCCGGGCCACGGTCGTCCTCGCTCCGACGACGGCCCCTGCCGCCCCCATGAGCGGCCGTCCTTTCTGCGTCGCGGACCTGGTCCCGAGACTGGGGTCTTGACGAGAAGATTTCATAGTGATATCATTTCGAAAGCATAGAAGGAGGGTCCACATGGTCCGAGAACTCGAGAAACGCGCGCTGTCCGGCTGGGTGATGCTGCCCGTGCTCCTTGCGCTGGGAGTTGTCGCCGTCCTCGGCTTCATCTCGGCGGTCAGGCCGCCCCAGGACGCCCCGATGATCATCTTCTGGGTCCTGGTCTTCGCCCTCGATGTCTTCGGCTGGGCGGGGTTCTTCCTCGTGAACCCGAACGAAGCGAAGGTCCTGCAGATTTTCGGCAAGTACGTGGGCACCGTCAAAGCCTCTGGCCTGCGCTGGGCCAACCCGTTCTACAGCAAGCGCCGCATTTCGCAGCGCATCCGGAACTTCGAAACCTCGCGGCTGAAGGTGAACGACCGCGAGGCCAACCCGATTGAAATCGCGGCCGTCGTCGTCTGGAAGGTCGTGGAAACCGCCGAGGCCTGCTTCGAGGTCGACGACTACAACAACTACGTCCACGTGCAGAGCGAGGCCGCGCTGCGCAACCTGTCGACCAGCTACGCCTATGACGCGCACGTGGAAAACCAGATGTCGTTGCGAGGCAACACCGCCGAGGTCGCCGCGCACCTGAAGGCCGAGATCCAGGACCGTCTGGCGAAAGCCGGCGTCGAGACGATTGAGGCGCGCATCAGCCACCTGGCGTACGCGCCCGAAATCGCCGCCGTGATGCTCCAGCGCCAGCAGGCGTCGGCCATCATCGCGGCACGCACCCGCATTGTCGAGGGCGCCGTCGGCATGGTCGAGATGGCGCTCGAGCGGCTGAACCAGAAAGGCATCGTCCACCTCGACGAGGAACGGAAGGCGGCGATGGTGAGCAACCTGCTGGTGGTGTTGTGCGGCGAACGGGCCGCCCAGCCAGTGGTCAACACGGGCTCGTTGTACCAGTAGGTCGGACGTGGCCGAACGAAAACCCTTCCTCCTCCGGGTGGACCCCGATCTGCACGAGGCGCTGCAGCGGTGGGCCAACGACGAGCTGCGCAGCCTGAACGCGCAGATCGAGTTCCTGCTGCGCCGGGCGTTGCAGGACGCCGGGCGCACGAAGCCCGCCGCTGAAAAGCAAAAGGGCCACCGGGAAACCGGTGGCCCGCTATCCTGAAGAGGTCCGGCCGCGCCGGCCTGGCCTCACCCTTCTTCCTCGTACCCTTCTTCCTTCGGCGGCAGCAGGCGCGTCGGCATCCGGATGGCCTCGCGGTAGTCGTAGAGGGGCAACCCGCTCATATGCCCCGACACCGCGCAGGACGGCGACTTCAGATCGAGCATGACCGTGACGGGACTGCCCTCGACGCCTTCCCTGAAGCTCAGGCGGCACCCGCAGGCCAGACGTCCGTGTACGAAGCCTTTCAACGCCACCAGCCGATCATACTACAGGAGTCCGAGGATCCCCTTCTCGAAAGCGGCCCGCTTCGCCAGGCCGACGTGCGTCTGGCAGATCTTGCCGTCGCGGCTGATGAGCAGCGTGGTGGGGAGGCCGTAGACGGGGCCGAGCGCGTCCTGCACGTCATCGCGCCCCAGGCCGACGAGCACCGGGTAGCCCATCTTCTGCTCCGCCACGAACGGCTTCAGTTGCTCGACGGTGTCGTCGGCCGAGATGCCGAGCACCACGAAGCCCCTGTCCTTGTACTTCAGCTGGAACTCGTTGAACCAGGGGATTTCGATCTTGCACGGTCCGCACCAGGTGGCCCAGAAGTTCAGGAGGATCACCTTGCCCTTGAAGGACGCGAGCTTGACGTCCTTGCCGCTGACGTCCTTGAGCGTGAAGTTCAGGTTGGCGGGCCTGGCGTCGGGGTCGCACGCGACGGCCGCACCCGCTGCCGGCCTCGTCTGGCCTCCGACGCCGCTGATAGCCACTGCGGCCAGGCCAGCCGCTGCCGCGGCCGCCACGATCCAGCGCTTGCTCATTGCGATTCCCTTGTTGCGCCCGGAGCGAACGCGCTCAATCGACGTGAGCTCCGGGGTCAGTTGGCGACCGCGCCGAACGCCGAGGCCATCGCCTTCATCTCCGCGTGGGGTGCCCGGGCCAGCACCACCCACGTGCGGCCGCCCCTCGTGAAGGCCACCGCCGAATGGCCCAGCACATCCACGTCAGTCTGACTCAGCTTCGCCCCGGTGGGAAGCACAAACAGCGAGACCCGTGTCGCGCCCTTCCGATAGAGGAGATGCGCGACCGAGCCATCGAGATAGAGGCAGCGCCGTCCGCCAACCAGCGTGAGGCCGGACGCCTCCGGCCCGGCTGGCAGCACGATGTCGATGCCGTGGCGGGCCTTGAGCGCCGCCTGCACCTCGGCGGGAGAGAGGCCCGCGGGCTCCTCGAAGAGGCTGAAGCACTTCAGGTGATCGAGGGTCAGCTGAGCGGCGACGGCCTTCGACGGGTTGATAACCAGGCTGTAAAAGGCCGCGCCGGCGACGGCGAGGACGAGCGTCGCCGCGAGGGCCATCGGCCACCCCGCCCGGCTCAGCAGGGGCAGCCGAGGACGCGCGGCCGGGGCCGCCTGGGCGCGCGTGGCGGCGCAGCGGGCGCGGAGGCCGAGCGGCGCGTGGCCCACCAGCGTGGCCGCGCGTTCGAGCACCAGTTGCCTGGCCTCACGCTCGGCGTGCATCTGCCGGTGGCAGGACGCGCACTCTCGCAGGTGGCCTTCGACGCGCGCACGGTCAGCGGCGGCAGCCTCGTTGTCCGCCACCGGCGTCATCAGCGCGTCGATGTCCCTGCACGAATCCATGCCTCGAACCTCACCTGGTTAGACGCGCCTCGCCCGGCTTTCGTCCCCGGCGCCAGCCCGCCTGGCGTAGTCGCCGGAGCGGGTCACGAGATCGTCATACAACGCCCGGCGCCCCCTGGAGATCCTGGACATCACCGTCCCGATGGGCACACCGGCGATACCGGCGATCTCCTCGTAGCTGAACTGCTCGACATCCCTGAGCCAGACGGCCTCCCGGTACGCCTCCGGCAGGCCGTTCAGCGCCGCCTGCAAATCGGCGTCCATGGTCTCCCGCAGCAGCAGCTCCTCCGGGTTCGCCGCGGCCTGGCGGTCGTCCGGCGCCTGTTCGACGGCTTCGCTGTCCGCGTCGATCGGGCTGCGTCCCCGGTCCCGCCGCTGGTTCAGGAACGTGTTGTGGAGGATGGTGAACATCCAGCCTCGGAGGTTGGTGCCGGCCTCGAACTGCCCGGACGACCGGAACGCCCTCAGATACGTGTCCTGAACCAGGTCCTGGGCGTCGGCCTCGTTCCTCGTCAGCCGCAGGGCCGCCGCGAACAGGCGGTCCACGAGCGCGAGCGCGTCCTGCTCGAACGCGGCGGGGTCCATGGCGGCGTCTGGCGACTGGCGTTGACGAGGCACCGTGGCTTTCTCGGCGCCTACAGGGAGAACCCCCGGACGCCTCGGAATATTCCCCTCAGTATAGGCCAAACGGAGATTCGCCGGGACGCCGGGACCACGGACGTTGCAGCCGCGTCCTACTGACGCTAACATGGGGAGTGATGTCAGTTCGCCCCTGCCGAAGTCCGCGAGGTGGTGGTATGCGCAAGCGCCCAACGAGCAAGGGCATGGCGCTGTGTCTCGCTGTTCTCGCCGCCGCGACCGTTCTCGGCGCGGCCGCCGACGCGATGGCTCAGACGCCGTACATGCCGTATTACGGCAAGAACCTGGTGCGGTACGACCGGTTCGACTGGCAGATCTACAAGACCGAGCATTTCGAGATTTACTACTACCCCTCGATCGAGCAGCACCTCGAGCGGGTGGCGGGCTACGCGGAGAGCGCCTACCAGCAGATCAGCGCCGAGCTGAAGCATGACCTGGCGTTCAAGGTGCCCCTCATTCTCTTCAAGACGCACAGCGAATTCGAACAGCAGAACGTGATCCCGGGCGCGGTCCAGGAAGGGGTCGGCGCCTTCGCCGAGCCGTACCGCGACCGGATGCTGCTCCCGCTCGACGATCCGCCGGACCTGCTCTACCGTCTCATCGTGCACGAGCTGACGCACATCTTCGAATTCGACATCGTGCCGCAGTCGCTCCTCCGCGAGACCGTGCCGCTGTGGGTGGCGGAAGGCCTGTCGGACTACATGACCGGCATTTGGCGGCCGGTGGACCTGATGACGGTCCGCGACGCCGCGATCACGGACATGGTCCCGAAGATGAGCCGCATGGAGGGCTACGGGCAGTCGTCGAACCCGCGGCTCGTGTACAACCTCGGCCACGCCGCGTTCGAGTTCATCGAATCGAAGTGGGGCAAGGAAGGCATGCGGCAGTTCCTCTTCTCGTTGCGCAAGGGGATCGTGGGCGGCACCGAGAGCGCCTACCTCGAGGCGTTCCAGCTGTCGGGCGAGGAGTTCGACCAGCAGTTCGATCGGTACCTCAAGGCCCGCTTCAAGCCCTTCCGCGACAAGGAGACGCCGTCCGACTACGGCCGCAACATCGCGCCGTCGCCGGAGAAGACGCGCTACGACGGCGCCATCATGATCGAGCCGTCGCCATCGGGCGACCTGCTCGCCGTCGTGACGATCAACCGGCGCGACCGGGAGATCGACATCGTCCTGATCTCCGCGAAGGACGGCAAGGTCATCCGCAACCTCACACCGGGCTTCGACCAGGGGATGGGCTTCGACTACATCGTGACGCCCGGCAGCCGGTGGATCACCGTCCCCTGGCTGGCCTGGTCGCCCGCCGGCGACCGCCTGGCCTATGTCGTCAGGCGCGAAAAGGGCAAGGCGATCGTCATCCAGAACGTCCTGAACAAGAAGATCGAGAAGCGCATCGATCTGAAGACGGTCGACGGGCCCGAGTCGCCCGCGTTCTCCCCGGACGGGAAGTCGCTGGCCTTCTCGGCCATGCAGAACGGCTGGGCGGACATCTTCACGGTGGACATGGCCACCGAGGCGGTGACCAACCTCACCAAGGACGAGATTGCCAACTACGCGCCGGCGTTCTCGCCGGACGGCGCGTCGGTGGTGTACCTGGCGCGGATCAGCGGCAACGAGAAGCTGTTCAGGATCGACCTGGCCAGCGGGAAGAAGACGCAGCTGACCTTCGGCACGCACGACGACGCGGCGGCGCGGTTCATCGACGCCGACACGATTATTTTCTCGTCCACCGCCTCGGACCCCAACAAGGCGGTGGAGCCCGAAGTCGCGCGCAACGGCGCGATCTTCAACATCTGGACGCTTGGTCTCAAGACCGGCGAACTGAAGCAGTACACCGACGCCGTCGGCGGCAATTTCTCGCCGGTCGTCCTGCGGGACGACGCGTCGACGAAGATCGCCTTCATCACCTACTACAAAGGCGACTACGAGCTCCACGCGGTGGAGAAGAAGGACACGCTCGTCACGGCGGCGTCGGCCGACTTCGGCGCCCCCGGCCCCGTCATCGACTTCCAGGCGCCACTGAACCACACGCTCATCTCCGACAACAAGGTGAAGAAGGGCTCGTGGGACAGGATGTTCCTCGAGGGCCGTCCGCCGCTGAACGTGGGCGTGACCAGCGGAGGCAATTTCTTCGGCAGCACCTCCGTGTCCTTCGCCGACGTGCTTGGCGATCGGCGCATCGACGCGTACTTCGGCTCGATGTCGCAGTACCGCGCCTACGGCGTGTCGATGATCAACCTGGAGCACCGACTGAACTACGCGCTCCAGGCCTACTGGCAGGACGAGTTCTACTACGGGTACGGCACGACCTACTACGACCCGATCTACTCGCCCTACATCGATCGCGACCTCGCCACCTCCACCCGCAGCAACCGCGGGGCCTCGGCCTTTGCGATCTACCCGCTGGATCGCTACCGCCGCGTCGAGGTCTCGGGCGGGTTCGGCTATATCCGCGAGCAGTACAACGACCCGGCCCTCGAACAGGTCGCGAACGACTACCAGCAGGCCGCCTACGGCAACACGCTGTATCGCAACGGGTGGTACGTGCCGTTGTCGGTCAGCTTCGTCCAGGAGACGACGATCTTCCGGGAGTACGGGCCGCTCTCGGGCAGCACGATGCGTCTGATGTACGAGGCTGCCCCGGGGTTCGGCGGCAACATGCTCTCGTGGCAGACCATCGACGCCGACCTCCGCAAGTACTTCAAGGTCGGCTCCTCCGCCCTGCTCGCCCTCCGGGGCCGAGGGTTCCGGAGCTGGGGCGCCACGCCGTCGTTCACCTACTTCGGCGGCAACTCCGACCTCCGCGGCTACGACTACCTCCAGTTCACCGGACAGAACTCCGTCTACGGCAACGTCGAATTCCGTTTCCCGCTGGTGGACGCGGTGGCCACGCCGATCGGCATCTTCGGCGGCGTCCGCGGCGTGGCGTACTTTGGCGTCGGCGGCGCGTGGTGGGACAATTCCGGCTACAAGTTCGCCAACAATTCGAACGAGATCGTCACGCCCATCGTCGGTGTGGAGTTCGACCCGGTGACCGGCCTTCCCATCTACCAGTACGGCGACCCGGTCGCTATCAACGGGTTCCGCCTCGTGGACGGGCGCGCGTCATACGGGATCGGCGTCGAGACGATGGCACTCGGGTTCCCCATCCACTTCGACTGGACCTGGAGGACCCTGTTCAACCAGGCCTGGGAAGACGCCTACTTCGGGAGCACGCTCAACGCCGAGGCGTGGCGCAAGGCCCGATTCCAGTTCTGGATAGGATTCAACTTCTGATACGCCGTCCTGAACGGCGGGGCTGAGATGAGCGCCCCGGGGTGGTGACCCGCCCCGGGGCGTGTCGCGTACTCAGGACTCTTTCAGGCGGAGCTCGGCGCGGTTCAGGTCGAACGTCACGTGGTAGCGGCTCAGGAACCGGTGGCCGACGATCCCGCCGAGCTCGTAGCCGAGCAGGACGCTGGGCGCCCTGAGGTTCAGCACGACCACCGACATCTTGGGGAACCGGATGTCGCTGAAGGCGAGGTCGACGCCGGGCATCAGGTAGGCCTCGCGATCCCACCCGGATGCGCCGTAGACTTTCAGCGCGATCTTCCGCAGATCCCCCGGAGGCAACGCCCGGGCCGTGTCCGTGCTGATCGAGATGACCTGGCCGCCGGTGTCGACGACGAAGCTGCGGGGATGGCCGTCGCCCACCGTCCCGCGCACCGTCGCCAGCCGGTTCATCCAGAGTTCCATCGTCACATCAGCGGGACCGCCCTCGGGCAGGCGCTTCGCCAGCGTCATCACCCGGCGGGCGTAGTCGACCGTCAACGACAGGCCCATCGCGAGCGGCGAGAAGCTCTCGCCCTCGGGGACCGGCAGGTCCTGCAGCGCGGGGCTCTTGATGATGCACGGGACGTGCTTCACCTTCAGCGCGCCGAACTCGAGCTTGTCGATCCGCCCGAGCTGCAGCCCGCGCAACCCGACCTCGCCGACGCCGGCGCTGACCGTGTACGTGATCGGCGTCACGCTCTCCCGTTCGCCCACCTGGCGCGAAATCGTCGACAGCTCGGCGCCGGTGTCGACGATGAAGTCCGTGGGCCGGCTGCCGTTGACGCGGCCCTGGATGATGATCTTCTCGTTCTCCAGCCGGAACGGCAGCGTGTAGACCTGATCCGGGTTCGAGGCGAACTCGTACGGCATCTTGTTGCCGAACGACGTCAGGAACTTGAGCTCGGAGGCCGCCCAGGCGGCGCGGCTGTCGCTCAGGCCCTTCGGGAGCAGATTGATGAAGCTCGCCAGGGCCGTGGCGCCATGGTCGTAGCGCCCGAGCCGCTCGTAGACGTTGCCGAGCGTGTGGTGAAAATCCGCCTCGCGCGGGTCGAGCCTGACGGCCTGCAGGCTGTGCTCCAGCGCCTGGTCGTAGCGGCCCCGGGCGGAGAAGACCCGGGAGGCGCCGTTGTGGCCTCTTGCCTCCTCGGGCTGGAGGGCGAGGGCCTCCTGGTAGCCCCGCTCGGCTTCATCGAACAGGCCCGCCGACCACATCGCGTCGCCGTAGACGGCCAGGGCGAAGGCGTTCGACGGCTGCTCGTCGCGCAGCACCTCGGCGGCGGTTCTGGCTTTCTGGAAGCTCCCGACGCGGAGCGCAGACTGAACCAGCCCGATGCGGGCCGGAACGCGCACGCGGGGATCCGGGGAACCCACCGCATGTTCGTAGGCCGTGAGCGCTTCGCTGAAGCGCCCGTCGGCGTAAAGCAGTTTCCCGAGTTGGAGCTGGATATCCGGCGTGTCGGACTGCGTGAAAGCCTGGGCGGCCATGACGAGGCCGACGGCTACAAGCAGCGTGAGCAGCGCCAGAGGGGGGCGAGCGCCGGCAGGCATGCAACCTCCGCTGGGAATTCGGTGCACTCAGGATCGTTCCGGACAGAATAGCCGATTTCCGTCTTGGACGCGAAACCCAGGACGAGAGATCCCGGCAGGCGGGGGGCGGTCCATGGCGAGGGGGGTGAGGCGAACGGCGAGAGGGCAGGAGGCGAGAGGGAACCGCGGCCGTGACGCCCCGTCTTCCCCCTATCCCCTATCCCCTGTCCCCTCTCCCCTATCCCCTATTTGGTGTATTGCGTAATCGGCAGGCCGTCGTACATGTCGTCGATGCGCAGGATCTGCGCGTCGCGGCTGTAGGTGCCCAGTTCGTAGTCCTCGCTCATGATGAGGGCCTTGACCGGCTTGGTCGGGCAGACCTCCGAGCAGAGGCCGCAGAAGCTGCATCTCGACAGGTTGAAGTCGAAGTAGTCGAGCGCTTTCAGCTTCATGCCCGGCTCGCGATGCCCGCCAAGCGAAATGAGGTCGTCCGGACACGCCTTGGCGCACTGGTCGCAGACGATGCAGACCTGGGCGCCGGAGTCGGGCTCGACCTGCAGCCGGAGCACGCCCCGGAAGCGCGGCGCCACCGGACGCCGCTCGGAGGGGTACTGGAACGTGAAGGCCGGCTGCGGCGTGTACTTCAGCGTGACCCAGAGTCCCTTGGCGAGATCCACCAGGAAGAACGAGCGCAGGAAGTCCTTCAGCATCAGCCCCGGTCCTCGACGATAATCGGTTCTGTCCCGCCGGCCGGGATCCAGCGTTCCTTGCGGAACACGGTGTTCTCCCGGGCGATCTTGTCCTGCAGGCGCATGAGGCCGTAGAGCAGCGCCTCCGGGCGCGGCGGGCAGCCGGACACGTACACGTCGACCGGCACCACCTTGTCCACGCCCTGCAGCACGCTGTAGGTCGGGAAGGGCCCGCCCGCGTTGGAGCAACTGCCCATCGAGATCACCCACTTCGGCTCCGGCATCTGGTCGTACAGGCGCCGCAGCACCGGGGCCATCTTCTTCGTCACCGTGCCGGCCACGATCATCAGATCGGCCTGGCGCGGAGAGGCGCGGAACACCTCGGACCCGAACCGGGCGATGTCGAAGCGGGAACCGCCCGCCGCGATCATCTCGATGGCGCAGCACGCGAGGCCGAATCCCATCGGCCAGAGGGAGTTCTTCCGGGCCCACGCCAGCACCGTGTCCAGGTTCGTCGTGATGATGTTGTCAGAGAACCGGTGATCAATCACACCCATGGCGCATCCTCGCGGCGGGGGTCCGCAGCTCCGCTATTTCTGATAGTACTCCGCGTTGGTCGCGATGAAGCTCTTCCACTTCTCCGGGACTTCGTCGAGCACGAAGATCGCCTCCACCGGACAGGCGGGCACGCACGCGCCGCAGTCGATGCACTCGTCCGGGTGGATGTAGAGCAGCTCGGACGTGGCGAACTCGGGCTCGTCCTTGCGCGGGTGGATGCAGTCGACCGGGCACACGTCCACGCAGGCAGTGTCCTTGGTTCCGACACACGGCTCACAGATGATATACGCCACCTTCGTCCTCCTCTGTCACGCGACGCCGGGCGCAGGGGCCGCGCCCGCGTCAGTGAAGCTCCGGTACCGCCGTCGGCAGGTGGCCGAGCCTCGTCGACACCCGCCGCCCCAGATCCCACGCCTCCCGGTTGTGCTCGGTCAGAATCGGGCCGTCGTCAGGCCCGTGCCCGAACACGCCGACGCGCGCCACCTCGCGCCCCGTGTAGTCATACACCGGCGCGCAGGTGCAATACAACCGCTGCCCGCCGTCCGCCGACGACGAGCCCAGCCTGACAACCACCGAGGCGCTCGCGGCCACGTCTCCGGCACGCCCCAGCCGCAGACAGCTGAGCCGCCGGCTGGCCTGGGCCGCCCCGTCGAAATACTCGGCGCAGTGCGCCGGCATCTGCTTGCCGTACGCCGTGCGCATCGCCGCCTCGTCAGGCCCCGCGCCCCAGATGTACGTCACTTCGGCGGCCGCCGGCACCGCCACGAAACTGCGGGGCCGCCCCCGAAGCACGTACTCGCGCAGCACCGGGTACGCGTGCAGGCGCAGTTCCGAGCGTCCCAGCAGCCTGAAGCTCAGGTCGAGCATCTTCAGCGTCAGGCTGTATCGCTGCGATTCCTCGTCCTGGCGGACATATCCGCGCCGCCTGAGGATCGCCAGCAGCCGGTGTACCGACGGCCTCGGCAGGCTCACGGCGCGCGACACGTCGGTCAGCGCCAGCCCGGACGGCGCGAGGCTCAGGGCCTCGCAGACTTCGAGGGCCTTCTCGATTGACGTCGTGGCGACGGTTGGCGGTGGTGCGACAGCGGATTTCATGGCCCAAGCTGCTTCCACTATTTGGAAGCATGTTTCGTTCCTTAAAATATCGCCTACCCCATCGCAAGTCAAACCATTTCGCCCGGCTTCATCTCGATCACTTCGACGCCGAGCGGCGCCACCAGTTCGCGCAGTTGATCGGGCCGGCCGACCAGGACCGGGAAGGTGCCGTAGTGCATCGGGATGACGGTCTTCACGCCGAGCAGCTCGCAGGCCTTCGCCGCCGCCACCGGGTCCATCGTGAACAGGTCGCCAATCGGCAGGAACGCCACGGTGGGCCTGTAGAGGTCGTGGATGAGGCGCATGTCGCCAAACAGCGCCGTATCGCCCGCGAAATAGACGGTGAGCCCGTTCTCGAACGTCAACACGTAGCCGGCCGCCTCGCCCAGGTAGGTGATGACGCCATCGTCGGTGTAGCTCGAGCTGTGCCTGGCGTCCACCATCGTGATGCGGATGCCGGCGAGCTGCTGGGACCCGCCCTTGTTCATGCCGGACGTCCGCTCGACGCCCTTCGAGGAAAGCCACTGGCACAGTTCGAAGATGCCCACGACGGTGGCGCCGGTCTTCATCGCGAGTGCGGCCGCGTCGTGCACGTGGTCGAAATGGCCGTGGGTGACGAGGATCAGGTCCGCCTCGTCTATCGCCGCGCAGTGAGGCGGGCAGGACGGGTTGCCGTCCAGCCACGGGTCCACGACAATCCTCCTCCCGCCGGGAGAGCGGAGAAGGAACGTCCCATGCCCGAGCCACGTGACCGAGAGACCCGACAGCGCCATGTGTGCACCTCGCGGAAAGGCCCGGGCCGCGTCCCGGGACGCGCCAGAGTATAACGCCAGCGGCACCCCGACGACCGGGTGGAGGCCTTGATGCTATGATCGGGGTTTAACGCCCGCTGACGTGGCACGCCAGACAGCCGGTTTCCGCCTTCCGGGCCCTCCCGGCGCGGACGACGGGCCAGCGGGTCGGGAGCTGTCGACTGCCGGATGGAGGCCATGAGCACTGCCGTCCCCGTCCAACTCGTGCGCGCGCGCGCCCCGAAGCCCGAGTGGCTCAAGGTGCGCGCCCCCGGCTCGCCCGGCTACGCTCGCCTGAAGGGCCTGATGCGCGAGCAGGGGCTGCACACGGTCTGTGAGGAGGCGCACTGCCCCAACATCGGCGAGTGCTGGCACCATGGCACGGCCACCTTCATGATCCTGGGCGACGTCTGCACCCGCGCGTGCGGGTTCTGCGCGGTGCAGCACGGCAGGCCGGCGGGCCTCGATCGGGAGGAGCCGGCCCGGGTGGCCGGCGCCGTGCGCTCGATGGACCTGCGCTACGTCGTGATCACGTCGGTGGATCGCGACGACCTCGACGACGGCGGGGCCTTGATCTTCGCGGAGACCATCCGTCTCATCCGCGACGCCCGTCCGTCCTGCCGCATCGAGGTGCTCATCCCGGACTTCCAGGGCCGCGAGGCTCCGCTGCGAACCGTGCTCGACGCGGGCCCGGACGTGCTCAATCACAACACGGAAACCGTGCCGCGGCTGTACCGGATGGCGCGGCCGGGCGGGCGGTACCCCCGCGCGCTCGAGTTGCTGCGCCGCGCGCGCGACTACGCCCCCGTCATTCCCACGAAGTCGGGGATCATGGTCGGCCTCGGCGAGGAGTGGCACGAGGTCGTCGAGACGCTGGCCGATCTCGCCGCGGCGGGCGTCGGCATCATCACGATCGGGCAGTACCTGAGCCCGTCCGCCTCGCACCTCCCCGTCGCCCGGTACTACCACCCGGACGAGTTCGAAATGCTGCGCGTCACGGCGGCCAGCATGGGGTTCGGCCACGTGGAGTGCGGTCCCCTGGTGAGAAGCTCTTACCATGCCCACGAGCAAACCAGCGCGTACGAAGAAGCCGGCAGAACGAGTTATGACGACACCCGCGATTCCTGACCACGTCAGCCGCCAGCTCGCCGCCACGCCCAGGGCCCAACTGGTCGACATGCTGTACCAGATGCTGCTGGGGCGGCGGTACGAAGAGAAATGCGCCGAGATGTATGCGTTGCAGAAGATCGGCGGCTTCTGCCACCTGTACATCGGCCAGGAGGCGGTGGCCATCGGCGCGCTGTCCACGCTGCGCCCCGACGACCTCGTCATCACCGCGTACCGGGAGCACGTGCACGCCCTCATCAAGGGCTGCGATCCGGGACGGGTGATGGCCGAACTGTTCGGCCGGCGCGACGGCGTGTCGCGCGGCAAGGGCGGGTCGATGCACCTCTTCGACAAGGACAAGGGCATGCTCGGCGGCCACGGCATCGTCGGCGGCCACATCCCCCTGGCCACGGGCACGGCCTTCGCCGCCAAGTACCAGCAGAAGGACTACGTGACGCTGTGCTTCTTCGGCGAGGCGGCGGTCAACATCGGCACGTTCCACGAATCGCTCAACATGGCGGCGCTCTGGAAGCTGCCCGTCATCTACATCGTCGAGAACAACCGGTTCGGCATGGGTACGGCCATCGAGCGGTCGTCGGCGATTTACGACGTCGCCCAGCGCGCCTGCGCGTATGACATGGCGAACGAAACGGTGGACGGCATGGACGTCCTCGCGATCCGCGACGTGATCGGCCGCGCGGTCGATCTGGCGCGCCGCGAGAGCCTGCCGACGCTCATCGAGGCCCGCTGCTACCGCTTCATGGGCCACTCCATGTCGGACCCGGTCCACGGCCACTACCGCACGAAGGAAGAGGTCGAAGGCCAGAAGCAGCAGGACCCGATCAAGCAGTACTTCGAGTATCTGAAGACGGCGGGCCTGGCCACCCAGGCGCTGCTCGAGGAGTTGGACCGGAAGGCGCGCGCGGTCACCGAGCAGGCGGTGCAGTTCGCCGAAGCCAGCCCGGAGCCGTCCGCCGACGAGCTCTACCAGGATGTCTACGCGGAGCCGTACGGCCCGTACACCCGGAGCGAACAGTAACGCCATGGCACTCGTCACCTACCGCGACGCACTGAACCAGGCGCTGCGCGAAGAGCTGCGCCGCGATCCCGCCGTGTTCCTCATGGGCGAGGAGGTGGGCGTCTACCAGGGCGCCTACAAAGTGAGCAAGGGCCTGCTCCAGGAGTTCGGGCCCCAGCGCATCGTCGATACGCCGATTACCGAAGAGGGCTTCTCCGGCGTCGGCGTCGGCGCCGCCATGGCGGGCCTGCGCCCCATCATCGAGATGATGACGTGGAACTTCTCGCTGGTGGCCATCGACCAGATCGTCAACGGCGCCGCGAAGCTGCTCTACATGTCCGGCGGCCAGTTCAAGATCCCGATCGTGTTCCGGGGACCCGGCGGCGCGGCCCACCAGCTCGCCGCGCAGCACTCGCAGTCGCTGGAGGCGTGGTACGCGAGCGTGCCGGGCCTCAAGGTGGTCGCGCCCTCGACCCCGTACGACGCCAAGGGCCTGCTCAAGAGCGCCATCAGGGACGACGACCCCGTCATCTTCATGGAGGGCGAAACGCTGTACGGCTCGAAGGGTGAAGTGCCCGACGAGGAGTACACGATCCCGATCGGCGTCACCGACGTGAAGCGCCAGGGCACGGACGTCACCGTCGTCGCGTGGTCGAAGATGGTGACCGTGGCGCTCAAGGCCGCCGAGACCCTGGCGGCCGACGGCATCTCGTGCGAGGTGATCGACCCCCGCACCATTCGCCCGCTCGACGACGGCCCGATCCTGGAGTCGGTGCGGAAGACGAACCGCTGCGTCATCCTCGAAGAGGGATGGCCGTACGCGGGCGTCGGCGCGCAGATCGCGTACCAGGTCCAGCAGGCCGCCTTCGGCGATCTCGACGCGCCGATTGCACGCGTCACCGGCCTCGACGTGCCGATGCCGTACGCCAAGAACCTCGAGCACATGGTGATGCCTACGCCTGCGCGCCTGGTGGCGGCGGTGCGGGAGGTGTTGTACCTGGACTAGCCCTTCGGCTCGCAAGCGCATCGAGCGCTCGCTCAGGGCGAACCCGCCAGGGGACCTGTCGGGTTCGGGGCTAGGGGCTAGGGGCTAGGGGCTAGGGATAAGAGGATACGCAGCCGCGGATTCTTCGTCTACCGCCTACGGGCTACTGGCTACTGACTACTTGATTCTGTCTTCTGACGAGGATCAGATTATGGCTTCTCGCGTAGTGATGCCGAAGTTGAGCGACACGATGGAAGAGGGCCGCATTCTGCGGTGGCTCAAGACGGAAGGCGACGCCATCGAGACGGGCCAGGCGCTGGCCGAGGTGGAAACCGACAAGGCCACCGTCGAGATGGAGGCCTACACGAACGGCACCATCCGCAAGCTGATTGCGGCCGAGGGCCAGTTCGCGAAAGTCGGCGAGCTCATCGCGATTATCGGCGCACCCGGCGAGGACGTGTCGGCGCTTCTGCCGGTGGCGGGCTCGGCGGCGCCGGCCGCCGACGCGATGCCGGCGGCGGTGGCTGCACCAGCCGCCGCTCCAAGAGCGCAGCAGGCCGCGGCGTCCCTGCCCGCCGCGGGCGCGGCGGCGGCGACCGGGCGCAGCCTGAAGGCCTCGCCGCTCGCCCTCCGCATGGCCGCCGAGGCGGGCCTCGACCTCGGCAGCCTGCAGGGGACCGGCCCGCAGGGCCGCATCATCAAGCGCGACATCGAGGCCGCGCTGGCCGAAGCGCCGGCCGCCGCTCCGGCCAGGCAGGCCGCGCCGCAGCGGGCGCGGTCGCTGTCGCTTGTCGCGGCCCGCGAGGCCGGGCCCGAGAGCCAGGATGTCGAACTCTCGTCGATCCGCCGCACGATTGCCAGGCGCCTCGTCCAGAGCAAGGGCCCGGTACCGCACTTCTATCTGACGATTGACGTGGCGATGGACCGCGTGTGGGACGCCTACAAGGCGCTGCGCGACCAGAAGTCCTCGATCAGCATCAACGACATCATCCTGAAGGCGGCGGCGCTTGCGCTGCGGCAGCACCCCGAGATCAACGCGTCCTTCGCGGGCGACCACGTGAAGGTCTACTCGCGGGTGCACATCGGGATGGCGGTTGCGCTCGAAGAGGGGCTCATCACGCCCGTCCTGCGCGACGCCGACCTGAAGCCGCTCGAGGAAATCTCCGACGAGGCGCGCAGCCTGGCCGAGCGCGCGCGTGCGAAGAAGCTCCAGCCGAACGAGTACACGGGCGCGACCTTCTCGATCTCGAATCTCGGCATGATGGGGATCGAGGAGTTCTCGGCCATCATCAACCCGCCGGAGGCGGCGATCCTGGCCGTCGGGGCGGTGCGGCAGGTGCCCGTTGTCGTCGACGGCGCGCTCACCGTCGGCTGGCGGATGAAGGCGACCTTGTCCGTGGATCACCGCGTGGCAGACGGGGCGGCCGGCGCCCGGTTCCTCCAGACGCTGAGGAAGTTCCTGGGGGGCTAGGGGCTAGGGGCTAGGGGCTAGGGGCTAGGGGCTAGGGATAAGAGGATGCGCAACCGCGGATTCCTCGTCTACTGACTCTGCTGGCTTCCGCCTTCTGCCTCCTGGCTTCCTACTGTCCCCCGCGCCGCCCGTACCAGTCGCGCACGAGCGGGACCGCAGTGTCCGGCCGATCGGTGATGAGGCCGTCGACGCCCCAGTCGAGCAGGCGCCGCATGTCGTCCATCTGATTCACGGTCCAGACCACCACCGTGACGCCGGCATCATGCGCCTTCGCGATGAACTCCGGCGTGACGACGCGCGTACCCGCGAACACCTCCGGCACCTGGAACGCGTGGAAGACCGGCCTGGCCCCGGCGCCGTCCAGGCCGCTGCGCACATCCTCTGTGCCGGCCCCGGTCCGGATGGCCGGGTCCAGCGATCGCACGGCGTCGAGCGCGCCTCGCTGGAACGAGCCAACCGTCACGCGGGAGACCGCCCCGGCGGCGTGAATCTCCCCCACCACGACCGCCGCGAGGCGCGGGTCTGCGGACTTCAGTTCGACGATGAGCGCGGTGCCGCGATGGCGATCGAGCACGTCCCTGAGGGACGGCACGCCGATGCTCCGGCCCTTGAACGGGAACGCGCCATCGCGCTCGAATCGGCAGCCCGCGTCGAGCCCGGCCAGTTCCGCCGCGGTCCGCCCGTCGACCGGCCCGGTGGCATCCGTGGTCCGGTCCAGCGTGGGGTCGTGCATGACCACCGCCACGCCGTCGCGGGACAGGCGGACGTCCAGTTCGATCCCGTCGGCACCGGCGGCCAGCCCGGCGTCGAAGGCCGCGAGCGTGTTCTCAGGTGCCAGGGCCGCACCGCCCCGATGCGCATAGACCATGGGCCGCATGGATTCATCTTCTCATGGCCCGCTCGATCCAGCAGAATAGGATCGAGCCGATGCTGACCACCCTGATCCCCGTGTTCCCCCTTCCGGACGTCGTGCTGTTCCCAGGGGTGTTCCTGCCCCTTCACATCTTCGAACTCCGCTACCGTGAGATGGTGAAGGACTGCCTCGCCGCAGACCGGCTCATCGGGATCTCCCTGCTCCGGCCCGGCTGGGACCACGACACCGCGGGCAGGCCGGCCATCTACCCGGTCGGCTGCGTCGGCCTGATTTCACACATCGAAGAGCTGAGCGATGGGCGCTACAACCTCGTGCTCCGCGGCGTCGAGAAGTTCCGGGTCGTGCGGGAGGAGGACGCGGCGCGGACGTACCGCCGGGCGTCGGTCGACTACTTCGAGGAGAGCATGACGGCGGCGGACCACGAAACCGTGCGGCGCCAGCGGCACCAGCTCGAGCGGCTGCTGACCGCCGTCGCGGACGCGCCGGACCAGCCGTTCCCCTCGAACCTGTCCGACGAGGAAGTGGTCAACGCGCTCGCCCAGTACCTCGACCTCGAGCCCATCGAGCGGCAGGCGCTGCTCGAGCAGGAGGGCGTGGCGCGCCGGTGCGGCGCTCTCATCGAACTGCTCGAGATGAAGGAAATGTCAGGGAGCCACGCACCCGACCGCGGGCTGCGGCACTGACTCCAGGAGCGCCCGGGCCCGTGATAATCTAGCCCTCCTGATGAGTAGGGTACTGGTCACAGGCGGGGCCGGCTTCGTCGGGTCCCACGTCGCCGACGCGCTGATTCGCCGGGGGCATGACGTCACCGTGCTCGATGACCTGAGCGGCGGGTTCAGGGAGCACGTGCCGGGCGGCGCCCGGTTCGTGCCCGGCGACGTCGCCGATGCCACGCTGGTGGACGCCTTGTTTGCCGCGTCGGCGTTCGATCACGTCTTTCACCTGGCGGCGTACGCGGCCGAGGGCCTGAGCCACTTCATCCGCCGGTTCAATTACTCGAACAACGTCCTCGGCAGCGTCACCCTGCTGAACGCGTCGGTCAACCACGGCGTCCGCACCTTCGTGTTCACCTCGTCGATCGCCGTCTACGGCGCGAGCCCGGTGCTGCCGGTCACCGAGGAGGTGAGGCCCGCGCCGGAGGATCCGTACGGCATTGCGAAGTACGCCGTGGAACTGGACCTCCGGTCGGCCCACGACCTGTTCGGCCTCGACTTCGTCGTGTTCCGGCCCCACAACATCTACGGCCCGCGTCAGAACATCGCCGACCCCTACCGCAACGTCGTCGGGATCTTCATGAACCAGCTGCTGCAGGGCCGCCCCATGACGATCTTCGGGGAAGGTACCCAGACGCGAGCGTTCAGCTACATCGACGACGTGGCGCCCGTCATTGCAGAGGCGATCGATGTCCCCGGCGCAAGGAATCAGGTCTTCAACGTCGGATCGGACGAGCCGGTCTCGCTGAACGACCTGTGCGGGCGCGTCGCCGCCGCGATGGGCACCGCGCGCACGGTCGTGCATCTGGCGCCGCGGCGAGAGGTTGCGCACATCCACGCGGCGCACGGCAAGCTCCGCCGGGTGTTCGGCGACCGGCCCGAAACGCCCCTCGCCGACGGGCTTGCCGCCATGGCCGGCTGGGCGCGCGCCTGGGGGGCGCGCGCGGGCACCCCGTTCGAGCACCTCGAAATCGAACGACACCTCCCGGAATCGTGGCGCCGCGGATGACGGCCTATCACGACGCGCATTTCGCCGAGCACCCCGCCCGCGAGGCCGTCTGGCGGGCGATCGCACGCTACCTGGCGCCGTACGTGCCAGCCAGCGCCGAGGTGGCGGAGTTGGGCGCCGGCTACTGCCATTGGATCAACCACGTAGAAGCCCGGCGGCGCGTCGCGGCCGACATCTGGCCGGACGTGAGGCGCCACGCGGCGCCGGGCGTCGAGGCGAAGGTGTTGGATGTCGGCCGCGAGCTCGCGGCGCTCGGCGGCGAGGCCTTCGACGTCGTGCTGGCCTCCAACCTGCTCGAGCATTTCACTCCCGACGTCTCGGCGGAGGTTGTTGCGGGCGTCTGGGACCTGCTGAAACCGGGAGGGCGTGTGATTCTCATCCAGCCGAACTTCCGGCTGGCATGGCGATCCTATTTCGACGACTACACGCACCGCACCGTGTTCACCGACGTCTCGTTGCCGGCGCTGCTGCGGGCCCACGGCTTCGCCATCGAACGCGTTGTGCCGGGAATCCTGCCGTACTCGATGCAGGGCAGACGCCTCCCAGCCGCCGGCTGGCTCGTGGCGGCGTACCTGCGGAGCCCCTGCAGGCCGGGGGCCGGGCAGATGCTGGTCGTCGCGTCGAAAGGCCCGTCGCATGTTCGGTGACAAGCGCGTCAGCGTCGTGTTCCCCGCCTACAACGAGGAAAGCCATATTCGCCGCGCGGTCGAGGACTTCTTCTCCTCCGGCGTCGTCGACGAGGTCATCGTCGTCGACAACAACTCCAGGGACGCGACCGCCCGCGAAGCCGGGCTGACCGCGGCTCGGGTCGTCACGGAAGCCAAGCAGGGCTACGGGCACGCGCTGCAGAGAGGCCTGCGCGAGGCGTCCGGCGACCTCGTCATCCTCGCCGAGCCGGACGGCACCTTCGTGGGCCGCGACGTGCTGAAACTGCTGGCGTACTCCGACGATTTCGACATGGTGTGCGGCACGCGGACCACGCGCGAGCTGATCTGGGAGCAGGCCAACATGGGCTGGTTCCTGCGCGTCGGCAACCTCGTCGTCGCCAAGCTGCTCCAGGTGCTGCACGACGGCCCTTCGCTGACCGACTGCGGCTGCACGCTGCGTCTGGTCCATCGCGGAGCCTTCCTCGTCATCCGCGAGCGCCTGACGGTCGGCGGCTCGCACTTCCTGCCGGAGATGCTGATTCTCGCCCTTAAGGCGAGACTGCGCGTCATCGAGGTCCCCGTCAACTACCGGGGACGGGTCGGCGAATCCAAGATCACGGGAACCCTGGCGGGCGCGGTCAAGACCGGCACCCGCATGATCGCGCTCATCGTCAGGCACCGGCTCACGTCATGACCGCGAGGCGCCTGGCGATCACCCTCATCGTGCTGGCGGCCGTTCTGCCGTACCTGCCCACCCTGAACGACTACTTCGCGCAGGACGACTTCGGCGTGGTCGGCCTCCTCTCGTCGAAGCCCGCGGGCTACTTCCCCCGCTGGTTCACGATGCCGTGGACGGAAGACATCTGGGGCTACGTGCCGGACGAGGTCCGGCCCTTTCCTGCCCTGACCTACCAGATCGCCGGCATCTTCGGGCCCTCGTCGCCCCAGGCGAACCACGTGATCAACGTGCTCTTCCACGCCGCCAATGCGTGGCTGGTCTTCGCCATCGCGGAGGCCGCCGCGGGGCTGTCGCTCGGGCCGGCCGCGTTTGCCGGGCTCGTGTTCGCCGTTCTGCCCATGCAGACCGAGTCGGTGGCCTGGGTCACCGGGCGTGTCGACTCCATGCCGGCGTGTTTCTACATGGCGTCGTTCCTGCTGTACATACGATGGCGAGCCGGGTGCCGGGTCGCCCTCTATTGGTGGTCCGCCGCCTGGTTCTTCGTCGCGCTGTTCACCAAGCAGAACACCGTCACGCTCCTGCCAGCCCTCGTGCTGGCCGACTGGATGCTGCTCGGCCGCCGGCCCAGCCTCTCGTGGGGGTGGGTGCGGCCGTACGTGCCGTTCGCCTTCATGACGGCCGGGTTCCTCGCTCTTCGACTCGCGCTCTTCGGCGAGGCGGCACGCGAGAGCACCCTCACCGCGGAGCGGGTCCGGCTGTTTCTCATCGACCTCTCGACGCACGTCAGGCGGATGGTCTTCGGAGAGCCCGGCCTGAACGTGCCGGAACCGCTGTTCGCGGGCCGCGTGGCGATGGCGGGCGCCCTCGTCTACGCGGTCCACCGCGTGTTCGGACATCGTGACGGCCGTGGGACATGGCGGACCGTCGCGTACTTCTCCGGCGTCTGGATCGGACTCGCCGTGGCGCCGACCATCGTGGCCGGCTACGCATCCCCGCGGCACATGTACCTGGCTTCGGCCGGCTACGCAATACTCCTCGGCATCGGCCTCGACGTGTTCTGGCGCGCGCGCCCGGAGCCGGCGGTGCGTCGCGTCGGCATCGGGCTCGCGTGCGCGGTCCTGCTTGCCTATGCTGTGCTGCTCAGCCGGGACATCCGTCTGTGGGGGGTGCGCACGTCTGTGTCCCGCGCTGCCGTGCTGGACATCGAACGGGAAGCCCTCGCCGCCCCCCCCGGCACGCTCATCCTTGCTGGCCCACCGCGGCGCAGCTGGGACTTCGCCCTGCCGCACGCCATCCGCCCACCGTTCGTCGATCTCGACCTCACGAAGCGGGTGTCCGTCATCTCCCACTCGTCGATTCACTGCTGTCCGGCGGCCCTCTGGGAGCCGTACACACGGCAGGCCATCCGGGAGTGGCTCGACGACGCCGCGCGACCGCCCGTCGTTGCGCTGCACTGGGACGCCGAGTCGGGCAGGCTGGCGCGCCTCTCGGATCGAGACGATCCGTTCCTGCGCTCGCTCGTGGGCATGTTGCTCGACACGAAAGACGTCGCGTCGCTGGACCGGCTCATCCTGGACATCCTGGACGACTACGTCGTCGGGCGGACGGCGGGAGCCCCCGCGGCTTCATCGCCCCGGTGAGGCCTGCGGCAGCGAACCAGGCCCGGCCGGGCCTGCCTTACGCGCGCGTCCGCAGGACGCGCGCAATGCGCTCGCCGTGCATCCTGCCGTTTTCGATGAAGACCGGCGCGGCCGTCCGGCCCGACACCACGCCGCCGGCGAGGAACAGGTTGGGCACGTCGGTTTCGCAGGTCTCTGGATCGTAGCGCGCGACAGGCCCCGTCGGATCGATCACCACGCCCGCCCGCTCGAGCAGCGTCCAGTCGGGGTGGTAGCCCGTCAGCAGGAACACGCCGTCGGCCGGGAGTTCGGCCGCCCCACCCGGGCCTGCCACGTGCACCAACGTCGGGGTGATGCGCTGCACGCTCATGCCGAACAACGCGGGGACGGAGCCTTCCGCGATCCGGTTCTCGATGTCCGGCTTCACCCAGTACTTGATCGAGTCTCCCAGCACCGCATCACGGTGCACGAGCGTCACGTGCGCGCCGGCCCGATAGAGGTCCAGGGCCGCCTCCGCGGCGGAGTTCTTGCCGCCGACGACGACAACGGGACGGCGGTAGAAGGGGTGAGCCTCGGAGTAGTAGTGGGAGACGTGCGGCAGGTCTTCCCCCGGCACGCCGAGCAGGTTGGGCTGGTCGTAGTAGCCGGTGGCGAGCACCACGGCCCGCCCGCGGCGCGTGCGCGTGCCGCCGCTTCGTGTCTTGACGTCGAGCACAAAGGACACGCCCTCTCCGTCCGGTTCGCGCCGCACGCCGACAACCTCCTCGTCGATCGCGATTGCCAGGTTGAAGGTATCCGCCACGCGCCGGTAGTACCGGAGGGCCTCCATCCGCGTGGGCTTTTCGTAGGGCGTCACAAACGGCAGGCCGCCGATTTCGAGCAGCTCCGGCGTTGTGAAGAACACCATGTTCCGGGGGAACCGGTAAATGCCCTCGACCAGGCCGCCTTTGTCGAGGATGAGGGCGCTGAGGCCCTCCCGCTTCGCGGCGATGGCCGCCGCCAGGCCGGCGGGGCCGGCTCCCACGATCAGGATGTCGCAATCGCAGTAGGACATCCCGTCATCATAGCGCCGCGGCGGGGCCGGACGGCAGTCCCGGGGGCAGGCGGCCGAGGGGTGAACCGAGATTCCGACCAAACAGATAACAATTTGCCCACTCAGGTCCGGTTTCGGCCAGCTCGCCGGAAACCCCATCATTTTCAGCAACTTAGCCGATATTCTGACGACTACATCCCACAGGCGAGCCGTCGGCACGGGCGTGGCCCGGCGAGGTGAGTTCGGTCTGCCGGGTGTTCTGCGCCCCATCTCAAGGAGACTGGAATGGCTCACGCTCCCGTCAAGTACGTCGAAAAAGGACTCAGCTACGTCGCCGGCGGGCTGTGGCACGGTTACGCGCTCGCCAGCCGCCTGATGCAGAAGGAGTCCTTCACGCCCAGGTGGTCCGACAAGCCGCTGCAGAAGTCGTGGGAGAAGACGAAGCCCGTACTCGGGTTCCCGCGCGAGACCGATTCGCTGTGCCCGACATGCGTCCGCGAAGCGCGCCAGGCGATCCTCGACGGCACCAAGGACGTGTCGGTCCTGCTGAACGAAAAGGTCGGCGAGATCAAGGCCACGATCCTGGAGCGCGACGGCAAGATCCTGATGGTGAAGGACTGCCCGATTCACGGCCACTTCGAGGACGTGATGTCGACCGATCCGGCGATGTTCCGTCATCTCGAAGAGGTGTTCCCGGGGCGGGACATCACGGCGCACAACGACGAGACCCTGCACAACCACGGCAGCAGCACCATCAAGTACGGCCGCGGCTCGGTGCTCACGCTCGACCTCACCAACCGCTGCAACATGATGTGCGACCCGTGCTTCATGGACGCCAACCAGGTGGGGTTCGTCCACGAGCTGACGTGGGACGACATCAAGACCGCGCTCGACAACGCCATTTCGATCAAGCCGCGCCGGCAGATGTCGGTGCAGTTCTCGGGCGGCGAGCCGACGCTGTCGCCCTACTTCCTGGACGCCGTCCGCTACGCGAAGAAGGTCGGCTACAACAGCGTGCAGGCGGCCACCAACGGCATCGAGTTCGCGAAGAGCCCGGAGTTCTGCCGCCAGGCGGCCGAAGCGGGCCTGCGCTTCGCCTACCTGCAGTTTGACGGCATCGGGAACGCGGCCAACTCCCACCGGCGCGTCGGCAACCTGTTCGACGTGAAGCTGCGCGCCATCGAGAACATGTGGGCCGCGGGCATCGACATCGTGCCGGTGATCACCATCGTGAACGGCCTCAACAACGAGCAGGTGGGCCGGGTGATCGAGTTCGCCCTCGACAACCCGAAGAAGATCTCGTTCCTTTCGTTCCAGCCGGTGTCGTTCACCGGCCGCGACGAGGAGGTCACGCCGGAGCGGCGCGCGGCCCAGCGCTACACGCTGGCGCAGCTGGCGCACGACGTCAAGGACCAGACCGGCATCGGCGAGCCGACGCGCGACTGGTTCCCGATCTCGTTCATCTCGACGTTCACCGACTGGGCCGACCTCGTGAAGGGCCCGGACAACTTCTTCGGCAATGTCAGCTGCGGCTGCCACCCGAACTGCGGCATCGGCACGGCGGTCCTCATCGACAAGGAGACCAAGGAGCGCGCCGCGTTCACGTCGTTCGTGAACGGACCGCAACTGGCCAAGGACGTCCGCCTCGTCACCGACACCGCGCGCGGCCGCGTCTGGTCGTCGCTGGGCATGGCGCTCTCCCTCGCCCGGAACTACGACTCGTTCAAGGCGCCCTCGAGGCTCACGATTCTCGGCCTGATGGAGCGCTTCGACAAGGCCTTCGGCGCCACCAAGCGCAACTACGGCAAGGTCGGCGACGGCCGGACGATCGAAGACGTGCAGAAGCGCCGGTCGGACAAGTTCCTCTTCCTGTTCATCGCCGGGATGTGGTTCCAGGACCTGTTCAACTACGACTTCCGCCGCACGGAGATGTGCATCATCCCGTACGCGACCCAGATGGGCGAGATCTCCTTCTGCGCCTACAACACCGGCATCGGCTGGCGCCAGATCGTCGAGAAGATGCACATGACCGCGACGCTCACGAAGTGGTACGACGAGCATGGCCGGCACGAGATCTTCGCAGGCAACAAGGACGTGCCGCTCGCCACGTCCCAGCACTCGCTCGTGCTCAACGCCGAGGCCGTGGCCGCCGGAGCCCAGACCGACCTCGACGAACAGGGCATCGCGAAGAACGCCCGCGAGGAACAGCTGCAAGCCCGCAAGCTGAAGCAGATGACGCCTGAAGAACGCCGCCAGCACGAGGAGATGGCGCGGCTCTACCGCCAGCACGTCCTCAAGGAAGATCCGAACCTGGTGTCGGTCGGGATGCTGAAGGCGACGCGGAAGCGGACTGAATCCGGCCTTGAGATCAGGGGCTAGGGACGAGGCGCTAGGCGCTGGTTCAACACGGGCCCGGTGAGGCGTCCCCTCGCCGGGCCCGAATCGCGTACGCCATTCTGGCTTCTGTCTTCTGTCTTCTTCTGGCTTCTACTTCTTCGCGGGCGCCTTCTTCGCGGGCGCCTTTGCCGGCGCCTTCTTGGCGGGCGCCTTCGCCGGCGCGCCGGGCAGGTACTCCACCATCACGTTGCTGATGAGGGCGATAGGCCGCCCCGGGCCGGTGAACATCTCGTCGGCGTCCGCGCGCCTCGCCGCCAGCTTCTCTCCCAGCACAGATACCTGCAGGAGGTCGGCGGGCAACTCGACGCGGATGGCCTCCTGGCCGGTCGGGGCCACCGCCTTCAGCCCGCCTGGCCCGGCTCCCCCGCTGATCCGATCGAACAGGTCGGCTGCCGTCCGGAACTCGTTCTGGACGACCGCCCGTGTAATCAGGGTGTTGTCCATCGTCATCACGCCGATGGTGGCCGTGAGGCGTGCGAACGCCCTGCCCGCGCGCACCAGGTCCTCCGAATACGTCATCCGGTTGTGGAGGTCGAAGGTCAGCACCGTCGTGCCCTTGTGGGGCGGAATGGTGATCGTGATGCCGTCGGCCGGCGTCCGTCCGATCGGCACGTCGCAGAAGACGCGCTTCGTGTTGACGCCGCTGCCGAGAGGCGACGGGCAGTCGACCTCGGCGGGTGCGATCTTCATCGCCGGCGGTGGCGGCGCAGGCTTGCGGGTGGTCGTGCGGGTCTGCGCGCCGGCCCGGGCCGGCGCGAGGCACCCCACGAGGAGCAGAGACAGGAGAACTCGGCGCATCGCTTGCAGTATACCAGCGGCACGAGGGCCGGCACGGGCGCGGTGGCGGCGCGCCCGTCAGGCGTGCCGGAGCCGGATGAGCTCGAGGAACTCCGCGCGGGTCCGGTCGCGGTCCCGGAACGCGCCGAGCATCGAGCTGGTCACGGCGAACGAGCGCTGCTTCTCGACGCCGCGCATCGACATGCACAGGTGCGTGGCCTCCATGACCACGGCCACGCCCAGCGGGTCGATCTTGTCCCGGATCGTCTCGGCGATCTGGCTCGTGAGACGTTCCTGGACCTGCAGCCGGCGGGCGAAGATGTCCACCAGGCGCGGAATCTTGCTGAGCCCGATCACCTTGTTCCGCGGGATGTACGCCACGTGGCACTTGCCGAAGAACGGCAGGAGATGGTGTTCGCACAGGCTGAAGAAGTCGATGTCCTTGACGATCACCATCTCGCTGTAGGTGACCGTGAAGAGGGCCTGATTGATGACTTCGTCCACGTCGGCGTCGTACCCGCTCGTGAGGAACTTCAGCGACTTCGCCACACGCCTCGGCGTGGCGGCGAGGCCCTCGCGCGACGGGTCTTCGCCCAGTTCAACCAGCAGCTGACGGACCAGGTCTTCCATGGCGTCTCCTACTCCGTGTCGATCTGGGCGCGCTGCAGCCGGCCGCTGAAGTCGACGTAGATCGACTTCCACTCGGAAAACACGTCCAGTGCGGCCTCGCCGGCCTCCCGGTGCCCGTTGCCGGTGTTCTTCGTGCCGCCGAACGGCAGGTGGATCTCGGCGCCAATCGTCGGCGCGTTCACGTAGAAAAGGCCCGTGTGCAGGTCGCGCATCGCGCGGAAGGCGAGATTGATGTCGCGCGTGTAGATCGACGCCGACAGCCCGTACTCGACGCCGTTGGCGATGGCAACGGCCTCCTCGAACGACTCGAACGGCATCACCGAAACCACCGGCCCGAAGATCTCTTCCTGCGCAATCCGCATCTGCGGGTGCACGTCGGTGAACACCGTGGGCTCGTGGAAGAACCCCTTCGCGTACGCGCCCGTGTCCAGGGCGTGCCCGCCGCACGCCAGCGTGGCGCCCTCGGCTCTGCCGACGCCGACGTAGTGCATCACGGTCTCGACCTGGCCGCGGCTCACCGACGGCCCCATCTGCACGCTCGGGTCGAGGCCGTCGCCCACCTTCAGCGTCCGCACCTGCCTGACGTACTGGTCCACGAACGCCTCGTAGACCTTCCGGTGCACGGCCACGCGGCTCGCCGCCGTGCATCGCTGCCCCGTTGTCCCGAACCCGCCCCACACGCACCCGTCAACCGCCAGCGCCAGGTCGGCATCGTCCATGACGACGATGATGTTCTTCCCGCCCATTTCCAGGTGGACCTTCTTGAAGGTCGGGGCCGCCTTCGTGCTGACCGTGCGGCCGACCTCGGTCGAGCCCGTGAACGACACGACGCTGACCACCGGCGACTCGAGCAGCGCGTTGCCGACGTCGCCGCCGCCCCCGGTCACGAGGTTGAGCACGCCCGGCGGCAGCCCCGCGTCCTCCAGGACCTTGACGAAGTTCCACGCCGACAGCGGCGTGAGCGTGGCCGGCTTCAGCACCACGGTGTCGCCGCACACGAGCGCGGGCAGGATTTTCCACGACGGGATGGCCATCGGGAAGTTCCACGGCGTGATGATGCCGCACACGCCGATCGGCTGCCGGATCGACATCGCGAACTTGTCGCGCAGCTCGGAGGGCGCCGTCTGGCCGTGCTGGCGGCGGCCTTCGCCCGCCATGAAGAACGCCATGTCGATGGCTTCCTGGACGTCGCCGCGCGCTTCCTCGAGGACCTTGCCCATCTCGCGGGTCATGTCGCGCGCGAGGCGCTCCTTGCGCTCGACGAGCAGCTGGGCCGCCCGGAAGAGGATTTCGGCCCGCTTCGGGGCCGGCACGAGCCGCCAGGGCTCGAAGGCCCGGGCGGCGGCATCGACGGCCCGCTCCGCGTCGGTGCGGGAGGACTTGGCGAAGTAGCCGATGAGGTCGCCGGTGTCGGCGGGGTTTCGGTTCTCGAAGACCTCGCCGGAAGCGGCCGGCACCCACTCGCCGCCGATGAGATTCTGACACGTCGGGACGCCAAGCTCGTTCATGGTCATGGTCTCTGCCACACGGGGGGAGGCTCCATCATACACAAGCCGGGGCGTGGTATAGTGCCCGCCGATGGATCCCGACAAGCGGGAGGCGCCGCGCACCGAGATCCTGGGCCGCCTGCCCGGGGAAGTCACCGTGCCGGCCCCGGCGCTCATTCGCAACATCAGCCGCAAGGGCGCGCAACTCGAGTGCGCGTTCCCCCTGATCCTCGGAAGCGCCCACGAACTGCGCCTGTACCTCGGGGACGATTCGGTCGTCGTGACGGCCCGCGTGGTCCACTGCCAGATCGCGGACATCGGCCGCGACCTCGTGCGATACGTGGCGGGCGTCGAGTTCGTCGACCTGCCGCCCCACGCAGACGCGGCGATCGCCGCCTACCTCGATCGCATCCTCCGAGAGCGCGAAGCCGCGCGCTGACCACCTTCCCCGACGTCACCGTGATGGGCCGGCGCGACGAACATCGGCGTGGCGTCGAACGGCAGAAACGGGTCCGTGCGCTACTTGAGGCGAAGGTGGTCGAGGTAGTCGCCAGACTCGATCCGCTGACCCTGTCCGAGGGGGGCATTGTAGAAATACACCCAGGCGCTGTCGACGGACCCGTTCTCCAGCGTCACCGCCGTCTGAGCCCGCATGTAGAGGCTGGTGTCAGGTTCGGTCGGGCGGTAGCCTTCGATTTCGTCCAGCTTGGTGAGCACTGAAGGGTCGTCGACCACTTCGTAGAGTTCCCCGGCCACGCGGCCGTCCGGAGCGGGGATGGCCGCCGGGAAGAGGCCGAGGTCGTACATCGCGGCTTGAATCCAGCCGCGGCCCACAAACCGCATCCGCGTGTCGATGCCGGCCCGCTTCCTGCGGTCGAAGCCCGCCATCAGCGTTCCGTAGACAAAGATCTTGTCGGTCACAGGCGGACCAGCCTCCCAGCGGGGCAAACGTCAGAGCCGTGCGCGCCGTCCTGACCGGCGTGGTCGCCGACGCAGCGCAGGAGCCTTAGGTATGGATGCAGTGTAGATGCCGCGCAGATCTTAGTCAAGGCAGGCTGCGTACAGTCGGCGGCCCGGGTTGGCACCGCGCCTGACCCGGGCCGCAAGGTTCCCCGCCGAGAACGTCCCTACTGCTTCGGAGCGTGCGGCTCGAGCTTCTTGATCTGATCGCCCATCGCGCGCGCGGCTTCGAAGGCGTCGAGCATCTCGTTGGTCACGGCGAAGGAGATCGCCACTTCCTTGCCGTCGCCCGAGAGCTGGACGTCGGGCAGCATCTTCTGGATGCCGGGCTTGCCGCTGGTCTGCATCTTTGCCAGGGCCACGAAGCCGCGCACGATGTCCCGCAGGTTGTCGGCCGCCTGTTCATCCTTGGCCTCGGCCTTGACCACCGCAGACAGCCCGCCGTTGACGCGCCCGCTCGCCGAGAACCAGGAGATCGGCGGAATCCGTTCGGTCACCTCGGCCGGAAGCGTCGCCTGCGCGGAGAGCGCGTCGAACCGGCCGACCGCCCACATGCTCTGCCCGCTCATCTCGCCAACCAGCCGCATCAGCTCGGCGTTGCCCTGGACGCTGCTCCCGCCGGCGGCGCGGTCCACCGCGCGGCGCACCATGTCGGCGGTGCCCATGGCCACCACGCCGCTGCCCAGGAACGCCATCGCCATCTCGGCATGGGGGTGTTCATCGGCGCCGCTCTTGGCGTCGGGCGCCAGCAGCAGCCGCTTGCCCTTGTACTGCTCGGTCCGCCCGCCATGCTGCAGCGCCAGCGCCTCGATCCTCGTCGCGTCGAACCGTCCGGTCACCACCACCAGCCCGGAGCGCTCAGCCTGGGCTCCCGGCGTCCCCATGCAGGCCACGACGTGGTCGATGTCCTGCTCGATGTCTATCCCGGTCTGGGTCTTGAACTCGCTGCGCCCTTCGTCAGTCACCCCTTCGAACCTGCGCAGCCGCTGGCGCAGCTCGGAGTTCATCACGTCCCGGACGTTGGCGTAGGCGACCACGGCCGCGTCGCCGGGGAGGTACTTCAGCTCGGCCGGCCCGCTCTGGCCGGAGAACAGGCCTGAGGGCATCCCGCCATAGAAGGCGACCAGGCCAATCGACAGCCCCACGATGAGGACCATCACCGACCCGACAAGGAAGTAGCGTGTTTTGGCGGTCATCGTCTAACGCCTCCACTCTCAGTAGACGGCATTTCCGGCGGGAAGTTCCACCAACCCCAGGTTCCGGTAACGGTTGCGGCCCGCCTACTGTTCCAGGACGTATTCCTTGCGCTCCACGGTCCGGGCCGCCAGGGCGATGAACACCACCACGTAGCCAGCCAGCCACACCAGGCTGACCCAGACGGGCGGCACTTCCCGGAACAGGGCCTGGAGGGCGCTTCCAAGGCCCTCCTGCGGCATCGAATGCGGCACCAGCGCCTGCAGGTAGTAGGCGATGGTCAACCGCCTGAGGTAGCCGGGGAGCAGCATGGCCAGCGGTTCCCAGCCGAATGCGAACACCAGGCCGGTGACCAGCGGGTACTTGAAGTACGCGCCGATAAACGCGAACACCGCGCCGTAGGCGGCCAGGCCGATGCCGAGCAGGGCCAGATCCTTCAGGAGCGCCGTGAACGAGGCTGCAAGGGAGCCGTTCCCGAGCGGGACGACGAGCAGGTACAGGATGACGACCGACGGCAGCACGACGAAGACCGTGGTCACCAGATAGGCCAGGTACTTCCCGGCCAGCACCGCCCCGTGAGGAATCGGCCGGACGAACAGGTAGGTGATGGTCTTGTCGTCGACCTCGTCGGCGATCAGGGCCGTCCCGTAGAACACCCCGAGCACCGGGACGATGAAGCGGAGATACAGGATCCAGATCATCCCGCCGAAAATCGTCGGCCCGGTGACGGCCGCACCTTCGATGCGTACTCCGCCGGTGACTCCCAGCATCTCGAGGACGCGGAAGAGCACCCCGAGCGCGAGGGGCGACCCCACGATGAGCCCGAGGAAGATCGTGCGCCGGGACCAGAGCATCTGCCCCATGGACAGGTCGAAGACCCGCATGGCCGCTGACAGAAATGGCGGCGCCTGGCGTGCGGGGCCGGCGGCCCACGGGACGTGTCCCGGCGATGCCGGCGCGGTCGGATCGGGTGCGGTGTCGCTCATTTGACCAGGAACTTGAAGACCGCCTGCAGGTTGTCGTCAGGCGAGGTGACTTCGGTGATTTCCCCGGCCCGCCCGTCGGCGGCCAGTTCGGTCAGGTACCGGTAGAAGCTGTCCGGCTTCGAGGTTTCGACGACGATGGCGCCCAGTTCGAGCTTGAGGCTCAGCACGTCGTCGCGCGTCAGGAACTCCCGCGCCAGGTCCCGCGGCCGCGCCGCCCGAACGTGGACCGTGTGCGGGTGCTCGTCGATGAGCTCCCGGATCTGATGGACATCGCCTTCGGCGAGGATCCGGCCGTTGTTGATGAGCAGGATCGACGAGGTCATCGCCTCGATCTCGTGCAGGATGTGGCTCGAGACGAGGATGCTGCGCCCCTCCCGTGCCCAGTCCTTGATGAGGCGGATGGTGCGCCGGCGGGCGATTGGATCCATGCCCGACAAAGGCTCGTCGAGGATCAGCAGCTCCGGGTCGTGCGCCAGGGCCTGGGCCAGCTTGACGCGCTGCCGCATGCCCTTGCTGTAGCCGCCGATCTTCTTGTGGGCGGCATCCATGAGGTCGACGCGCTCCAGGGCGGCCCGCGCGGCCGCGAGCGACGCCTGCTCGCCGAGGCCGTTCAGGCGCGCGAGGCCGGCCACCCACTCGAGGCCCGTCATCCGGTCGTAGAAGGCGTCCTGCTCGGGGCAGAACCCGATGCGGAAGAAGATCCGCGGGTTGCCCCAGACCGGCTCGCCGAGGACGGCGATCGAGCCCTTGCTCGGCTTGAGCTGCCCGGTGAGCAGCTTGAGCAGGGTGGACTTGCCCGCGCCGTTCGGCCCGAGCAGGCCCGTGATCCCTGGCGGGATCGACACGCTGACATCGTTCAGGCCGATGACCTGGCCGTACCACTTCGACAGATGATCCGCCACGACCAGGGGCGTCACGTCACCACCTCCACGCCCCGCACGCGGCGTTCGAGCACGAAGGCCGACGCGCCGACGATGACGACGAGCGCGAGGATCGTCGCCCACGCGGGCGTGCCGTAGCGCGGGTCGACCCGGAACACCAGGTCGCCGAGCTGCTGCAGGTTGCCCTGGAGCGACATCCAGGAGAACTTCGTGTTCCGCGTCACGACGAAGACCACGCCGTACAGCGCATGGGTGAAGAACACCATGCCGGCGTACATGATGCCGACAAACCGCGCGCTCTTCGAGAGCGAGGACAGCGCCAGCATCACCATGCACAGCACGATGGTCTCGATGACGGTCGCCACGAGAATCGCCGGCAGCAGGAACAGGTTCGCCTTCAGGAACTCGAGGTTGCCCGCGAACACGATCTGGATGATGAGCAGCATCGTCGCGGGCAGCCACGTGACCAGCAGGAGGAAGAAGGCCAGGACGCCAAACTTGCCCGCGATGTACTCGAACCGGCCCATCGGCTTGGAGAGGTAGATCTGGAGCGCGTTGGCCCGCAGGTCGTTCGCGATGAGCCCGGCGCCGGTGAAGATCGTGATGAAGAAGGTGAACACGCCCTGCTGCTCGAGGAACTGCCGGAACGTCTCGGACGTCGGCGCGAGCATGGACGCCTGCGGGAAATTCGCCGCGATGTACATCTGCACGGCGCGGACGATGAAGGGCAGCCACGCGATGAGCAGCAGGCCCAGGAACTTGCGTTTCGCGAGCATCGTCTTGATGCCGGCCGTCGCGATGACGGTCCAGGCGCGGCCCTCGGGCGCCCGCTCGCCGCGATACCGCCGGTAGCTCTGGTCGTGGATGGGCACGGCCTACTCCTCGCCCACGGCCTGGGCAAACACGTCTTCGAGGGTCGGCAGGCTGGGCCGCAGGTGGCGGACCTGGACGCCATGGCGGGCCGCCAGGGCGAACAGCGCGTGGGCCCCTCGCTGGTCGGGCACGAACACCCGCATCACGTCCTCTTCGCCGGCGTGGACCGTAAGGCCCTCGTCGTGCAGGAGCCGGCTGAACGCGGCGCGATCGCCCTTGATGCGGAACTCGAACACGCTGCCGCGGGGGCCCTTCAGCTCGTCGATGGGCCCCTGCGTCGCCACGCTCGCCTGGTGCAGCACGATGACGTGGTCGCACGTGTACTCCACGTCCGGCAGCAGGTGCGACGAGAGAATCAGGTTCATGCCCTTGTTGTGGGCGAGGTCGCGGATGAGCTCGAGCATTTCCTCGCGGCCCTTCGGGTCCATCCCGTTGGTCGGCTCGTCGAGAAACAGCAGGTCCGGGTCGTGCACCAGCGCCTGGGCGAGCTTGATGCGCTGCTTCATGCCCGTGGAGTAGGTCTCCACGTTCCGGTACCGGGCCTCGCCGAGGCCCACGTAATAGAGCACTTCGTGCGCGCGCTGCATCGCGTCGACCGGCGGGAGTCCGGCGAGCTGGCCGCAATAGCCCACGAACGAGACGGCGTTCATGCCCGGGATGTGCGCGTCGATCTCGGGCATGTAACCCAGGCGCGCGCGGATCTCGGCGGGCGAGGCCGCCACGTCCAGACCAAGCACCTCCATCGAGCCCGCGGCGGGCTTGAGGAAGCCGAGCAGGGTCTTGAGCAGGGTGCTCTTGCCCGCGCCGTTCGGCCCGAGCAGGCCGACCGCGCCGGCCGGGAACGACGCGCTGACGTCGTTCAGGGCCCGCTGTTTGCCGTACAGGACGGTGAGGCTCTTGATGGTGACGACCGGATCGGTAGGAAAATCGCTCATGCTCACCAGCTAGATACGCAGGGACAATGACGGTTGTTCACTTCAGGGGACAGCAGTCAGTAGCCAGTAGCCAGTAGGGCGGAGCAGCGTTCAACTGATACGCATTTCTACTGACTACTGACTACTGGCTACTGACTTTCATCCGAGATTCCCCTTCAGCCCCAGCGCCTCGGCGTGCTCGCGCATGAAGCCGATGACGTTCGCCGCGTGGGCGTCGAGGGGCACGCCGATTTCCTCGGCGCCCCGGCGCAGATCGTCGCGGTTGACGGCCCGGGCGAACGCCTTTTCCTTCATCCGTTTCACGACCGACTTCGCCTCGAGATCGAACAGGCTCTTCGACGGCCTGATGAGGGCGGCCGCCGTGACGAACCCCGCCATTTCGTCGCAGGCAAACAGCGTGTGCTCGAGGCGCGATTCCCGCGCGACGCCGGTGTGGTCGGCGTGCGACAGCACCGCGCGCACCAGCCACTCGGGATAGCCTCGCTCGCGGAGGATCTCCGCGCCCTTGAACGGATGGTCGGCGAGGTCCGGATAGCGGTCGTAGTCGAAGTCGTGCAGGAGCGCCGTCACGCCCCAGGCGTCTTCGTCCTCGCCCCACTGCCGTGCATAGCCCCGCACGGCGGCCTCGACCGCCAGCGCGTGCTTCTGCAGGTTCTCGTTCTGGGTGAACTCCGTCAGCAGCGCCCACGCAGCATCACGGGACAGGTCCATTGATGATCTCCGTCGTCAGTAGCCAGTAGCCAGTAGCCAGTAGAGAGAGACGAGCACCGCGTCTCCCCCGGGCCGGACGCCGCTCGTCTTTCCCCCCGTGCCTTGTCCCGTGTCCCTAGCCCCTCGTCCCTAGGCTAGTGCACCAGATTGATATACGCCGTGATAATCAGGGCGTTCGTGAAATCGATGAAGAACGCGCCGACCATCGGCAGGACCAGGAAGGCCCGCGGGGCGTGCCCGAACCGCTCCACGAGTGCTTCCATGTTCGCCACCGCGTTCGGCGTCGCGCCGAGGCCGAACCCGCAATGGCCTCCCGCCATGACGGCCGCGTCGTAGTCGCGGCCCATCACCCGGAAGGTCACGAAGTACGCGAAGGCCGCCATCATGGTCACCTGGGCGGTCAGGATGACCAGCATGGGGACGGCCAGGTCGAGCAGTTCCCACAGCTTGAGCGACATCAGCGCCATCGCCAGGAACAGCGACAGGGCAATGGTGCCGACATCGTCGACCACGCGCTGGTCGAGCTTGATGCGGTGCGCGAGTTCGTCGCCGTTGCGGATGAGGGCGGCGATGATCATCGCCCAGATGTACGCCGGCAGGGTCACATACTGGCCCAGCCAGCGGCTCAGGAGCGAGCCGGCCCACATCGCGACCAGGATGACCGTGATCGTTTTCAGCAGCGTGTAGGCCGTCGGCGCCTCGCCCGCCGGCTCGGTGTCGATCTCGCTCTCGAGCCCCATCGCGCCGACGCCCGCCGGGACCGCCTCCGGGACGGCGCCGCGCCCGGGCGTCTTCAGCCGGTGCCGCCCGATGAGTGCGGTGGCGACCGGCCCCCCGATGAGGCCGCCGCTGACAAGCCCGAAGGTGGCGGCCGCCATCGCAAGTGTCAGCGCGCCGCTCACGGCGTACTGGTCTTCCAGGAGCTTGCCGAAGGCCGCGCCCGTGCCGTGCCCGCCCGTCATGGTGATGGAGCCCGCGATCAGGCCGAGGAACGGATGCACCCCCAGCCCCTTCGCCAGGATCACCCCCAGGCCGTTCTGGACGGCCGCCAGCGCGCTCGCCAGCACCCAGAACAGCAGCACCTGCGGCCCTCCGACCTTCAGCAGCGCCAGGCTCGCCCCGAGGCCTATCGTCGTGAAGAAGGCGATCATCAGCGGCGTCTGGAGCGTCGTGTCGAACTCGACCGCGACGATACCCTGCAGGCGGAGCGCCAGCGCCACCGCGGCGAACAGGAACCCGCCAATGACGGGAGCCGGGATGTTGTAACGCGCCAGGACGCCGACGCGGCGCCGCACGCCGTACCCGAGAAACAGCACCACCGCCGCGAGGGCGAGCGTCTGCACCATGTCGAGCTTGAAGACGAGGCTGGTCATAGGGATCCGGCCACGGAGTTCCGTGCATGATATATTCGACGGCCAGCAAACTCCAGAGGGGGACGCGAGTGATTGCAGCGCTGTTCATCGCTCTCGGCATTCTGACGCTTGCGTTCATCGCGGACTGGGTCACCCAGGCCCGCAGGCGGCCGGTCACGCCTGACCGCGGCCGCCCCGACGCCGAACGGGTCGCCGTCGGCTTCTTCGCGAACTTCTTCGATGCCCTCGGCATTGGCAGCTTCGCCACTTCGACCACCTATTTCCGGCTGAGGAAGATGGTGAAGGACGAACTGATTCCGGGCACGCTGAACGTAGGCTACTGTCTCCCCACCATCACGCAGGCGTTTCTGGGCATTACGCTCATCGCCGTCGAACCGCCCACGCTCGTCCTCATGATCGCCGCTGCCGTGCTGGGGTCGTGGGTCGGCGCGGGCGTGGTCTCGCGCATGCCGAAGCGGGCCATCCAGATCGGGATGGGCGTCGCGCTGCTCGCCGCCGCCGGCTTCCTGTTCGCCAAGCTCACCGGTCTGATGCCCTCGGCCGACGCCGGGACGCTCGGTCTCCACGGGCCGCTGCTGGCGCTCGGCCTCGCGGGCAGCTTCTTCCTGGGCGCGATCATGCCGCTCGGGATCGGCTACTACGCGCCGTGCATGATTCTCGTCGCGCTGCTCGGCATGAACCCGCTCGCCGCGTTCCCGATCATGATGGGGGCCTGCGCGTTCCTGATGCCCGTGGCGAGCATGAAATTCGTACGAGCAGGGCGGTACAGCCTGCGGACGGCCGTTGGCATGGCCATCGGCGGGGTCTTCGGATCCGCCCTGGCGCTCATCGTCGTCAAGAGCCTCAATCTCCGCGTTGTCATGTGGCTGGTGACCGTCGTCGTGATCTACACGGGCGTGTCGCTGCTGCTCGCCGCGTCGCGGGAGCAGGCGGCCGGCCCGCAGGCGGCCGCCGCCAGTGCGGAGTGACCGCCGTGGCGGACAGCCTCAGCCCGGACGTGCTCTCGCGCCTGGTCGGCGATCTCCAGAGCGTGTTTCGTGAGCGGCTCAAGGCAGTCGTCCTCTACGGCGCGTCGGCCCACCTGCCAGGCAGCCGGGCGGGCGGGCCGCGCGACATCGCCTACACGCTGGCGCTGGTCGAGTCGCTCTCGGTCGCGGACCTGCGCGCGTGCGCCGGCTTCGCGTCCGCCTGGCGCGAGAATCGGGTGGCGACGCCGCTCATGGTCGCACTCGAGGACCTCCGGCGATCGCTCGACGTCTTCCCCCTGGAGTTCGCCGAGATCCTGGCCGAGCATCGCCTCCTCTTCGGCACGGACCCGTGCCCCGGGCTGTCGGTGCCGCGCGAGGACGTCCGGCGGGCCTGCGAGATTCACGCACGCGGCCATGCCCTCCATCTCAGAGAGGGGTACATCGAGAGCGGCGCCGATCCACGGCGGCTCGCGCAGATCATCGTGCACTCCGCCGTGCCTCTGGCCAGCCTGCTGGCCGGGCTCTCCCGGCTCGAAGGCATGCCCGGCGACGCGCCGGCGTTTCTCGCGCGTCTCGCGTCGCGCGCCGGGTTCGACGCCGCCGTCTTCCGCGCGGTCGACGATGCCGGCCGGGCCGGTGCGATGTCGGCGGCCGAGGCGGAGACCTTCTACCCCGGCTACATCGAGGCCGTTGAGCGGCTCGTGACCTACATCGATGCGTGGCAGGCCTAGAACCGCCCGGGCCGCGCTCGCGGCGGCCGCCCTGGCCGTCGCGCTCGCCGGAGCCACGCCCGCCTCTGCCCAGCGGCTGCCGGCGCTGACCCGGCCCGTCAACGATTTCGCGGGCGTCATCGACGGCGCAAGCGAAGCCGCCATGGACCGGCTCATTCGCGAGCTCGACGCGACGACGACGGACGCCGTCGTGGTGGTGACCGTCGACACCGTCGCGCCCTACGCGGACGCGAAGGAGTACGCCGTCAGGCTCTTCGAACAGGCGGGCATCGGCCGCAAGGGACGGGACAACGGTCTGCTGGTTTTGCTCGCCGTCAAGGAGCGCCAGGTCCGTATCGAGGCCGGCTACGACCTGGAGTCGATCGTCACCGACGGGTTTGCGGGCGAAACGAGCCGGACGGTCATGGTCCCGCATTTCCGGCAAGGCGCCTACGGCCCCGGCCTTCGAGCCGGCGTGGAGCGGATCATCGGCCGGATCGCCGAGGCCCGGGGCGTGACGCTGGACGACGGCCCCGTGCCGGCGGAGCCGGCCGGGGAGAGGCCAATCCCGCCGGTCTGGCTGATCGTCCTGGCGCTCGTGCTGCTGTTCCTCATCTCAAGAGCCGCCAGTTCAGGGCGGCGCCGGTCGTCTCGTGATCGGCGCGATTGGGGCCGCGACAACTGGAGCGGATGGGGAGGCGGCGTGGGACCGTTCGGCGGCGGGAGTTTCGGCGGCGGTGGTCTTGGGGGCGGCGGGTTCGGCGGGTTCGGCGGCGGACGCAGCGGCGGCGGAGGCGGGTTCGGCGGATTCGGCGGCGGACGCAGCGGCGGCGGAGGCGGCGGCGCCAGCTGGTAGGCCGGTCACACGTGGCATCATGACGCGACCCGTCAGGGTCTGGTGAAAAGGAGAGAAGACATGAGGCGATTCCGGGTTCACGGCGGCCTCCTGCTGCTGGCGCTGACGCTGTCCGGCTGTTCTTACAACACGTTCGTCGGCCAGGAAGAAGCGATCAGGGCGCAGTGGTCGCAGGTCGAAAATCAGCTCCAGCGGCGCAGCGACCTCATCCCGAATCTCGTTGAAAGCGTCAGAGGCTACGCGGCCCACGAGACGGGCGTCTTCCAGGCCGTCGCCGATGCGCGGGCGAGGATGGCCGGCGCCCAGACGCCCGAGGCCAGGATCGCGGCCGCGAACGAGCAGAGTTCCGCCCTGGCCCGCCTGCTCGCTGTCGTGGAGAACTACCCGCAGCTGAAGGCCAACGAGTCGTTCAACCGGCTGATGGACGAACTGTCGGGTACCGAGAACCGCATCGCGGTGGAGCGCATGCGCTACAACGAGCGGGTCCAGGACTACAACACGAAACGGCGCAGCTTCCCGGCCAACGTGACGGCGGCGATCTTCCGGTTCAAGGAGTATCCGTACTTCAACGTGCCGGACGCGGCCAAGGCCGTGCCCAACGTGGACTTCAGGAAGTAACTGCCGTACCGGACTCAGGCGGCGGAGAGCACCTTCGCCCGGGCGATCACCTCGATCGTCTTCGGAGTGAGATCGTAGCGGGCGAGATCGCCGATCTCCACGAGCGCAACCTCGGCCACGTCGCTGGCGGCCGTGGGCGTGCCCTCCAGGACGGTGCACAGGAAGTCGACCAGCACGTAGTGGAAGCGCGCTCGGCCTTCGGCGTCGCGGGTGATGCGGTCGAACACGTCCACGACCGGCCCGACGACGATGTCCAGGCCGGTTTCTTCCTTCATCTCCCGTGCGAGCCCCTCGGCCAGCGTCTCGCCCAGTTCCAGCGCCCCGCCTGGCAGGCTCCACCGGCCGGCCAGCGGCTCGAAGCGGCGCTTGATGAGCAGCACGCGGCTGCCGACGAACACCACTCCCCCGACGCCGACGATCGGCCTCGCGGGGTATTCCCTCCCCGGCGGCGCGGCGCCGTCGCCAGGCCCGCCTCTGCCGGGCGCCGTCACTGCCCCATCACCTTCACGACGACGCGCTTCTTGCGCCGGCCGTCGAACTCCGCGTAGAACACCTGCTCCCACGGGCCGAGGTCCAGCGCCCCCTTCGTGATGGGCACCATCACCTGGTGCCCCATCACGGTCCGCTTGAGGTGCGCGTCGGCGTTGTCTTCCCCGGTCTGGTGGTGGCGGTAGTCGAGTCCGGAGGGCGCCAGCTTCTCGAGCCAGTCCTGGATATCCTGGATGAGGCCGCCCTCCCAGTCGTTCACGTAGACGGCGGCGGTGATGTGCATGGCGGAGACCAGCACCATCCCTTCGCTGACGCCGCTCGCCTTGACGATGGAGGCGACCTCGTCGGTGATGCGGACGACCTCGCGCCGCTGCTTCGTGTTGAACCAGAGATAGTCGGTGTGGACGATCATGGGGGAATCATACTCGGGGCTGGGGGCAGGGGGCAGGGGGCTCGTCGGTCAGTAGTAGGTAGCCAGTAGCCAGTAGCCGGTAGGGTGAGACAGTGTCACGCTGGCCTCCCTTTCTACTGAATACTGGCTACTGACTACTGACTACTGTCCCCTCAATGTCCTACACTCTCCCACGTGGACGGCACGCTGGAACTGGGTGAGTCGCGCGGGGGCCGCGATGTGCGGCGCTTCACGCACGAGGCCATGGCCACCGTCTTCGAGGTGCACGCCGTGCACCCGGACGCGCGGTACGCGGCGCAGGCCGCCCAGGCCGCATTCGAGCTCGCGGACCGCCTGGAAGGCGAACTCAGCCGATTCCGCGCCAACAGCGACATCGGTCGTGTGAACGCGTTGTCGGCGGGCGGCAGTACTTCGGTCAGTCCGTCGGCGATGGACTGTCTCGTCATCGCGCGGCACGTGTTCGACCTCACGGGCGGCGCCTTCGACGTCTCGATCGGCACGGGGCTCGCATCGCTCGAGCTGGATGCCGACAACTTCATGGTGGGCACGACCAGGAGCGGCGTGCGGATCGACCTCGGCGGCATCGGCAAGGGTTACGCGGTCGACCTGATGGCCGAGCTGCTCGAGGAGTGGGGCCTCGATCTGGCGCTTGTCCACGGGGGCTTCAGCTCACTGCTCGCCCTCGAAGCGCCGGCGGGCCTCGACGGGTGGCCGCTCACGCTGAGCGACCCTGCCGATCCCTCGCGGGTGCTGGCCCGCCTCTCGGTGAGCCAGACCGCGCTCGGGGCCTCCGGATTGCGCAAGGGCGACCACATCGTGGATCCGCGCAGCGGCGAGCCGGTGCGCCGGCGTCGTGGGGCCTGGGCCGCGCTGCCGCGGCCGGTCGAGGCCCGGGCGGGCGCCAGGGCCGACCAGGGACCGCGGATCGCGCCTGCCGCCGTGGCCGACGCGCTCACCACCGCGTTCATGCTCCTCGACCCTGGGGAAATCGAAGCACTGTGTGACCGGAATCCCGGCCTCGAAGCCTGGATCCTCCTGGACCCGGCCGACAGTCGGCACGGGGAGGCGAGCCTGCTTCATTTCAGCGGCACCCCTCAAGCGCCGCCGCCCGCAGCCGGGAGACCGCAGCCGGAATAGGTCGGGCAACTCGACGACGCGCCCACGTCTGGCACCGCAAGAGTCCCGCAGGTATACTCGGTGGTGGTGTCGAGGCCGGCCTCTGGGGCACGCCGCGACGCAAGGCGCGAAAGAGCAGGAGACGAGCGATGGCTGGTGATGACGAGAAGGTCAAGAAGACGCCGCAGACCGGGGCCGCGGGCCCGAGAAAGCTCGATCGGCGAGACGTGCTGAAGGGGCTGTCCACGGTCCCCGCGCTGGGTCTGTTCGGGTATGCGTGGCACAGGCAACGCCAATACCAGCAAGCGCGCATCGAAGAAGCCGCGGCGGCGCCCGTGGCGGCGGGCGACGTGCAGGAGATCAACGTCGCCCTGCTCGGCGCGGGCGCCCAGGGACAGGTGCTCACCGATGCGATGCTCCGGATCCCGGGCCTGCGCTTCCGCGCGGTGTGCGACGTGTGGACGGAGTACAACCAGAAGCGCGTCGTCAACAGCCTGAAGAAGTTCAAGCACGAGGTCAACGCCTACGAAGACTACCGCGAGATGCTCGACAAGGAAAAAGAGCTCGACGCGGTGGTCATCGCGACTCCCGATTTCTGGCACTCGCAGCACACCGTCGACTGCCTCAAGGCCGGCAAGCACGTCTACTGCGAGAAGGAGATGTCGAACACCCTCGAGGGCGCGCGGGCCATGGTGACGGCCGCGCGCGACACCGGCAAGCGGCTGCAGATTGGCCACCAGCGCCGCTCCAACCCGCGCTACCTGCACTCCTACGAGAAGCTGCTCGGCGAGGCGAAGCTGCTCGGCCGGATCGTGACGATCAACGGACAGTGGAACCGGGCACTGACCCCGGACCTCGGGGCCCCCGACCGCTACGCGATTCCGGAAGCGCGGCTGAAGCAGTACGGCTTCAGGGACATGCACCAGTTCCGCAACTGGCGCTGGTTCAAGGGCCTGGGCGGCGGGCCCATCGTGGACCTCGGGTCGCACCAGATCGACATCTACAGCTGGTTCCTCGGCGTGAACCCCTCGGCGGTGACGGCAAGAGGCGGAAACCTCTACCACGACCCGGCGACGCACGAGTGGTACGACACGGTCATGACCGTCTACGACTACGACACCCCCGTGGGCCCGGCGATGGCGTACTACCAGACGCAGACGACCAACGGCAGCCAGGGCTATTTCGAGAACTTCATGGGCGACCAGGGGACGCTGCTCATCTCTGAGTCGGACGCTCACGCGGCCAAGGTCTACCGCGACCCCAATGCCCCCGCCTGGGACACGTGGGTCCAGAGAGGCTACATCACCGCCCCGAAGGTCCAGGAGGTGAAGGAGAAGGCCGAGGGTGTGACCGACGTGCGCGAGTCGGTCTCGCCCGACGAGCACAAGGTGCCGATCGTGCTGCGCGACCCCGTCCACCAGCCGCACCTGCAGAACTTCTTCGACGCGGTGCGCGGGAAGGCGACCCTCAATTGCCCGTCGGAGGAGGCGTACGCCACGGCAGTCGCGGTGCTCAAGGTGAACGAGGCGATCGAGGCCAAGACCCGGCTGTCGTTCAAGCCCGAGGACTTCACGATCTAGAGGAGCCTGGACATGGAAGACGGAAAGCTCTCCCGCTGGCAGATGATCGCGATCACCGTGCTGCGGGTGGCCGTTGGCTGGCACTTCCTCTACGAGGGCATCGCGAAGCTCTCCTCGCCGTCCTGGACGGCCGCCGGCTATCTGAAGCAGGCGCGCGGGCCGTTCGCCGACCTGTTCAAGTGGCTGGCGTCGCAGCCGAACCTGCTCGCCAACGCCGACCTCATCACGATGTGGGGGCTCTCGCTGGTCGGGGTCCTCCTCATCCTGGGCCTGTTCACGCGGCTGGCCTGCCTCGGCGGGATCGGGTTCATCGTGCTCTTCTACCTGGCCAATCCCCCGTTCGTGGGGTACTTCTACTCGATTCCCACCGAGGGCAGCTATCTCATCGTGAACAAGAACCTGGTGGAGTTGTGCGCGCTGGTCGTCATCCTCGTGACGGGCAGCGGACGCTTCGCCGGGTTGGACGTCATCCTGCACGGCCTCTTCGGCCGCAGGACGCCGTCCAGGTAGGAGCCCCTTCGGGCCACGTCCTTCGACTCGTAACTGCGGCCGCGGTGCCGTGTCGGCGCACGTGGCCGGCTGCGTCTGCTCAGCACTGATTGACGACGCGGGGCGTGCTGATGGTTCGTGCCCCCCTGCCCGGATGACCGGTCCTGGAAGGCGTCGTGGCGATTTCGATCGCCCGCCTCTGTCGGCATCGCCCGAATGGTCCGATGCTACAGGAGAGTCGCCCGACGACGATGATGGGAGCCGAGGTATGTCCAGCCGCGCCGAGTGGGTCATCAACGCGCCAAACGCCGTCAGCGAGGTAATCGACGGCGAATTGGTCGTGATCAACCTCGAGAAGGGCCGTTACTACAGCAGCGAGGGGATTGGATCCTACCTGTGGCAGTGCGTGGAGCAGCAGGTCAGGGCAGATGCCGCTCTGGCGGCGCTCACCGACGGCTTCGGCCTGGCGCCCGAGCGCGCCCGGAGCGATATGGAGGCCTTCCTCGAGGCCTTGAGGCGCGAGGGCCTCATCCGCGAGGCCGGTCCGGACGATATCCTGACCAGCGACGCACCGGGCGTCTCCGGCCAGGCCTATGCGCCGCCGGAGCTCAAGGTCTACTCGGACATGCAGGACCTGCTGCTGCTCGATCCCATTCACGACGTGGGCGAGGAAGGCTGGCCGGTGAAGCCGCGCACGCCCGCGGAGTAGCGCGGGGCACGCGGGGGCTGCAGCCATGCCGGACGTCGACCTCGTCATCCCGTGCTTCAACACGGCCCGCTACATCGCCGCCGCGCTGGAAAGCGCGCTGGCCCAGGCTCCCCCGCCGGCGCGCATCATCGTCATCGACGACGGGTCGACCGACGGGAGCGCCGATGTCATCCGCAGCCAGGGAGGGCCGATCGAGTATTACCGGCAGCCGAACGGCGGGATTTCCGCGGCGCGCAACGCGGGGATCGCCCGCGCGCGGGCGCCGTACCTCGCGTTTCTTGACGCGGACGACGTCTGGGCGCCAGGAGGCCTGGCGGTCCGCCTGGCCCACCTGGAGGCCCGTCCGCAATCCGACGGGGTGTTTGCCGCGCTGTCGCAGTTTGTCTCGCCCGAACTCGCCGACCGCCTGGCGGGGCGCATGCGTTTCGACCCCGAGCCCTCGGTGGCCCGTTTCGCCGGCACGTTCCTCGTCCGGCGCGCCTCGTTCGAACGCGTCGGGCCCTTCGACGAGTCGCTGAAGGTCGGCGAGATGATCGAGTGGCTCTCCCGCGCCGAGGCGGCCGGCCTGCGCATCGAGACAATCGACGCGGTGGTGCTGCAGCGGCGCATCCACGATGCCAACACCGTGCGGCGGGACGGCAGTTCGCCCGCCGACTACCTGAGAGCGATCAGGGGGGCCCTCGACCGCAAGCGGCGCGCCGGGGAAGGAGCACCCGGGTGATGGGCCGGACAGGACCTCGAGCGCCGCACGACGCCGATCGACACGGCCTCTTCCCCAGCCGCGAACAGTCTCTCGTGCTTCGTGGCGCGCTGGGGGACGGTCCGGATGCGCTGCGCGCCTACGAGGCGTGGCTGGCCATGGTGGACATGTCGCGGGACTTCGATCGGGAGGTCTTCCGGCTGATCCCGCTCCTCTACGAGAACCTGCGCCGTCTCGGCCACCAGGACGCGCTGACGGGCCGTCTCAAGGGCACCTATCGCCTCGCGTGGGCGAAGAACCACCGCCTCTTCGACGGCACCCGCCCGGTCCTCGATCGGTTCCTCGCGGCCGGGCTGCGGGTCATGGCGTTGAAGGGCGCTCCGCTGGCGCTCTGCTACTACGGCAACCTCGGCGTGCGCCCCATGTCCGACGTCGACTTCGCGGTGCCGGGGGACCAGGCCGAGGCCGCATCGCAGATCCTGGCCGAACTGGGGTACCGGCCGTGGCGTACCCTCGACGGCGACGTCAAGCGGTTCCGCCATGCGGTCGGCTTCAAGGCGCCGGGCCAGAAAGAGGTCGACCTTCACTGGCATATGCTGGTGGACCTCTGCGACGACACGGCGGACGACGTGTTCTGGCAGACCGCGCAGCCGTTCCGTTTCCTCGGCCGCGACATCCTGGCGCCCGATCCTTCCCGGCTGCTGCTGCTCACCATCATCCACGGGCTGCGCTGGAATCCCGAGCCGCCGGTCCGCTGGATTCCGGACGCCGTGATGATCCTCCGACACGGCCGCCAGCCGATCGACTGGGACTGGCTCGTCGGTTTCGCCACCGAGCGGCATCTCACGTACCGGCTCCACCTCGGCCTCGCGTATCTGACCCGGCAGTTCGCGGCCGACGTTCCGCCATCGGCCCTGGCCCGCCTGGCGGGCGTCCAGCCCACATTGCGAGAACGCCTGGAACTGCGGACGCTCCTGAAGCCCTTGCGGTACGAGTCGGCCATGGGCCCGCTGCTGGACGCGCTGGCGGAATTCCCCCGCCTGCCGGGGATCGGCGGGCCGTTTCGGACGGCCGGCGCCTTCACGCATTTCCTGCGTTTCCATTGGGGGCTGTCCGGCCGCCGGGAGATACCACGGCGCGTGCTGCAGGGCCTCCGGCGGCGGACGACCGCGGGTGCCGCCGGGGCACGGAATTAAGCATGCCTGCCAGCCACGCCGCCGGAGCCTCGAAGCACTGGGCGCGCCGGCTCGGGTGGGGGTCGCCGGAGGCGTGGCGCTACTTCGCGAGGTACTTCACACCGCACACGCGCCGGCTCGTGGTCTACTCGCTGGCCGCCGCGCTGACGGCCGCCTCGATGGTTCCCACGCTGGTGCTGGTGCGGCTGGCCATCGACACCGCCATTCCCCAGTCCGATCCGGTCCTGCTGGCATGGATTGGCGCCGGCATCGTCGCCGTGCGGGTTGCCGCGGCCGCAGGCGCGCTGGCCCTCCGCCGCTACGTCGTCCGCCTCACCAAGAACACGGTCGCGCAGATGCGCGAGGAACTGATCGAGAAGCTCTACCGGATCGAGCGCGCCACGCGCACGCGCGCCGACGTGGACCGGCTTCAGAACCAGGTCGTCCAGGACACCGAGCGGCTCGACGTGCTGGTCGGATCGATGCTCTCCGGCCTGCTGCCGGCGGCATTTACGGCCGCCGCGCTGTTCGTGCTGCTCATGGTCCTGAGCTGGTCGCTCGTTGCGCTGGCCAGCCTGGCGGCGCCCGTCGTGTGGCTCGCCGCGCGCTGGACCCAGCGGCGCGTCGGCCGCGACGTCGCCGCGTTCCAGGATGATTTCGGGCGATTCAATCGGGGCGTGTCGTTCGTCCTGCGCCAGATGGAGCTGACGCGCACCCAGGCCTTCGAGCGCGAGGAGCTCGCGCGCCAGCAGCAGGTGGTCCGCGACCTGGCGGCGAGCGGCGAGCGGATGGCCTGGAGCTATGCCGTGCACGGCCAGTTGCAGGGCACCGTCGTCGGCGTCCTCGGAATCGGGCTGCTCGTCGCCGGCGGGCTCGAGGTCATGCACGGCCTGATGACGCTTGGACAGTTCGTGTCGTTCTACGTCGGCGCGAGCATGCTCAGCAACTCGGTCCTGGCGCTGACGCGGGGGACGGCAGACCTTGTGGCGGCCGGGGTGTCGCTGGGCACCCTCGCCGCCATCGACAGCGAGCGTGTGGAGGCGCCGTACGGCGGGTCGGCGCGGATCGACTTCACCGGCCGGCTCGCGCTGCGCGACGTCACGTTCAGCTACGGCGGCGAGCCGGTGCTGCGCGGCATCGACTTCGATCTCGCACCCGGCGAACACGTCGCGATTGTCGGGCCCAACGGTTCGGGCAAGACAACGCTGCTCAACGTCCTGCTCGGCATGCTCAAGCCCGATTCGGGGCTTGCCCTGGCGGACGCAACGCCATACGCCGAGCTGGATCTCGAGCACTTCCGCCGCGGCATCGGCGTCGTGATGCAGCGGGCGGCCTTCTTCCACGGTACGATCCGCGACAATATTGCCTACGGGCACGACGGCGCGACCGACGACGCCATTGCCGCCGCGGCACGGGGAGCCTTCGCAGACGAGTTCATCCGCGACCTGCCCGAGGGCTACCACACGCTGCTCGGGGAGGCCGGCATCACGTTGTCCGGCGGCGAATGCCAGCGCCTGGCGCTGGCGCGGGCGGTGCTGCGCCGGCCGCGGCTGCTCGTGCTCGACGAGCCCACCAATCATCTCGATGCCGCGGTGGTCGGCAGAATCCTGCCCGCCCTGCGGCAGCTCCCGGACTCCCCCGCAATCCTCGTCGTCAGCCACGACCCGAGGGTCATCGGGTTCGTCCGCCGCAGCTACCAGCTGCGCGACGGCCGGCTGCACCCGGCCGCCCAGCCCGCCGCGGGGCATCCGCCCGCCACGTCAGGATGAGCGCATGGACCCAGCACGCAAGAGCGAAGCCGAACAGCAGGACTTCTACTGCCGCGCCCTCGACGCGGCCCTTGCCGCCGAGCGCGCGGCTGGCTGCGAGGTGGTCCCGCTCACCGTGGCTGAGGTCCGCATCGACCTGGTGTTCGCCGGGCCGCGCCTGGTCGGCGACCTCCTGCCGGGCCTCCGGCACCTCGTCAGCGGGGGCGACACGCCAGCCGAGTTGGTCCTCCACATCTGGGACGGCCGGTCGACTGGGGTGCGGATGCCCCCGCCGCCCTGCACCCGGCACGATTTCACCGACCGCGGGGATCTCTGGGGCTTCACGAGCCCGCGCTACCGCACGGCGTTCCACTGGGTGGAGTACTCCGTGAACTGCCTCGATCTCGCCACCGGCGTCGGCGTGCATTGGCTGCAGAACGCAGACGACCTGCCGTTCTGGTCGAAGGCGTCTCCGCTGCGCACGCTGCTGCACTGGGCGCTCGAGCGCTCAGGGGCGCAGCTGCTGCACGCGGCGGCGGTCGGCACCGCCGACGGGGCCATGCTCATCACGGGCAAGGGGGGTGTCGGGAAGTCCAGCACCGCGCTCGCTGCGTTGGTGAGGGGGATGCGTTACGCAGGCGACGACTACGTCGCGGTGCGCCTCGATCCGGAGCCGGCGGTGTACAGCTTGTACAGCACCGCCAAGCTGAATGCCGGCGATGTCGCGCACTTCCCGCAACTGGCGCCATTTGTACGGCACCATCCAGCCGCCGATGGCGAGAAAGCCGTCCTGCAGCTCTATCCGGGCCTGGCGCCGCAGATCGCGCCGCGGATGCGACTGCGAACCGTTGTGACCCCGCGCGTGGCACCTCAGGTCGAGACTCGGCTCCACCCGGCCGACGCCATGACGCTTCGCCGCGCCGGGGCCTTCACGACGCTCTCGCAACTGCCCTACGCCGGACAGCGCACGCAGGCGTTCATCGAATCCATGATCGATCGGCTGCCGGGCTTCGAACTGGTGCTCGGTTCGGACCGGGACCGCGTGGTTGCCGTGATTCGCGACACCGTGGCGAAGTCCGACCCGGACCTGCACGCGATGGCGGGCAGGGCCCGGACCGCTCGAGGGACATCCACGGCGCCGCCGCTCATTTCCGTGATCATCCCTGTGTACAACGGCGCGCGCTTCCTCGAGGAAGCCGTCCGCAATGTCCTGGCGCAGGACTACCCGTGCCTCGAGATCATTGTCGTGGATGACGGGTCGACCGACGACGTGCAGGATGTGGCCGGCCGGTTGCCCGTCGACGTCCGCTTTTTCAAACAGGACAACGCCGGCCCGTCTGCTGCCCGCAACCGTGGCATCCGCGACGCCTCGGGCGCGCTGCTGGCGTTCCTGGACGTGGACGACCTCTGGCCGGAAGGCACGCTGGTCAGCCTGGCCGAGGCGCTTCGAGCCGACGCGGACCTGATGGTGGTCCGCGGCCACGCCCAGATGCTCATCCTGGACCCGGTGTCGGGAGCCTTCCATCCTCAAGGCAACCCGGCGGAGTCGTTCCCGCACTACATCGGCGCCGGGCTGTACCGGCGGGAGGCCTTCGAGGCGATCGGGCTTTTCGACGTGACGCTGCGGTTCGCCGAAGACACCGACTGGTACACGCGGATCAAGGAGAGCGGGCTGAAGGTTGAGCGCCTCGAGCAGATAACGCTCCAGGTGCGCCGCCACGGGGGGAACATGACGGCGCAGAAGACCCGCGAAGAGCTGCGGGCCACCACGCTGGGCGCCTTTCGCAAGGCCCTCCAGCGGGCCAGGCAGGCCGGCACGGCGCCCGGAGCGCCCCCTGGAGGCGCCGACACCGCATGACCACGTCCTGGATACGGCGGATCGTTGGACGGGGCGGGCCTGCCGCACCCGAGGCCGCTGTCCGCCGCGTGCTGGTCACCGGCTCCAACGGCGCAGTCGCCTCGTTGATCGTACCGCTGCTCCGGGCCGGGGACGTCGAGCTCCGGCTCGCCGATCGCACCGGCAGCGGCGACGATCGGGCCGACCTCTGTGATGTCAGCGACTGCGAACGCATCGTCGCCGGCGTGGATGCGATCGTGCACCTCGCCGCCGCTTCGAAGGAGGCCGATGCGGCCAGCCTGGTGGCGGACAATACGATCGCGGTCGTCAATCTGCTTCGCAGCGCCGTCGAAGCCGACGTCACGCACTTCGTCTTCGCCAGCTCGATGCACGTGATGGGAATGTACCGCCGCGATGATCGGTTCGACGAGGCGGATGCCCCCCGCCCGGACAGCCACTACGCCGCGAGCAAGATCCACGGCGAGTCCCTGTGCCGTCTGTACCACGAGCGGTTCGGGCTGACCGTGACATGCCTGCGCCTCGGGAGCGTCACCCCGCACGAAGCGGATTCGGACCCCGGCGCCTGGATCAGCCCGGAGGACGTCGTCGCGATGATCCGGATCGGGCTGTCGCTGCCGCGGCCCTCGTTCGAATTGTTTCACGCCGTCGCCGACTACGACGGGTCGCCGCTGCCTGCCAGCCGCGCGGCCCGGTACGGCTATCGGTGCCGCCGGCATGGCGGCAGCTACCAGGCGGCCATGCGCAAGGTGCAGGCCTGGTGGCACGACAACGAGTGGGCGCGGACGCGTCGCGGGGCGTCGTTCGCAGCCGGCACGGACAGCAGCGGCGGACAGCGCGCCGCCAGGGGCCTCGACATCCGTTGAGCGAGAAACGGCAGGACTGCAAGCCCCGGGGCTCAAGACTCGGGCGCTGACGTCGTTCACAAGCGAGAAGAAGAATCGCCCTTGCAGATAGTCTCCTGCTTCTGTCTTCTGCTTCTGTCTTCTAACACGCGCGCACCCTGGCGCGCCTGACCTGGGGCTGGATCCTCACGGATCCGGCACGCCCCCCAAGGGCCCGCAGCCCGATCCCGGAATTCGCCACGGGCATCCGGTTTTGTTGCCGCACGGCGTCGTGGTGCGGCGCACCCGTGTGGAATCCCCAGGCTGGTCGGCGGGAATGGATCTTGCTCCCGCTGTCGGGAAAACGAGTTCCTTGCGAGCTTTCCCCGCCATTCGAGGTGACCCGTGAATCGACTGAAGTGCGTCGGGCGCTTCGTCGCCCAAACGACTCTGCTGCTGACGCTGGCTCTTGGCGCGCCGATGGGCGCTGCCACCAGGCCGGTGTCGCCACCGCCACCTCCGCCCGCCGAGGCCCCATCCTCGCTGCGTGCGACCGCCGCCAACGCGCGCGTCCGGTTGACATGGTCGCCGGTCGCTGGCGCGAAGGGCTACCGGGTGTTCAGAACGGCAAACGGCCAGTTCGACGAGTCGCCGATCGCCAGCGTGGGGGGCGTGACGTTTTTCGACACCAACCTGATCAACGGCACGACGTACTCCTACAAAGTGGCCGCCTACACGCGCGGGGGGAACGGGCCGTCGTCGGGAGTAGCCAGCGCCATTCCGCTGGCGCCGCCCGCCAATCTCACCGCCACGCGGGGCGACCGGCAGGTCGCGCTCAACTGGGAGCCGTCTGCCGGCGCCACCCGTTACACCGTCTACCGGCGAGTGTCTGGACAGCGCCAGCTGACGGAGCTGGCCAGCGGCGTTGCGGCACCCGCCTTCACCGACACCGGCCTCAGCAACGGGACCAGTTACCACTACCGCGTACGCGCCACGGCCGAGGGATCGTCGAGCGGCCTGTCGAATGCCGCATGGGCGAAGCCGCAACCGCCGCCGCCGGCGGCCGGTCCCGCGAGCCTCACCGCCACGGCGGGCAACGCCCGGGTGCAGCTCTCCTGGACCCCGGTGACTGGCGCGACGCGCTATCGCATCTTCCGCGCGACCACGGGGACGTTCGCCGGGCCGCCGATTGCCAGTGTCACCGGCATCACGTTCAAGAACGCCGGGCTGACCAACGGCACCACGTACTACTATCGCGTGACCGGCTGGAACCCCGGGGGCGACAGCCCGCCCTCGGATGTCGCCGTGGCGACCCCGATGGCGCCGCCTGCGGCGCCCACCGGGCTCACCGCCAGGGCGGGCGACCGGAAGGTCACGCTCTCGTGGGCCGGCGTGGCCGGCGCCAACGGCTACAACGTGTATCGAGGCACGACGTCCACCCGCCAGGGCCAGACGCCTGTTGCGACGGGCCTCACCGAGCCGGCCTACGCGGATGGCAGCGTCGAGAACGGGCAGACCTACTACTTCAAGGTGACGGCCTTCAACGCGGGTGGCGAGAGCGCGCGATCGGCCGAGGCAAGCGCCAGCCCCGAGGGCCCGCCGCCGGACGCCGACGCCGGCACGCTGGCGGCGTTCCGCCTCCTGCGCCAGGCCACGTGGGGACCAAGGCCCGACGACATCGACCGCGTGAAGACGATCGGCGCTGACGCGTTCCTGTCCGAACAGTTCAACGCGCAGATGTCGGTCTATCCCAACGCGCTCTACAGCGAGCCCGTCGAGGCGACACAGGAGCATTTCATGCGGCTGGCGCTCACCGGCCCCGACCAGTTGCGCCAGCGCGTCGCATGGGCGCTGCACAAGATCTGGGTCGTCTCCGCGGTCGCCGTGGACAACGCGTCCGCCATGGTCACCTATCAACGGGTCCTCATGGACGGCGCGTTCGGCAACTACCGCGGCTTCATGCGCGCGATGACGCTGAATCCGGCGATGGGGCGCTACCTGAACATGCTGAACAACCGCAGCCAGCAGGTGACCGGCACGCCCGCCAACGAGAACTACGCGCGCGAGCTGCTGCAGCTGCTGACGACCGGCATCCCCCGCCTGAACCCGGACGGGACGCCGATGCTGGACCCGGCGTTGCAGGAGATGCCGGTCTATAGCGAGACCGACGTCAAGGAGCTGGCCCGTGTCTTCACGGGATGGACCTTCGGCGACGGCAACCCCGCCACGGTCCCCACCAGGCTGTCGCCGGAGAACTACAAGGTGCCGATGGAAGTGGTGGAGCGCTACCACGACTCGGGCGAGAAGACGATTCTCGGCACGACGTTCCCTGCAGGCCAGAGCGCGCTGGAGGATCTCGACCAGGCGCTCGACCTGCTGTTCGCGCACGCCAACGTAGGGCCCTTCATCGGCCGCCAGCTGATCCAGCAGCTCGTGACGTCGAATCCGAGCCCCGACTACGTCGCGTCCGTCGCCTCGGTCTTCGCGGACAACGGCGGCGGCGTGCGCGGCGACCTCTCGGCGGTGGTCCGGGCCATTCTCGCCCACCCCGACGCGAGCCTCTCGATGCCGGCGTCGGGCAAGCTGGCCGAGCCCGCCCTGTTCATCGTGTCGCAGCTGCGTGCCCTCGACGCCACGGTGACCGACCATCCGTTCATGAGCGACAAGGCCGAGGAGATGGGGCAGAAGGTCCTCTACCCGCCGTCGGTGTTCAGCTACTACTCTCCGGGGTTCCGCGTGCGCGGCACCGCCGGCGCGAACGGCCTGCCGCTGGTCGGCCCTGAGTTTCAGATCCTCACGTCGGTGACGGCGCTTGTGCGGGCCAACTTCGTGGGCGCCCTGCTGGGCAGCTACTTCGGCAGCGACGTGGCCATCGACTACAGCCCCTTCACGAGCCGCGCGAACGATCCGGCCGCGCTGGTGGACTACTGTGTCCGTCTCTTCATGGGCAGCCGCGTCTCGACCGAACAGCGCGCCGAGATGATCGCGGCCGTCAGGGTGACCCCTTCAACCAACGCGCTCGAACGCGCGCGCACCGCCCTGTACCTGACCATGGTGGCCGCACAGTCGCAGGTGGACCGCTGAACCGCTGAACAAGGAGCCCATCGTGAGACGAGAGCGTCGAGCCTTTCTGAAGAACTGCTGTTACCTGGGAGCGGCCGGTCTCGCGTCCCAGCTCGGCCGGCTGGGCATGGTGTCGGCCTATGCACAATCGGCATCCGACCACAGGGCGCTCGTCTGTGTGTTCCTGTTCGGCGGCCACGACAGCAACAACATGATCGTGCCCATCGATTCCCGCTACCAGGCCTACCAGGCCATGCGCGGGCCCGTGGCGCTGGGGCAGGGGGCGTTACTGCCGGCCGGCGGCAGCGGGTACGGCCTTCATCCCGCGCTCGGGAACGTCCAGCGGCTGTTCAACAGCCGGCAGGCTGCCGTGGTGTTCAACGTGGGCACGCTGTTTCAACCCACCACGAAGGCGACCCTGAACCGCACGCCGCTGCCGAAGAACCTGTATTCGCATTCCGACCAGACGCAGCAGTGGCAGAGCTCCGATCCGAACGGCGGCGGCACGGGGTGGGGAGGGCGGATTGGCGACGTGGCGGCCGCGGCCAACACGGGCACCCTGCCGCCGGGCATCTCCGTCAACGGCGGAAGCTCGCTGTTCCTCGCGGGGCCGACCACCCGGGGCATCAACTTCTCGAGCGCGTCGTCGTTCGGGCTCACCACGTTTGGCGACGACACCGCGATGGCCGCCCGCCTTGGTTCGCTGCAGAAGCTGCTGACCTTCGACAGCGGCCTCAAGCTGGTCAGCGCCGCCAACGGCGTGTTGAACGACGCGATACGCTCGGCGCAGGAGATCGACGCGGCCCTCGGCGGCGCGCCGCCGCTGCCGGTGGCCTTCCCCAACAGCGGGCTCGGCCAGCAGCTCGCGCAGGTCGCCCAGATCATCGCCGTGCAGGGCGCGCTCGGCCTGAACCGGCAGATCTTCTTCGCCGGCATGGGCGGCTTCGACAACCACGAGAACCTGCTCGGCAACCACCAGCAGCTGCTGGCCACCGTCGACGGCGCCATCGGCGCCTTCGTCGCCACGCTCGAGGCGCGCGGCGCTGCCGATCGGGTCACGCTGTTCACCGAAAGCGAGTTCAACCGGACCGGCAACGCCAATGCCAACGTCGGCACCGACCACGCATGGGGCGGCCACCAGCTGGTGGTCGGAGGCGCGGTCCGGGGCGGCGACACATACGGCACATTCCCCACCCACACGCTGTCGGGCCCGGATGACGCCGGCGACCGTGGAAGCTGGATCCCCACAACGTCGCTGGATCAGTACGCCGCGACGCTGGGCGGCTGGTTCGGCGTGTCCGACGCCGACATGGCGGGGATCTTCCCGAACCTGGCGAATTTCTCTCCTCAGCGGCTGGGATTCATGTAGGGCAGACTCGAGCCCGGACACCCCCGGCGGCGGCGCCCCTGGCGCCGCCCGCCCGCGGGGATGACCGTTGAGCGGGATGAACCGCGGCAGGCGCGGCCGCCACCGGCGGCGGCCAGCGTCCGGTCTTCGGTCTTCTACGGTGTGAGCGCCAGCGACGCTTCGGCGTTCAGGTCCTCGCCGGCGCGCACCCCGGCATGGAACCGGCGCAGTCCTGCGGCCGCGATCATCGCCGCGTTGTCGGTCGAGAGGGCGAGCGACGGCACGAACACCGGGAGGCCGGCCCGCTTCCCGGCCGCCTCGGCATCGGCGCGAAGGCGGCTGTTGGCCGACACGCCGCCGGCGATGCCCACGCTCCGGGCGCCGTACCAGCGCGCCGCCGCGAAGGTCTTGCCGATGAGCGCCTCGACCACCGAGCGCTGGAAGCTCGCGCACAGGTCGGCAAGCTCCTGCGGTCCCGGCGACCACCCCTCACCTTGCGCGCGCACGTGGCGCAGCACGGCGGTCTTCAGCCCGCTGAAGCTGAAATCCCACTGCCCTTTCTTCAGCGGCTCGTTGCGATCAGGATGGGTCATGCGCGCCACGGGGAACTGAATCGCACGGTCGTCACCGGCCTTCGCGATCCGATCGATCACGGGGCCGCCCGGGTACCCGAGCCCGATGAGCTTGGCGACCTTGTCGTACGCCTCCCCAGCGGCGTCGTCCCGCGTCCGGCCAATCGCCCGATACTCCCCCGGCGACCGTACATCGTAGAGGCTCGTATGCCCGCCGGACACGACGAGCACCATCGCCGGCAGCGGCAGCGGGCCGTGCTGGAGGCACAGCGACTCGATGTGGCCGGCCAGATGGTGCACGGGCACGAGGGGCAGGTTCCAGGAGGCGGCCAGCGCCTTCGCAAACGACACGCCCACCAGCAGCGATCCCACGAGGCCCGGCCCCTGCGTGACCCCGATCGCCCCAAGGTCCTTCGCCGTGACGGCGGCATCCCCCATCGCGCGCTCGACCACCCCGCAGATGTCCCGGAGGTGCTGGCGCGAGGCCAGTTCGGGCACCACGCCTCCCCATTCGCGGTGGATCTCGACCTGCGACGCCACAACGCTCGACCGCACGACCCACGGCCGCGCGGGGTCGTCGACTTCCTCGACAACGGCCGCGGCCGTCTCGTCACACGAGGTTTCGATCCCGAGGATGCGCATGAATCCGCCCGGGGTCAGGCCTGCGAGACGATGGCGCGCAGAGACGCGCCGAACGGCGCGGTGCACGCGCCGCGTTCGGTGAAGACCGCCGACACGTACGCGTGCGGAGTGACATCGAAGGCCGGGTTGCGGATCCGGGCGCCCTCCGGCGTCAGCCTGTTCGAGCCGACGTGCGTCACTTCCCTGGCCGGGCGCTCCTCGATGGGAATGCCCGCGCCGTCCGGGGTGGCGAGGTCGATGGTCGAGCGCGGCGCCGCGACGTAGAACGGGATCTCGTGCGCCCTGGCCAGCACGGCCACCGAGTACGTGCCGATCTTGTTGGCCACGTCGCCGTTGGCGGCGATGCGGTCGGCCCCGACCACCACCAGGTCCACCAGGCCCTGGCGCATCAGCGCGCCGGCCATGTTGTCGGTGATGACGGTCGTGTCGATGCCGTCGCGGACCAGTTCCCAGGCGGTGAGGCGGGCGCCCTGGAGGAACGGCCGCGTCTCGTCGGCCAGCACCGACACCCGCTTGCCCGCCTCGGCGGCGGCCCGGACGACCCCGAGGGCCGTGCCGTAGCCGGCTGTCGCCAGCGCACCCGCGTTGCAGTGCGTCAGGATACGGGCGCCGTCGGGCACGTAGGCCGCGCCCACGCGGCCGATCGCCCGGCAACTGGCGACATCCTCGTCATGAATCGCCCTGGCGTCGGCCTCGAGGCGATCGCGAATCTCCGACACCGATGCGCCCGCGTGAGCGGCGGCGGCAAAGGTACGCTTCATCCGCTCGATGGCCCAGAACAGGTTGACCGCGGTCGGCCGGGTGCCGGCCATCAGGTCGCAGGCCTTCTGGAACTCGGTGGCGAACTGCCGCGTGCCGGACGCCTTGCTGCGCCGCATCCCGAGGGCGATGCCCATCGCCGCCGCCACGCCGATGGCCGGCGCTCCGCGGATGACCATGGTCTTGATGGCCCGCGCCACCTCGGTGGCCGTCCTGCAGCGCACCCAGATCTCGGCCGCCGGCAACTTGCGCTGGTCGACCATCACGACGGCGTCGTCCTGCCATTCAATCGTTGGAAGCATCGCCATCAATGATAACGGGGTCAGACCCCAAAAGGCGATCTGCCGCGGGCTGACTCCGGCTAGCCGAGGAGCCGCGCATCGAAGGGCAGCGGCAGCAGGTCCTTGAGGCGATGGTGCCCCATGTCGCTGGTGAGGTTGGCGAGGATGACCTCGATGTCGCCGCAGAACTCCCAGAGGATTTGCCGGCACGGGCCGCACGGCGGCGTCGGATCGGCCGTGTCGGCGACGACCGCGACCCGCCGGAATGCGCGATGCCCGTCGGACACCGCCTTGAACACCGCGACGCGCTCCGCGCACAGCGTGAGCCCGTAGGTCGAGTTCTCGATGTTGCAGCCGGTGACAATGGTGCCGTCTTCGGTCTCGATCGCGGCCCCGACCTTGAATTTCGAGTAGGGCGCGAATGCCCGCTCGCGGGCCGCGCGGGCCGCGGCAATCAGCGTCGCATCATCTGACATCGGCTCTCCTCGCCTCTCGCCGGTCCGTATGTGCCTGCGACCCGTCGCCCGTCGCGGTCCCGCTTCGAGGGACACGCTCACCCCCTGCCGTTCGATCGCTCGCTACGTGCGACGCGTCGCAGGCACAGATGCCGGCCTCCGGCCCCCGCCCATCGAATCCCGAATCCCGAACCCCGAATCCCGATCTAAATCGTCCCCACAATCTCCTCGAGCAGGGCGATGAAGGCGCCCCGCACGCGCTGCGCCGTCTCCATCACCTCGGCGTGATTCAGCGGCTGCGGCAGCACGCCGGCGGCCATGTTGGTGATGCACGAGATCCCGAGCACCTGCATCCCGGCGTGCCGCGCCACGATCGCCTCGGCCACCGTGGACATCCCGACCGCGTCGGCGCCGATTGCGCGCAGATACCGGATCTCGGCCGGCGTCTCGTAGCTCGGCCCGTGCAGGCCCACGTAGATGCCGTGCGCCAGCTGGAGGCCGTTCCGCTCGGCCGCGCGGTCGGCCACGGCCCGCAAGCGCTTCGAGTACACCTCGGTCATGTCGGGGAACCGCGGGCCGAAGCGCTCGTCGTTCGGGCCGACGAGCGGGTTGGTGCCGACGAGGTTGATGTGGTCGTCGATGACCATGAGCGCGCCCTGCGAGAACGACGTATTGATCCCGCCAGCCGCGTTGGTCAGCAACAGCGTCTTCACCCCAAGCGCGGCCACCACCCGGGTCGCGAACACCACGTTCGCCATCGGGTGCCCTTCATAAAAATGCGCCCGCCCCGACAGCACCGCCACGGCTTTCCCCCGCACCGTGCCGACGACCAGCTTCCCCGCGTGGCCAATCACCCTCGCCGGCGGCCAGCCCGGGATGCTCTCGTAGGGCATCACGATCGCGTCGCCGACATGCGACGCGAAGTCGCCGAGCCCCGAGCCGAGCACGATGGCAATCTCCGGCGCCGCCGGGATGCGCTCCCGCACGAACGCGGCCGCCGCCTGCACGCGCGCGTATTCGTCGCTCATAGCAGGAACCCCGCGATGGTCGCCGTCATGAAGTTGGCCAGCGTGCCCGCCAGCATGGCCCGCAGCCCGAGGCGCGCCAGGTCGTGCCGCCGGTTGGGCGCGAGCGCCCCGATGCCGCCGATCTGGATGCCGATGGAGCTGAAGTTCGCGAACCCGCACAGGGCGAACGTCGCGATAGTGAAGGAATTCGGGTCGAGCGACGCCTTGAGCGGCCCGAGCTGCGAGTAGGCCACGAACTCGTTGAGCACCATGCGCGTGCCGAGCAGGTTGCCGATAGTCGCCGCATCCTGCCACTGCACGCCCATGGCCCAGGCGACGGGCGAGAACAGCCAGCCCAGGATCTGCTGCATGCTGAGGTTCGCCAGCGAGGCGAAGCCGAGATACGTGGAGGCGGCCCCCCCGACGACGCCCAGCAGGGCGTTCAGCAGCGCCACCAGCGCCAGGAACGAGACGAGCATCGCCCCGACGTTGAGCGCCAGGTGCAGGCCCTCTCCGGTGCCGCGCCCGGCCGCGTCGATGACGTTGACGTCGGTTTGCTCCACCTCAAGCTTCACGGTGCCCATCGTTGCCGGCACCTCGGTTTCGGGCACGAACATCTTGGCCATCATCAGCGTGCCAGGCGCCGTCATGATCACGGCGGTCAGCAGGTGCTTGGCTTCGATCCCGAACAGGATGTAGGCGGCCATGATGCCGCCCGAGATGTGCGCCATGCCGGAGGTCATCACGGTCATCAGCTCCGACTGCGTCATCTTCGGCAGGTACGGCCGGATGGTGAGCGGCGCCTCGGTCTGGCCCATGAAGATGCTGGCCGCGACGTTCAGCGTCTCGGCGCCGCTCGCCTTCATGACCTTCCGCATGCCCCAGGCGAAGAGCCGCACGACCAGCTGCATCACGCCGTAGTAGTAGAGGATCGCGAACAACGCCGCGATGAAGATGATCGTGGGCAGCACCTGGAACGCGAAGATCATCGCGTAGCGGGCGCCTTCCGCCCCGAGGGCCCCGGTCATGATGCGCGGCCAGGCCTCCCGATCGCCCAGCGGGCCGAACACGAAGGAGGCGCCCACGTTGGCGAAGTCGAGCAGCCGCGTGATGAGATCCCCGAGGTACTTGAACGTCCGCTGCCCCCACTCGTTCTTGAGGACGAGGAGCGCAAAGACCACCTGCAGGCCGAGGCCCCACATCACCGTCTTCCGGTCGATCGCGCTGCGGTCCGTCGACAGCACGTACGCGATCCCGAGGATCAGCACGGCGCCCGCCACCGGCTGCGCCTTGGGGACGCCGCCGAAACTGGCCAGCAGCACCGCGACCACCGCCACCGCGGCGCCGGCCGCGACGACCGCCAGCTCCCTGGACGAGAAACGCCAGATGCTGGACTTGGGTTCTGACTTGGTTGTCATCCGGACTCCACTCTCTCTGCTGCGCGCCGTCACGCCACCGTCCCGACGACGAGCGGCTGCGGAACGGGCGGCGCCCCGCCAAGTTCGATCGCCTGCACGGCCAGAGCGGCGGCATCGCCCAGGCCCTTCCCGTCGCGGTGAATGAGTTCGAGCACGGGTTCGCCCGCCCGCACGAGCGCCCCCAGTGAAGCCAGCACCCGGATGCCCACGCCGTGGTCGACCCGGTCGTCCGCCGTGGCCCGCCCCGCGCCCAGGGCGGCGGCAGCGCGCCCGATGAGCATCGCATCGAGGCCGGTGACGTATCCAGACCGCGGCGCGCGGGCCAGCTCCCGTCCTGACGCCAGCGCCAGCCGCGACGGCTCGTCCACGACCCCCGGGTCGCCGCCCTGGCGGGCAACCATCCGCCGGAACCGATCCGACGCCGCGCCCGAGGCCATGGCATCGCGTACGCGCCGCTCAGCCTCGCCAATCGTCTTCGCCCGCTCCGCTATCAGGACCATGCGCGCGGCCAGGATGACGGAGAGTTCCGTCAGGTCCCGCGGACCCTGGCCCCGGAGCGTCTCGATCGCCTCGACCACCTCGATCGCGTTGCCGACCGCGCGCCCGAGGGGCGCGTCCATGCGCGTCAGCAGCGCCTCGGTCCGCACGCCGGCCAGCTGGCCGGCCCGCACCATCGACTGCGCCAGCTGCTCGGCGTCGCCAACCGTCTTCATGAACGCGCCGCTCCCCACCTTGACGTCGAGCACGAGGCCGTCGATCCCCTCGGCGAGCTTCTTGCTCATGATCGAAGCCGTGATGAGGGGAATGCTCTCGACGGTGGCCGTCACGTCGCGAAGGCGGTACAGGCGGCGGTCGGCTGGCGCAATGTCCCTGGTCTGGCCGACGATGACGCAGCCGACCTCCACCAGCGCGTCGACGATCTCCCGGGCCGAACAGTCGACCCGGAACCCGGGAATCGACTCCAGCTTGTCCAGCGTGCCGCCGGTATGGCCCAGGCCGCGCCCCGACATCATCGGGACCACGACCCCGCAGGCCGCCGCCAGGGGCGCCAGCACAAGCGACGTCTTGTCGCCGACTCCGCCCGTGCTGTGCTTGTCGACCTTGAGCCCCGTCAGCGCCTGCAGGTCGAAGCGGGCGCCCGACCGGGCCATCGCCTCGGTCAGCCAGGCCGTCTCCTCGTCGCCCATCCCGCGCAGGACGATCGCCATGAGCAGGGCCGAAATCTGGTAGTCCGGCCACGACCCGTCCGTGGCTCCGGCGACAAAATTGTCGATTTCGGCCCGATCGAGGGCCCCGCCGTCGCGCTTTGTCCGGATGATGTCGACTGCACGCATGGACGCCAGAAGTATAGCAGCCCATGCCGAAAGTCCCGGCGCCATTTGCCGATACTACCCAGAGAGCCGTGCGCCGTGGGCGGCTCGGCGTCTGCCTATGATGAGTCCCTCCGCCGTTCAGACGGACCCGGCGCCGGAGCCGATGCCTGCGGAGCTGGCCGCGAGGGTGACGGCGTTCGCCCGTGCCTGCAAGGCGGCAGCTCGCAGCGTCGCGCTCTACCCGGGCGAGCACCCGGCGGTGGCCGCGGCCCTGACCGCCGTCACGGCCGCCGCGGAGGCGGCAACGGCCGGCCACCAGCTTCCGCTCGCCATCCTGCCGGATGGGCTGACCGTTGACGACCGCGCCATGGCGCGCCCGGACCCGACCGTGGCGGATTTTGCGGCCCTGCTTCACCGCCACCAGGTCGGCAGGATGACGCTGCTCCCGGAAACCGACGTCGACACCTGGCGGCGCTTCCTCGCCCTGGTGGCCCTCCCTCCCGACCAGGCCCGCCTGCGCGGCGGCCTGGGGAGTCTCTGGGCGTCGGAAGGCGAGTCGCGCATTGAAGTCCGCAGCCTCGACTACAGTGAACTGCTGCGCTCCCACCTCTGCGGCGACGAAGCCACCTGGAACGCCATCGTCACAAACTGCCTCGAGGGCAGCTCGGTTTCGGTCGACCAGGGACTGGTCGACATGCTCTTCGGCGTGGTGGAAGACCCCGAGTCGATTGGCCAGGTCATGCGCGCCCTGCAGGCCCGCCTGCCGCCGGGGACGGCCTCGGACCAGAGCGCCGCGGTCATGGCCGGGCTTCTCCGGGCCGTCGCGGAGTTCGTCGCGGCCGCCACGCCCGACGAAACCGAGCGCATCACCGCGGCCCTGGCCGAGGCCGCAACACGCCTGCCGCTGGAGACACTCGGCCCGATCGTGGAGGGCCCCCGCGGCGGGTTCAACCCGAACCTCGGCCAGTTCGTCCAGAATCTCCTGGCCCGTGCCAGCGACGGGGCCATCGCCAACTTCATCGCGTGCGAGGTCCGCGGGGGCCACGGGTCGTCGCCGCGCCTGGCCGACGCGTTCGGCGGGATGGCACCCGACCCCGGCCGGCGCGCCGCCATCGTCGCCCTGGCCCGAAAGGCGATCAGCGAGGCGGGCGCCTCCGCCGACCCCGCGCTGGCCCAGGCGTGGCAGCAATCCGAGGACTTCCTGCTCGCCTACTCCGACAAGGCCTACGTGTCGGACGATTACAACGTCGAGCTGGGACGCCTGACCGAACGCGCCGTGGAACTCGACAAGGACCACACGGATTCGGGCGAGGTGATGGCCGCGTGGCGCGCGACGGTGGACGACGGAAGCCTGCGGCTGCTGGACGCGGAGCTCATCGCCGATCTCATGGGTCTCCAGCAGGACCTGACGCTGTGGCGGGACCTGGCCGGCCTCGTGCTCGAACGCGTCAGCATGCTCCTCGTCGTGGGCGATTTCCAGGCCGCCGCGCTCCTGGCCGAGGCCCTGCGCGCGCAGGCCGAGGGCGATGCCGACCCCGAAATCCGCTCGGAAGCCGCCGAGACCATCCACAACTTCCTCACGCCGTCGACGATGCGGCACGTGGCGTCCCACCTCGACACCGCGGACGGGAGGGTCGTCAAGGCGGCCCGGCGGTTCTGCCTCGCCCTGGGCACCATCGCGATCCGCCCCCTCGCCGAAGTGCTGTCGCAGGAGGAACGGAACCGCCCCCGGACGCACCTCATCGAAATCCTGACCGGCTTCGGGGCCGCCGGGCGCCAGGCGGTCGAAAGCCTGCGCCAGTCCCCGAACGCCGCCGTCCGCCGGACGGCGGTGCTGCTGCTGCGCGACTTCGGCGGGCAGGAGGCGCTGCCCGAACTGGTGTCGCTGCTCGATGACGCCGAGCTTCACGTGCGGCGCGAGGCGACCAGAGCCATCGCGACGCTCGGCATCGAGTCGGCCTACGACACGCTGGTCGGCGCGCTGGAGCGGGGCACCGAAGACGCCCGCGCGTCCATGCTGGGCGTGCTCTGGAGCCTGTCGCACGACGACGCGGAGCTGGTGCTGTCGCACCTGGCCGTCAAGGCCCCCTGCCGTGGCGCGATGTGGACCGTGCACGAGCGGGTCGTCGAGCGCCTCGGCGTAGTCGGCGGCCGGACGGCGGTCGATGCGCTCTCCGTGGTCCTGCAGCGCCGCAGCCTCTGGTCGCCGCTCCGGATGCGGAACCTGCACCGGCGCGCGATCGACGCCCTCGCCAAGATCGGCAGCCCCGAGGCGATCCGGGTCATTGACGCCGCAGCCGCGGCCGGGTCGCGCATGGCGGCCCGCGCCCGCCTCGAGGCCGGCGCGGCGCACCACTCGAGAGAGGATCGGACGGCATGAGCGACGATGCCCGGCGGATTCGGACCGCGGAAGACGTGCTCCGGTACTTCATGGCCTGCACGAAGGCGGTGCAGCTGTACGCGCCGGAGCATCCGATCGTCGCGCGGGCCGTTGAGCAGCTGGCCCAGACGCTCGAGCGGGCGCACGCCGAGGCTCCCGCGGTGGTGATTGGGATCGTCGACGGGCAGGTGATCGTCGACGGCATCGCGCTCGCCGACGTCCACGGCGCGGCGGACGCCGCCGCGCGCCTGCGCGCCTTCGGGATCGAGCGCATCGCGATCGGCCGGGGGGTGGCCGCCGAGGAACTGCTCGAGTTCGTTCGCGGCCTCGCAGCCGCCCAGGCAAAGGCCGAGGGCGCCGGCGACGACCTGCTCGCGGCGCTGGCCACGGCGCACGTCCATGTCGGCCGCCTGCGCCTGCAGCGGCGGGGGGAAGCGGGGCCGGACGACATGCGCGCCATGCAGCACGCCTACCAGGACGCCGTCGCCGGGGCCGAAGCCATCTGGGAGCAGTCCCTGGCCGAAGGCGGCCCCGACCCGGTGATGGCCACCCGGCTCGTCGACGGGCTGGCGAGCGCCGTCGGCCAGAACCGGCGGGCCATGATGGCACTCTCGACCCTCTACCGGTACGACAACTACACGTTCACGCACATGGTGAACGTCAGCGTGCTCACCATGGCCCAGGCGAGGAGCCTCGGCATCGACGGGACGCTGCTCCGTCAGTTCGGCCTGGCCGGGCTGATGCACGACATCGGCAAGATCAAGACGCCCGCCGAGATCCTGAAGAAGCCGGATCGCCTGACCGAGGGTGAACGCGCGATCATGATGAAGCACCCGGTCGACGGCGCGGAGATGCTGAGGCGGCGCCTCGAGCTGCCGCCGCTGGCCGCGGTGGCGGCCTTCGAGCACCACCTCAAGGTGAACGGCACCGGCTACCCGGGCGGCGTGGCGAGGCCCGAGCTGAATCTCGCGACGCAGTTTGTCAGCATCGCGGATGTCTTCGACGCGATGCGGTCGAAGCGGAGCTACCAGCAGGCCTTCCCAACCGACCGGATCATGGCCGTCCTCCAGCAGAACGACGGCTCGCACTTCGAACAGCGGCTCGTGCGGCGCTTCGGCCAGCTCTTGGGAATCTACCCCGCCGGCAACCTCGTGCGTCTCGACGACGGGACGCTGGCCGTGGTGCTGCGCGTCCACGCGCCGGACCCATCGAGGCCGATGGTGCGGGTGGTCGCCGGCCCAGACGGCCAACGCCTGCAGAAACCTCATGATGTCGCGCTCTGGGTCGACGACGGCCCGGGCGGGCCGCCGCCCCGCATCGTGACGCCGGTCGATCCGGCCGTCGCCGGCATCGACCCGCTGCCCTACCTCGACGAAGCGGCGGCGTGACGCCCCTCCCCCCTGTCCCCTGTCCCCTATCCCCTGTCCCCTGTCCCCTGTCCCCTATCCCCTGTCCCCTGTCCCCTATCCCCTATCTCCGCCGCTTGACAGTCCGGCGGGGGTCGCCTAGTCTCGATGGCAGCGCCCGCTGGGAGGTCTCATGCGTTTTGTGCGACGGCTCGCTCGCCCGGCCCTGATCGTTGTCGCCGCGCTGTCAGCGGCGATCCTCTTTCCCGCGCATCCTTCCGCGCAGGCCGGATCGGACCGGCGTGCCGTGGCTGCGTCCGACGCGCGTGATGTGCGGGCGTGGGACACGCAGATCACCCGCATGCTCCGCGGCGGCCAGTTGCGATCGCGCGGCGAGGAAGCGGACCTGCAGCTGGAGGGCAGGAGCCACGAACGCCTGGACCAGTACCACAACGGGGTGAAGGTGTTCGGCGGCGAGCTGGTGCGGCAGGCCGACGGCGGGCAGGCCGTGTCCGTGTTCGGCCTGCTCTACACCGGCATCGGCGTCGACGTCGAGCCTGCGTTGAGCCCGCGGGACGCGGCTGCAATCGTCGCCGGGATGACCGGCGCCACGATCGGCCCGGAACTCGCCCCGGAGCTGGTCGTCCTGCCGACCGACGCAGGCGGATACGTGCTCGCCTACCGGCTGCGCGTCCTCACGGCGGACGACCTCACGGTGTTCTTCATCGACGCCGCGACCGGCGGCGTCGCGCTGCGCTACAGCGACCTCCAGACGACGATCGGCACCGGGCAGGGCGTGCAGAACGACACGAAGAAGATCAGCACGACGGTGCGCAACGGCGCGTACCTGGCCATCGATCTGATGCGTCCCCCGGCCATCTATACCTACGACCTGAAGGGCAACCTCGCCCGGACGCAGTTCTACCTGAACGGCCTCGTCACGCTCAACGACAGCGACGTGGCGGCCGATGCCGACAACCAGTGGACCGACACCGCGGCGGTCGACGCGCACGCCTACGCCGGCTGGACCTACGACTATCTCTACAAGCGCTTCAACCGCCAGGGCCTGGACAACCGCAACCTCACGATGACGAGCATCGTGCACCCCGTCAAGCGCGAGGACTGGGCGAGCGTGCCCAGTTCGGTGTTGAATCTCTACTACCTGAACGCCTTCTATGCCGGCCGCGGCATCATGGTGTACGGCGAGGGGCTGCCGCCGGGCGTGACCGTGAGCGGGCGGCAGTGGAACTACTTCTCGGGCGCCCTCGACGTGGTGGCCCACGAACTCGCCCACGGCGTCACCGACTACACCTCGGACCTCATCTACCGCAACGAGTCGGGGGCGCTGAACGAGGCGTTCTCCGACATCATCGGCACCTCGGTTGAGTACTTCTATCAGCAGGCGGGCGCCGGCTATCTGAAGGCCGACTACCTGCTCGGCGAGGACCTGACGGCGCCTTCGGGGGCGTTCCGGTCGATGGCCAACCCCCAGGCCTACGACGACCCTGACCACTACTCGAAGCGCTACACCGGGACCGCGGACAACGGCGGCGTCCACAGCAATTCGGGCATTGCCAATAACGCGTTCTACCTGGCGATCGAGGGCGGCGCCAACCGCACCTCCGGGCTCCCGGTGCAGGGTGTCGGCGCAGCCAACCGCGAGAAGATCGAGAAGGTGTTCTACCGCGGATTCACGCAGTTCCTGCCGGCCAACGCGACGTTCTCGATGGCCCGGGCGGCCACGCTGCAGGCCGCGCGAGACCTCTACGGGACCGGGAGCGACGTCGAGCGCGCCGTCGAACAGGCGTGGACGGCCGTCGGCGTCATCTGATGAGACGGGGCCCTGGCCACACGGTGACCCGCGCCCGGACCGTTCTCCGGCGCGCCGCCGTCACCGCGCTGGTGGCGATCGCGGTGGCCGTGGCCGCCCGGCCCCTCATCGCCCAGCCGTCGAGCCAACAGGCGGGGCGCCCGCAGCCCCAGCCGGCACCGAAGACCGCGACCAACCCTGCCCCGCCCGGCGCCACGGCCCAGCCGCAGACCAGCGGGACCAAGCCCCAGACCGGTGGCGCCACGCCAGCCGGCGCGCAGCCTGCGAAACCCGCGGCGGGAAGCCCGCAGACGAAAGGCGTCCAGGCGCCGCCTCCCAGGAAGCCTGCGCCGCCCCGCACATCCAAAGTCTGGAAAGGCCGCGGGTTCGCCGTCGTGAGCGGCGGTGCGCAGCTGGCCGCGCCGGGCTATACGTCGACGGCCGTGTTCAAGGTGCACGCCGAGAACGCGACGCTGACGGCGAACGCCACGGTCGGGATCGGCCCGGCCTTCGGCGCGCGGGGCGGCATGCGCGTCTGGAAGAACCTGGCGATCGGCGGCGGCCTGGAGCTGACCTCGACGAGCCAGACCCTCGACGTCACCGGCCGCCTGCCGCATCCCTTCCAGTTCAACCAGTTCCGCGAGGTGCAGGGGACGGCTGACGGCCTCGGCCGCACCGAAACGCTGGCGGCCCTCGAACTGTCGTGGCTCATCGCGCTGGCGCGCCGGGTCGACATGTTCGTGTTCGCGGGGCCGGCCTACATCAGCGTCAGGCAGGACATGGCCTCGCGGATTCAGTTCACCGAGTCCTACCCCTACGAGACAGCGACGTTCACCGGCATCGAGACCACCAGCGTGCGCGGAGGCGGATTCGGCGTGACGGCGGGAGCCGACGTCTCATACCTCCTGACGAAGCACGTCGGCATCGGCGGCCAACTGCGCTATTCCTACGCGTCGGCCACGCTGAAGCCGTCCGAGCAGCCCGCGAAGGTCGGCCTCGGCGGGCTGCAGGCCGCCTTCGGCGCCCGCATCCTGTTCTGATCGGAGAAACGCTCCGATGGCGGCGACGCCCTTCACGGCAGCGGTCCTGGCTGCGGTCCGCCGGATCCCGGCTGGCCGGGCGGCCACCTACGGCGACATTGCGGCGCTCGCCGGCCGTCCCCGCGCGTGCCGGGCCGTCGGAAACATCATGCGAAAGGGCCAGGCTCCCGGTGCCCCCTACCATCGCGTGGTGGCGGCGGGAGGGCGGCTGGGCGGGTACGGCGGACACCCGGCGATGAAGCGGGCGCTGCTGGCCGCTGAAGGCGTGGCCGTGACGGGAGGCCGCATCAGGGATTGGCGCCTGATCCGCTGGCAGGGACCGCACCCGGCCCGGGGCTCGCGGAACCACGCCGAGCCAAAGCCCGTATCCCCGGGGAAACGGCCTCCGGGAAATTGATCGGCTGGCCGGGCAACCATTCATGGCCATGACACCGTCTGACAGAACAGAGGCGAACCGCCTGGACCGCGAAATCGTACAGCGCTGCCGCCGGGGCGACCTCGGAGCCTTCGAGGAGCTGTACAAGCGTTTTGGCAGCCGGCTCTACACGGTGGCCTACCGGGTCACGGGCAGCGCCGCCGACGCGGAGGATCTCGTGCAGGACATCTTCCTGCAGGTCTTTCGGCGCCTCGACAGTTTCCGCGGCGACGCCGCCCTCGGCACGTGGCTCCACAGGCTCGCGCTTAACGCCAGCCTCGACTTCGTGCGGAGCAAGCAAGGCCGCCGCCAGCGGGTGACCGACACGGCCGAGGATCTGGACGCGATCGCGGCGCCCGCCAACGGGCCGTGGCGCCCCGACGCGGCGCTGGATCGGATGGACCTCGAGCGGGCGATCGCGCAGCTGCCGCCGAGCTATCGCCGGGCCTTCCTGCTGCACGACGTGGAAGGGCTCGAGCATCACGAGATTGGAGACACGTTGGGCATCGCGGAAGGCACGTCCAAGTCGCTGCTCTTCAAGGCCAGGACGCGCCTCCGGGTCATCCTTCGCGGCCGGTCTGGAGCACGGTGATGGAACGCGACACACTGACTGACAACGCGTGCGGCCGCTTCGCGGCGCTCGTGCACGATCGCGTGAGCGGGACGGCCGACGCGGCTGCGCAGGCCGATCTCGACGCGCATCTCGCCTCCTGCCCGGCCTGCCGGGCGCTACGGGCCGACCTCGAGGCGATGCGCGGCGCGGCCGCGGGGCTGCCCGATTTCACGCCCAGGGCCGAGGTCTGGGCGAGCCTTTCGCAACGGCTCGCCGCCGAGCTCGCCGCGCGCCCTCGCCCGTTCTGGACGGGCGCGCGCGTGGCGCTCGCGATGGCGGCCACGCTGGTGGTCGCCGTCGCGTCGAGCATGTGGCTGCTGCGCGGCCCGTCGACGGCGCCGGTCCCCCAGGCGTCAGCCGTGCCGGCCGGCGCGCCGGCGGCCGCGGTAATCCAATCGCCGAAGGACCTCGTCCAAGACGTTGACGAACACCTCCGCATCGCCGACGAGCACTACGCGAAGGCGATTTCCGGTCTCGAAGAGGTGGTGAAGGGCGGAGAGGGCGCGCTGGACCCGGCGCTCGCGGCGACGCTTCAGAAGAACCTGGGCGTCATCGACCAGGCGATCACCGAGAGCCGCGAGGCGATCAAGACCCAGCCGAACAACCAGCTGGCCCAGACGAGCCTGTTCGAGGCGTTGCGGCAGAAGGTGGCGTTGCTCGAAGACACCGTCGCGCTCATCAACGTCATGCGGAAGGGCGACCAGGCCGGCGCGGCGAAGATTCTGGGCGGACTCAGCAAATCGTGACAGGTGACATCATGAACAGCACACATCGCGTCGTCGGCATCGTCGCAGTGGCCGCTTTGCTCGCCGGGGCGCCCGCCCGGGCGGCCTGTCTCGTCGGCAACTCCCCCGGCCCGATCGACGGGCCCGGCGATCAGGTGCAGACCGAGAAGTTCTCGAAGACCGTGCCGCTCGCCAAGGGCGGGTTGCTCGATCTGGCCAACATCTCCGGCGACATGGTCGTCACCGGCGGCGCGGGCGACCAGGTGGTGATTGACGCCGTGAAGCGCGGCAAGACCGCGGAGGACTTGAAGGCGGTGACCATCGAGGTCACCGCGACCGCCAACCGCGTGGAGGTGCGCGCCCAGTACCCGCGCGAACGCCGGAACGTGAACGTGTCGGTCGACTTCACCGTCTCGGTGCCGCGCGGCGCAAGCGTGCGGGTGCATTCGGTCTCCGGCACCCTCAAGGTGGCCAGCGTGGACGGCGGCCTGACCGCGGAAACCGTCAGCGGCGACGTCGTCCTCACCTCGGTGGCGCAGGTCGAGACGGCCCGGTCGGTGTCCGGCAACGTCACGATCGAGACCGGCGGGAGCGACAGCGATCTCTCGGTCGAGAGCGTGAGCGGCAATGTCGTGCTGAAGGCGGTCAAGGCGCGGGCCATCGAGACCAAGAGCGTGAGCGGCGACCTTGATCTCGCCGACGTGACCTGCGAACGCATCAAGGCGAGCTCCATCAGCGGCGACGTCGTGTTCGGCGGGCCGCTGGCGAAGGGCGGCCGCTACGTCGTCCAGGCCCACTCGGGCGACATCACGATCTACACCGACGGCAAGACCGGGTTCGAGCTGAACGCGAGCACGTTCAGCGGCGACATCTCGAGCGACCTGAAGCTGGTGTCCACCTTCGGCGGCGAGCCGCCCGCGGGCGATCCGCCGCCGGGACGGGGGCCGGGACGCGGCCCAGGCCGGGGAGGGCCGGGGCAGCGCGTCAGGGGCACGTTCGGAGACGGCGGCGCGTTGCTCGAGCTGAACGCCTTCAGCGGCAACGTGCGGATCGTCAGCAAGGCCGCGGCGAAGGCCGCCGTCAAGAAGTAGCGTATTGCAGCTGGTAGAGCCGGTGATACAGACCGCGCTGCGCGAGCAGCTCCTGGTGGGAGCCTGACTCGCGCAGCTGGCCTTTGTGCAGGACCAGGATCGTGTCCATGTCCTGAATCGTCGACAGGCGGTGGGCGATCGCAATCGTGGTGCGGTCCGCCATCAGGACGTGCAGGGCGTCGCGGATCAGCAGTTCGGTGTCGGTGTCGATGCTCGACGTCGCCTCGTCGAGCACGAGGATCCGCGGGTCGAAGGCCAAAGCCCTGGCGAACGACAGCAGCTGCTTCTGCCCCGTTGAAAGCGTCGCCCCGCGCTCGGCCACCGGCGTCGCCGCGCCGTCGGGCAGCGCGTTGACGAACCGGTCGGCGTGCACCGCCTCGAGCGCGCGCCGCACCTGCTCGTCGCCAATCCCCGGGTTCCCCAGCCGCACGTTCCCGCCAATGGTCCCCGAGAACACGTGGACGTCCTGCAGCACGAGGCTGAACCGGCTGCGCAGCTCCGCCAGATCGACGTCGCGGATGTCCACGCCGTCGATGAGGATCCGCCCTCGGCTCACGTCGTAGTACCGGAGCAGGAGGTTGATCATCGTGCTCTTGCCTGCGCCGGTGGCCCCGACGATGCCGACGCGCTCGCCGGGACGGACCTCGAAGGACACGTCCCTCAGCACGTGGTGCTCGCCGTCGTAAGCGAACCAGACGTGTTCGAACGTCACGTGCCCGCGCCACGCGGGCCGTTTCGGCTGCGCGGGTGAGACGACGGCCACCGGAGTGTCGAGCAGCGTGAAGATGCGCTCGGAGGCGGCCATCGCCGACTGCAGCAGGTTGAACTTCTCCGACATGTCGCTGATCGGCCTGAAGAACCGCTGCGAGTACTGGATGAAGGCCACCAGCGACCCGAGCGTCAGCGTGCCGCCCAGCACCCAGGCGCCGCCCCACCAGATGATGAGCGCCGTCGCGAGCGCGCCGACGATCTCGATGGCCGGGTAGAAGACCGCGTAGTAGAAGATCGAGTCGATGTTGGCGTCGCGGTGGCGCGCGTTGATCGCGCTGAACTCGGCGAAGTTCCGCGCCTCGCGCCCGAACAGCTGCACCGTCGCCATGCCGGTGATGTTCTCCTGCAGGAACGCGTTGATGCGCGCGATCCACGCCCGCACGGTGCGGTACGAGTCGCGCACCCGCCGCCGGAACCACTGCGTGATGACGACAATGAGCGGCAGCACCGAGAACGCCACCAGCGCCAGCCGCCAGTCCATCACCAGCAGCACGATCATGATCCCGGCCAGCGTGAAGATGTCGCCGAACACCGACACCACGCCGGACGTGAACAGATCGTTCAGCGCGTCGACGTCCGTCGTCACCCGGGTCATCAGCCGGCCGACGGGGTTGCGGTCGTAGTACGACACGTCCAGGCGCTGAAGGTGCCCGTAGATCTGCGCCCGCAGATCGAACATGATCCGCTGGCCCGTGTGCTGCAGCACGTAGGTCTGCGCGAACTCGAGGACGAACGACCCGAGCAGGATCCCGAGGAACAGCAGCGCGATGCGGTCCATCCCGGCCACGTCGCGGGTCGCGATGTAGCGGTCGATCGCCAGCTTCATCAGGTAAGGCTGGGCCAGCTGCAGCACCGACGCGCACACGATGGCGGCAAATGCGACGAGCACCGCCAGCCAGTACGGGCGCAGGTAGCCCATCAGCCGCCGCATCAGCCCGGCGTCGTACGCCTTCCCCACGATGATGTCGTCGTCGTGCCCGGTCATAGGTTCTCGGGACTCGGGACTTCCGCCTTCGCCCGGCACCGTATTGCCGGGCTTCGGCGTGACAGGCGGGGCTCGGGATTCGGGATTCGTGCGTCTCCCGGCCACCCCTCTCTGCCCCCTGATTCCCCGTTCCGGCTGTCCATCAAACGTCCCTGTCTCCTGTCCTTGTCTTCTGTCTACTTCCCTGTCCCCTGTCCCCTCTCCCCTGTCCCCTCTCCCCTGTCCCCTCTCCCCTACCGCCCGACTAGCGCCCAGCGCCTAGTCCCTAGCGGCTACCGCTCCCCCTCCAACTCCTCCTCGAGCAACTGCTTCCGGTACAGCTCCGCGTACGCGCCGCCGAGCGCGATGAGGTCGGCGTGGCGGCCTCGCTCGACGATGCGCCCGCCGTCGAAGACCACGATCTGGTCCGCCTCGCGAACGGTCGAGACGCGGTGCGACACGATGACGGACGTGCGCTGGCGCATCACGCCCCGCAGCCGCGTGAGAATCTCCTCCTCCGTGTAGGTGTCCACCGCCGAGAGCGCGTCATCGAGGATGAGGATGCGCGGGTCGGTGGCGATCGCGCGCGCGAGGGCGGTCCGCTGCTTCTGCCCTCCGGAGAGCGTGATCCCGCGCTCGCCCACCAGCGTCTGGTAGCCGGTCGGGAAGCCTTGTACGTCCTTGTCGAGGCGCGCGATCGCGGCAGCCGGCGCGACGCCAGGCCCGGCGGCCCCATCGGGCGCGGCGTCCGCGGCCGCCCCCGTCTGTGCGAGGCTTGCGGCCGGTTCAACCCCGAACGCGATGTTCGCGCCGAGGGTCTCGGAGAAGAGGAAGGGCTCCTGCGAGACGAAGCCGATGGCGCCGCGCAGCACCGGCAGCGGGATGTCTCGCACGTCGGTGCCGTCGATGAACACCGTGCCCCGGGGCGGCTCATACAGGCGGGGCAACAGGCTGATGAGCGTGGATTTGCCCGAGCCGGTCGGCCCGACAATGGCGAGCGTCTCGCCGGCGGCCACGCTGAGCGACACGTCGCGCAGCACCGGCGTCCCGTCGTAGCTGAACGTGAGATCACGGATCTCGAACGCGCCCTGAATCGGCGGCATCGGTGAGACCCCGCGAGCGCCCGGGGCATCGGCCACGAGCGGCACCGTGTCCATGACCTCCAGCATCCGCTTCCAGGACGCCGTGCCGCGCTGCAGCATGTTGGTGACCCACCCGAAGGCGATCATCGGCCACGTCAGCATCCCGAGGTACGCGTTGAATGCCACGAACTCGCCGACGGTGAGGCGCCCCTGCATCACGTCGCGGCTGCCCAGCCAGAGCACCAGCAGCGCCCCGAGCCCGAGAAACAGGCTCAGACTGGGATAGAACATCGCCTGCAGCCGGATGAGCACGAGGTTGCGGCGCACGTACTCCGTGTTGGCCGCCGCGAACCGCTCGAGTTCCGCCGCCTCCTGCCGGTAGGCCCGCACCACGCGCACGCCGGCGAGGGCTTCCTGGACCACGGCGCTCAGGTCGGACAGCTGGGCCTGGATCGCCTCGAAGCGCCGGTGGATGGCGGTCCCGAAGACACGGACCGCGATCGACACGAACGGGAGCGGCATGAGCGCGATGGCCGTCAGCCGCGCATCCAGGCCGAGCATGAGCACCAGGGCCACCACGAACACGATGATCGTGCTGGCCGAATACATCACGGCCGGGCCCGCCATCATGCGCACCGCGTTCAGGTCGTTGGTCGCCCTCGACATCAGGTCGCCGGTGCGGCTCGCGGTGAAGTTGGCGGGGGCGAGCGTCTGCAGCCGCGCGAAAAAGTCGTTGCGCAAGTCGTACTCGAGGTGCCGCGACACACCCACGATGATGCGGCGCATGAGGAACCGGAACGCGCCGCCGATGAGCGCCAGCACCAGGATGAGGCCGGCGTACGTGCGGAGCTTCGTGCCGGTCACACCCTGCGCGAGGTCGTCGACGGCGTGCTTCAGCACCCACGGCGTGGTCAGCGACGCCACCGTCGACAGGGCGGTGCAGGCCAGTCCCAGCGCGAATCCGCGCCGGTAGCGCAGCATGTAGGCGACGAGGCGGCGGGTGGGCGACGCGGTCACGGGAGGCTTCAGCATACCGGACCTGTCCCGGCCCCCGCTACCGGCCGGCGCTCGCCTATTTCGTGCCGTACTGTGCAACGGCGTGCAGTCCGCCCCGTGCGGGCACGCGGCTTGCACCGATAAACACGGTACGTGCGATGCCCGCGGTATCGCCGAGGAGTGCGCCCATGTTGCGAGTGCCAGCCCCGCGTGTTCTCGCCGGCCTGTTTCTGGCCGCCATCATTGTCGCCGCGCCGCCTGTTCCCGCGGCAGCCCAGTACCGTCCGCTGCCGACGACCAGCTTTTCGGCACCCAACACCCCCGTGGGCGAGCCGTACTGGATCGAGTTCGCCGTCAATTGGTGGACTCCGCAGCCCGATATTGTGATCTCGAGCGAGTCGCTGGGCATCCCCGGCACCGACATCAACGTCCAGGCCACCCTCGGCGTCGAGAAGAAGTCGACCTACGAACTCGCCCTCGTGCTCCGCCCGAGCAAGAAGAACAAGTTCCGCTTCAACTACATTCCGTTGAAGTACGACGCCGATACGGCCATCACGGGCGAGATCATCTTCAACGGGATCAGGTACCCCGTGAACACGCAGGTGCGCACGCTGCTCGAGTGGAAGACCTACCGCGCCGGGTGGGAGTGGGACTTCATTTCGCAGCCCCGATGGTTCATCGGGTCGTTGTTCCAGGTGAAGTGGACCGACGTCAACTTCGAGCTGGACAGCCCGATCGGCAAGGAGTTCGTCAGGGCCAAGGCCCCGATCCCCGCCATCGGCTTCATCGGCCGCGCCTGGGTGACCACGCGTATCGCGATCACGGGCGAATGGAGCGCCTTCAAGCTGCCCGACACCCTCGACACCCGCTACGGCGGCCACGACTACGAGTGGGACGTGAACGGCATGGTGAACATCACCAGGAACTTCGGCGCCCAGGCGGGCTGGCGCTCTCATGATATCGCCTACCGCGTCGAGGCCGACCGGGGCAGCGCCAAGCTCGATGGGTTCTACCTGGGCGGCGTCGTGCGGTACTAGCCCCGGGACTCACGTCGGCTGATGACGTCCGCCCCGGCTCGCTAGCGCGGCTCCAGGCGCACGCCCAGCAGCCGCCTGTCGGCGCTCGCAGGGTCGGCCTCAGAGGGGCGGAAGCCCCGGCCCGTCCGGATCGTGACCAGCGCCCACCCGTCCGGTGACACTGGGATGGCCAACTCCCGGGATTCTCCGGGTGACAGCTCGGCCTCGAGGCCGAACTGACCTGCCCGCAACTCGACCATCGTGGCAGCTGGTCCGGCGCGCAGGGTGAACGTCGCGATGCGCGCGCCGGGGGCCGTCTGCAACACGAGTTCGGCCGTCCGCCCGCCCGCGGTCCAGAATCCGTCCGGTTCCAGGTAGGCGCTCGCCACGGCGTACACCGTGACGCCGCCGTAGCGCCGCGCCGATGCCGCGCGCCGGCCGGCGGCAAACGCGGGCCGCTCATCCTCGGGGACCGGCTGGAGCCAGACTCCACGGACGAAAGACCGGGCTCCCGCGTCGCCGCGAACGCGCACGCCCGAAAGCCCGACCGGCAGCGCGACGTCCCGGCTCACCGCCCCGGCGCTTTCGCTCGCGACCGTCCACGACTCGAACGGCCCATCCGATCGGCCGCCCAGCAGGCCGAGTTCGACTGAGCCCGCGGCCGAGAGATCGGCCCACCACCGATAGCGTCCCGCCGGAAGGAACGGCAGCGAGAGCCAGTCGTCTCCGGGGATGACGGTGCCAGGTTCGGAGCCGAGGCGCAGCCGATCGAAGGCGAGGCTGGGCGGCACCATCGATCGCGATTCGAGCAGCACGCCGAGAGATCCCCGTGGCGTGCCGGCGGCCTCCAGTGTGCGCAGTTGCCCAGCGGTCACCCGCGTGCCGCTCGCGCCCTCGATTCGCCACGCCCCCGCTGCCCCCACCGTCGCCGCGGCGCCGATCCCGCACAGGCTGACCAGGGCGGCGGCGCCCGGCTTCAGGCCCGCCGCCCGCGCGGCGGCGCGCGCGACAAGCCAGGCGCCGAGCAGGGCCGCCGTCCAGACCGCCGCCTCGGCCGCCGCAATGAGCGGCCCGTGCCGGAACAGGCTCGGGACCGCGCGCGTGAGGTCGGCCATCTGCGACGCCCAGGCAAGCCAGGGCGCGGCCCCGCTGCGCACGTTGAAGACGAACTCCCCGCGCTCGACAGCGAGCAGCATCACGGTGATGCCGAGGCTCGCGGCGAGCGCGATGGCCTCGACGGCCCGCGTGGCGGCGTGCGTGGTCGCGGCCCAGGCCGCGGCGAGGGGCAGCGCAAACAGCAGCAGCGTCGCTCCGATGAATCGCGCCGGCGAGCTGAACCCGCCCCACCACATGTGATACATCGCCGTCACGACGGCGTACGGCACCACGACCGCCGACCACTCGAGGGCGAGGCGGCGGTGGCTCCGCGCGAGCGCCAGCACGCCTGCCGCGCCGACGGCGAACACGGGCGCGTAGACGATCAGCCCGTACTGCTGATCGAACAGGAGTCCGAGAATCCCCGTCGGCACCCGGCCGGGTGACATCTGGGTGTAATGACCGTAGGCCGCCGACGGGTTGAATCGCCCGTAGATCGCGTAGTAGTAACCGAACCACCCGATGGCGCTCGCGGCAGGCACGGCGGCGAAGGCCGCCAGGGCGCGGCCCGGCCGGGCGTCCCGCAGCGCACGGCCGGCGAACACCAGGCCGAGCGCCGCCGCCAGCACCGAAAAGCGCGGATGGAACCACGGGAGCAGCGCCGGCAGGATCCCCGCGCCCGCCCACCACAACGCCCGTCTCGAGGCCCGGCTGTGCAGGCCCGCCACCAGGCCGAACGCCAGCATGACGACGACGGCGCCGGGGCCGTCGGGATAGACGGTGAACGAGAGCAGCAGGACCGGCGCCGCCAACGCCGCCGCCGCCCACCCGAACCAGGCTGCCGCGGCGCGGCCCGTCAGCAGGTACGCCGTCCGCCAGGCCACGGCCGCGCCGGCCGCCGACGCGAGGGCGAGCAGGAACGTCACGCCGCGATACCCGCCGAGCGCAACGACCGGCGCGATGATCGCGGGCACGCCCGGCAGGTGGATCGAATAGATCTGGCCGTCGGTCCCGCGCTTGAGATAGTCGGGCCGCAGCGTGCCGCCGAAGTACTCGAGGTAGTCGCCCCGCTGATGGTTGTTCTCGATGCGAAGGTCGCCGTCGCGCCAGAGGCTCTGGGCGATGATGAGATAGTGGGGTTCGTCACCGCCCGGCAGGAGTGGCGCAAGGCGCCAGGCAGCGGCGTTGTAGACCACGGCGGCGAAAACAAACGCCATCCACGGCGCGCGGGCCGGATTCGCCAGCAGGCCGGTCAACCCGCGGCGCGTGCCCGCCGGCGCCGCGCCTGCCGACAGCACAGCGGCGGCAACGGCCGCCCACACCAACCACACGAACGGCCCGGCCCAGAGCAACAGCGCCGGAGGCAGCCGGACCGGTAGCCACGGCAGGCACAGGACGGCGCTGAAGAAGAGCGGCTTCGCACGGTCGGGCGGGAGGCGCAGGCCCCACGCCACCGCCACGGCGAGCGCGACAAGCGCGGCGAGCCACCAGAGCGGCGGAGCAAGCCCCACCCGCACGGCGCGGGCACCGGCATCGCCGAGCGCCAGGTTGCCCAGCGAGCACCATGCGGCCGCGCCCGCCGACGCCGAGGCCAGCGCGGAGACGGGCGTCAGTCGGGCGGGCGGCATCGGTGGTCATGCTACCATACGGCTCCATGCGCTCCCGTGCCGGCGAGGCCGTCCTGGTCGTTGCCGCCGCCCTCCTCATCACCGCGGTGATGACCTGGCCGCTCGTGGTACGCGGCGGGTCCGCGGGCCGCATCGATTCGGGCGACGGCCAGTTCAGCATCTGGAACGTGGCGTGGGTGGCGCGCACGCTCGTGGTGGATCCGCGGGGCCTCTACAACGCCAACATCTTCTACCCGCACCGCGGCACGCTCGCGTACTCCGAGGCGAACATCGGCGCCGGCGCGCTCGCCGTGCCGTTCTACTGGGCGAGCGGCGGCAATCCGTACTTTGCGCACAACGCGGTGGTGTTTCTCGCCTTCGTGCTCGCGCTCACGGGAACCTACAGCCTCGTCCGGCATCTGACGGGCCATCGCGGTGGCGCCGCGGTCGCGGCGGTCTCGTACGCGTTCTGTCCGTACGTGCTCTCGCACATCCCGCACATTCAACTGCTGATGACGGCGGGCATTCCCTACTCGCTGCTCGCGCTGCACCGTTACGTCGAGATGCAGACGGCTGGCCGCGCGTCGGTGCTCGGCCTGGCGCTGGCGGCGCAGGCGCTCTCGTGCGGCTACTACGGGATCTTCGCGGGCCTGCTCGTCGGGTACGGCATGGTGTTCTACGGCGTGTCGCGTGGCCTCTGGCGCCGCTGGCGCTTCTGGGCCGGCGCCGCCCTCGCCGCCGCGCTGTCGATCGCGATCGTGCTGCCCTTCTTCTGGCCGTACATCGAGCTGCAGCAGGGGGAAGGCTTCGTCCGGTCCCTCGACGACTCGCGGCGCTGGTCCGCCGGCTGGCGCTCGTACGTCGCGTCGGGGGCGCGGGCGCACCGCTGGGTGCTGCAGTACCTCGACCCGTGGGGAGAGGTGCTGTTCCCGGGCGTCGTGGTCACGGTGACGGGCCTGCTCGGCCTGGCCGGGCTTGCGGGCGTGCGGCGCTTCCGGGCGGAGGCCGCGCGGCGGGATCACCTCTGGTTCTACGCGAGCGTGGCCGTGGTCGCCCTCTGGTCGTCGCTCGGCCCGGACGCCGGCCTGTACGCCTGGCTCTACCGGATCGTCCCGGTGTTCTCGTGGCTTCGGGCGCCGTCACGCCTCGGCCTCGTCGTCGTGCTCGCCCTGGGCGTGCTGGGCGGGTTCGCCGTGCAGACGCTCGTGGCGCGGTGCCGCCGCGCGGCGCTGGCGTCGGCGGCGCTTGTCGCGCTGGCGATGGCCGACGTTTCCGTCGTGCCCCTGTTCATGGTGGAGGCGCGGCCTGTGGCGCCCGCCTACGAGTCGTTGCGCAAGTGGCCATACGGCCCCGTGGCGGAGTTCCCGTTCTTCTACCTGCGGATGGACTTCTCCCGGCACTCCGAGTACATGCTCTACTCGACGGCGCACTGGCGGCCGCTCATCAACGGCTACAGTGACCACATTCCGCCCGAGTTCCGCGCCATGGTGGTGCCGCTCAGCTCATTTCCCAATCCCGAGTCGTTCGCCATCCTCAGGCAACTGCGCCCGCAGTACGTGATCTTCCACCTGAACCTCTACGACCGCCGCGCCGTTGTCGAACTGAAGGCGCGGATCGAGCAGTACCGCGAGTACCTGCGGCCGATCCGCCTCGAGGACCCCGTGTGGCTGTTTCAGATCGCCGCCTGGCCGCCGGAGCGCTAGCCGCCTGCCTCGCGCTGGCGGTGCTGCACACGTGGCCCCTGGCCACGGCCCCGGCCGTGCTGTCGCGCCACGACAACGCCGACGCGATGCTGAACGAGTGGATCGTGGCGTGGGTCGCCTACCAGGCGCCGCGCGCGCCGCTGCACCTGTTCGACGCGAACATCTTCCATCCCGAGCCTCGCGCGCTGGCCTTTTCGGAGCACATGACGGTGCAGGGCCTGATGGGGGCCCCCGTCCTCTGGCTCGGCGGCTCGCCGCTGCTTGCGTACAACCTGCTCGTGATGGCAGGCCTCGCCCTCTCGGCCTGGGCGATGTGGCTCCTGCTGAAACGCTGGACCGGCAGCAGCGCCGCCGGCGCCGTCGCCGGCTCGCTCTTGGCCTTCAACGCGCACACGCTCACGCGGCTGCCCCATCTCCAGGCCCTGCACCTGGAGTTCCTGCCCGTCGTGCTGCTCGCCCTCGATCGGCTGCTCGTGGAGCGGCGCGCGCGGGACGCCGTCCTTCTCGGTGTGGCCTGCGCGCTCCAGGGACTGACGTCGAACTACCTGCTGGTCTTCACCGCGATGGCCGCAGCCGTTGGTGTTGCCGTCCGCGTGAACGAATGGCGGCACCCGGCACCGGCGCGCACCGCCGCCCTGCTCGGGCTGGCGGCCGCCATTGCCGCGGCGCTGGTCGCGCCGTTCCTGTACCCGTACTACCTCACGCAGCGGGAGCAGGGACTGACGCGCAGCCTCGACGAAGTGGCGCTCTACTCCTCGACCTGGCGGGACTACCTGTCGACGGCCGGCCGTCTGCACTATGCCGCGTGGAGCCATCGCTTCCTGGAGGGCTCGACCGCGCTCTTCCCCGGCGTGGCCGCGCTCGCGCTGGCCGGGTACGCGATCGCCGCGAAGCCCGGCCTGCGGGACCCGCGCATCCGCATGGCCGCGGCGTTTGGCGCTGCCGGTCTTGCCCTGTCGTTCGGTCCAGCGCTCCCCGGCTACGCCCTTCTCTACCGGTGGCTGCCGCTGCTGCAGGGCGTTCGCGGCGCCGCCCGGTTCGGCTTCCTCGCGCTCGTAGCCGTGGCCGTGCTGGCGGGCTTCGGCGTGAGCGCCTTGCGCGCGCGGCATGGAGGGAAACGCTGGTGGCCCGTGGCCGTCGCCGTCCTCGTCGCGGCAGTCAACGTGGAGGCGTTGCGCGCGCCGATCGCCTTCAGGCCGTTCGACGGCATCCCGCGGCTCTACCAGTCACTCAATGACCCGTCGGTGCGGGCCGTGGCGGAGTTCCCGTTCTTCCAGCCGGAGGCCGTGCTCCGCAACGCGCCGTACGTCCTGAGTTCCACCGCACACTGGAAGCCGCTGGTGAACGGCTACAGCGGCTTCGTCCCGTCCAGCTATCCCGGCATTGCGGCCGCGCTCCGGGGATTCCCCGATGAGCGGTCCCGTGCCGGACTCCTACGACTCGGCGTGAGCCACGTCGTCGTCCACCTCGACGCCTACGAAGGCCGGGGCGGCGAGATGGCGGCCTCCCTGAACGCCGCGCCGTGGCTGGTGCTGGTGGCGTCGGGGAACCAGATCAGGATCTACAGGCTGATTACTTCCTGACGGGAGGCTTCGGCGCCGGCCTGGCGGGAGTTCTCGGCGGACCGGGAGGCTTCTCGCGGGCTCCGTACAACCGGCGGTAGTCCTCTGCGGTGCCGAGAATGCGGCGCACGTAGTTCTGCGTCTCGGGAAACGGGATGTCGTCGATGAACTCGTCGCGCGGCACGCCTGGCCGTTCACGCTGCCAGCGCACCACGCGGCTCTCGCCCGCGTTGTAGGACGCCAGCGCGGCGTGCTCGCTCCCGAACTGCTTCATGAGGTCCGCGAAGTAGGCCGTCCCGATCCGGACGTTGACGTCGGCCGCAGTCAGCCGCCGCGTCGAGTAGTTCCGGATGCCAAGCCGCCTCGCCCACCGGCGGCCTGTCGTCGGCATGATCTGCATCAATCCGATGGCCTTCGCCGAAGACACGATGTCCTTGTCGAAGGTCGATTCCTGAGCGATCAACGCCGCGACCAGGTACGGGTCGAGGCCGTGCGCGGCGGCATGCGTGCTGATGAGCGACCAGTACTGCAGCGGAAAGATGACCGACAGCACCTCGGGCGGCATCGACTCGCCTCCCGCCGCCAGGAACTGCGGGTACGTCCGCCGCATCAGGGTGATGGCCGGACGCAGTTCGCCCGTCCGATTGAGCAGCCATGCCCGCGTGGCGGCGAGCGCCGTCGACGTGCCCCAGGCGCGCTCGGCGAACCGCACCTCGTCGAGGGCCTCGTCGTACATCTCCAGGAAGATGAGCCAGCGGATGAGATCGGCGGTCGGCGCCGCGGCCTCCCCGCCGGCCCCAGCCTCCGCGCGGGGCCTGGTGACGAGCCCCGACGCCGGGACCGCGCTCCCTTTCGCGGCCAGGGCCTTCGCGGCGAGCCGGCCGTAGTAGGAGTTCGCGTAGTCGGTGACGACGAGCCGCAGCGCCTCGTCCGTACCGGCGGCGTCACCGATCTGCTCCCGCGCTTTCGCGGCCCAATAGAGATACGACGGCCGGTAGTCCGAGCGGGGAAACGCCACGGCGGCACGCTCGAACACGTCGCCAGCCTCGGCATACCGCTTCTGGCGGTACGCGAGCCAGCCTACCTTCCACATCGCGCGGGCCGTGTACCTGCCGGACGGGAATCGCGTCACGAGCTCCCGGAAGACGGCGTCCGCCTGATCGTCTTCGTCCTTGACGATGTGGAAGGAGGCCAGGTTGTTGAGCGCCTCCTCGGCCCACGAGTTGGACGGGAACTCCTCGACCAGCGCGCGGGTCAGCGCGATGTACTGATCGCGGTTGCCGATGCGCTGCGTCGTCATCAGGTAGAAGAATCGGGCTTCGGCGCGGCGGGCCGACCGCTCGAGGAACGGCGCGAGATCGTCGCGGACCCGGGTGTACCGCCGCAGGAAGTAGTCCGACTCGGCCATGCGCAGCTGCACGACCTCCGTCTCGTCGCCGGTGGCCGCCGCGGCCAGGCCCTCGAACGCCTCGCGGGCCTCGGCGTAGCGGCGATCGGTGAACAGGCGCTCGGCCCGCGCCAGTTCGCGCGCGAACCGGGGCGTGCCCGCGGTGACCGGACCGAGCGCCGAGATCGGCATCTCGATCACGGCAGCGTCCGCGGCATCGCTGGTCGGCCAGTCGTAGTAGATCGCCTGGTAGGTCTCGAGGGCCCTGGCGCGGTCGCCGGCGTTCGATGCCGCCCGCGCGAGGCGCAGCAGGATGTCGTCGGGAGACTCGGGCTGCAGGGTGAGCGCCTCGTCGTAGAGCGCGACCGCCGTGGCATAGTCACGCTGCGTCGTGCTGATCTCGGCCAGCTGCAGGATGGCGGCCTCGGTGAGGAACCCCGCCGGCCGCGCGGCACCGAGCGCCGTCAAGGTGCGCCGCGCGTCGTCGAACCGATCGAGTTCGAGTTGCGCGAGCCCGGTCAGATACGTCGCGTACCCCGCGAGCGGCGTGCCCGCCAGCGCCGACGCCCTGATGTAGGTGAGCGCCTGGGCGTACTTCTCCTCGTCCATCAGCCGGGCCGCCTGGGCGAGTGCGCGAGCCGCCGCGACCACGTCCGCACGCGCGGGCGTCCAGCCGGGCGGGGGAACCATCCAGTAGTCGTTCAACGCGGACGGCAGCGGCGGGTGCTCCGTCGGGCGCGGCTGCGGGCGCGCGGCCTGCGCCGCGTCCCGCGACGGTCGCGTGGACGGCGGGTTTCCAGGCTGGACGGAGATGGCCAGGGTCGCCGGCGTCGCTGCCGGCATCGCCAGGGCCGCCAGGATGACGAGCGCCGTGAACCGAAAAGACGGGCGCCCGCTCACGCCTGACCCAACAGCGACGCGTCGCCGTTGGCCAGCGTGCGCACGAGTTCCTGGTCGAAGTAGTCGGTGCGCGCCAGCACCGCCGCCGGCACGCGTTCGCCGTACAGGCGCCTGGCGCGGTCGATCTCGGTGCGCAGGCGCTCCAGCAGGTTGCGGTCGCGCCGGCCCGCGGTCACCGCCGATTCGTGGTACAGCTTGATTTCCGACACGAGCAGCCGCGCGTAGCGCCGGGCGGCGTCATCGTCATCGTCGTGTCCCGACTGGAAGGCGCGCGCCTGCGGCGTGTACCGCCGCGGCGTCGGCGTCGACGGCGCCGGGATCGAGACCGGCTGGGTGACGCGCGCGATGGTGACCGCCTCGAGGCAGCGGCACGCGTGGCGCGACAGCACGTCGATGCTCTCGGGCCAGGCGCTGGGCGTTTCGCGCTCCCGCGGCGACACGTCGTCGGCATAGAGGACGCCGACCGTCTCGCCGCCGACGCGCAACGGAATCGCCACCGCCGCGCTGGTCGCCGGGAGCGATCCGAAGGGCGTGGCGCCGGTGTCGCCCGGAATGGCGCCGGACACGGCCACGGCCGACAAGGAACGGACGGCCTTGGTCAGCAGCCCGGCCTGATCCAGCGGCACTTCGAGTTCGCGGGGGTCGTTGTCGCGGCTGAACCCCGCCGCCCGCCAGCCGGCCAACTGCTTGCCGCGCACGAGGAAGACCGCGATGCGAGGCACCTCGCGCGCCGAGGCGTCGACCAGGACGTCGAGCACCTCGATGAGAGAACGCGCGTTGTCGAGGCGGCGGACGGCGTCCGACAGCCGCTCGGCCAGCGCGAGTTCGACCTGCCGCTCCGCGGCGCGCGCGGCGACCAGCTCGGGGCCCGTCGCCTGGACGGCGTCGGCCCTGGCCGCCGCAATGGTCTCGGCGAGGCTCGCCTCGGCCTCGGCCTTGGCCGCGGCCAGGCGCTCGTCCGCTTCGGTGCGGGCGTGGGCCAGGAGTTCATCTGCCTCGGCGCGCGCCTGCGCGAGGCGGTCGTCAGCCTCGGACCTGGCGGCGGCGAGGGCGGCCTCGTGCTGCTGGGTGTTTTGCGCCAGCGCCGCCTCGTGCTGCTGCGAGGTCTTCGCGAGCGCCGCCGCGAGCGCCGCCGCGAGCGCCGAATCCTGATCCGCCGCAAACTGGGCGCGCATGCCAGCCGCCGCGGCTTCGTGCTGCGCGGCGATGTCGGACCTGAGCGCCTCGAGGGCGGCCTCGTGCTGTGCCGACAGCTCGGTTCCCAGCCCGGCGAGCGCGCGTTCCTGCCGCAGCTCCGCGTCGGCGCGGACGGCCGCCAGGGCAGCGTCGTGCTGCGCGGTGAGTTCGCTTCTGAGGGCCTCCAGATCGGCCTCGCGACCCGAGACCAGCTGTGCGCGCACGGCGGCGAGCGCCGCGGCATGCTCGGTCGCCAGATCGATCCGCAGGGCCTCCAGCGCCGACTGGTGACGGGATTCGTGCTCCGCGCGGGCGGCCGCGAGCGCGGCCTCCTGGTGCTCGCCGGCTTCGGCCCGCGCCATCGACACGGCCAGGTCGCGCTGCTCAGCGGCCTCGGCGCGCAGCGCGGCCATCGACGCATCGTGCTGCGACTCCAGTTCGGCGCGGACCGCCTCGAGGGCGGCATCCTGCTGCGACGCCGCGTCCGCCCTGTAGGCTGTCAGGGCCGCGTCGTGCTTCTCGGCGGCTTCGGTCCAGGCCATCGACACGGCCAGGTCGCGTTGCTCGGCCGCCTCGGCGTGCAGCGCGGACAGGGCCGCCTCGTGCTGGGACACCGCGTCCGCCTTGAAGGCCGCCAGGGCCGTGTCGTACTTCTCGGCGGCTTCCGTCCAGGCCATCGACACGGCGAGATCGCACTGCCCAGCCGTTTCAGCTCGGAGCGCGGCCATCGCCGCGTCGTGCTGCGACGTCAGATCGGTTCTCAGCGCCTCGAGCGCGGTCTCGTGCTGCGACGCGAGGGCGTTGCGCAGTCCGGCGAGCGCACTCTCCTGCTGCGAGTCGGCCTCGGCGCGGAGGGCCGATAAAGCCGCCTCCTGCTGTGACGCCGCGTCCGCCCTGTAGGCCGTGAGGGCCGCGTCGTGCTTCTCGGCGGCTTCGGTCCAGGCCATCGACACCGCGAGATCGCGCTGCTCAGCCGTTTCGGCTCGAAGCGCGGCGATCTCGGCTTCGTGCTGCGCCGCCAGGTCTGCCTTGGCGCGCACCACGGCCTCTTCCGTTTCGCGGGCTCGCTCGGCCGACGCCGCCTGGCTCAGTTCCGCGGCCAGCGACTGCAGCCGCTCCCGGAACCGGCCCGCGAGTTCCGCCGTCGCGGCCTCGATCGCGCTGTTGATGTGCTGCTCCAGTGCCATGTGGCGTCGCCTCGTGCGGGGGAAACTCCGGCTCGCGGCATTATGCCACACGGTGGCGTGGCGAAGGCGGCCGTCGAGTGCCCGTGGCCCCGCGTCTTTGACTGGCGAGGGGATGGGTCGTACAATGAGAGTGCAACTTGGTCAGCCGACTGTTCGCCGGCTGACCGCGCCAACCATGTGGGGGCGACATTGGCTTCGACGGAGGTGCTGGATCGAGGGATGCATGCCGAGCTCCGCTGACTCGTTAAACCGGTGGAAACAAACCTAACTGCGAACTCGCAGCTCGCTCTCGCGGCTTAAATAACCGCGACGTCCACCTGGTCCGGGCCTGCACGGCTGGGCTGGATGTCATCTTCGCAGGCTAGCTGAAGCGCTCGGTTCCGAGGCGCGGTGGCGAATCGATTTCGGAGCTAGCGCCGGGCGGTTTCTGCCGCTCTCTCACGCTTGGCGCGAACCAACAGGAGCGGACACGCATGTAGATTCCTTCGGCGACGCGCTTTCGGACGCGGGTTCGACTCCCGCCGCCTCCAGACTTCGCTCTCCTCCGGCTTGCCGCTCTCCTCGGAGAGCTTCGTCTGGGCAAGCCAGTCATTTCACCGGCTTGCCACAACCTCGGATGAGATTGGTCTGGGCAAGCCATGTACAGGCGAAGTCTGTCACGCCGAAGCCGGCGGAGGAAGGCGTCAGACCGGACGCCAGCGAAGGCGGACCGGACCGTTGCGAAGGCGGACGATTTCTGCAATCTCCATCAGTGCGCGGTGTTGCAGAATTTGCCTCGGTTCATCTCCCACTCGGCTGAATCGCCCAGAAAAACTGATGCTTGGCCGCTGGCCTCCCCCTTGCTTCAGTTCCAGGCGTGCCCAATGAGCCCAAACACTTCGTCTACGTCCTCGAAAGCGCTCGTGGGCTTTGGGCTTGATCCGATCGCGTGGACACTTTCCGAAAGGCGGATACGATGTCCACGATGGCAGAAACGACCACCAAGTCCCGGCGGGCACGCCGGCAGTTTGACGAGGACTTCAAGGCGCAGGCGGTGCGCCTGGTCCTCGACGAGGGCAAGACGGTCCCGACCGTCGCCCGAGACCTGGACCTCACCGAGACCGCGCTCCGCGAGTGGGTGCATCGGGCCCGAGCCAATCGGACGCGCGGCCGGACGGGGCTGACGACGGCCGAGCGGGAGGAGTTGGCGCAGCTGCGGAAGGCCAATCGGGTGTTGCAGGAGGAGCGCGACATCCTAAAAAAAGCGCTGGCCTTCTTCGCCAAGTCGAGTCGGTGAGATTTCAGTTCATCGCCGCGGAGAAGGCCACGCATGCCGTCACGATCTTGTGTCGGTGCTTACGGGTGACCCGGAGTGGGTATTACGCGTGGGCGCGACGCCCCGAGTCGGCGCATCGCCAGCAAGACCGCCGGTTGAGCGTCCTGGTCCGCACGGCGTTCACGGAGAGCAAGCAGCGGTATGGCAGCCCTCGCATCTATGAGGACCTGCGGGAGCAGGGCGTCCCCATCAGCCGGAAGCGTGTCGTTCGCCTGATGCAGGAAGAGGGCCTCAAGGCGCGCGTGCGCAAGCGGTTCAAGGGCACCACCATGAGTGACCACGACCACCCCGTCGCCGCGAATGTGTTGAATCAGGAGTTCACCGCCGACGCCCCAAATCAACGGTGGGTCGGCGATACGACGGAATGCCTCATCGGGGGGCACGGCAGCAAGCTCTACCTGGCCGCCATCCTCGACCTGTTCTCACGCTTCGTGGTCGGCTGGGCGGTGAGCGCGGTCAACGACCGGCACCTCGTCATCCGGGCACTCGAGATGGCCCTGAAACGGCGCGGTCCGGGCACGGGGCTGCTCCACCATTCCGACCAGGGCAGCCGTACGCCAGCGAGGACTACCAGACGATCCTCGACGGGCGCGGCATCACCTGCAGCATGAGCCGGCGGGGTAATTGCTTCGATAACGCCGTCATGGAGAGCTTCTTCTCCACGCTCAAGAGTGAGCTCGGCGAGCGGTTCGAAGGGTACGGGGTCGCGAAAGAGCAGTTGTTCGACTACATCGAAGTGTTCTATAACCAGCAGCGGCGTCACTCGACTTGCGGCCAGATCAGTCCGGCCGCCTTTGAGCGACGCGCTGCCAAGCGTCAGGCCGCGTAGTCAACCCGTCCACCGGATCGGATCAAGCCCAAGGTCTCTATCGAGCGGATTGGCGTGGCCAACGACCAGTCGCGACCACGTCGCTGAGGGTGACCCTGCCAACCCGGAGCGTCCGAAGAGTGTATACAGTTATCGGACACCACCACCCCACGGGCTGAATCTCGTCGCAGTCCTCAGCCGCCCACTCCGGCGCATAGTGGCCCTTGATCGAGACATGTCTTTGACACCATATGTTTTTGGGTGCATACTGTGAAGGTGACGTGGACCGTTGATTTCCATGGCGACTTCGTCGCGGAGTATCACGCCCTCCCGAGGGACGTTCAAGACGAGTTGTTGGCGTGCGTCCGCCTGCTGGAGCACTTCGGCCCCTTGCTCGGTCGACCTCGAGTCGACACGCTCAATGGCTCGCGCCACGCGAACATGAAGGAGTTGAGGTTCGACGCCGCAGACGGTGTGTGGCGTTTCGCCTTTGCCTTTGACCCGACCCGACGGGCCATCATGCTGTGCGGGGGCGACAAGTCCGGCGGCAGTGGGAGGCGATTCTACGTGCAACTCCTCGCAAGGGCGGACTCGAGGTTCGACGCGCACCTGGCCGGCATGAAGAAGCAGAACCTGAAGGGACGGAAATCATGACCATGACGAACCTCGAACGTATCAGGAAGGGGCTGAGTCCCGCGCGCCGCAAGAAAATTGAGGCGCGCGCCGCGCAACTGGTAGCCGAGGAAATGACCCTGCAGGAGCTTAGGCAGGCCCGGAAACTGACGCAGGTCCGCATGGCCAAGGCGCTCGGCATCACGCAAGACGGTGTGTCGCGTCTGGAGAAACGCAGCGATCTCCTGCTGTCGACGCTTCGTAAGTCCGTCCAGGCGATGGGGGGGACGCTCTCGCTGGTCGCTGAGTTCCCCGACCGCGATCCCGTGGTGTTGTCCGGCATTGCCGACGACGCTGCAGGAGACAAAGTCGTCGGTCGGAGACACGCCCCTGCCTAGGTCGGATACGACGCGTTCACATCGGCCACGCGGAGAATGCAGCGACCGTTGATTGGCGCCCACCCGGCGCTGTTCTCCGTCTCCACAATGTCTCCACAACCCGGGTCGATTCCAGAGGACACGAGAGGACGCCAGCGAACGCGGAGGCAGCAGGAAGTCTCGCCCTGTCAAGCACTTGAGACCAGAAGCGCCACGCCATCAATAAGTTAGCGGGACGTGCCCGTTAGGGTTCGACTCCCGCCGCCTCCACCATTCGACTCGGTCGCTTCGCTCACCCGCTCATGGCAGCCCCAGTCAGCGACCGAGCCGAATGGTGCCCTGAGCGAGGCCCGTCGGGCCGAGTCGAAGGGCCTCAAGACTCCTCACGCTACACCCGCATATTCCGCACAACACCGTCACGTCTGGCGGGTCGGGCGGCAATTGCGGAACAAAGCACCCGATCCCTGGCGCGGACGTGAGTTCCATTCCCGCCGCCTCCCGAAGTGGCTCCGCGGTCCTCACCAGAATCGGCGTTCGTTCTATAGGCATGCGGACTACAATTGTCCCGAGGGAAGCGATGCCTGAGTTGCGCCAGAACATCACCGCGACGATCCGACGCGGCGACACGTCCGGTTTCATCGGTGAGTGCCTGGAAGTTGCGGTGGTCACGCAAGGCGCTACCGTCGATGAGACCATCGAGAACCTGCGCGGGGCGGTTGCTCTCCACCTCGCTGGCGAA
>JALOKU010000045.1 GCA_025456345.1 Vicinamibacterales bacterium | reverse complement strand
GAGCTCGGGCAGCTGCCGGTAGAAGAACGTGAGCAGCAGCGTCCGGATGTGCGAGCCGTCCACGTCCGCGTCGGTCATGATGATGACGCGGTGGTACCGGAGGCGGTCGATGTCGAAGTCCTCCGCCCCGATGCCGCACCCGAGGGCGGCGATCATCGTCCGGATCTCCTCGCTGCCGATCATCCGGTCGAACCGCGCCTTCTCGACGTTCAGGATCTTGCCCTTGATGGGCAGGATCGCCTGGAACCGCCGGTCCCTCCCCTGCTTCGCCGACCCGCCGGCCGACTCGCCCTCGACGATGTACAGCTCGCTCAGCGCCGGGTCGCGCTCCTGGCAGTCGGCCAGCTTGCCGGGCAAGGCACTGTTGTCGAGCGCGCCTTTGCGCCGCACCAGGTCGCGGGCCTTCCGCGCCGCCTCGCGCGCGCGGGCCGCGTCGACGGCCTTCGAGATGATGCGCTTCGCGACGGCCGGGTTCTCGTCGAGGTACGCGCTCAGCTTCTCGTTGATGATGGCCTCGACGATGCCCTTCACCTCGGTGTTGCCGAGCTTCGTCTTCGTCTGGCCCTCGAACTGCGGGCGCGGGATCTTGACGCTGATGACGCCGGTGAGGCCCTCGCGGATGTCGTCGCCGCTCACGCCCTCGCCCGCGTCCTTCGCCAGTTGGTTCTTCGACGCGTAGTAATTGACCGACCGCGTGAGGGCCGCCCGGAAGCCCGACAGGTGCGTGCCGCCCTCATGGGTGTTGATGTTGTTCGCGAACGAGTACACCGTCTCCGAGTAGCCGTCGTTCCACTGCAGCGCGATCTCGGCGACGATCCCGTCCTTGTCGCCGCGCATGTAGATCGGCTTCTCGTTGACCGCCACCTTGTGCTTGTTCAGGTGCGTGACGAACGAGGCGATGCCGCCGTCGTACCTGAAGTCGTGGCGCTTCCCTTCCCGTTCGTCCTCGAGGGCGATGCGCAGCCCCGGGTTCAGAAACGCCAACTCTCGCAGCCGCTGCGCCAGCGTGTCGAACGAGTACTCGAGGGTTTCGAAGATCTCCGCGTCGGCCTTGAAGCGCACCTTCGTCCCGCGGCGGTGCGTCCTGCCGGTCATCGTCAGATCGCCGGCCGGCGCGCCCCGCTCGTACGACTGCTGGTAGACCTGTTCGTTGCGCCAGATCTCCAGTTCGAGCGTCTCCGAGAGCGCGTTCACCACCGAGACGCCCACGCCGTGCAGGCCGCCCGAGACCTTGTAGCTGTCGTTGTCGAACTTGCCGCCGGCGTGCAGCACCGTCATCACGACCTCGGCCGCCGACTTGCCGCTCTCGTGCATGTCGACGGGGATGCCGCGGCCGTTGTCCATCACGGTGATCCAGTTGTCGGTGTGGATCGTGACGTGGATCTCGTCGCAGTAGCCGGCGAGCGCCTCGTCGATGGAGTTGTCGACGACCTCGTAGACGAGGTGGTGCAGGCCGAGGGGCCCGGTCGACCCGATGTACATCGCGGGCCGCTTCCGGACGGCCTCAAGGCCCTCCAGCACCTTGATCTTGTCCGCCGAGTAGTCGCCCGCATCCGCCCCGCCGGGGCCGACGATGTGGGTGTCCGGCGACACGCCGGGTGCTTCCGCCGAATCGTCTGGTTGCTCTGCCGCCGTCATGGAGTCCGTATCTGGTGCCGAACCTGGAACCGGGGTTGTCTCGTCGTGGCCCATCAAACCCTCATGGGCATCACGACGTAGAGGTAGTCGAAGTCGGTGCTGCCGACAGGCTTCATCACCGTCTGGCTCACGTCGTCCTTGAACTCGACCGCGACGACGTCCGCGCCGGCCGCGTTGAGGAAGTCCAGCACGTACTGCGCGTTGAAGGAGATGGTCATCGCCGGGCCGGTGTACTCGACGGCGATCTGCTCCCGCGCCTCGCCCAGGTCGGGCGTCTGCGACGCGATCTCGACGCGCCCTGCCTCGATCGCGAACTTGATCGCGCGGGACCGTTCGTTCGACAGGAGCGACACGCGACGGATAGCCGCCTGGAAGCGGTCGCGCTCGAACTCGACGCGCTTGTCGTTGTTTTTCGGGATGACCCGCTCGTACGCCGGGAACTGCCCGTCGATCATCCGCGACACGAGCAGCCGCCCGTCGATGCGGAAGAAGATGTGGCTGTCGCTGCGCGCGAACCGGATCTCCTCGTCACCGTCCGCCAGGAGCCGGCCCAGCTCCGACAGCGTCTTCTTCGGGAGGATGGTCCGCGTCTCCTCGACCTTCGGGTCGCCCTCGCGCGGCGCGGTCACAATCGCCAGCCGGTGGCCGTCGGTTGCGACAAGCGTCATCGCGTCGTAGCGCACGACGAACAGGGCGCCGTTCAGGAAGTAGCGCGTGTCCTCGCCCGTGATGGCGAACTGCGTCTTCACCACCATCTCGCGCAGCAGCCTGCGGTTGATCCCGACACCCTCCCCCGCCGCCAGATCCGGCAGCGTCGGGAAGTCGTCCTTCGGCATCGTCTGCATCCGGCCCTCGAAGCGATCGGCGGCCACCTTGACGGTGCCGTTCTTCTCCTCCTCGATGCGGATGTCGGTGTCGGGCAGCTCCTTGACGATTTCGAAGAGCTTCTTGGCCGGCAGCGTCAGCGCCCCGGCCTTGCCGATCGACGCCTTGCACTCCGCGCGCAGGCCCACCTCAAGGTCCGTGGCGGCCAGGCGCACCGTGTCGCCCTTCGCTTCGAACAGCACGTTGGCCAGGATGGGAATCGTGTTCTTGCGTTCGACGATGCCTTGGAACAGCTGCAGTTCTTTGAGCAAATCGAATTTTCGGACGACAAGTTCCATGATGTCCTGCCCCCGGGCGATAGGCCATTGACGCAGCGGATCTCTCCCGTAAAAAGGAAAGATAAGCGATCAAGAAATTATACTGAAAGGATCCTCTGTTGCAAAGCACGAAAGCGGGCACTAAGCGGTTATTTTTGAAGGACTTGCGGGACTGAAAACCTGTTGACTTCCTGCGGGGGAATCGCGCGGGAACCGCGCCCGCCCTGGAAGGCCGCCAGGCCATCCACTGGCGTCCACAGGGGGGGCCTGTTGAGTGATGCGGCTGCGCCGCCCGCCGGGGCGCCGCGGGTCCTGTCCGGGCCGTTCCCATCTGTGCTCGGGTGACCTTCGCCCGTCCTCCCAGCGCTCTTCGACGGGCTCAGGGCGCCCTGAGCGTGCCGAAGGGCGCGCAGATGGGAAGCGCCCCGGTCACCCACGGCCGGAGTGCGGGCGAGAGAGTTCGTCTCAGCGACCGGTCCTATCGCATGCGCTCGGTCAGCATGTTGATAATATTGTTGAAATCCCGGTCCTTCTTGCGCAGCGTCTCGATCTTCCGGATGGAGTGAATGACCGTCGAGTGGTGCTTGCCGCCGAAGCTCCGGCCGATCTCGGGCAGGGAGGCGTGCGTGAGCGCCTTGCAGAGGTACATGGCGATCTGGCGCGGCAGCGCCACGGATTTCGAGTTGTTCCGCGCCCGGATGTCCGCGACTTTCAGCTGGTAGTAGTCGGCCACGGACTTCTGGATCATGTCCACCGTCACGGCCCGCTCGTCCTGGCCGATGACGTTCTTCAGCACTTCCTGCGCGAGGCCGATGGACACCTCGCGGTTCGTGAGCGACGCGTACGCGATCAGCCGGATGAGCGACCCCTCGAGTTCGCGGATGTTCGACTTGATTTTCTCCGCGATGTAGATGGCCACGTTGTCGGGCAGCGGCACGCTCTCCGCCTCGGCCTTCTTCTTGAGAATCGCCACCTTGGTCTCGAGATCCGGCGGCTGGATGTCGGCGATGAGGCCCCACTCGAAGCGGGAGCGCAGGCGCTCTTCGAGCGACGGAATCTCGTTCGGCGGGCAGTCGCTGCTGAGCACAATCTGCCGCTGCGCGTCGTACAGGGCGTTGAAAGTGTGGAAGAACTCGTTCTGCGTCCCTTCCTTCCCCGCCAGGAACTGGATGTCGTCCACCAGCAGCACGTCCACCCCGCGGTACCGCTCGCGGAAGTCGATCACCCGGTCGGTCTTCACGGCGTTGATCATCTCGTTCATGAACCGCTCGGTGGAGATGTACGTGAGCTTGAAGTGCGGGTTGTTCCTGAGGACGTAGTGCCCGATGGCGTGCATCAGGTGCGTCTTGCCGAGGCCCACGCCGCCGTAGATGTAGAGGGGGTTGTACGACCGCGCCGGCGCCTCCGCCACCGCGCGCGAGGCCGCTTCGGCGAACTGGTTCGACGGCCCGACGACGAACGTATCGAACGTGTAGCGCAGGTTCAGCCCGACCCCAGGCGCCGCCTCCGAGGACGGCGCGCCGTAGCCGGCTGTCCCCGCGGCGCCGGCCTCGACGAGCGCCACCCCGCCGCCCGCGTTCCGGGCCGCCGCCTCGGCCTCCTCCACCTCCTCCGCCGGGAGCGGTGGTGCCGCCTCGGCCGCGGTGGGCATCGGCCCGGCCGAGGGCGTTTCCGCCACGAACTCGATGGTCACCATGGGCCGGTCAAGCTCCGCCAGCGCCTCGTTGATGAGGCCCGCGTAGTGCTTCGTCAGCCAGTCGCGGAACACCGGGTTCGGCACACGCACCCGCACGAAGTCGCCCGCCTCGCTCATGAACGAGCTCGGTTTGAACCAGGTGTAGAAGCTATGGCGGTTGATTTTCGTCTCAACTCTGGCGAGGATGCTGTCCCAGACGTTGTGGCTGTCCATGTCCGGCCTTCCTCTGCAGCCCTAAGTTAAAACCATGTAACAACTTGGCGACTTTCGCCTCTCGAGGGGCCAGCCAGGCCGTTGTTTCGCCGAAAGTGCGGCAAAAAACACCGCAATTTTCAGGGCTGCGCAGACCTTTCGCCCCCCTCGATATCCACAATCTTTTCCACATCTGTTGAAAAGTCTCCCCGGCAGGTGCCCGGAGTTTTCCACAGGTGGACAGACGACGATAGCACTAGCCGGCGCGGTTGCACACGAAAAGTTGACGGGTGCCGCCCGAGCCGTTAGTATGAGAAGTTCCGTCATTTGCGGACAAGGGTATCCGAATGAAGCGCACATTCCAGCCGAACGTTCGTCACCGCAAGAAGACCCACGGGTTCCGGAAGCGGATGAAGACCCAGGACGGCCAGCAGGTGCTGGCGCGCCGCCGCGCGAAGGGCCGCAAGCGCCTCACCGTGTCGGACGAGTAGCCGATCGAGGCGGGGCCGTGACGCCAGGCGGGCCATCCACCCCCGCGGCCTCCAGCGCCGCGCCCCCGGACGAACGGTTTCGCCCGGAGGAACGGATCCGCCGGCGCACGGAGTACCTCGCCGTCTACGACCGCGGCCGCAAGATCGGCATGCGCCTGATGACGGTCTTCCTGCTCGAAAACGGGAGCCCGCGCCCGCGCCTCGGGATTGCCGCCACGCGGAAGTACGGCTCGGCCGTGCAGCGCAACCGCGCCAAGCGCCTCGTGCGCGAGGCGTTCAGGCGCCACAAGCCCGCCCTCGGCCTCGACATAGTCGTCATCCCGCGGCGGGAGATGCTGGGCGCCGATTTCAGGCTCGTCGAGGCGGAATACCTCGCCGCCCTGGATCGCCGGGTTCGGAGGTTGCGCAGTGCGTAGGGGTGCCGCCATTGCCGTGCTCACCGCGCTGAGACTCTACAAGACGCTGCTGTCGCCGCTCTTTGCAGGATCGTGCCGCTATCTGCCCTCGTGCTCGGACTACATGGCCGAGGCGGTTGAGCGGCACGGCGCCGCCGCGGGGACCGCGCTCGGCCTGTGCCGCCTTTGCCGGTGTCATCCCCTCGGAGGCAGCGGCTTCGACCCGGTTCCGGAGCGCCGGCCCTGGCGGGCCCTGGTGGCGCGCCGGTCGCACGAGCAGCCAGCGGACGGGCCGGGGCGAGCCTCGCCAACAGACATGAGCCCCGGGATCAGCGCCTGATCGGTAGCTATGGAAAAACGCGTCATCGTCGCCGTCGTGCTGTCGTTCGTGGTGCTCTACGCCTACCAGGCGATGTTCGCGCCGAAGCCGGTCGTGCGCCCGAAGTCCGCCCAGACCGAGCTTGCCAAGGGCCCGGCGGCGCCAGGCGCGGGCCAGCCTTCGCTCCCCTCCGGCCAGCCATCGGGCTCGGGGAGCTACGGCTCGGCAGGCACTGGCGCGGCCCCGGACTCCGGCTCCCCCGCCGCGGCCGTTGTGCCGGCGGCCGCCCTCGAGGTGGCCGACACCGAGGCGCGCGACATCGTGATCGAGACCGACGCCCTGCGCGCCGTCTTCACCAACCGCGGGGCGGCGCTCACCAGCTGGCGGCTGAACCACTACAGGGATCGGGCGGGCCGTCCCGTCGACCTCGTGCCCCAGTCGCTGCCCGACGCCGCAAAACCGTTCCACATCGAGACCGCCGACGGCGCCATCGCCGCGCGCGCCAACGCGGCCCTGTTCCAGGTGGTCGGGGGCGGACCCTCCAGGGACGAAGCGAAGGGCACGTACCTGGTTGCATTCGAGTACCGCGAGGCCGGCGGCCTGAGCGTCCGCAAGACGTTCACGATCGACCCGGCCCGCTTCACCGTCCGTGCCGCCGTCAGCGCCGAGGTGGGCGGCTCCCCGATCGACGTCTCCGTCGCCATGGGGCCGAGCCCGGGCGACATCGAGACCTCCGAGAAGAGCCAGTACATGATGGGCGCCCGGGCCAGCCTGTACCGCGACGGAAAGGTCGAGCGCCACGACGCCTCGGCCCTTCTCACGCAGCCCGTGATGGAAGGCCAGCTCCGGTGGGCCGGCGTCGACGACCACTACTTCCTCTCGGCCGTCCTGCCGGGCGCGGGCAACGTCCGGGCCGAGTACCGGCCCCTGACAACGCAGGACGCCGCGGGGCAGGCGCTGCACACGTTCATCGGCTACACGGTGAACCTCCCCGGGCCCGGCGTGGACGCCACCTTCTTCCTCGGCCCGAAGGACTTCGACCGCCTCAAGTCCCTCGACGGCGAGCTTGTGCGCGCGATCGACTACGGCATGTTCGCCTGGCTCGTCGTGCCGCTGCTCGGGGCGCTCAACTGGGTGAACGGCTACGTGGGCAACTACGGCTGGTCGATCATCGTCCTGACGTTCCTCATCAACGTCGCCATCTTCCCGCTCCGCCACAAGAGCGTCGTGTCGATGAAGAAGATGCAGGAGCTGAAGCCCCAGATCGACGCGATCCAGGCCCGCTACGGCAAGCTGAAGGCCACCGATCCCGACAAGCAGAAGATGAACCAGGAGGTGATGGAGGTCTACAAGAAGGCGGGCGTGAACCCGGCCAGCGGCTGTGTGCCGATGCTCCTGACCATGCCCATCCTGTTCGCGTTCTACTCGATGCTGGCCTACTCGATCGAGCTGCGCGGCGCGCCCTTCGCCCTCTGGATCACCGACCTGTCGGTCTACGATCCGTTCTACGTTGCGCCGATCCTCACCGGCATCACCATGTTCGTGCAGCAGAGGATGACGCCGCAGACCTCGGCCGACCCGGTGCAGCAGAAGATGTTCATGCTGATGCCGGTGATCTTCACGGTGATGTTCCTGTGGGCGCCGAGCGGCCTGAACATCTACTGGCTCGTCAATAACGTGCTCGCCATCGCCCAGCAGTACTTCACCAACCGGCTGATCGGACCCGCGCGGCCGCCGCGCCAGGCGGCCGAGCGGCGCATCACCAAGCAGAGCAACGGATCGGTATGAACAGCGAGCACAGCACCCGCATCGTCGAGTTCGCCACCGCGGTGACGACGGCCATGGGCCTGAAGCTTCAGGCCGCGGTGACGGAGACCCCCGAACTGCTGCGCGTGAACCTGAGCGGCGAAGGCGCCGAGTGGCTGGTGCGCCGCCGCGGCGAAACGCTGAACGCGCTGCAGCACATCGTGGCGACCGTGTTCCGCGACAGCGTGCCCGAGGAGCAGCGCATTGCCGTCGACTGCCTCGGCTTCCGGCAGGACAAGGACGCTGAACTGAGGAACATGGCGCTCTTCATGGCCGGCAAGGCGGTCGACACCGGTGTGGCGCAGGAGATGGGGCCGCTCAACCCGTACGAGCGCCGCATCGTGCACATGGCCGTCGCCGAGCGCGGCGACGCGACCTCGGAGAGCATCGGCGACGCGTTCGTGAAGACGGTCATCATCAGTGCCAAGTAGGGGCTAGGGACCAGGCGCTCGGCGCTAGTCGGTCAAGCTGTTAAACGGCCACCCATGCGGCGATAGCCGCGTCGGACTAGCGCCTAGCCCCTTGCCCCTAGTACCTTAGGCCGTGCCCTTCTCCCCCACCGATACGATCGTGGCCCTCGCCACCGCGCCCGTGCGGGCCGGGATTGGCGTGGTGCGCATCAGCGGCCCAGACGCGCTGGATGTCGCCCGCGGGATTTTGACGATTCACCGCGCCCCGGAGCCCCGGTTGGCGACCCTCACACATGTGCGCGCAGCGCAGCCGGGGGCTTCCCGCGCCCGAATCCCGAATCCCGCCTGCCTCGCCGAAGCCGGGCACTGGGCGGTCCGGCGAAGGCGGGAATCCCGATTCCCGACGTTGGCCGACGGGCGGCCGATTGACGAAGTCGTGGCCACGTTCTTCCCGGGCCCGCACTCGTACACCGCCGAGGACGTGGTCGAAATCAGCGCCCACGGCAGCATGGCGCTGCTCGGCGAGATCGTGCGCGCCGCGATCGGCGCCGGCGCGAGGCTGGCGGAACCCGGCGAGTTCACGCTGCGCGCGTTTCTGAACGGGCGGCTCGACCTCGTGCAGGCCGAGGCCGTGGCCGACCTGGTCGACGCCGTCACGCCGCTCCAGGCGCGCATCGCCTTCGACCAACTGGAGGGGACGCTCACGCGAGCCATCGGCGCGCTCGACCGCGAGTTGTTCGACCTGGCGGCGAGCCTCGAGGCGTCGGTGGATTTCCCGGACGAGGGCTATCACTTTATCGAAGCCGGAGACGCCGGCGCGGCGCTTGGCCGCGTGCGTGACGGCATCGACCGCCTCCTGGCCACAAGCGCCGCCGGGCGCGTGATCCGCGAAGGGCGTCACGTCGCCATCCTCGGCAAGCCCAATGTCGGCAAGTCGTCCCTGTTCAACCAACTGGTTGGTACAGATCGGGCGATTGTGGCCGCCGGGCCCGGTACCACGCGGGACATGCTGCGGGAGACTGTCGACCTCGGCGGCATCCGCCTGGGGCTGGTCGACACCGCGGGCATCAGGGCCAGCGGCGACGAGGTTGAGCGGGAGGGCGTGATGCGGGCGCGCGGCGCGGCCGGCGTTGCAGACCTCGTCGTGCTGATGCTCGATCAGTCCCGGCCGCTCGAGGACATCGATCGTGCGCTGCTCCTGGAGACAGCGTCCGCGCCGCGCGTCGTGGTCGTGAACAAGATCGACTTGCCGCCGACGTGGACGGCGCGCGAGCTTGCGGCGGGCAGCCGGGATTCGGGGCGTCAGAAGCAAGAATCAAGAAGCGAGAATCCCGAACCCCGAATCCCGAGCCCCGAACACGCGACAGTCTCGCTGTCCCTGAAGACCGGCGCGGGTCTCGACGACCTGCGCGCCGCGATGCACGCGGCGCTGGATGTGGCCGAGCCCCTGCGCGACGCGCCGATGATCAGCAACGTGCGCCACGACACGTTGCTGCGCCAGGCGCGCGAGGCCATTGCGCGCGCGATGGCCAATCTCGAGGAAGCAGGGGAGTCGGTGAGCGAGGAGCTCGTGCTGGCGGACCTCGCGGAGGCGCGTGGAGCGCTCGAAGAGGTGACAGGGAAGCGGACAACGGAAGATGTGCTGAGGCGGATATTCGAGAAGTTCTGTGTTGGGAAGTGAAGCCCATGCCCGACTTCGACATCCTCGTGATCGGCTCCGGCCACGCCGGCGTGGAAGCCGCATGGGCGGCGGCCCAGATGGGCTGCCGCGTCGGGGTTTGCACGCTCTCGAAGGACACGGTGGCGGCCATGCCGTGCAATCCGGCGATTGGCGGCACGGCAAAAGGTCACCTGGTCCGCGAGATCGATGCGCTCGGCGGCCTGATGGGCCTCGCCATCGACGCCACGGGAATCCAGTTCACGCTGCTCAATCGCAGCCGGGGCCCGGCCGTCTGGTCGCCGCGCGCACAGGCGGACAAGCGGCGCTACTCGGCGTGGGTGCGGGCGAAACTGGAGGCGCATCCGCGGATCGAGTGGGTGATAGGGAAGGCGGGAGGGCTTGGAAGCCAGAAGGACAGAGATGAAAATAGGTCGAACAACAAAACTTGGTCTATTGACCTAGAACATGGGGAACGTGTTTCGGCTTCGGCTGTGGTGGTAACCACCGGTACGTTTCTGAACGGTCTTATCCACATTGGTCCAGAGACGATTGCGTCCGGTCGCTACGGCGAGCAGGCGTCCAGGGAACTCGCCGAATCGCTTCGAGGCCTGGGGTTCAGGATGGGCCGGCTCAAGACCGGAACACCCCCGCGCCTCGATCGCCGGAGCATCGACTTCGACGGGGCAGTCAGTCGCGGCGACTTCCAGCTCAAGCCTGGCGATGTCGTTCCCGTTCCGCTTTCCTTCATGACCGGCCGTCTTGCGCAGCCCCAGGTGATGTGCTGGCAGGTTCACACGACCGGTCCCGTCCACGACATCGTGCTGGCCAACATTCATCACTCGCCGCTGTTCAACGGCCAGATTCAGGGTATAGGACCCCGATACTGCCCGTCGCTCGAGGACAAGGTGATGAGGTTCCCCCACAGGGAGCGCCACCATGTCTACCTCGAGCCGGAGGGGACGGACGTTGACGAGATCTACGTCAACGGGTTCTCGATGAGCCTTCCGAGGCACGTCCAGGAAACCATAGTACACGCCATGCCGGGTTTGCAGGAAGCGGTGCTGCTGCGCCCGGCATACGCCGTGGAGTACGACTTCATCCAGCCGACGGAGCTTCGGCCGACGCTTGAGGCGAAGCGCGCGCCAGGGCTCTTCCTTGCGGGGCAGGTCAACGGCACTTCAGGCTACGAGGAGGCAGCGGCGCAGGGTCTCATGGCCGGCATCAACGCCGCCGCGGGTCTATCCGGGAAGCCGCCCTTCACGCTCGGCCGCGGCGATGCCTACATCGGCGTCCTCGTGGACGACCTCATTACGCGCGGATGCCTCGAGCCCTACCGCATGTTCACGTCGCGGGCCGAGCACCGGCTCGTGCTGCGGATAGACAACGCTGATCTCCGACTCACGCCAGCCGGCCGGGAAGTCGGCCTGGTCCAGGATGACCGCTGGGCACGATTCGCCGCGAGGCGGGGACGGCTTCACCGCAACCTGGCCGCGTTGGAAGATGCCACCGTCGAGAGGGCGGGAGCGAAGATACCGGCGGTCCAGCGCCTCAGGCAGCCAGGCGTCAGACTGGCGGAGATGGTGGAACGTAGGGAAGTTTCTCTGGATGTCGACGGGGAATTCGCCGATCATGACGTCTCAACCGCCGAAACCATCGTCAAATACGATGGGTATCTGAAACGCCAGCAGGCGGATATCGAGAGATCCCGGCGCGACGAATCGCGGCCTATCCCTGGCGGCTTCCCTTATGAGAGAATCCCGGGGTTGTCGCGCGAGTTGCTCCAGCGATTCGGTGAAGTCGAGCCATCAACTCTTGGCCAGGCCGGTCGGATTCCTGGCGTGACACCGGCCGCGGTCGCCTTGGTCGGTGCGTATTTGGAGCGGTTCAGCCATGACGCCACGGGAGTTCAACGAGAGGCTGGCGAAGCGGGCCCGCAAGGCGAACGTCTCGCTGGAGCCAAGAGTCGTTGAATTTCTGGCGGCCTACTATCGCCTTCTCGAGTTCTGGAACGAGAAGGTTAACCTTACCGCTTTCTCTTTGAAGGACGCTCCAGACGAGGCGATTGACCGCCTGCTCATCGAGCCTCTCGTTGTGGCGCGCCATCTCCGCGGCGCCCACGGTCACGGACCCCATCTCGGCCCGCACCCGCGCCTGCTCGATATCGGTTCTGGAGGGGGGTCGCCAGCGATTCCCTTGAAGATTGCGATTCCTTCGCTCAACCTGGTGATGGTGGAGTCCAAGACGCGCAAGTCCGCGTTTCTTCGCGAGGCCGTCCGCCAGCTTGAACTGGCCGACACAACCGTCGAAACGGTCCGCGCGGAGGACCTGCTCACGAGACCTGAGCTGCATGAATCCCAGGACCTGATCAGCATCAGGGCTGTGCGGGTAGAGCAGAAGCTCCTTACCAGCATCCAGGCCTTCCTCAGGCTGGGCGGACGGATCCTGCTGTTCAGAACATCCACCGGAACGGACACCCCGCCACTGGTTGCACCGCCGCTTGTCTACGAAGCCACCTGGACGCTCGTGGAGAACCTGCGCAGCAGACTGGTCTTGCTGAGGAAGATGCTGTAGTTCGAAGGCGAGAGGGAACACCGCGCACCCCGCCTATTGTTCCACGTGGAACCGCGCCACAATGGTGGACCTCGACGTTTCACGTGAAACATGTCGTGCGGCGTGCCGCCTTTCGCCTCCCGCCTCACGCCTTTCCCCTCTCGCCTAGCTTGCCATCCCAGTTTCCATGCTATCCTTCCCCTGCGCGCCGACCACCAGCCATGCTATTTGGTCATATAACATAAAATAGCGCGCACATTGACCCGAGACGATCCTATGGGCCGAATCCTGGCCGTCGCAAACCAGAAAGGCGGCGTTGGCAAGACGACGACCGCCATCAACCTCGGGGCCTCCCTCGCGCTCGCCGACCAGCGCGTCCTCCTCGTCGACGTCGACCCCCAGTGCAATCTCTCGAGCGGCGTCGGCCTCAAGGGCCAGAGCGCCCCCGCCGGCGACATCTACGACGCCATCATGGCCGACGATGTCGGTGACGGCTCCGCCTTCGTCGTCGCGACCAACGTCTCCGGCCTGTTTGCCATCCCGGCAGACCGGAACCTCGCCGGCGCCGAAATCGAGCTGGTCCCCATGCTCGCGCGCGAAACACGCCTGCGCCGCATCATCGAACCGCTCCGCGACCGCTTCGACTACATCCTGATCGACTGCCCGCCGTCGCTGGGCCTCCTCACGCTCAACGCCCTCGTCGCCTGCGACGCCGTCCTCATCCCGCTCCACTGCGAGTACTTCGCCCTCGAAGGCCTCGCCGACCTCGTCGGCACGTTGAAGCGCGTCCGCACCGTACTCAACCCGGCCCTCGACATCGACGGCGTGCTGCTCACGATGTACGACGAACGGACCAACCTGGGCCAGCAGGTGTCGCGCGACGTCCGCTCGTTCTTCAAGGACAAGGTGTTCCACACCGTCATCCCCCGCAACGTGCGCCTCGGCGAGGCGCCCAGCCACGGCATGCCGGTGATCCTCTACGACGTGAAATCGCGAGGCGCCGAGGCCTACCTCGCCCTCGCGCGGGAAATGCTCGCGCGCAACGGCCGCGCGCCCCAAACCGCGTCGGCCACGCACTGAAGGCGACCATGGTGGAGAAACGACACGCACTGGGCAGGGGACTGGACGCGCTGATCAGCGACGCTCTCGAGGGATCGGGACGCACGCCCGGCTCAGCCTTCGAGGTCGACATCGACCGCCTCGCGCCGAACAGCTACCAGCCGCGATCGCGCACCGAGGACGCGCGCATCGACGACCTCGCGCGGTCCATCAAGGCGAACGGCGTCATCCAGCCGATTCTCGTGCACCCGAAAGGCGGCGGCTATCAGATCATCGCCGGCGAGCGGCGCTGGCACGCGGCCCAGCGCGCGGGCCTGCTCAAGGTGCCGGTCACCGTGCGCGAGGTGCCCGAGGGCCAGGACCTCAAGCTGCTCGAGTGGGCGCTCATCGAGAACATCCAGCGCGAAGACCTGAACGTCATCGAAGAGGCCCTGGCCTACAAGCGGCTCGCCGACGAGTTCGGCCTGACCCAGGAAGACATCGCCACGGCGGTCGGCAAGGACCGCTCGTCGGTGGCCAACATCCTGCGGCTGCTCAAGCTGCCGCAGGACGTGCGCGAGGAGGTGCTGGCCGGGCGCCTGTCGATGGGCCACGCGCGGGCGATCCTGGCCCTCGACACCGAGATCGAGCAGCGCAATTTCGCCCGCGACGCGGTGGCCCGCGGCTGGTCGGTGCGCGAAACGGAGCAGCTCGTCACGCGCGCGCTCACCCACGCGGGCGCCCCCGACGCGAAGAAGAAGGGCAGCACGCCGCGCGAACTCGACGTCCACACGCGCGCCGCCCAGGACAAGCTGCGCCTCACTTTCGGCACCAAAGTCGACATCGCGCGCAAAGGCAAGGGCGGAGAGATCCGGATCGCGTTCAAGAACGAAGAGGAGCTCATTCGGATTTACGAGATACTGACTAGGGACTAGGGGCTAGGCGCTGGGCGCTAGTCGGTCGCGCTTCGCGCACGCGACTGCCCAGCTATACACTTCACCGACGCGGCGACAGCCGCGTCACTCTAGTCCCTCGCGCCTAGTCCCCAGCCCCTGAGAGGTGACATGGCGAAGCGTCTGACTGAAATGGTCAGCTGTTCGGGTTGAGCGAGCAAACTCGCCGCGGGCGAGCTCGCCCAGGTCCTGGGTGGCATTCCGGCTCAAGAGGATCCGCGGATCCTGCTTGATTTCCGCACGGCCGACGATGCGGGCGTTTACGCCTGGCCGGGGGGGCCGGCGCTTGTCCAGACAGTCGACTTCTTCACGCCCATCGTCGACGACCCGTACACGTACGGCCAGATTGCCGCCGCCAACGCCCTCAGCGACATCTACGCCATGGGCGGGAAGCCGCTGACCGCGCTTGCCGTCGCCGGGTTTCCGCAGAGCGATTTCGATCCCGCCGTCATCACCGCCGTCTTCACCGGCGGGTTCGACACGCTGCGCGAGGCCGGCGTGGCGCTGCTCGGCGGCCACACCGTGCGCGACAACGAAGTGAAGTTCGGGTACGCCGTCACCGGCGAGATCGATCCGGACCGCGTGCTCTCGAACGCCGGCGCCAGACCCGGCGACGTCCTGTTCCTGACCAAGGCCATCGGCACCGGCATCGTCGGCACCGCGATCAAAGCCGGGTGCGCGCCCGAGGCCGTCGTGCAGGCCGCCGTGCGGTCGATGACGGCGCTCAATCGCGCCGCCGCCGAGGTGATGCGCGCCCTGCCCGCCGGCCATGTTCACGGGTGCACCGACATCACGGGTTTTGGCCTCATCGGGCACGCCAGCGAGATGGCGGCGGCAAGCCAGGTGACCCTGCGCCTCGACACCTCGGCCGTGCCGCTCCTGACCGGCGTGCGGGAGCTCGCGAAGGGGAATCGGCCTGGCGGGTTGGCCAGCAATCTTGAGCATTTCGAGAGGGGAGTCGCGGCCGCGGCGGGGATCGACCAGGACCTGCTCTGGCTGATGTACGACCCGCAGACCTCGGGCGGCCTGCTGATTGCCGCCGCGCCTGAGCACGCCGCCGCGGTGGACCGGGCGCTCATGCGCGCAGGCGTCGGGGCCGCGCGCGTTGGAACGGCGGCACCGAGGGGCCCCCACCTCATCGAGTTGGCGTAGGCCAATGAAAGGGGAGAGGGGACAGGGGAGAGGCGAGAGGGAAAGGCGCCCCCTCTCCCGCCTCCCGCCTTTGGCCCTCTCGCCCCACCAGCGCCTGGCGCCTGGTCCCTAGCGCCTAGCCGTGCATCCCATGTAGAATCTGTGTTTTGGCGTACTGGCACCTGCGGGGCGTGGAGACGTCAGCGTGCTTCCGAATCTGTCCGTCATTTTTGTCGTCATCGCGGTCGTCCTGCTGGCGATTGTCCTCGATCGCGTGCTCTTCAAGCCGCTTCTCCGCGTCATGCGCGAGCGCGAGGCGGCCATCTCGTCGGCCATGCGGGCTGCCGAGAGCGCCGCGGCGAGAGCGCAGGCAGCCTCGGCCGAGTTCGACGCGAACGTGACGGCCGCGCGCGCCGACCTCTTCAAGCAGATGGACGAACGCCGCCGGGCCGCGGAGGGCTATCGCAAGGAGCTGGTGGCCGAGACCAAGGCCAACGTGGACGCCCAGCTGGCGAACGCGAAAGCCGAGCTCGAGGCCCAGGCGGCGAAGGCCATGGCCACGCTCGAATCGGAGGCCGAGGAACTCGGCAAGGACATCGCGACGAAGGTGCTCGGGCGCCCCAGCTAGACAGCGACGGGTATGGTGTAGCGCATGCAGACTGGCTTGTTTCTGGCGATGATGCTCGCGGAGGGCGCCGCGGAAGGCGGGCACGGCGGCGGCATCCTCGAGATGGCCGCCAAGCTCTTCAATTTCGCCATCCTCGCCGGCACCCTCGTCTACTTCCTGAGAGCCCCGATTGCCAAGTACCTCGGCGACCGCGGCACGCAGATACGCGGCGACCTCGTGAAGGCCGCAGAGATGCGCGTGTCGGCGGCGGCCCAGGCGGCGGCCATCGAGCAGAAGATGGCCGCGCTGCCGGGCGAGCTCGAGGCCCTGCGCAAGACTGGCGCCGAGGAAGCGGCCGCGGAGGAGGCCCGCATCCGCGCGATCGCCGACGCGGAGCGCACCCGCCTGCAGGACCAGGCGCGGCGCGAAATCCAGGCGCAGCTCAAGCTCGCCGAGCGCGATCTCACGGCCCGCACCGCCGACCTTGCCGTGGCGGTGGCCGCCACACGCGTGAAGGCCACCATCAACGCCGCCGACCAGGCGCGCCTGGTGGACCAGTACCTCGGGCGACTCGGCGCCGCACGAACCTTGGACAAGCAGGTGACGGCATGACCGCCCGGATGAGCGCGCTGCGCTACGCGCGGGCCCTGCTCGATGTCGCGCTGGCCGAGGCCGACCCCGTCGTGGTCGAGCAGGAGCTGGCTGCGTCGGCGGAGCTCTTCACGGGCCACGCCGGCCTCTGGAAGGCGATGACGAACCCGGCGGTGCCGGCGCCGAAGAAGCGCGCCATCGTCGACAGCGTCCTGCCGCGGCTCGGCGTGACCCTGGTCGTGCAGAAAACGCTTCAGATGCTCGCGTCGCGCGACCGCATCGCGCTCCTGCCGGAGATTGTCGACGCCTACAGCAGCAAGCTCATGGATCACCAGAAGGTAGTGCGCGCGACCGTCACCTCCGCGGTGCCGCTGCCGGGGGAGTCGGTGAAGCGCCTGGAGCGGGAGCTGGCCGCCATCACGGGCCGCAAAGTCGTGATGAGTGCCGCGGTCGATCCGGCGATCGTGGGCGGCCTGGTCACCCGGATCGGCAGCACGGTGTGGGACGGAAGTGTGCGGAGACAGTTGGAGAAGATCCGCGAACGCCTGGCGGGAGCAGGGAATTAGTGCAGCGTTCGCGTTATGGGAGCGTGGGGATAGAAGCAAGAATCAAGTAGTAAGAATCAAGAAGCAGGGCGTACGCCGCGCGGCGAACCCCTTCTGACAATCGTCAGGAGGCCCTTCTTGCTTCTTGATTCTTGCTTCTGACGGGGACGAACGAGGCCATGACGATCAAAGCCGATGAGATCACGAAGATAATCCGCGACCAGATCGGCAGCCACGCCGTCGACGTCGACGTCTCCGAGGTGGGCTCGGTCGTGTCCGTGGGCGACGGCATCGCGCGGGTGCACGGCGTCGACAAGACCATGTCGGGCGAGATGCTCGAGTTCCCGCACGGCGTGTTCGGCATCGCGCTGAACCTCGAAGAGGACAGCGTGGGCTGCGTGCTGCTCGGCGAGCACCACGCCATCGCCGAGGGCGACCAGGTGAAGCGCACCGGGCGCATCATCTCGGTGCCGGTGGGCGAGGAGATGGTCGGCCGCGTGGTGAATTCCCTCGGCCAGCCGGTGGACGGCAAGGGCGCCATCGCCACGACGCAGTTTGCGCCCATCGAGCGCATCGCGCCGGGCGTGGTCGACCGCTCGCCGGTGAAGGAGCCGCTGCAGACGGGCCTGAAGGCCATCGACTCGATGGTGCCCATCGGCCGCGGCCAGCGCGAGCTCATCATCGGCGACCGTCAGACGGGCAAGACGGCCATCGCGATCGACGCGATCCTGAACCAGAAGGGCCAGGACGTCATCTGCATCTACAACGCGATCGGGCAGAAGCAGTCCACCATTGCGGCCGTGGTCCGGACCCTCGAAGAGGCCGGCGCCATGGACTACAGCATCGTCGTGGCGGCGGGGGCGTCCGACCCGGCGCCGATGCTCTACATCAGCCCGTACTCGGCCTGCACGATGGGCGAGTACTTCCGCGACCGCGGCAGGCACGCGCTCTGCGTGTACGACGACCTCTCCAAGCACGCGCAGGCCTACCGCGAGATCTCCCTGCTCCTGCGGCGGCCGCCGGGCCGCGAGGCGTACCCGGGCGACGTCTTCTACCTGCATTCGCGCCTGCTCGAACGCGCGGCCAAGTTGAACAAGGACCACGGCGGCGGGTCGCTGACGGCGCTGCCGATCATCGAGACGCAGGCGGGCGACCTCTCGGCGTACATCCCGACCAACGTGATCTCGATTACCGACGGCCAGATCTTCCTGGAGAGCGACCTGTTCCACCAGGGCGTGCGCCCGGCGATCAACGTCGGCAACTCCGTGTCGCGCGTCGGAGGCTCGGCCCAGGTGAAGGCGATGCGGCAGGTGGCGGGCACGCTGCGCCTCGACATGGCGCAGTTTCGCGAGCTCGCCGCCTTCGCGCAGTTCGGCAGCGACCTCGACAAGTCGACGCAGGCCCAGCTCAACCGCGGCCAGCGCCTGGTCGAGGTCCTCAAGCAGCCGCAGTACCGGCCCTTGCCGGTCGAGAAGCAGGTGCTGATGATCTTCGCCGGCACCAACGGCTTCCTCGACCCGATCCCGATCGACGAGGTCGGCAGGTACGAGCAGGAGATGTACCGCTTCTTCGACGCGCGCAAGGCGGCGCTGCTGCGCACGCTCGCCGAAAAAAAGCAGTTCGACGACGGTTTGAAGGCGGAATTCACCGCCGCCCTGAAGGAATTCGCGGATGTCTATACGGCCGCGAAGAAGGCGGCGGCGGCGTAGGGACGGGGAATAGAAGCAAGAATCAAGAAGTAAGAAGCAAGAAGGCGAACATTCTGACAATCGTCAGGTGGCCCTTCTTGCTTCTTGATTCTTGCTTCTGACAAGCAGCAGAGACAGAGCGAATGCCATCACTGATTGATCTCCGCCGCCGCATTCGCGCGGTGAAGAGCACGCAGCAGATCACCAAGGCGATGAAGATGATCGCTGCCTCGCGCCTGCGCAAGTCGCAGGAGCGCGTCGTGAACGCGCGGCCCTTCGCCATCGAGGCGATGCGCATGCTGCGCGACCTCGCCGCGCGCACCGACGCCTCGTCGCATCCGCTGCTCGCCGTCCGCGAGGAGAAAACGGTCCTCGCGTTCGTCCTGACCGCCGACAAGGGCCTGTGCGGCAGCTTCAACACGAACATCATCAAGGCGGCCGGCCAGGCGATCCTCGCGCGATCCAACCAGATGGTCATGCTGGGCCTCATCGGCCGCAAGGGCCGCGACTTCTTCCGCCGCCGCGGCTACCCGGTCGCCTACGAGCGCGTGAACGTCTTCCAGCATCTCAAGTTCGAGGACGCCGAGGACATCGCCAACGTGGCGATCGAGGAGTACGCGGCCGCGAAGGTCGACGCGGTGTACCTCATCTACAACGAGTTCAAGTCGGTCATCCAGCAGCGCATCGTCGCGGAGAAGCTGCTGCCGATCCCGCGGGCCGACCTGAACGAGGTCGACGCCGCCGCGCGCATGGACTACATCTACGAGCCGGACCCGGCCACGCTCTTCGACCGGATCCTGCCCGGTCACGTCCGCGTGCAGGTGTGGCATGCGCTGCTCGAGTCGGCGGCGGCCGAAAACGCCGCGCGCATGACAGCGATGGACGCGGCTACGAAGAACGCCACGGACATGATCGACGGCCTGACGCTCTACATGAACAAGGTGCGCCAGGCCGGCATCACGCGCGAGATTATCGAGGTCGTGTCGGGAGCGCAGGCGCTCTAGACAGGGACTCGGGGCTAGGCGCTAGGGGCTAGTCAGTCCAGTTGCATCGGTGAGAAAAGGGAATGTCATATTGGGGTTGAACGAACCAGCGCCGAGCGCCCAGTCCCTAGCCCCTGACAGTGAGTAGAAACCCATGAGTACTGTCGCCGAAGTGAAGACCGGTCGAATTGTCCAGGTCATCGGTCCGGTCATCGACGTCGAGTTCGAGGGCGGGCACCTGCCGCCGATCTACAACGCGCTGTCGATCAAGGCCGAGGTCCAGGGCCAGACAATCGACATTGTCGCCGAAGTGGAGCAGCACCTGGGCGAGGGCCGCGTGCGCGCCGTCGCCATGAAGCCCACCGACGGCCTGCAGCGCGGCATGCCGGCCGTCGACCTGGGCGAGCCCATCACCATGCCCGTCGGCCCGGCCACCCTGGGCCGCGTGCTGAACGTGCTCGGCGAGCCGGTCGACTTCCCGGACAGGCCCGTGAACGCGATCGACCGCTGGCCCATCCACCGCCCGGCGCCGACGCTGGTGGATCAGGCCAGCGAGACGAGGATGTTCGAGACGGGCATCAAGGTCATCGACCTGCTCGAGCCCTACCTGCAGGGCGGCAAGATCGGCCTGTTCGGCGGCGCGGGCGTCGGCAAGACCGTTATCATCCAGGAGCTCATCCACAACATCGCGCTGAAGCACGGCGGCGTGTCGGTGTTCGCCGGCGTCGGCGAGCGGACCCGCGAAGGCAACGACCTGTGGCTCGAGTTCCAGGAGAGCGGCGTCATCAACATCGAGGACTTCGGCAAGTCGCGTGCGGCGCTGGTCTACGGCCAGATGACCGAGCCGCCCGGCGCGCGCCTCCGCGTGGCGCTCTCCGGCCTGACGGTGGCGGAGTACTTCCGCGACGCCGAGGGCAAGGACGTGCTCCTGTTCATCGACAACATCTTCCGGTTCACGCAGGCCGGCTCGGAAGTCTCGGCGCTGCTCGGCCGCATGCCGTCCGCCGTCGGCTACCAGCCCACGCTGGCCACCGAGATGGGCGAACTGCAGGAGCGCATCACCTCGACGAAGAAGGGATCGATCACGTCCGTGCAGGCCATCTACGTGCCCGCCGACGACTACACCGACCCCGCGCCGGCCACGACCTTTGCGCACCTCGACGCCACGACCAACCTGTCGCGCGCGATCGTCGAGCTGGGCATCTACCCGGCCGTCGACCCGCTCGCGTCCACCTCGCGCATCCTCGACCCGCTCGTCATCGGCGACGAGCACTACGGCACGGCGCGCGCCGTGAAGCAGGTGCTGCAGCGCTACAAGGACCTGCAGGACATCATCGCGATCCTCGGCATCGACGAGCTGTCCGAAGACGACAAGCTCGCCGTGTCGCGCGCGCGCAAGATTCAGCGCTTCCTCTCGCAGCCGTTCCACGTGGCGGAGCAGTTCACCGGCCTCAAGGGCAAGTACGTGCAGGTGAAGGACACGATCCGCGGCTTCCAGGAAATCGTCGACGGCCAGCACGACGCGCTGCCGGAGCAGGCCTTCTACATGGTCGGGACGATTGAAGAGGCCGTCGAGAAGGCGGAGAAGATGAAGGGATAGAAGCAAGTAGCAAGAAGCGGAACTGACGTGCGTCAGAAGCAAGAAGAAAGACCTTCTGACAATCGACAGCCGGCCATTCTTGCTTCTTGCTTCTTGATTCTGATCATGTCACTACCAACCCACCTGACCCTCGAAATCGTCACCCCCGACCGCGCCCTCGTGACGGAGGACGTCGACGAGGTGCAGTTGCCGGGCACCGAGGGGTACCTCGGCATCCTGCCCGGCCACACCCCGCTCCTCACCGCCCTTCGCGTGGGACCGCTCTGGTACCGCAAGGGCACCGAAAAGTTCTACCTGTCGGTGGCGTTCGGGTTCGCGGAAGTCCTGCCCGATCGCGTCCGGCTGCTCGCGCGCATCGCCGAGCGCGCCGAGGAGATCGACGTCGACAGGGCCGAAGAGCACCGCCGCAAGGCCGAGGAAATGCTGCAGGCCGCCAAGGCCGGCAACACCGACATCGACCTCGAGCGCGCGCGGGTGTCGCTGATGAAGGCGCTGACGCGCCTGCAGGTGGCGGGCCGCCACAGCGCTCACGCCGCCAGCCAGGCGAAGAGACGGAACTGACGTGCCCGTTGTCGCGGCAGCCCTGACGGACCTCGGACTTCGCCGGCCGGCGAATGAGGACAGCTACGTCTCGCGTCCGGGACTCGGGCTGCACGTGGTGTGCGACGGCATGGGCGGCCACGCGGCCGGCGAGATCGCCTCGCGTGTCGCCGCCGACGCCATCGAGGCGTTCATTCAGCAGACCGAGGGCGTCACCGCCAGCTACACGTGGCCCTTCCGCTACAACCCCGAATGGGGCGTCGACGGCAACCGCCTCGTGTCCGCGCTGCTGCTGGCCAACCGCGAGATCGCGCAGCGCGTGGCCGACGAACCGGCCTTGCGGGGCATGGCGACAACGGCGGTTTGTCTGTTGTTGTCCAAACCGCCGTTGTCGTCCGGAGCGAGCGAGGATGCCGGCGAGTCGAGGGGCGACGATCGGCCCACGTCGCCCTTCGACGCCGCGCCCGCTTCGTCGCGCTCCGCTCAGGGCGACATGGGCGAAGAGAGCGCTGGTACACAGGCTCTCTTCGCCCATGTCGGCGACTCGCGGGCGTACCTCTGGCGCCACGGCGACCTGGATCAGCTCACGCGCGACCATTCGTGGGTGGAGGAGCAGATTGTCCTGGGCGTGCTGAACGAGACCGAGGCGCGGCAGCACCCGTGGCGCAACCTCGTGACGCGCGCGCTGGCCGGCGCCGAAGAACCCCGGGTCGAGCTGACGCCGCTCAGCCTGGAGCCCGGCGACCGCGTCGTCCTGTGCAGCGACGGCCTCACCTCGCCGCTCACCAACGCCACGATCGGCGGGATTCTCGCCCGCGCGCCGATGGGCCGCCCCGACGACTTGTGCCGGGCCCTGGTCGACGCCGCCAACGGCGCCGGCGGGCCGGACAACATTACGGTCATCGTGGTTGAGGTGACGTAGGGAATGGTGGCAGTAGTAAGAATCAAGAAGCAAGGAGCAAGAATGGCCCACTGACGTCTGTCAGAATGGGAACACCCCGCGGCGCGTGTGCATTCCCGATTCTTGATTCTTACTTCTTGCTTCTTGCTTCTGACAATGTTCAAGAACCTGACCGCGCTCCTCAAGTACCGCCCGCTCATCCAAGCCATGGTCGTGCGCGACCTGAAGGCGCGCTACCGCGGATCCGTGCTGGGCTTCTTCTGGTCGTTCATCAACCCCCTGCTGCTGCTCCTCGTCTACACGTTCGTCTTCCGGTACGTGCTGCCCTCGCGCCAGCCCAACCTCGACCCGTACGCGCTGTTCCTCTTCGTCGGGATTCTGCCGTGGACCTGGTTCTCCTCGTCCATCCTCGAGTCGTCGAACGTCCTCATTGCCGGCGGCAATCTGATCAAGAAGGTCATGTTCCCGGCCGAAGTGCTCCCGATCGTCAACGTGCTGGCGAACATGGTGCACTTCTTCCTGGGACTGCCGATCCTCGTGGGGTTCCTCATCTACTACCGCACGCCGCTGCAGTTCTCGGAGCTGGTGTGGTTCCCGGTCGTGGTGCTCGTGCAGCTGGTGCTGACGCTCGGCCTCGCGCTCGTCGTGTCGGCGCTGACCGTGCACTTCCGCGACCTCAAGGACATTCTCTCGAACCTTGTCACGTTCTGGTTTTTCGCCACGCCGATCATCTACTCGATGCAGGATGCGCCGCCCATCGGCAAGACGTTCCTGAACATGAACCCGTTCACGCACCTGGCGGTCTCGTACCAGGAGCTGCTGTTCTATCCGGGCAACTTCGGCCACTACAAGTGGCTCATCGCCCTGGGCTTCGCCTCGGTGCTGCTGTTCCTGGCGGGGTACTATCTGTTCAACAGGTTGAGGGATACGTTCGCAGAGGAAGTCTGAGCAGGATCAGAAGTAAGTAGCCAGTAGTCAGTAGCAAGACAAAGTCACGCTGAAGACGCGAATCAGCCGAACGGCGCACTAGCGAGGCGGGCATTCCTACCGGCTACTGTCTACTGACTACTGGCTACGGAAACCGTCTGAGTCACCATGAATGCAATCGAAGTCATTGACGTCACGAAGACGTACCGCAAATACGCCCGGCGGAAGCAGTTCGCCACCATCAAGAGCGCCATTCTCTCGGGCACGCTGGTCAACGACCTGAACCCCGACGAGACGTTCCAGGCGCTCAAGAGCGTGTCGTTCGCCGTGCCCCAGGGCTGCACCTTCGGCATCGTCGGCAGGAACGGGTCGGGGAAGAGCACGGCGCTGAAAGTGGTGGCCGGCATCACGAAGCCCACCACGGGAACGGTGGCTGTCGAGGGGCGCATCTCGGCGCTCATCGAGCTGGGCGCCGGCTTCCACCCGGAGATCTCCGGGCGGGAGAACGTCTTCATCAACGGGATCATGCTGGGCCTGTCGAAGCGCGAAATCACGCGGCGCTTCGACGAGATCGTGGAGTTCGCCGAGCTCGAAGATTTCATCGACGCCCCGGTGAAGACGTATTCGTCGGGCATGTACATGCGCCTGGGATTCGCGGTGGCCATCCACGTGGACCCCGACGTGCTGCTCATCGACGAAGTGCTCGCCGTCGGAGACGAGGCCTTCACGCACAAGTGCCTCGACAAGTTCGCCGAGTTCCGCCGGCGCAACAAGACCGTGCTGCTCGTCACGCACTCGCTGAACCTGGTGGAGCGCTTCTGCGACGAGGCCCTGTGGCTGAACGAGGGCCGCGCGCGCGCCATGGGCGATCCGCGCCGCGTCGTGTCGGCCTACATCACCGACGTCGAGAAACAGGAAGAACGCCACATGGCCTCCGCCGACGCGAAGGCCAAAGCCGCAGTTGAACAGCGGGACGGCTCGACGGCGTCCGTGTCAGAACTAGCGCCTAGCGCCGCGGCCTCCTCGCCTCCCGCCTCTCGCCTCTCGCCGGCCGCCGAGGCAGAGGCCCGCGAGGCGGCCCCCGACATGTTTCAAGCTGCCGAAGGCCGCTGGGGCTCGCGCGAGGGCGAAATCACCGCCGTTGAGCTCATCGGTGAGGATGGCCAGCCGGCGCACGTCTTCTACTCCGGCGAGCGCGTCCAGATCCGTCTCGGCCTCAAGGCCGCCACCCCGGTCACCGACTTCGTCGTCGGCATCGGCATCTTCAACGTGGACGGCGTGTGCGCGTTCGGCACGAACACGAACATCGAGGAACTGAAGGCCGACCGGCTGGAGGGCGAGGGCCGCGTCACGTTCACCGTCGATGCGCTGGACCTTGTCGCCGGCACCTACAAGCTCGACGTCGCGCTGCACAAGCTCGACGGGTATCCGTACGACTACCACCGGCTGCTCTACAGCTTCCGCGTGAAATCGCGCACCCAGGACGCCGGCATCTACCGCCCGCGCCATTCGTGGGCCTTCGACGGCGGGGTGACCTTCAAGGAACGGGTGTCGACGCCGTGAAGCGCGTGCTCACGAAAGCCGAGGCCGCGGCCTGGCGGGAGGAACTCGGCCGCCAAGGCAAGCGCGTCGTCTTCACCAACGGCGTCTTCGACATCCTGCACCCTGGCCACGTGCGCTACCTCGCCGAGGCCCGCCGCCAGGGCGACGCCTTGATCGTGGCCGTGAACTCCGATCGATCGGTGCGCGCCAACAAAGGCCCCGAGCGTCCGGTGCATCCCGAAGCCGAACGCGCGGAAGTCATCACTGCGCTTGCCGTGGTCGATGCCGCCGTCGTCTTCGACGAAGACACGCCCCACGACATCATCAGCGCCATCCAACCGGACGTGCTTGTGAAAGGCGCGGACTGGCCCGCCGACCAGATCGTCGGCCGCGACATCGTCGAAGCCCGCGGCGGCGTCGTCATCCGCGTGAAGGTCGAAGAAGGCCACTCCACGACAAACGTCATCAAGAAGCTGAAAGGGTAACCGGGGCGCAATGCAGCAGACGTTGCGTCTTCTGGCTTCCTGCTTCTGACGATCGTCAGTTGGCCCTTCTGGCTTCCTCGTCCGGCAGACCCGCGGTGACGATGGGCTGCGGGTGACCGGGGCGCTTTCCATTTGCCCGCCCCTCGACAGGCTCGGGGCGCCCTGAGCTCCGTCGAAGGGCGCAGGGACAGGCGAAGGTCACCCGAGGACAAATGGAAACGCCCCGGGCAGGACCCGCAGCCCGCACCCGCTGAGATACACTGAGAGCACTGTGCCGTCCCTGAAGCTACAAGAGCTGCTTCGAGGCGCACGTGTGCGAGCGAGCTTCGCCAGAATGGCGAAAGCGAGCGAAGCCTCGCCGAAGCTTGCGGGTGATGCAGCGCAAGCGAAGGCGGGCGGGCGGACACACCTCTCGGGCCTCACCCCCGCCGCGAAGGCCTTCTGGATCGCCGGCGCGGCCTCCGACGACCCGCGCAGCGAGATGGTGCTCGCCGTCGTGCCGTCGGACCGCGACGTCGAGCAGGTCACCAGCGACGTCCGCTTCTTCCTCGGCGGGCTCGAAGGTGCCTCCGCCGACGAACTCGACAACATCGTCCTGCCGCTCCCCTCGCAGGAGGTCGATCCCTACCGCGGCCTCGCGCCCCATCTGCGCATCGCATCCGCGCGCGCCCGCGCGCTGCACGCGATGGCCACCGGGCAGGCCCGCGTCGTGGTGGCCTCGGCATCGGCGCTGCTGCCGCGGGTGAGCCCGCCGGGTATGATTACGGCCCTCGCGCTCGACCTCAAGCCCGGCGACGACATCGACACGCAACGGCTGGCCGACACGCTCGTGGACGCAGGCTTCACGCACCAGGACC
>JALOKU010000130.1 GCA_025456345.1 Vicinamibacterales bacterium | reverse complement strand
GAGCGCCGCGGTCTCGATGAAGGACGTCGCCATGGTCGGCACGACCCTGTCGCACTACCGCGTCACCGGCAAGCTCGGCGAAGGCGGGATGGGGGAAGTCTTCCTCGCGCAGGACACGCTCTTGGACCGCCAGGTCGCCATCAAGGTCCTGGCCGGCCGCTTCCGCGACGATCTCACCGCCCGCAAACGCCTGCTGCAGGAAGCCCGGCTGGCGGCGGCGCTGGACCATCCCTACATCTGCAGCATCCATGAACTGCTGGACCTCGGCGACACCAGCTGCATCGTCATGGAGTACGTCGAAGGGCAGACGCTCAGGGAGAGACTGGCGGGAGGGCCCCTCCGCCAGCTCGACGCCCTGCAGGTCGCGCTGGAAGCGGCCGAAGCGCTGGACAAGGCCCACCAGAAGCACATCATCCACCGCGACCTGAAGCCCGCGAACGTCATGCTCACCCCGGACGGCCATGCGAAGGTGATGGACTTCGGCCTGGCGAAACAGAGCCTGCACGAGGGAGACCTGAGCCAGGAGGCCACGCGCTCGAGCCTGACGGAGGCGGGCCTCACGGTGGGCACGCTGGCCTACATGTCTCCGGAGCAGATCCGGGGAGAGCCGCTCACGCCCCAATCCGATCTCTTCTCGCTGGGCATCGTGCTCTACGAGACGCTGACCGGGGCGCACCCGTTCAAGAAGCCCCTGGGCACGGACACGGCCTACGCCATCGTGCACGAGATACCGGCCCCGGTTTCGGCGCGCAGCGAAGTCGCGGCCCGGGAGGTGCAGGGCCTGCTCGACACCCTGCTTGCGAAACGGCCCGCCGATCGCGGCTCCGCGCACGAGGCCAGGTCCCGGCTGGCGCACCTCCTTCAGGAGTCCGGGGCTGAACCCGTCTCGCTGGCGAAGACGTTCCTGTCGAGGTCGCGCCGGGCCATGGCGCGGCCCTGGTTCGCGCTTCCCGCGGTGGCCCTGATCGCCGGCGCCCTCTATCTCGGCTATCAGCGGCTCGAGCGCGGCCGGAAGGCGCAGTGGGCGCGCGACGTGGCGGTGCCGGAGATCGCCCGCCTCACAGACGCGGGAAACGTGTCGGAAGCCTTCGACCTGGCGGCCGAGGCGAGCCGCTACCTGCCTGAAGACACGCGGCAACTGGCGGAGCTGCGGCCGCTGTTCTCGCGCGCCGCGACGATCCGCTCGGAGCCTGCGGGCGCGGACGTTCGCTGGAAGGAGTACTCCGCCACGGGATCCGAGTGGCGAAGCCTGGGCCGGACGCCGCTCGAGGGCGTGGTGGTCCCGGCCGTCTTCGGCCGGCTGAGGATCGAGAAGGACGGGTACGAACCCCTCCTGCTGGCGACGTCGCTGGCGGCGGAAACATCCGTGACGCTGGACAAGACCGGCAGCCTGCCGGACGACATGGTGCGGGTGCCGGCCAGCGTGTTCAACATGCCGCTTCCGGGTTTGGACCATCTGAAGGCGGAGCCCATCGGCGCGTTCCTCATCGACAAGTGGGAGGTCACCAACCGGGCCTTCAAGCGCTTCATGGACAGCGGCGGCTACCTGGACCAGAAGTACTGGAAGCATGCATTCGTGCTGGATGGCCGGGTGCTGTCGTGGGACGAGGCCGCGGCTCGTTTGAAGGACCGCACGGGCCGGACGGGCCCGGCCACGTGGGAGGCGGGCACGTATCCGGACGGACAGGCGGACTACCCGGTGTCGGGCGTGAGCTGGTACGAGGCGGCCGCCTTCGCGGAGTTCGCGGGAAAGAGCCTGCCGACGATCTACCACTGGTATACCGCCGCCGGCATGGGCGCGAGCACCTACATCGTTCCGCTCAGCAACGTGGGCGGGGCGGGCCCGGCGGAGGTCGGCAGCTACCAGGGCGCGGGGCCGTTCGGCACCTCCGACATGGCCGGGAACGTGCGCGAATGGTGCTGGAACAGCAGCACCCGCGAAGGGCAGCGGTTCATTCTCGGCGGCGGCTGGAACGACCCCGCGTACGGCTTCGACAGCGACGCCGTCACCCAGCCGCCCTTCGACCGCTCGGCCAGCAACGGGTTCCGGTGCATCCGCTACCTGGGCGAGACCCAGGACCAGGCCAGGTCGGCGCGCGTGATCCACTCGTCGTTCCGGGACCTCTTCACAGAGAAGCCCAGCTCCGACAGAGAGGTGGACGCCTTCCTGCGGCAGTACGCCTATGACCAGGCGCCGCTCGACGCCAGGGTCGTCAGCACGGATGCCAGCCCGGAGGAATGGACCACGGAGCGGGTGACCTTCGACGCGGCGTACGGCGGCGAACGCATGCAGGCGTATCTCGTGCTGCCCAAGCGGGCCGCGCGCCCGCTGCAGGTGGTGTTCATGTGGCCGGGCGACAGCGGCCTGCAGCTCGCCTCGAGCAACACGCCCCGCACCTTCCGGATGTTCGACTTCATCGTCAAGAGCGGCCGGGCCGTGCTGTTCCCCGTGTTCAAGGGCATGTACGAACGCCGCGACGGGCTGGAGGCGACCGTGCCGAACGAGACGGCCGCGTACCGGGACCGGGTGGTGGCGTGGGTCAAGGAGGCCCGGCGGTCGATCGACTACCTCGAGACGCGGCGGGAGATCGACATCGGCAAGCTCGCCTACTTCGGCCACAGCTGGGGCGGACGCCTGTCGGGCATCGCGCTCGCCGGCGACGCGCGCTTCAAGGTGGCCGTGCTCTACGTGGCCGGGTTCAGGTTTCCGCCGTCCATGCCGGAAGTGGATCCGTTCAACTTCGTGCGCCGGGTGAAGATCCCCGTCCTCATGCTCAACGGCAGGTACGACCACTACTTTCCCGTCGAGACCGCCCAGAAGCCGATGTTCACGATGCTGGGGACGCCGGAGGCGGACAAGAAGTGGCTCGTGTACGACGGCGGCCACTTCGTGCCGCGCGACCAGCTCGTGAAGGAAACGCTGGCCTGGCTGGACCGCTACCTGGGCCGCGTGAACTGACCCGCGCCCGCGCGGGTTCGACGGGGCCGCTGTTCCCGCCCTTGACGTCCTCCCAGCGCCCCTTCCGCGTGGCGCCCTGCAGCGTGAGGCGCGTGCCGATTGCCATGCGGCCCTCGAGAGGAGTCGTGAAGCTGAAGGCCAGCTCGCCGCCGGTCCACGCGAAGGGGCCCGTCTTGGTGCCGGGCGCGCCGTTCCGTCATGCGACGCGGGTCTGCACCGTCGGTTCGACGCGGGCCCATGTCGTTTGGCGAGCGATGCGCAGTTCGTAGTCCGACTGCAGGTCGAGCCAGATCTCGGGCGAGGTGCCGAAGTACTTGCCGAGCCGAAGTGCGGTGTCAGCCGAGATCGCGCGGGTTCCATTCACAATCGCGCTAATGCGGTTCGGCGGCACCGCGAGCGCCCGTGCCAGCGCGTTGATGCTGAGCCCGAGCGGGCGCATGAAGTCCTCCATGAGGATCTCGCCCGGGGGAATGGGTTCGAGCAGCTTCGTTCGTGCCGCCATCAGACACCCCTCAGTGGCAGTCCACGATCTCAACGTCGTGGGCATCGCCGTTTCTCCAGACGAAGCAGATGCGCCACTGGTCATTGATGCGAATACCGTGCTGGCCTCTGCGATCGCCCCTGAGGGCTTCAAGCCGGTTGCCGGGCGGGGCCTTCAGGTCTTCAAGGGCGCGAGCCCGGTGCAGATAGAGCAGCTTGCGGCGGCGTCAGCCTGATCGTCACGGGTGCTGCCGCATCCGCCACATCGACAACCGCCTCGCCTCTCAGCAAGCTGCCGGGGGTCCGGAGTTCCCCGATTAGCCGGTAGCGAGCTTCGTCGCCGACGGTCACGGCGAAGCGGCCGTCGGGACCGGTGGGTGCCGGATCGCCGATGAGGCGGTCCGACCCCTGTGCGCCCGGCACCTCCACGTAGACACGTGCGCCGGCAACGGGCCGCCCGTCAACGCCGAAGACCGTGCCGCGCAGGGTGACAAGCCCCACCGTCATGGGGACGACCATGTCGGTCACGGGTACCTGTTGGCCGCCCGCGAGGTCGATCACCGTGGCCTCGTCCACGCCCGCGACACCGGGGTGATAGGTTGGCGCCCGGTACGGTTGGCCGCGGAAATCCGAGTCGGCGTTAATCGCGAGGCGGTATCGTCCGGGCGGCAGCTTCACGATCTCGTACGCGCCGTCATCGCGGGTGATCGCGGACTCCTCAAGCAGCGACGATCGCCCGGGCCAGTCGTCTCGACGCGCCCGCACCGTGGCGCCCGGAACAGGCGTCCGGTCGGGGCGCACGAGCCGGCCGCTGATCCGGCCGTCGAAGAACCCCTGCACGACGATCACCGCGCATCCGCGGGCGTCGGCGATCTTCACCGTGCCCGGGTAGGACCTGGTGTAGTAGCCGGGCGGAGCTTGCGCGTCGACCTGGTAGTCTCCGGGCGCCAGGCCGGTGAACAGGAACGCCCCGTCCCCGGCGGTTCTGGTTTCGTCGGCCCACCCTTCACGCGTGAGCCTGACGGGGACATCCGGCATCGGTTCGTCGACCTGGAACTGCCCGGTGGGCCCGCGCTCGATGTGCTTCAGCGTGCCCGATACCTGGGCGCCGGACTGGCTGGCTGTCCCCAGTTGCCTGCCGTACCGCAGATCGTCGGCGGCCTGGCTGACCGGCCGCGTCCGCGTGCAGATGTCGGTTGACATGAGCGCCCGGCCTTCGGTCTTCCTGGCGTACACCACGTAGTCGCCGCCAACCTCGAAGCGGTAGCCGCAGTCGCCGCCGCCGCGGCCCGTCGTGATCTCGATCGTCGGCTCGTCGCCGGAATCTCCAGCGAGCCGTTCGACGACTGCCAGGGTGACCTTGACACCAAGACCGAATGGCGACGGCTCGCCGGGTTTCCACGGTTGGGAGGGTTGCTCCGCCGTTGTCAGGACGCGACCGACGAAGACGGCGTGCACCTTCCAGAAGGCCTCGCACGGCGGCCCGGGCGGAGAACAGGAGCACGCGGCCGCGTCGGGCGGCGCGCCGGCGAGCCAGAGCCACGCCAGGAGGAGTGTGCCTGCCGCTTTCGCCATGGTTTGCACCTCGGCCGGGGCGCGTGATGCGCCCATTGTAGACGGGTTCATAACGGCGGCGGGAGCCGATGTGCCGTGCGCCATGAACAGGCCCGGGTTGTCCCGCCGGAGCCGGTCGCGCGCATGCACCCGGTCCTGCCGCGGGCACGACACCGGGTGACGTGCTGGTGGGCGGGCTCGCGGGCGTCTACCCTTTGGGCTTCATGAACTCCTGGAAGAGCGGGTAGGTCCGGATTGGGTCCCACGTCGGGTCGAGGTGCATCTCGGCGCCGGGCCAGCCGCGCCCCTGCACGAACGCGGCCTGCAGCGCCCGCACGGCGGCCTCGCCGTTGCCCAGAGCCGCCAGCACGCGGGCGCGCTGGTAGAGATGGGAGCCGCGCAGGAACGGCCGGTCGGCCTTCGCCAGCGCCTCGGCGATCTTCTGCGCTTCGTCGCGGGGACCGCCGCACAGAAGCAGCGCGCTGGCGTAATCGCCCTGGTGGCCGAGATTGTCGGGCTCTGCCCGCATCAGATCGCGGCGGATGGCGAGCGCCTGCGGGCAGTCGCCGGCCTGGAGCAGCGCGCTCGCGTACGAAGCGCGCAGGCCAGGCGTGGGCTTGACGCTGTCGAGGCGGTTCTTGTACCAGGCCGCCGCACGCGCGGCGACGGACGTGGCCGCGTCGGCGTGGCCATGGGCCGCCAGTTCCCGGGCCACCTGGTAGAGTGCGGCCCCGATGCCGCCGGATCGCGCCGTGGCCTGCGTGCAGCGGTCGATGACCGCGTCGACGTCGCCGGCGCGCCCCATCGCAATCAACGCGCCCGCTTCCTGCGAGAAGAAGGCCGCCACGTCCGGGTAGTGCTGCTGCCCGAGCCTGGCCATCTCGAGCTGTGCGTCGTACTCGCCGAGTTCGTGATGGAGGGCTGCACGCTGACTCAGGAAGCCTGATGCCAGGCTGCCGATGGCGGCCGGCATGTCTTCGACGCGAATCTGCGACAGCACCGCGATCGCCGCCCGCGTGTGGTGGAGACGCGCCTCAGTGCTGCCTACGAGCAGCTTGCCCGACGGCGACGGCAGCAGTCGCTCCGCTTCGAGAATGGCCGCCAAGGTGGCCTCGAGGTTCCCGTCGATGAGCGCGCGCTGGTAGCGAATGTAGGCCTGTTCGGCTGGCGTCGCCTGGCTGTAGGCGGCTGGCTCCTCGATCACCCGCAGGACCTGGTCCGCTTCCGCCCACCGGCCCTGGTTCCTGATCACGGCGCACAACAAGGCCCGGGCCAGGGCGAAGTTCGGATCCAGTTCCACACTGCGACGCAGGTGGCGCTCCGCCTCCGGGGGGTTCGAGGCGAAGGACACCGCTCCCTGCCCCCACTCCAGATAGGCATCGTACGACGGCGGCCTGATCCCCGCGACGAGGGGGAAGGCGGCGCTGATGGCCTTGTTCAACCGCATGGCGATGCTGCCCATCACGACCTTGGAGACCTCGGCGACGAGGTCGCTTGTCTGAGCACGCGGCCCGGTGCACGGTTCGAGCGTGACGATGATGGCGCCGGTCGCCGGGTCGATGATCTGGCTCTGGACGCGAAGGCTGCCGCCGTCCCGGTAGTAGGCGCCCGAGACGACGAGCCCGGCACCGGTGCGATCCGCGAGGGCGCGAATCGGGTCGCCCTCCTTTGCCAGCACGGACCGGGGCAGGCCAGGCCCGCCCATCAGCGGCACCTCGGGGTTGAGGGCCGTCTTGATTCCGATGCGCGCCAGGCTCTGCGTAAGCCAGTCGCTCAATTGCACGCCCAGCGCATCGAGAGACGCGTCGCCAGTCCGGTTCGCATAGACCGCGACGACGACTCGTTCGCGATCGAAACCGCCGGCAGACGCCGGGGCACTCGGCTTCGCGGTGGGCGAGGGCCGGAAGAAGACCGCCGCGATGACCGCCACGGCCACAAGCGCTACCGTTGCGAGTCCGCCCAGCGCCCGCACCAGCGTTCGCCGCCGGGAGGATGACGGCGTCACCGGGCCAGCCGCTGCAGACGGAGTGGTGCGTGCTGCGGCCTCTGCGCGGGTCTTCGGCAGCGCGCCCAGCGCGAACGCCAGGTCGCTGGCGGACTGGAAGCGCTCGCCCGGCTGCTTCTCGAGGCAGCGCGAGATGATCCGTCCCAGCTCCGCGGGCGCGTCCGTGCTGCTGGCCGACACGTCGGGTGCCGGCACCGCGAGAATCGCCGCTAGCGTCTCGGCGGCCGTGGGCCTCGCAAACGCCTGCCGCCCGGTGATCATCTCGTACAGCACGGCGCCGAGCGCGAAGATGTCCGAGCGGGCATCGACGCCAACGCCCTGCACCTGTTCCGGCGCCATGTAGCCGACGGTCCCGAGCACGGAGCCTGGCGCGGTGACCGCCGCGCGCGTCTCGGCGAGGTCTGTTGCCGGTCCGCTCGTAGCCAGGCCGAAGTCGAGGATCTTCACCCGGCCGTCGGTTGTCAGGAACAGGTTCTCCGGCTTCACGTCGCGGTGCACGACACCCTGGCCGTGCGCCGCCGCCAGGCCGCCGGCGACGGCGGCGGCAATCTCGGCGGCCCGCTGCCACGACAGCCGCTCCCGCTCGAGCCGCGCGCGCAGCGTCTCGCCCGTCAGCAACTCGGTGACGGCGTACGCCCTCGATCCCGCCGGCCCGTCCGGGGCCTCGCCCAAGCGGCCGAAGTCGTGAATCGCGAGGATGTTCGGGTGTTCGACCTTCGCGAGCGCCTTCGCCTCGCGCTCGAAGCGGGCCAGGCGCTCGGGGTCGCCGGCGACCGCCTCGGGCAGGACCTTCACGGCCACGTCGCGATCGAGGCGATCGTCGCGCGCAAGGTACACCTCGCCCATTCCGCCTTCGCCCAGCTTGGCGAGGACCTCATACGGGCCGAGACGATCCCCGGGCTTCATCAGGTCCTCGCCTGGGCTACGGCGAGACCACGCCGTAGCTCGCACATGGTCCTCCCGCGAGCGAAGGCGGGGCCGCCCGCACCGATGCGCTTGATCAGCCGGTAATGCGCGAGGACCCAGGCGGTCATACGCAGCTCCGAAGACCGGGGACCCGGCTATTCTAGTCGAACGGCGGCACGGCCAGAGGCCCCGTGGGCGCACCGGCTGGCCGCGGTGCTCCGCCAGCGCGCCGACGAGCCGCGCTCCCCCCGACTCCTCGTCGCCGGGATTGAGGGCTCATCACGGGCGCCGCGGCGCCAGCGCCAGCTCGACGGGCCCGGTGTTGCCGCCCTCGAGGGGAATCGTGAAGCTGACCGTCAGCTCGCCGCCGGTCCAGGCGACGGGGCCCGTCTTGACGCCGGCCTCGGCCACGGCCACCGCGGCCTTGCCCGATCGCGGGTGGTCGCGCAGGTCGGCTTCGAAGAGCGCGAGGGCCTGGGGCATCATGCCCGCCTCGAGGAACGCCGAGGCGACGAAGCCGATCCAGCCGCGCTCGAACAGGCCCGGGTGTGCCAGCCGGAGGCGGTCGAGGTCGTTCACCGCCGCAGGCCCTTTCTCCTGCACGTCCCATACGAAGCGGTACCGGGCCTTGTCATGCCGCGCCTTTTGCCGCTGCAAGCCACCGCATCGCCGGTCGACGTCCGGCGTCGGCGCAGTGACGCAGGTACGAGTTGATGAGCGTCTGGTACGGAATCCCGGTTTCCCCCGCCAGAGACTTGAAGTAGTTCAGCGTGGCTTCGTCCAGGCGGATGGTGACACTCCGCTTCAATCGCCTGGCGTAGGGATTGGGGCGGCCCTCGCTGAAATCGTATTCCTTCCTCATCGCGGTAACCTCATGACATAGGTCGCGCGCTCTGACTTCGTCGCTCGGCGCGCGGAAATGATCCGAGGATCGTCGACGATGAGCGCGCTGTCGTCGAGGAAGGCCGTCTGCGCTTCTTCGAAGGCCACGCCGTGCTTCCTCTGGTTGATCACGGCCTTGGCCGGATCCCACTCGAACCGAAGATCGTCCATGGTGCCTGCCTAGTATGCACCATGTATTTACCACGTGGAAGACCACCCGCCGCGGCAGCACGCGGCGTATAATCCGCCGCGGAGGCCACGCCCATGAGCCTCGTCGCCGGGACTCGCCTCGGACCCTACGAGATCCAATCGGCTATCGGCGCCGGCGGAATGGGTGAGGTCTACAAGGCCCGCGACACGCGCCTCGACCGCACGGTCGCGATCAAGATCCTCCCGGCCGAACTGAGCGCCGATCCGGACCGCCGCGCCCGCTTCGAGCGGGAGGCGAAGACGATCGCCAGCCTGAACCACCCGCACATTTGCACACTGCACGACGTCGGTCAGCATGGCGACTCCATCTACCTCGTGATGGAACATCTGGCGGGGGAGACGCTCGCCGACCGCTTGCTCAAGGGCCGA
>JALOKU010000129.1 GCA_025456345.1 Vicinamibacterales bacterium | reverse complement strand
GGCGGCCGTGCCCGCGATTTCGTCCGGGACGCGCATGTCTCTCTCCCCACGCCGTCTGCGGCTCTGGCCGAACCCCTGCGACCCGCCGCGTGTCATGCGGATGTATCATACCCGCAGGCACCACCTGGCAATCGCCCTGCGAGCCATCGGGAGTGAATGCGGATTGTTCGCGGTTCTCGGCGGCATCGCCATCGCCGTGCTCATGGGAGCCGCCGTCTTCACCCACCCGGAGACGACCGGCCGCCTGATTGATCCCCTGGTGAACCAGGTCTGCCGCGTGAACATCACCTCCCAGTGCCAGCGGGGGCCGGATGTGTTTCCCTTCACAGGCCGAAAGGACTTGGCGGAGGGCAGGCAGCGATGCTGACGCCTTCGCCGCCGCCTCCTGCTGCCACAGTCTGGCGGTCGGAGGTGTGCGTGTCAGGCCGGGAGCGACGCAGTTCACCCGGATCCGTTTCGGCGCATACGTTGCGGCGGCCGAGAGCGCCAGTCCCTCGATGCCCGCCCGGGGCACCAGGCCGGAAGAGCGATGATCGCTGCGTCACGCACAGGGGGGAAAGAAGGGCGGACCACCCCGCCGGCGAGGAGGGATCGGTCATAATGGACAGGTTGGAGCAGGCGTTCTACGTCGATGCCTATCTCGCAGCGGACGGGCCGGTGGTGGAGCTGGGCGTCGGCGACGGGCGCCTCGCCGTCGAAGCCGCGCGACGCGGTTGCGCGATGGTGGGCGTCGATCTCTCCCCCGCCATGCTGGAGCTGTGCCGCGCGCGGGCGGATCGCGCGGGCGTCATCGACCGGCTCACGCTGCTGCAGGCGGACTTCCGCGCCTTCACCCTCGCCGAGCCCGCCGCGCTCATCGCGCTCCCCTATCACAGCCTCGGGCACCTCCTGACGCTCGACGCCAAGCGCGAGGCCATCCGGCACATCCACGCCCAGCTCAGGCCGGGCGGCCGGTTCGTCTTCGACGACTTCGTCGTGACGCCCGAGCGGCTCGACCGTTTGCGACAGGTGCAGCTTCGCGCCACGTATCGCACGGCCGGCGGCGGCGAAGCCCTGCTCTGGGTCACCTCACTCGTCGACGAAGCGTCGCAGTCGATGCGCGTCGTGACCTGGGAGGACGAACTGGACGCCGACAACAGCCTGCACCGCCGGCGCTACCGCTTTCTGTCGCTCAGCTGGCTCGACCCGGCCGAGGCCCGTCAGTTGCTCGAGCAGGCCGGGTTCACCATCGAGTCCTGCTACGGCGACTTCGACCGCACCCCGTTCGCGGCCGCCACGGCAGCCGAACAGATCTGGGTCGCACGCAAGGAGATGCGGTGATGACGGGGACCACGGGGCTCGCCGACCTACGCGTCGACTGCATCGTCGGCATCTATCCGCACGAACGCGCAGCGGCACAGACGGTCTTTCTCGACATCGAACTCGACTACGACTTCGCACCGGCAGCGGAATCCGACGCCATCGCCGACGCGGTCGACTACGACCACGTGGCTTCCAGTCTCACCACGCTGCTGCAGACCCGGAAGTTCCAGTTGATCGAAACCATGGCGGAAGAAGCCTCGGCCATGCTGCTCGACCGCATCCCGGCGGTTCGCGGCGTCAGGCTGGTCATCCGCAAGCCGGCAGCCGTGCCGGCGGCAGCGGCGTCCTTCGTGCGGGTGGAGCGCACGCGGCCGTGAGCGGCACCGACGCCCGCCGCGTGGCCATTGTCACCGGAGGCGCCCGGCGTCTGGGCCGGCACCTCTGCCTGTCGCTCGCATCACGCGGGTACGACATCGTGGTGATCTACCGCGCATCAGAAGACGATGCGCGGTCGCTCGTGCGCGAGATTCACGCGACCGGCCGGAAGGCCCGCGCGATCAGGGTCGACGTGGCACATCGCGCCCAGGTCGCCAAGGCGTTCGCCGACATCGCCCGCACCGACGGCCGTGTCGATCTGCTGATCAACAACGTCGGCAACTACAACCCTCAGGACGTCACGCGGCTGGACCCGGAAGTCTGGGACGCCACCATCTCCGCGAACCTGTCGGGCGCGTACTACTGCTGCTACCACGCGCTCACGCTGATGCCCGAGGGCGGCAACATCATCAACATCGGCATGGCCGGGCTCGAGGGCATTCGCGCGAACCGGCGGGGCACCGACTACTTCGTCAGCAAAACCGGCCTGCTGGTGCTGACACGCGCGCTGGCCGCCGGGTACGCGACGCGGCAGGTGCGGGTCAACATGGTGTCGCCCGGGCAACTCGAGAACTCGATCGACCTCCCTCCCGAGAACGAGATCGGCCAGTGGGTGCCGCTCGGCCGGTCGGGTACCCTCGACGACATCAGCCAGGCCGTGCACTACCTGCTCGACGCCACCTACGTCACGGGCGTGAACATCGACGTGGCGGGCGGCTACCGGCTGTAATGCCCACGGCGTCTGCGCTCCTGCCGCTCTGGAACCGCGGGGCCGAGTGGGAGCGGCGCCTGGCAATGGTACGATCCGCCCAGTCCTTCCTCTACCTCACCACCTTCTACATCGAGCACGACGCCTACGGGATCGAGATGCTCTCCGCCCTCATCGAGGCGCAGCGCCGAGGCGTGGCGGTCACGCTGCTCGTTGATGCCTTTGGCCAGCGACTGGGCGGCGTGCTGATGTCGCGGGCGCAGCGCACGGCACTCGCCCAGGCCTTCGCGGCGCTCCGATCCGCCGGGGGGAGGGTGACGTTGTACCAACCGCCGTTTCGGGCGCAGCGGGTCCTCGGCGGCGGCCAGCACGTGAAGATCCAGGTCTCCGACGCCGGCGAAGCCATCTTCGCCAGCAGCAACATCACCAAGTCGTCCTTCGAAGGCTGGAACGAGTACGCCGTGGCCGTGCAGGGCCCCATCGCGCGCGTGCTTCTCGAGAGCTGTCGCGAACTGGGCGCGTGGGTCGATCCGGTTCACGTGGATCGACTGGGCGCGGCGGTCAACGACACAGCGACAGGTCTCGACCTGGACTACTGGCTGTGCAATCCCAACCGCCATCAGGGCTGGATGGGGCCCCTCGGCTGGACAGGGCCCAACGTCGTCACCGACCGGATGATCGACATGGCCGACGCGGCGCAGCGTTCGCTCCAGATCACGAGCTTCTACTTCAAGCCCATCCCGCCGCTGCTCGATGCGGTGCTGCGGGCAGCGCGCCGGGGAGTGCGCGTCGAGGTGTACCACTCGCATCGCGACGCGCTGCCGGCCACTGACCTGGCCTGGATCGGCGCGGCAACCAATTACGCGAGACTGCTGGACGCCGGCGTGGTCATCTACGAGAACCTGCACGGCGAGCACTCGAAGATCGTCGTCGTGGACGATCGGTGGGCGGCCTTCGGCAGCTACAATTTCGAGGATGCCGCGCACGACCGGCTGGCCGAGGCCATGCTCGCGAGCGGTGATCCCAGGGCCATCGACCCCGCGCGCGCGATCATCGACGACCTCAGGGGTCATCCCGACAACCTGCGGGTCACACTCGAGTCGTACGACCGCCTGCCCGCTCGGGTGAAGGCCCGCATTGCCCGGTACGGCCGGTTCAAGTGGTGGATCTGATGCGCTTCACGGAAGTCGAGCACAAGTTCGTCGTCGACGACACCTTCGATCTGGCTGGCTTCGGACGCGCGCTCGATGCGCTCGGGCCCAGCCGCCGCTCGTCCGTGCAGGTGCGCGATCGGTACTTTCTGACTCGCGACGGCCGCGCCAGCGCGTACATCATCCGCCATCGGTTCGATGTCGAGCTGCACGAGCTGACGATCAAGTCGCTGGTGCCCGACCCGGAAGTGCGCGACGAGATCACGCTCGACCTCAGCCGCGGGCACGGTGATCAGGCCGATGCCGTCGATGCCTTCGTTGCACGCATGGGCCTCACGTGGTCGGGCGTCGTTCGGAAGGACCTCGACGTCTGGTACTTCCCCGATTGTGAGGTGGTGCACTACGTTGCGTCGAGCGGGAGTCGCACGGTGCGTTGCGTGGAATTCGAAGCGCGGCACTGGGTGTCTCTGGACGGCGCGCTTGCCGTCATCGAGCGCTACCAGCGTGCCACCGGACTCGCGGGCGCCACACGGTCGGTCGATTCAATCGTGGCGCTGATGTTTCCAGAGGTCTTGCTGCCCGGCACGCTGCCCCAGCAGAGCCGGTAGCGCGGCCCGTTCCTCGTGCACACTACGCGGCGGTTGGATAGTCGGTGTAGCCCTTCGCGCCCAGTGTGTAGAAGGTCGACGGATCGGGCTCGTTCAGCGCCAGGCCGCGCTCCAGGCGCGACACGAGGTCGGGGTTGGCCAGAAACGCCCGGCCGAACGCCACGAGGTCGCCGCGGTCCTCAGCGAGTGCCGCTTCAGCCGTGGACCGGTCGAAGCCGCCAGCGACGATGAACGTGCGCGGCCAGCTGGCGCGCAGCGCGCGCTTGACCGAAGCCGGCACCTCTGGCGCGCCAACGGCAGACGGCTCCTGCACGTGCAGGTACTGAATGCCGGTGCCCGCCAGTTCCGCGAGAAGTGCGGTAAACGTTTCGTCCCGCGCCGCCGTGCTCCCCATCCCCGGATGCACACCGTACGGCGACAAACGTATCCCCACACGACCGGCGCCGATGGCTCCGGCCGTCGCCCGTGCGACCTCGATCGCGAACCGAATCCTGCCGTCGACCGAAGCGCCCCACGCGTCGGTGCGCCGGTTCGCCTCCGGATTCAGGAACTGCTCGATGAGGTAGCCGTTCGCCCCATGCAGTTCGACGCCGTCGAACCCGGCCGCCATGGCGTTTCGCGCAGCCTGGGCGTATTCCTCGATCGTGCTGCGAATACCTGCCTCGGTCATGGCCTGCGGCACGGGATAGGCCTGCATGCCCAGCGCGTCGGTATAGATCTCGCCGGCGGCCGCCACCGCGCTCGGCGCCATGACGGCCCCGCCCGACGGCAGATTCGCCGGGTGACCCACCCGGCCGGTGTGCATCAATTGCACGAAGATTGATCCGCCCCGGGCATGCACCGCGCCGGTCACCTTCCGCCACCCGTCGACCTGGCGTGCCGACCAGAGACCCGGAGTGCGCGGGTAACCGGTGCCATTCGGTGCAGGCGAGGTGCCCTCCGTGACGATGAGGCCGGCGCCGGCGCGCTGTCCGTAGTACTCCGCCATGAGATCGTTGGGGGCGTTCGCCTCTTCGCAGCGGCTGCGCGTCATCGGCGACATCACGATGCGGTTGCGGAGGCTCAGGGAGCCCAAGGCCGTCGGGGTGAACAGTGTCGGTGCCGGCACGTCTCGTCTCCTGCGGGCGGCGGTATCTCCGCCAGTGAACACCACGGCGACCGACGGCGGGATGGCTTTCGGTGCCGGAGTGGATTTTCTATCCCAATTAAGACGCCGGCCGCTGCGGGAATGGTCCCGGCCGCGACGTCTCGTCCCCGGCCTCGCCGCGCGGTGCCCGACACGTCGGCGTCGAACGGGTCGCGGCCGAATTCGTGCCCGCGCTTGCCTGCGACGAAGCGTCCGTCGATCGCCCGGCGGGCTCGCGAAACCTCATGCGGGACGGCTGGTCTAGTCACCATGATCGACGAAGACCGGGTCACCCGGCCGAGAAACAACGTCAAACCCGCATTCGACAGGGATGCGGGTTCCGAGAATTCTGATCACCTTCCCGTAGCGCTCCCTGGGCGGAGAATCGCTGGAGACCCGATCTGAAGCGAGGGAGAGGATGATCGAGATGCTCAAGCGACACGAAATTCAGGTGCGGCGGCGGGCCACACGCTGACCGAGGTGGCGGGTTGACTTCGGCATGCTGCCCCTGGCCCTCGGGACGCCTCCGGACGGACGATCAGCGCGGCGTGCCGGCCGCCTGCTGGTGCTATCCGACACCGGGTTCACGGAGGGCAGCTCGCGTCGATTCGAAGAGCGCATTACACTCTCGTTCGAGCACGCCGCCGATGATGGTGCAGACCCACCCCGGGCTCCGGCGCACCACCTCGTCTGCGAGGATGTCGATCTGCCGCCAGCCCTGCTGCTGCAGGAAGCGGATCGAGGAGCCGAACACGACCGTCCCGATGCCACTCCAGAGGATGGCCGACAGGCACATGGGGCACGGCTCCGCGGTCGTGTACAGGACGAGGCCGGAAGCGCCTTCGGCGCGGCCCGATTCGGCGAGGCGGTTGATGGCGTCGATCTCCCCGTGCCACGTCGGGTTGATCGCCGACTTGTTCCACCCCTCCGCCACCACTTCGCCCGTGTCGCCGCGTACGATCAGGGCGCCGAAGGGCAGACGGGGACAGTTGGCCGTCAGCGCGATGGCCCGACGCATGAAGCGTTCGTGATCGAGGGATTCCATCATCACTCTTGTCCGCTCAACCGGGTCGTGCACGATCGTGAGAGCCTGCCCGTCAGGCTGACTCATCGAAACGCAGCCAGCAGGGCGAGTGCGATGACGCTTCGCGCCGTCCACGCCGCAGCCCGAACCCAGTTCGTGCGCGTCAGCCGCCGATGGGCCGCCGCATCGAATCCCGCTTCGAGCCGGCGATGGGCCGGCACCTGCCAGATCCAGGTGCTCATCCAGATGACGCCAACCAGGGCCAGTCCGATCCAGGCCAGGGTGCCTCCGATGACCCACACGATGGCCATGGCGGACGCCAGTTCGGCCAGCATCGGCCCCGCGACAACCCGGCCGGTACGCCGTACGTGCTCGCGTTCGTACTCGGAGAACCCGGGCTGCCCGACGCGAGAGAACAGCGGGTAGTGCACGATCTGCGCGAACCAGATCACCCCCGCCATGTACAAGGTCGCCGCCGCGTGCACCATCAGGAGCCACGCGCGTGCCTCGGCTGCCGTCACGACGCGACCGCCAGCACGGCCTCGGCTGCGGCCCAACCCGAGAGCGCCGCACCCTCGACCCGCGGGCCGGCGAACGCGTCGCCGGCCAGCACCAGCGGCGGGACCTGACCGACCATCGCGCAGGGGTGTTCGTCCACCTGCAGCGGCTTGCTGTAGAGCCAGCCGTGAACCTGGAACACTTGTACGTCTGCGCCCAGCCAGTCGGTTGCGGCGTCGAGCAGTCGACGGCCGCTTTCCTGCCGATCGCGCTCCCAGTGTTCACAACTGAAGGCGTGCGTGGCATGAATCGTGACGGCGGGCTCCGCCGAGATGCCCTTCACCTGATTGTCCGCGATCCAGGCGATCGGGCCGTCGCCGGGCGCCAGGCCGCCTGGCGGCCTGAGACGCGACGGGCCCGCGAGCACGGCCATCACGGCCAGGCAGCGCTCGTACTCGATGCCCTCGAGCCTGGCGCGGGTCTCGGGCTGAAGGTCGACCGCGCCAGCCTTCAGGATCGCCAGTGACTGCGGCACGGGCGGCGTCAGCACCACGGCGCCGGCGGAGTACACGGCTCCGGTCTCGGTCTTTGCGCTCCAACGATGCCGGGAGGCTGTCAGCGCCACGACCCGCGTGTCCAGGATGATCTCGAGGGCACGAGCCAGATGCTTGGCGACGGAGGTCATGGCGGGGTGTCCCCGCCAGCGCACATGCCTATCCGGGCTGTCCCCGACGCCCCGGTGCCATTCCTCGACGGCCCCAGCGCGGCGGCAATCCTCGACGAGCGCCGCGAACCGTGATGTGCGGGCCGTGATGAACTGCGCTCCGTGGTCGAACGCGGCCCCGCCGATCCGCCGGCTTGCCAGCCGGCCGCCGACGCCTCGGCCCTTGTCGAGCACCAGCACCCGGCAGCCGGCGCGCTGAAGCTCGGCGGCCGCGGTCAACCCGGCCATCCCGGCACCAATGACGAGTACGTCGGCGGTCTGTCCGGATTCCTGCATCATCTCAGGGAATCCTACTCCACGCCGGCAGGGTCGCACGGTCGTGAAGCGTGATACGCTCAGGCAGTTCAGACATCAGCACGTTGGCTTCTTCCCAAAACGGCGGGGCGAGCTTCACGATCGGAGGCGAGCCCTGCCTCGTCGGCGCGCCGGCCCGCGGGAGGTTGGATCGATGTTCCGAGGACGCGACTATTTCATCCTGACGGCTGCTCTCGTCTCGTTCCTGCTCTCGGTTTACCTCTGGTTCGGCGGACAGCGGGAAGCCGGGATGTTCGTGGGCATCTGGGTGCCCTCCATCCTCGCGTTCGGCGCCTTCGCGAAGGCCGGGGGGAGTCGCTGACATGATGTCAGACACTGCCATCTTCATCATTGGGCTGTGCGTCTCGGCACTCTGCGTCGCGTTCGTCGTCGCCTCCGTGATGGGGCTCCGTGAGTCTGGCCGCGACGGGCCGCGATCCGCATCGAGCGGGACGCCCCGGCCTTGACGGCGCTGTGACGGCCCGCGCATCGAACCGGCCGGCGTGCAGCTGGATCAGGCGAGACGGGAAGCGTTCGCCTCGATGGGGTTGATTACTTCTCCCGCGGCGTAAGCGCGCCGCGCAGTTTGTCGGCGAGCGATCCGAACGGCTGCGCCTTCGAAGTGTCCTCACGTGCCGTGTCTTCGCGCTCGTCCGAGGCCTCTTGCGCGCCACCGCCCGCGTTCAGGACCGCCTCAGATCTCGACGATCCCTCCTCGACGAGCGCGACGCCGATGCGCTTCTTCTCAGGCTCGATGCTGAGGATCTCGAATGCGCCGGTCATGCCCGGGGTGAGCGACGCGGCCCATCCGCCCGAGCGCCCGGCCGGGGGGAACGTCGACGCATGCGCCAGCCCTTCAATCCCGGGCTCCAGTTCGACGAACGCCCCAAACGGGGCGATGCGCGTGATGCGGCCCGCGCGCACCTGCCCCACCTCGTACGCGGCGGGGACCGTCGTCCACGGATCCGCGGAGAGCTGCTTCAACCCGAGTGCGATCTGTTGCGTGGCGTCGTCCACGCGCAGGACCTTCACGGTGATCTCCTGGCCGGGCGTGGCGACCTGCGATGTGTCCGACACGCGCGACCACCCCATCTCCGAGACGTGAAGCAGGCCCTGCACGCCGGCGCCCAGATCGACGAAGGCGCCGAAGTCTCGCACGGAAACGAT
>JALOKU010000044.1 GCA_025456345.1 Vicinamibacterales bacterium | reverse complement strand
GGCGACACCTGCCCCGACTCGACCGCGTCGGCCACCGTCACCGGGTCGGTGACGAGCAGCCATATCGTCGCGCTCGCCAGAACGGCCGAGATCACCGCGACGGTGCCGAACAGGCTGAGACTCAGGCGGACGACGCTCATGGCAATAGGGGGGACGGCCCAAGTTTACACCCGGGACCGGGCGCCCGGTTACTAATACGCAACAGGCCGGGGGCGGGTTGCACACTATTGGACGCCGGCCGATGCCCCCCGGTTGGGGGCCTCGTGTTCCCGGAAGGTCAGATCCGCAGCCGCCGGGCCGCCAGGGGGAAGCTGACGGCGAAGAGGAGCACGAAACCCAGGGCGAACGGCGCCACGTCCCAGGCTCCGGCGCCGAAGGCGAGCATCGCGTTGACGCCCTCCATCGCCCACCCTGTCGGTGTGAAGTATGCGAGGCGGCGCATGGAGGGGCCGACCAGTTCGAGCGGCCACCACAGCCCGCCGAGCGGCGCCAGCACGAGCGCCACCCAGACGGCCGTGCTCGCGCACTTGTCCGGGTCTTTGAAGAGCGTGCCCAGCAGGATGCCAAGCGAGGCGGACGCCAGCGCGAACAGGCTGACGAACGCGAAGAACACCCACGGGTGGTCGGCCCACCTGATGCCGACGAGCAGGCCGAAACCCAGCATGTAGACGATCTGGATCCAGCCGATCGCGAAACGGCCCAGCAGTTTGCCCAGGATGATCTCGGGCCGCGAGACGGGGGCGACAGCAATCCTGCGCAGGCGGCCGCTCGCGCGGTCCTCGGCGATCCCGGCTCCCGAGACCAGCAGGTTGAGGAACACGAACATCACGAGGTAGGACGGCACGCTTCGCTGGAACCCCGCCGTGATCTCGCGCCGGGAGACGCCGAGGTCGCCCTCCGCAATCGTGATCGGCCCCTCGATCGGCGCGGCGTCCGCCGGCGCGGTGCTGCCCGGCGGCGTGAAGTACATCCTCGTCAGCGCCTTCTGGATCTTGAAACGCAGGCTGCGCTCGCCGTCTGTCTCTTCCCGCCCGGCGTGCAGCGTGAGCGCCACGCCTTTCCCCGCCCGAATCGCCTCTGCCGCACCGGCCGGAACGACCAGCGTGGTCCGCCCGGATACCACCGCTTCCTGTGCCGACACGCTCACGCCATCGGCCTCGAGCATCGCGCTGATCGCGCGCAGAACTTCCGGGCCCGCGTCCTGGCTGACGATGGCCAGGGCCGGACGGCTCGGGGCGGCAGGCTTGAACAGGAGGCCGAAGAACACCGTGAAGATGAGCGGCCCGACGAAGAGCCAGAAGAGCGATTCCCGTTCGCGCAGGACTCGCCGAATGTCGGACCACGCGATGACCAGGACGTTTCGCATCAACTCCTCAGACGCCGCTGCTCGAAGTACACTGCCAGGCCCATCGCCGCCAGTCCCCAGGACCAGACGACGGCGAGGCGGCCGCCCAGGGCCGCCAGGGGCAGCTTGTGCACCAGCACGTCGATGAAGCCCTGCTGGGCGGCGCCGTTCGGCACGAGCACGGCCAGGCTCCGGAGAAACGGCGGATACTGTTCGGCCGGCACGAAGGACCCGCCGATGAGCGAGAGCACCAGCACGATGACGCTGCCCACGAAGCCCGCGCCGCGATCGCTTCTCGCCAGGCTCACCGACAGCAGGTGAAGTCCCGACGCGAAGATGGCGAACCCGGCGCCGATCGCGACCAGCGATACGGGATCGCGCAACTGGATGCGGAAGACTACCGCCCCGATGATCCCCAGGAAGACCAGCAGCGCGAACAGCGCAGCCACAAGGTAGAACACGCCGCCCAGGATGACAGCGCTCGGCCCGACGGGCGTGACGACGAGGCGGCGCTGGAGGCCCCTCAGCCGATCGCGCATCAGGCGCATCGCCAGCGCCTGCGCGATGAGCAGGAGCCCGAACACCACCAGCCCGGGAAACACGTACGCGAAAAACTGTCCTGGATCGTTGCCGAATCCCGTCTTCACGGCGGATGCCCCTGGCCGCTGCACGCCCACCGTCAGCCCGCTCAGGCCCTGCAGGCTCGAAAGCCGGCGGCCCGCCTCGAAGAAGCCCCGGGAGATCGCGGCCACTTCGTCGGAGGTCGGCTCTCGCTCCGCCTGCACGAGGGCCCGGATCTGCGCAATCGGCTCGAGCGCCTTCGCATACAGGCCGTTGCCGATGAGCGCCGTCATCTCGAGCATGCTGCGCGCGATCTCGGGGCCGATGGACTGGACGGGGTTCGGATAGAAGCCGAGTTCGGCGCGTTTCCCCTCGAGCACGGCGCTCTGGAACCCGCTCGGCACGACGATGAGCGCGGCTGCCTGGCCGCGCTTGAACAGCCGCACCGCCTCGCTCTTGCTCTGCACCTGCGACAACTCGAAGAAGTCCTTCGCGGGCCCTCCGGAGAAGACCTGCGGCAGCGCGCTCGACACGAGCGTGTCGTCTTCGTCGAGAAAAAGCACCGTGGCCGGCGGCAGCGTGCCCTTCGCCACGGTGCGCCCGAACGCGGCGTACTCGATGATCGCGAACGTGAGCGGGATGGCGAGCAGCAGCAGGATCAGGCCGGGGTTCCTGACCACGCGCCGGATGTGGTGCGCCGCGATCGTGAGGGCTGCGGTCATCGTTCTTCTGGCTTCTGGCTTCTGGCTTCTGGATTCTGTCTTCTATTCCCTGAGCTCCCGCCCTGTCAGCTTGATGAAGAGGCTCTCGAGGCTCGGCTGCCTGATCGCCACCTCACGCACGGTGCCGAGACTGGACGCAGCGGCGAGCAGCGCCGCCACGTGCTGCTCGGCGCGCTGCACTGTGAGCAGCAGCTCGCCGTCGGTCACCTTGAGCACCTCGAACTCGGGGTGCTTCTGCATCTCGCGCGTCACCACCTCGGCGGCGAAGGTCCCCCGCAGCGCGATGATCTCCCGGGCTCCTGCCGCGTCTCGGAGCTCCTGCAGGGTGCCCTCGGCCAGGATCGACCCGCGATCGATGACGCCGATGCGGTCGCACAACCGCTCGGCCTCGTCGAGATAGTGCGTCGTGTACACCACCGCCGCCCCGCCGGCCGCAATCGACCGGACCAGTTCGAGAATGCTCGCGCGGGACTGGGGATCGAGCCCGACGGTCGGCTCGTCCATCAGCACTGCCTTCGGACCGTGCAGTAGCCCTGCGGCGATGTTCAGGCGCCTGAGCATGCCTCCGGAGAAGCGTTCGATGGGCTCCCGGGCCCGGTCTGCCAGACCCACCCTTTCGAGTACCTGTTCAACGGCCTCCGACAGGCGCGAGCCGCCGAGGCCGTACAGCCGTCCGAAGAACGACAGGTTGTCGCGCGCCGTGAACTCGGTGTAGAGCGCCACCTCTTGCGGCACGACGCCGAGCACGCGCCGTGCCTCCACGGGCCTGCGCGCGATGTCGATGCCGTCGAGCGACGCCTGGCCCGAGTCTGGCACGACAAGCCCGCACAACACGCCGATAGTGGTCGACTTGCCCGCGCCGTTGGGCCCGAGCAGGCCGTAGATCTCGCCGGCGCGCACGGAGAACGAGACGCCCTTCAGCGCCTCGATGTCCCCGAAATTCTTCCGGAGGTTGCTGACCTCAATCACAGCGCTGCCCCATGTATTGTCAGAGACGGAATCGGGAGGCCGATGTTCAGCGACAGCGTCCTCTCACCAATTCCCTGTTCCCTCTCCCCTCTCGCCTATCCCCTATTCCTCCCTCACCCTCGGCCGCATCAGCGCCAGCATCGCCTGCACGCCAAGCATGGGGCCCGGCAGAATGATCAGGAATGCCCACTGCCAGCCCACCCATTCCGCGGCTGCCGACGTCAGCCTGATCGACACCATCGTCAACAGGAACCCGAGGCAGGTTTGGACGGTGAGCGCGGTCCCGATGTACTCGTCGTCGGCGGTCTCGGAGACGATGGCGGAGAACTGCGCCGAGTCGGCCACCACGGAAAAGCCCCACACCGTGACCAGCAGCAGCATCACGCCGAACGGCGCCTGAAATGCCGGCACGGTGAGCGCGCAGCAGGTGGCGCTGACCATCATCGCCCACGCGGCCACGTTGGCGCGGCCGCGCCGGTCCGCAAAGATCCCTGCCACCACGGCGCCCAGCGCCCCGGCGCCTATGGCCACAAACGCCGCGAGGGAACCGAGGCGGCCGGCTGACCCGGCTCCGCGCGCCGCCAGCGAGGCCGTCACGTAGACCCCCACCCAGGTCCACATGGCATAGAGCTCCCACATGTGACCGAGATAGCCCAGCACCCCGAGCCGGGTGCCGCGCCGGGTGAACACGCGAAAGGCCGCTCTGGGGTCAAATGTCGCGGAGGCGGTCGCGAGGGGGCCGTCCTTCACCGTCACGACCGCGACGAGGCCACCCACGGCCGCCAGCACCGAGGCCAGGAGCATCGTCGTTCGCCAGGCCCCTCCGGAGACGGCCGCGAGCAGGTACGGCAGCGCCTTCCCCAGCGTGAGCGACGCGACCAGGACGCCGAGGGCCGCCCCGCGCCCCGCGCTGAACCAGCCGACGACGATCTTCATGCCCGGGGGATAGACAAGGGCGAGCGCGGTGCCCGTCGCAAAACGCCAGGCCACCGCTTCCACCGGAGATGGCGCCACGGTGACGAGGGCGTTGGCCGCCGCCGCGCCGAGGCAGCCGATGGCAAACACCCAGCGGGCATTCACCAGGTCCGACAGGTTGAGGAGCGCGGCCACCAGCGTGCCGGCCACGAAGCCGCCCTGCACGGCCATCGTCAACCAGGCCGCCTGGGCGCTGCTGAGGTGATACTCGGCCACGATGGAGGACGACACCGCGGAGGCGGAGAACCACGGCGCCATGCCCAGCAGCTCGGCAAGGCCGACCAGCGCCAGCATCCGCCACGCCTGCCGGCCGTTTACCATGCGGCGTGTTTCCCAGTACGATGCACGGGAGCGCAGTATACGCTGAAGCGATGCCCGTGCCGACACCAGGACTCGACATCCCGTTTCGCAAGCACGTCCTCGACAACGGACTGCAGGTGGTCATCCACGAGGACCACTCCTGCCCGATTGTCGCCGTCAACGTCTGGTACCACGTGGGCTCGAAAAACGAGGTCCCTGGCCGGACAGGCTTCGCCCACCTCTTCGAACACCTGATGTTCGAGGGCTCGGCGCACCATGACGCGGGGTACTTCGAGCCCCTCCAGCAGGCCGGCGGCACGCTGAACGGCTCCACCAATTCCGATCGCACCAACTACTGGGAAGTCGTGCCGGCCAGCGCGCTCGAACTCGCGCTGTGGATGGAGTCCGACCGCATGGGGTTCCTGCTGCCAGCCCTGACGGAGGCGAAGTTCAACAACCAGCGCGACGTGGTGCTCAACGAGCGGCGGCAGAACTACGAGAACCGGCCCTACGGCATGGCGGGACTCGCGATGCTCGACGCGCTCTTCCCGGACGGCCATCCCTACCGCTGGGCCACCATCGGTTCGCCGGATGACCTGCAAGCCGCGACGGCCGACGACGTGCGCGCGTTCTTCCGCCGCTACTACCACCCGGCGAACGCCTCGCTGGCGATCGCCGGCGACGTGGATGCGGATGGCGCGCTTGAACTGGCGGCCGCGTGCTTCGGAGAGATTCCCGCCGGCGAGCCGCCCGCCGCCGTGCCCGCCACGCCGGCGCGGGCAGTGCCGGCGCGCCGCATGATCGAAGACCGGGTCGAGCTTCCGCGGTTGTACCTCGGCTGGCTGAGCCCGCCGATGTACGCCGGCGGCGATGCCGAACTCGACCTGCTGGCCGACGTGCTCGCCACGGGCAAGGCCTCGCGCCTGTATCGCGCGCTCGTCTACGAGCGGCGCATCGCCACGGACGTCTCGGCCTACCAGGGCTCGCGGGAACTGGGCAGTTCGTTCCAGATCGTGACCACTGCCGTGCCGGGCATCGGCCTCGGCGCGCTGGAGGACGCCATTCACGAGGAGGTCGCACGGGTGCGCGCCTCCGAAGTGTCGCCCGACGAACTCGCGCGAACGCTGGCCCTCACCGAGACGGCGTTCGTCTCGAGGCTGCAGACGGTGGGCGGGTTCGGAGGCAAGTCGGACCAGCTCAACAACTACAACGTGTTCCTCGGCGACCCAGGCTACTTCTCGCGCGACATGGCGCGCTACCGGAGTGCGACTGGCGCGAGCGTCCGCGCGGCGGCCGACGCCCATCTCGACGCCGCGCATTGCGTGACGCTGAGCGTGGTGCCCGCGGGCCGGCACGACCTGGCGGCGCCCCGATCGGAACCGGCGGTGATCACGTGAGCCCGGTGGATCGCAGCCGGCTGCCGGTGCCCGGGCCCGACCCGGACTTCACGTTCCCGGCGGCCGACACGCATCACCTCCGCAACGGGCTCTCACTGCGCACCGTGGAGCGCCGGGGCCTGCCGATGGTCAGCCTCGCGCTGGTTCTGCCCGCCGGAAGTGGGCTCGACCCGGAGGACCGCCCGGGCCTGGCGTCCCTGACGGCCGACATGCTCGACGAGGGATCCGGCGACCGCTCCGCGATCGAGATGCAGGAGGCGCTGGCGCGGATCGGGGCCGAGCTCGACACGGAAACGGGTCCGGATTCGGTGGTCCTGGCGCTCTCGCTGCTCGACCGATTCGTCCCGTCCGGCCTCCAGCTGCTCTCCGACATCGCCGTGCGGCCGAGGCTCGGCGCCGCCGATTTCGAACGCGTGCGCACGCTGCGATCCAATCGCATCCGGCAGTTGAGGGACGTGCCCGGCGTCAACGCGGAGGCCGTGTTCGCACGGGCGCTCTACGGTACGCATCCGTACGGCCATCTGTCGATCGGCTCGAGCGCGTCGCTGGCCGGGATGGACACCGGCGACGTCACCGGATTCCATCGCGTGCGCTACGACCCCTCGCGTGCCACGCTCATCGCGGCCGGCGCGATCGACGGCGCGGCGTTCGCGCGGCAGGCCGAGGACGCGTTCGGATCCTGGCGGCGGCCAGCCGGCGACGCGATGCCTCCCGCAGTGCCGGCCGACCATTCGAACGGCGGGGTGGCTGGTGCGGCGCCGGCGCAGAGGCTGCTGATCGTCGACCGGCCCGGAGCCGCGCAAACCGAGCTCTGCATCGGGCATGCCGGCGTTCCCCGCCAGACGCCGGACTTCCACGCCCTGGTCCTGCTCAACGCGGTGCTGGGCGGCCATTTCTCCAGCCGCCTCAACCTGAACCTGCGCGAACGCAAGGGCTACACCTACGGCGTGCGATCCGCGTTCGATTTCCGGAGGGCGGCCGGCCCGTTCTCCGTCCGGACCAGCGTGCAGACCGACGCCACCGCGGACGCGGTCGCTCAAGTCCTGGGCGAACTCCGCGACATCGGACAGGGCCGGCCGGCAAACGAGGACGAGCGCAGCCTGTCGATGGCCACGCTGACGAAGGGCTATCCGCGGAACTTCGAGACCGCCGGCCAGGTCGCCAGGGGACTGGCCCAGCTGGCGACTCATGAACTGCCGGACGATACCTTCAACATGTTCGTCCCGCGCCTGCGGGCGCTGACCGCCGATGAGGTCACGCGTGCGGCGGGGCAGTACCTGCATCCCGACCGGGCCGTCGTCGTGGCCGTCGGCGACGGCGCGCGCATCAGGGGCGCGCTCGAAACCCTTGGATTGGGCGAGGCCGCCATCGTGGCGGCCGACCTGTGACGCGCTGACGGGACTGGAGTGCGCATGCTGCTTGCCGGAGACGTCGGAGGCACCAACACGAGGCTGGGTCTGTTCGCCCGGGCCGCGCCCCGGCCGTCGCCGGTCGAGGCCCGCACGTATGCGACCGGCGACTTCCCCACGCTCGAGTCGATGCTCGCGGCGTTCCTCGCCGACGCCGGCGCGACCCCGGCGTCGATCAAGGGTGCGGCCTTCGGAGTGGCCGGGCCTGTGGTGGGCGGTCGAGCCGCCCTGACAAACGCCGCCTGGCGGATCGACGCGCGCACCGTCGCCCGTTCGCTCGGCCTGCCCGCCGTCCGCCTGCTGAACGACCTGCTCTCGATGGCCCATTCCGTGCCGGTCCTCACCGCGGCCGAGCGGTTCACGCTGCAGGAGGGTGAGGCGAACCCCGACGGCAACGTCTCGCTCATCGCCCCTGGCACGGGGCTCGGAGAAGCCCTGCTCGTGAACTCGGGCGGCGCGCTGGTGCCGTCGCCATCAGAGGCAGGACATGCCGATTTCGCCGCGCGAACGACGCGCGAAGTCGGCCTGCTCGCCTTTCTGACCGAGCGGTTCGGGCGCGTGGACTACGAGCGGGTCATCTCCGGCCCCGGCCTGGTGAACATCCACCGCTTCGTCCACCGGTCGCCCTGCGCGATGGTCGATCCCGATGCGGCCGACGCCGCGGCCCGGATCTCGGCGGCCGCGCTCGAGCACCGCTGTCCGGCCTGCGTTGAAGCACTCGACCTGTTCGTCGCCGTGCTCGGGGCGGAAGCGGGCAATTCGGCGCTGCGCGGCATGGCCACGGGAGGCGTCTTCCTTGGCGGCGGCATCCCGCCGAAGATCATCCCGGCGCTCGAGAGCGGCACGTTTCTGGACGCGTTCCGCGCCAAGGCCCCGATGCAGCAACTGGTCGGCGCCATACCGGTCCACGTCATCGTCCACCCGGACCCGGGCCTGCTCGGGGCCGCCGTGGCCGCGGCACAGTCGGCGCACGATGCGCGCGGCTGAGGCGACGCGGCTGGATCTGCGCGCCAGCATTCGGATACACTCGCGGCGGTTCGATCCCTTCGAACAAGGAGTGTTTTCATGCCCGAGCCCACGCCCGCCGGAACCGTGTCGAGCAACCGCGGTGTGATGATCGTGTTGGCCTACCTCTGGATTCTTGCGCTGGTTCCTCTGCTCGTCGAGAAAGACGACAAAGAGGTCCAGTGGCACGCCAAGCACGGCATCGTCCTGATGGTGGCCGAGATCGCCTTCTGGATCGTGTTCAACATCGTCTTCTCCCTGGTGCCGTTCGGCTGCGCCGTCATCGCGCTCGGCCCGTTTGTCGCCCTGGGGTTCCTCGCCGTGCACGTGGTGGCGATCATGAAGGGCTTGAACGGCCAGAGGCTCGTCATCCCCGGCCTGTCGGAGTACGCCAGCAAGTTCTGACGATTGTTGTCCTGGGTAATTCGCCTCACGCTCATCGTGGCCGCGGGCGCGGTGCTCTACGACGTGTCGCGCCCGCCGGCCCGCCAGGCGAGCGCCCGCCTCGCCGTGGCCGGCATTCATCTCTACCAGCGCACACTCTCGCCCGCCGCCGCGCGACACGGCGCGATCTGCCGCTTCACGCCGACGTGCAGCCGCTACGCGGAGGCGGTCATCGCCCGCGACGGCATTGTCAGGGGAGGGTGGCTGGCCGCGAAGCGGATCGCGCGCTGCGGGCCGTGGACGCCGGCGGGGACGAAGGATCTGCCGTAGAACCAGAAGCAAGAAGCCAGAAGCGCCTGCTGACGTTCGTCAGAAGCAAGAAGAAGACAAGCTGCACCTGTCGCTCCTCTTCTTACTTCTTACTTCTTACTTCTTACTTCTTACTTCTTACTTCTTGCTTCTTACTTCTTGCTTCTTACTTCTTGCTTCTTGCTTCTTGCTTCTACTGAGAAGTTCCCGCTGCTCCGGGCTCGAAGAGCCTTCGCGACTCGTTCGACAGCAGCACCCAGAACGTGTAGACCGCCAACGCCGTCCCGACCGGCAGGAAGAAGAGGTTGAGGACCGCCAGCGCAAGCCCCACCAGCCTGGCCCACGCCTTGTGCCCCCGGATCGAGAAGCCGGTCCACAGGTGGATGCCGCCCCACGCCAGGGCGGCCGCCGCGAAGACGAAGAAGAACCCGGCGGTCAGGCCGGCAGCGACGTCGGGGCCGAGCGCGGCGCGCTCGGCCGACGTCACGATGGCGAGAGCGCCGACGGCGAGGACGAGAATCGCGGTACCGGCCACCAGGGCCAGCGCTCCCCACATCTGGAAGAACACGGCAAGCAGATCGATGTGTCTGGTCATGTGCAACGAACCGGCCGACCCGCCCCCGAGGGAACGCGCGTGCTATATTCTGCCACTATCCATGCGCCGCCTGCTGCTGTGTTTGCTCGTCTTGTGGTCGGCCGGCGCCGCCGCGCAGATTTCCGTCCTCCGTGTCTCGCCCGCCAGCCTGGCATTCACCCTCGAAGGCCCGAGCCCGGCGGCCCCGCAGCAGCTGCGCATCCGCAATCTCGGCAGCGGCACGCTCCGCTGGACGGCGCGCCCGGCCGACGCGTGGATCCGGGTGTCGCCTGCGTCGGGATCGGGCCCGGCGGTGCTGAGCGTCGAGCTCGACGGCACGCGTTTGACGCCGGGCCGCCACGAGAGCCGCATCACGGTAGAGGCTCCCGATGCCGACGACTCGCCGGTCTCGGTGGCCGTCACCGTCGAAGTGGCCGCGGTTCAAGCGCACAGCAGCCCGCCGGCGCCAGGCACATCGTCGCCGGACCGCCTGCGTATCGATCGCCAGACGATGCCTCCGGCCACGCGGAACCTGCCCTACGCCCATGCCGTCCCGGTCGCCGGCGGCACTCCGCCGTACGCCATGCGCATCGTGGATGGGCGGCTGCCGGCTGGACTCGTACTGGCGCAGGGATCGATCGCGGGAACGGCCCGCGTTCAGGGCTTCTACCCGTTTGTCGTCGCCGTCACGGACTCGTCACAGCCCCCAGTCACAATTGCCCAGCCGCTCGGACTGCGCGTCATCATCCTGCAACCGGACACGGCGCTCGTGGTGAGCCCGCCCGCCATCAGCCTTCGGCTGCCCGGCCGTTCGCGCGACGGGCGCGCGGCGCTCGCCGTCTCGAGCGGCCGCCAGAGGCTCGAGTGGAGCGCCCGCGCCGACGTGCCCTGGCTCCGCCTGGCGCCCGCCGCGGGCGTCTCGCCGGCAACGCTGGAGATCATCGCGCTCGGCGGACAACTCCCGCCGGGCGCCCATCTCGGCACCGTCACGGTGACGATGGAAGGCGCGCCGAACAGCCCGGCCAGCGTCCCCGTGCAGGTGACCGTGCCACGATAGAGGCGTTATGGAACAGACCCAGGATTGCCCGATGTGCGGTGAGACGATGCGACTCAAGGTGCGCGAGCAGATCGACTACATCCCCGGACAATCTCAAACGGTCCGCACGGAGATCAAGGAGTGGATCTGCCCCGATTGCGACTACTTCGAGGAGTACGAGGAAAGCACCGTGGAACCGCCGGAGCAGCCGTAAGGAGCCGGGACGGCGCGCGCGGCTAGCGGGCGCCGAGCATCAGGAGGATTTCGCGGCGGACTTCGTCGTCGAACAGATCGATGGCCATGGCGGCCTCGCACTCGTCGCACAGCACTTCGAAGACCACCGGCCGGTTTTCTTCCGCCACGTCCACGCGGGTGCCGTCCACGTGAATGACGTGCATCTGCAAGGTCTTGACCTGGAAGCTCTTGGCGTTGCCGCAGGCCGGGCACGCAACAGGCATCGTAAACTCCTTCGGACGCGTCCACCGGGACACCGGTGGGTAACCTGCCGATTGTACGGTATAACTGCCTGCCGGAGAAGCTGAAACATGAGCGCGAGCGCCTACGAAGTCCGTTCTGAGCTGCGCGGCGGCCATTGGGTGGCCTGGGTGGTGCGCACACCCGACGGCAAGCCCGACCAGTCGGTGCTGCTTGTCGGCCAGACCAGGCAGGAAGCCGAATCCCGGGCGCGCGCCTGGGCCGAGGGCAAGGTCGGTCAGGATGCGGCCTCCGGGTAGACGAGGCATCCTTCGACGCTGGAGCCCGGATACATCGAGCGCACCGCGTCCACATACGCCCGGAGCTGCCGGCGGTCCGACTCCCGGCGCGTGCCGGTCTTGAAGTCCACAACCACAACCCGCCCGTCGGGCCGCCAGGCCAGGCAGTCGATGACGCCCCTCAGGACGCGGGAGCTGCCGCCTTCCTTCCCCGGCTCCGCCAGCACCGACAGCGGGACCTCGTAGTAACACGCCGCTCCATCAAGCACCTCGCGCAGGGCCGGCTGCGACCACATGCCGGCAAACACCAGGGCCGCATCCGCGGCGGCGCGCTCGAGGTCCTTGACCATCCAGGCCTCCTCCGCCGTGACGAGCCCGCGGGCATTCGCCGCGAGGTCGTCGCCTGGAAGGTCGCCCCGCACCTCCGCCTGGAACATCCTGTGCACGACGCGGCCCACCACGACCCCCGAACCATCGGTTGAACCCGGGGCCTGCTCGCTATCCCAGCGCCGCACGGCCCTGCCGGCGCTCGTGATCGGACGTCGTTCCCGGCCCGTGCGGTCGTCGACGGCCTCGAAGTCGTCTGCGGCCGCCGACCATTCGCTTTCCGGCCCGTCATGCGCAGCCGAAAACGGCGCCGGCTCCGCCGGTTCCGGCGCGGCGGTGGAGGCACAGATCCTGAAGGCATGCGAGGTGCCCGTTCCGGCGGTCCACAGCACCTCCGCGCCGTCGCCGGTCACCGCGGCGGCGGCGCCGAACACGCCGCGCAGGGACTCGGGCAGGACCTCACCCAGGCTGCCCTTCCTCGGCTTGAAGGCGCCGCGTTCCGTTGTCGAGGCCAGGTACAGGCGGTCCCGCGCACGCGTGAGCGCCACGTACATCAGCCGCTTGGTCTCCTCGCGCTCCCGCGCAGACTCGTCCGCGTCGAACTCCGCCTCGAAATCGCCCACCGCCACCGCGTCCTCGGGTGGGGCGTCGGCGGCGACCCGGATGGGCGCTCGAGGCCCGCCCGACCCGCGCGCGAGGTTGACGACGAACACCACCGGGAACTCGAGGCCCTTCGCCGCGTGCACCGTCATCAGGTTCACGGCGTCCACCGCGTCGACAACGGCGTTCGATTCGTCGCCGGCCGACAGGCGGTCGAGGTGATCCGCAAGGCGGGCCAGCGTCAGGTAACCGCTGTTCTGCAGCCGCCGCACGAGGCTGCGGACCTTCTTGATGTTCTCGCGGGCGGCCGCGGCCCGGCTGCCCCGGATCTCGTGCGCATAGGCCGCATCCGCCAGCACGCGGTCGAGCAGTTCCGCAGGCGGGATCCGATCGGCCAGGCCGAGCCAGTCGGCGAGGCTCGAGCGCACGCGCGCCAGCACCGCTTCGTCCTCCGCGTCCAGCCGGGCCGAGGCCGGCGGCGCGGCGCGGCCGGTCAGCGCCTCGGCAATTCCGGGTGCGAGGCGCTGGAGGCCGGGGTCCGACAGCCGGACCACGCGCGATCGCAGGAAGGCGGCCGCGCGCAGATCCGAGGACGGCTCGGCCAGGAACCTCAGGAGCGCCACGATGTCCCTGACTTCGTCGGATTCGAAGAAGCCCAGGCCGTTGTAGACGTACGAGGGAATCCGGCGGGCCTCCAGGGCCGCCTCCACTTCGCGATGGCTGGCGCGGGACCGGAAGAGTACGGCGATGTCGGCCGGCCGGATCGGCCGATGGACCCCGGTCTGCTTGTCTCTCACCAGCGCGCCGCCCGCCAGCCGGGCGATTTCGGCGGCCACCGCCGCCGCTGACCGGCGCACATCGTCGGCGGCGATGATCCCGAGCGGCGGGTCTCCCGGCGGAGCGCCGCCGCCATTCTCGATCGGAAACGCGTCGCGTTCGCCGTAGCTGAAGGCGTCGCGGCGGCCCTCGCCGCCAGCCGCGATCTCGCTGAACAAATCGTTGACCAAGCCCAGCAGGGCCGGCACCGACCGGAAGCTGCGGGTGATGCTCCGCAGCGGGTGGCCCTCGGGGCGCAGCGCACCGACGTCGGCCGCCGCGTCGTCGAGCACGGCCACGTCGGCATCGCGGAACGCGTAGATCGACTGCTTCCGGTCTCCGACGACGAAGATCGAGGGCCGGAGCGGCGTGTCCGACGACACGCCCAGGCCCTCTCCCCACGCCCGGATGAGCAGCGAGACCAGCTCCCACTGCGCGCGCGAGGTGTCCTGGAACTCGTCGAGGAGCACGTGATGGTACCGCGCCTCGAGCAGGTAGCGGCTGCGGGCGAACTCGTCCATATTGCCGAGCAGCGTCTGCGCGCGCAGGAGCAGCTCGCTGAAGTCGAGGACGCCGCGCACCTCGAGCGTGCGGCGGTAACGGGCCGCGGCAACGCCGAACACCTGCCACACGGCGCGCGAGAGGATGGCGTTCAGGTCGCGCCGGTACGCGCGGATCGCGTCGGCGATGGCCGGCGCCGCGGCCATCACCAGCGCCCAGTGGGCCTTGCGCGCGGCCTCATTCGCGTGCGCGTCCGCCGGGTAGTCGGCGGGCGCCCGCTTCCTCGGCGTGCCCGCCTTCGTGAAGACGTGGCCGCGGAGGCGATCGAACACGCCCTTCAGCTGCGCCGGCTCCAGCCGGCCCTGCTCCGCGTGCGACGCCGCGCGCATGAGCCGCCGGATGTCGGCGGCCAGCAGTGCGTAGCGCGGGTGGCGGACGGGGCCGCTGTCGAGAAACGCCTCGAGACCGCCTGGCATGGCGCCGAGCGTCGCCGCGATCCTCTCGACGCCCCCTCGGCACGCCTCCGTCAGGGTCAGGCCGCGGGGGCCCGCGCCGGTAACGCGCCGCAGCACGCTCGCCGCCACCGCGCGCCGCTCGAGCAGCGCGGCCAGTCCCGCGCGCAGCCGGTTCTCGCCAAGGTGGGCCAGCAGCAGCGCGATGTCCTCGTCGTCGCGCGCCCGCGCCCGGCAGAGGCGAAGCGCCTCGTCGAGCGACTCCTCGATGAGCCGCGGCACCTCGGTTTCGTCGGCGACGTCGAAGCCCGGATCGAGGTCGGCCTCGAGCGGGAACTCGCGCAGCAGCGAGAGGCAGAAGGCGTCGATGGTGCTGATGGCGATGTCGTCGAGCCGGTCGCGCAACTGGCCCCAGCGCGCGGCGTCGCCGGGGGAAAGGCCGGCGGCCTCCCGCAGCGTGCGCAGGATGCGCTCGCGCATTTCGGCGGCCGCCTTCCGCGTGAACGTCATCGCCAGGATGTTCCTGGGATCGACGCCCGCCCGCAGCAGGTTCACGTAGCGGTCCACCAGCACGCGCGTTTTGCCCGTGCCGGCCGACGCCTCGAGGACGACGTTCCTGGCCGGGTCCACCGCATCACGGCGGGCCTCGCCGTCACGCAGCGCGGCGGCGGCGCCGTCCGGCCTGCGCGGGTCACTCGTCACGGACGTAGTCCTTCCGGCACACCCCGGAGAACGCGCAGTACGTGCACCGGAACGCCTCTGCCGGCGCCGGCGGGAACACGCCGCGCTCGATGCCGTCGACGGCCCGCACGAGACGGGCCTCACCATCCGCCAGCGCCTCGGCCAGCCCCTCCTCGTCTTTGGCCAGCGGCTCGTAGTGCTCGCCTCTGCCGAACGAGATGTACGCGGCGTCGGACGCCCGCCACGATCCGCCTCGCTCCTCTTCCAGGCGCTGGCGAGCGGCCGCCGCATAGGCCGGCAGCTGGGCGACATGCTTCCGGTTCGGCGCGCGCGAGAGCTTGTAGTCGTAGACGCGGAAGGTCCCGTCCTCGAGCAGGTCGATGCGATCCGCCTTGGCCGCCAGCCGGACCGTCCGCGGCGCGCCGCCCGAGACGAGCCGCGTCTCGCCATCGAGCGCGTACTCGAGCAGCCGGTCGACGACCGGCACCCCGCGGCCGTGCTCCGCCTCGGCTGCCAGGACGATGTCGCCGACGCCCTCGGCGACGGGCGAGCCGAGCAGGCGCGCGCGCTGAAGGGCGGCGTCGGCGGGGGGAAGCGCGGCGAGGCGGGCTTCGGCAACCTCGGCAAACAGCGCGCGGGCGTCGTCCAGGCTCGCCGCCGTGATGGCGCCGCCGCGTGCCCGCCACGCGGCGAAGAAGGCCTGGAGCACCTCGTGGAGGAGCGTGCCCTGCGCCCGCGGACCGAGCGCCTCTTCGTCCTCCGGCTCCTCCGCGAGGCGGAGCACCCTCGTCGAGAAGTACACGAACGGGCAGGCCAGGTACTGATCGATGGTACTGACCCGGTACTTCTCGGCAGGCGCCGGATCGCCGTGCCCGTGGAATCGCGGATCATCCGCCGGCGTGCGGGAGCGGCGCAGCGCGAGCCACGACGCTGCCGGCTCGCGCAGCGCCTCGGCGCGCTGCGGCTCGTGCAGGATGGCGTCTTCCGCGGAGATGCGAGCGGCGGCGGCCCGGGACGCCCGTTCGATGACCAGGCCGCTTCCCGCGAGGTCGTCGAGGAAGGGCGACGGCTCGACAAGCGCGTCGTGCTCGAGCGTGATGGTCGAGACGCGAACCTGCCGGGCCGGTGCGCGCAGGAGATCCTCGAACCGCGCGCGCTCAGCCATCCGCACGTCGGCGTCCTCGGGCCAGTGAAGGTCCTGGAGCATGGAGGCCGGATAGAAGATGCTTCGCGCGACGCTCTCGGGCCACTCCTGCTGCGTGAGCCCGACCAGATGCATCGTGTCGAACCGGCCGAAGCGGGCGGCGTCGGCGTCGAGCAGCTGGACGCCGCCCGTGCCCTCCCGGGGAGCGAAGGTCTGCTGTTCGATCCACCGGTGGACGCAGGCCACCGTGTCGGCGAAGGGGCGCGGCGCATCGTCGAAGCGGGCGTGCGCCTCCTGGAGCCGCGTCAAGGCCGTGAGCACCGCGGACCGCACCCGGAGATGGCGCCCCACGACGTCTGACGGCCCGCGCGGCCGACGTTCGTGGGCGTCGAGGAAGCGGATGACCGTGTCAAGGTGCGCCGTGGGCGGCCCGTCGGCCGAGAGCGATGACAGCTCGTCGGCGACGGCTGCTGCGGCGCGCACAGCCCGCTGCAGGCCGCCGGGCGACCGCCACTCGCGGGCGAACCGGCCAAGTGCGGCGGGGTCGGCCAGGTACCGCGCCTCGCTCAGCCTGCGGTCGAGCTGCGCCAGGGAGGACGACGTGATCGGCCGGCCGCCGGCGCGGTACACGAACAGCGGCGAGCGGAGGAGGCCGATGAGCGCGGATCTGGCGAAGCGTGAATCGACCGCGTCGAAGACCAGGTCGAGAGCCGCCGCATACGGCTCCGCTGCCAGGGGCAGCGCGTCGAACGTCTGCTGCGGCACGCCTGCCGACGAGAAGATCTGCCGGGCCAGGTAGACGTACGGGAGGGGGCGCTTGAAGACCACCGCCGTGCGCGAGAGCGGCGCGTCCGGCTGCTGCCGGTGCGCCCGCTTGACGTGGCGCACGATTGCCGCCAGCTCCTCCTCGCGATCGCGCGCCCGCCAGAAGACGGCCTCGCCCTGATCCGGCGCGATGAGCACCGGCGCCGCCGGCGTATCGAACGGCGCGGCGGCCACCTCCTCGTGCTCCGGAAGCCAGCGGCGCAGCCGCTCCAGGAGCCCGGCGCCAAGCACGGCATTGGTGGCCACAACCTCGAGGCTCGAGAGTCCGGCGATGCGCGTCAGCAGATCGAAGTCCGACGGCCAGAGGCCAGACGCGTCGCCGGCGCGATCGCCGACGGCGACGATGACGTGCGTGAAGCGCGAGGAGGGCGCCGCCAGCACCGCAGCCGTCAGGCCGTGCTCGTCGAGCAGGCCCCGGTCTGCGAGCCGCGCCTCGTACCGGCGGAACGCGGCCACGAGGAACCGCGTCTGCTCGAGCATGCGGACGGCCCCGCGATCGGTGTCGAGGTCTCTTTCGAGCGCCGTCACGGCGACGCGTTCGAAGTCCGCCACGGTGCGTCCGTGCCGGCGGACGCCGTCGTAGAATCCGAGCATCTCGGTGATGAGGCCCGGCCTGATCGTGAACGGCGGCGGGCACCGGTCTTCAACCGCCGCCCGCGCGGCGGCCTGCAGCAGCACTTCGCGCTCGAACCCGTCCACGGCGGCGAGGGGCCGCGGCAGGCCGGCATGCAGCGCGGCGCGCCAGTCATCGCGCGTCAGCAGCGACGGCAGCACCACGGCGCCGCTCCCGGCCGCCAGCCGGCAGTCCTCGATCGACCGGCGCAACTGCTCCGCGGCCGTGTGCGAGGGCACGATAACGGCGCGCGCCCTGATGTCGGCGATGGTGCCCTCGAGGGCGCGCTCGAGGATCAGCTGGCGAAACGCCGCGAGGTCCGGGACGCGGAGCAGGCGGGTGGCGCGCGGCGCGATCACGGCGCGGCAGGCCTTCGGAAGAACTCGTCGATGCGGGTGCGGGCGGTCTCGAGCAGCAGCAGCGCGCCCGCCGCGGCGGCCGATGCGTTCTGGGTCGCCGCGGCGTCCCCGGACGTGGTGGCCCCGCGCTGCAAACGGAGCGCTTCCCGCATGAGCCGCGCCGACGACACGAGCAGATCGTGCGCCGGCCCGAGTTCGACCGGCGGCGTCATTGGGAGCAGGCTGACCTCGATGGCGGCCACGCGCCGCTCGGCCTTCGAGAGGCGCCGGCCCTTCACGCCCGCCAGCGCCCTCACCGCCCCGATGTCCCCGGTCACATCGTCGAACTCCCCGAGGCGGTCGTCGATGCGGCTCCGGTAGGCGCTCCAGGCCGACTTGCGGTACTTGTAGCGGTCGATCGCCTCACGCTTCTCCCGCGCCTTCGCCGCCGAGTTGACCAGCGACGCGAGCAGCGCCTGCATGGTCTCGGGGCGCTGGTACCCGAGGCGCGCGTCTTCCTTCTGGGCGTCGGCCACCAGGCGATCGAGCGCCGCCACGTCGGCGTGTTCCTCCCGGTCGCGGGCGTCGCGAAGGGTGCGCGAGGCCAGCTCGGCGTAGTCGCGATCGAGCGCGTGTTCGCGCTCGATGCTCCCGGCGAGGACCTTCCGCGTGGCCGAGTACCAGTCCTTGGGCACCTGCCGCTTGCGCCGTTCGAGCACCGCGAGAATGCTCTGCTGGAGCGAGAGGCGGACGCGCCGGCTGTCGGTCATCTGCGCGACGGCTGCCGCGTAGTCGAGCGAGTCCTTCAGCGTCGGCTCCGGGAGAAGCGGCTCCGACGGCGGCTCGATCATCGCCACCAGGCTCAGGTCGAAGGTGCGCTGGCCCGACCCGGCGCGGATCTCGGAAATCGCCTCTTCGACGTGCGCGGTCAGTTCGCGGACATCGCCCGACCGGTAGGCGAAGTGCGCGCCGGGCCACTCGAGCAGCTGCCGCCTGATGTCGGCGGCGATCGCCAGCTTCGAACTGGCGTCGGCGGAGAAGGCGATGTCGCCCAGCGCCCGCGCCACCGCCCCGGTCAGCGCCGCATAGTCCTCTTCGCCGCGCGTTGCGGCATAGAACTGGTGGCGGACCGCGTCGGCGTAGCGATCGGTGCGATCCCAGTCGACGGCGGACTCGGGGAGCGACACGACCTGGAGCGCGTCCGGGTTCGACGGAGAACCGATGGGGACAGTGAACACCACGCGGCCGCTGGCCCGCGCGAACTCGCCGAAGCTGACGACCGCCGTGCCGTCGGTCAGGAAGATGCGGTGCGACGGTGCGGACGCCGCTTGTGGTCCGGCGAAGGCCCCGGCCGCCGGCCCCGCGCAGAGCGCGAGCGCGAGGGCCGCGATGGCCTGCATGCGAGGGGCGCGCCGCCCCCGCCGCACGTCGTTGCATTCGCGACGCAGCATGACGGAGATCCTACGTTGCCATGCTAGTGTGCAGTACCGGGACCGTCAAGCACGCCAGATCGATCGACGAGAGGAATCCTGCCTGTTGAAAACGTGTGGATGGCGCAGTGCAAAACGTGTGGACACGCCGACACACGCACGCGCGGGCCGTTGCAGAACGAGGCATCCCGGCCGCGTGCGAAATGTTGACGCCACCTTCGCGCGTGCCTTCGCTTGATCGCCGACGCGGGTCGCGTAGAATGCACAGTGCTCTTCGGCCCGTTGCCACTGTCTCCCGGTTGCCGTTCATGCCCACGCTGACACAGAGATTCGAACAGGAGATTGGCGGGCATCTCTATGTGATCGAAGCCTCGCCGATCCAGGCCAACCGGTGGCGGGCCCAGATCGCCAGGCGGCCAGGCATGCCCTCCGCGCTCATGCCCTTCTACGGCACAACGGCCGACGAAGCCGCCACGCTGCTGGTGCGGTGGCTCACAATGGCCCATCGCGGCCAGCCACAACCCGCTCCGTAGGATCGTCTCATGCGTCACGCGCGACTCGTTCCGGCGGTCGCCAGTCTGCTGATCGTCCTGGCGTCGGCGGAGATGGCTGCGGCGCAGGACCTGCCCCGCGTGCGGCTGGTCGCCACCGGCGGGACCATTTCCAACCACGCGGGCGGGCGCCTGACCGCCGACGACCTGCTGGGCCTGATTCCCGACGCGCGCCGCGTCGCGAGGCCCGAGGCCGAGCAGTTCTCGAACGTGTCGAGCAGCGAGCTCACCCTCGCACAGTGGCTCGCGCTTTCGCGCCGGCTGAACGAGCTGTTCGCCACGCAGCACGACCTGGGGGGCATCGTCGTCACCTCCGGGACCGATACGCTCGAGGAGCTTGCCTATTTCCTGCACCTCACCGTTCGCGACGCCCGGCCCGTCGTGGTCGTGGGGTCGATGCGGAACCCGAGCTCGGTCGGGTACGAGGGCGCGGCGAACCTGCTCGAGGCGTTCCGGGTGGCGGCCTCGCCGGACGCGCGCGGGCAGGGCGTGCTCGTGGTCCTCAACGACGAGATCAACTCCGCGCGCGAGGTGACCAAGACCGACGCCCTCCGGCTGCAGACGTTCCAGAGCCGCACGGCTGGCGTGCTGGGCGTGGTCGATCCGGACCGCGTCGTGTTCTATCGCGGCGTGGTGAAGCGCCACACGGCCCGCAGCGAGTTCGATGTCTCACAGATGGCCGCCCTGCCCCGCGTCGACGTCCTGCTGGTCTACCAGGACGCGCCGGGCGACCTCATCAAGGCCGCCGTCGATCTCGGCGCCCGGGGGCTCGTCGTGGCCACGGCCGGCGCCGGGGCGACGAGCGGGACCCAGTCCGACGGCCTGGCCTACGCCCTCCGCAAGGGCGTGACGGTGGTGGCGACCACCAGGACCGGCAGCGGCCGGATTCCGGGCACGCGGCGGTTTGGCGGGGCGCTGATCGGCGGCGAGGATCTGGCCCCGGTCAAGGCCCGGGTCCTGCTCATGCTGGCCCTGGCGACCACGAAGAATCCCGCCGACATCCAGCGGATGTTCCTCGAGTACTAGGCGCGGATGGCCGTGGACGTTTTGACCCCGGGTTCCGGGTCGGGCTAGAATAGAACTCTCACTGAAGTGGGCCAGTAGCGCAGATGGGAGCGCGCGTGAATGGCATTCACGAGGTCACGGGTTCGATCCCCGTCTGGTCCACCACCTCTTCCCGCTCCATCCCCGCACGCCGGCTGAAAGGACGCTGACCGATGGAGATCGGTGACTGGCGCAAACGCGCCGGCAATGTTATCGACGTTGGCAAGCTCCCGGCGTTCTCGCTGCGCGGGCGCGGCGGCCTGGTCACGCGGGTTGTCCTTGTCCTGCTGGCCGTCGCCGTGCTCCTCTCGACCTACTACCAGGTCAACGCCGATTCGGTGGCCGTGGTCCAGCGGTTCGGCAGGTACGTGCGCACGACGGATCCCGGGCCGCACCTGAAAATCCCCATCCTCGAGACGGTCACCATCGTGCCCGTGCAGCGGCAGCTGAAGGCCGAGTTCGGCTTCATCACGGATCGCGCCGCGGTCCGGTCGCAGTTCAGCCAGAACGAGGGCACGCTGGCCGAATCGCTGATGCTGACCGGCGACCTGAACGTCGCCGTCGTCGAGTGGATCGTCCAGTACAAGGTCAAGGACCCGTTCAAGTACCTCTTCAAGGTCCGCAACCTCGACAGCGCCACGCGGCGCGGCGAGAGCACGACGTTCCGCGACATGAACGAGGCGGTGATGCGCGAGGTCGTCGGCGACCACAGCGTCAACGAGGTCCTGACGGTCGGCCGCGAGAAGATTCAAGTCGACGCGAAGAACCTCCTGCAGCAGCTCTGCGACCGGTACGAGACCGGCCTCGAGGTGCTCCAGATCGTGCTGCAGGACGTGAACCCGCCCGACCCGGTCAAGCCCGCCTTCAACGAGGTGAACCAGGCGATCCAGGAGAAGGAGCGGCTCATCAACGAGGCCTGGGCCGACTACAACCAGACCGTGCCCAACGCCCGCGGCGAGGCCGAGCGGGTGGTGCGCGCCGCGGAGGGCTACGCCCTGGAGCGGGTGAACAACGCCCGCGGCGACGTGGCGCGGTTCGTCAACATCTACGACGAGTACCGCAAGGCGCCTGACGTGACGCGCAAACGCCTCTACCTCGAGACGCTGAACGAGGTGCTGCCGAAGACGGGCCGGAAGCTCATCATCGATTCCTCGATGAAGGGCCTCCTCCCCTTGCTGAACCTCGACCCGATCAAGCAGGAGGCCAAGTGATGAAGTCCCTGGGCCTGGGCGCCGCCATCGTCCTCGGCCTGCTCACGCTCGCCTCGTCGCTGTACACCATCAGCGAAACCGAGCAGGTCATCATCACGCAGTTCGGCGAGCCGGTCGGCGCGGCGCGCACCGAACCCGGCCTCTACATGAAGGTGCCGTTCATCCAGCAGATCCACACGTTCGAGAAGCGCTGGCTCGAATGGAGCGGAGACCCCAACCAGATCCCGACCAAGGACAAGAAGTACATCTGGGTGGACACCTACACGCGCTGGCGCGTGAAAGACCCGCTGCTCTTCTACCAGCGCGTCCGCGACGAGCGCAGCGCCCAGTCACGCCTCGACGACATCGTGGACGGCGACACGCGCAACGTGATCGCCAACAACGACCTCATCGAGGTCGTGCGCAGCAGCGACCGCCCGTTCGAGGAAACCGAGGAGGACGCCGGCATCGACACCAGCGCGGCGGAGGTGGCCGGGAAGATCGCGATGGGCCGGAACAAGATCACGCGGGCCATCCTCGAGATGTCGCGCCCCATCGTGGCCGAGTTCGGGATCGAGCTGGTCGACGTGCAGATCCGGCGCGTCAACTACGTCACCGAGGTCCAGCAGAAGGTCTTCGACCGCATGGTCTCCGAGCGGCGGCGCATCGCCGAGCGGTCCCGGTCGGAGGGCCAGGGCAAGGCGGCGGAGATCCGCGGGCAGAAGGAGCGCGAGCTCAAGGGCATCCAGTCCGAGGCCTACCGCAAGGCCCAGGAGATCATGGGCAAGGCCGACGGCGAATCGACGCGCATCTACGCCGAGGCGTACGGCCGCGACCCCGAGCTCTATCAGTTCCTGAAGACCATGGAGACGTACCGGAAGACCATGGCCGCGGACACGACGCTCATCCTGTCCACCGACGGCGAGTTCTTCAAGTACCTCAAGCAGAGCCGGTAGCGCCAAGGCCGGAGACCCCGATGCCCGATGCCATCGTCCTTCGAGGGCTGACCAAGACGTTTGGCGACACGGTCGCCGTCCGTGACTTCGATCTCGTCGTGCCGCAGGGCGCGCTCTACGGCGTGATTGGGCCCAACGGCGCCGGCAAGACCACGACCATCCGGATGATCCTGTCCATCCTGCTGCCGGACCGCGGCGAGCTGTCGGTGCTCGGGCACAGATCGGCGATGGAAGCCAAGGACCGCATCGGCTATCTTCCCGAGGAGCGCGGCCTGTACAAGCGCATGCGCGTCGGCCAGTTCCTCACCTACATGGCCCGCCTCAAGCACGCCGACGGCGCCGACTTGCGGACGCGCATCCGCTCGTGGCTCGAGAAGGTGGACCTCGGCGGCGTCGAGAACAAGCGCTGCGAGGAGCTGTCGAAAGGCATGCAGCAGAAGGTGCAGTTCCTCGCGGCCATCATCCACCGGCCTGATCTGCTCATCCTCGACGAGCCGTTCAGCGGTCTCGACCCGGTGAACCAGCGGCTGCTCCGGGAGCTCGTCGACGACGAGCACCGCCGGGGGGCCACGGTATTGTTCTCGACCCACGTGATGGCGCTCGCCGAGCAGCTGTGCGACCACGTGGTGATGATCCACCGCGGCGACAAGGTGCTCGACGACGAGATTGGCGCGATCAGGGCCCGCTACGACCCGCGCAACCTGCTGTTCGAGCCGCTCGACCCGGCCGCGGACGTCTCGGCGCTGGCGCAGATCGAGGGCGTGGCGCTGGTCCGCAGGGACGGCGCCGCCTGGGACCTCACCCTCGCGCCCGCCGCCAGCCCGGCGCCGGTCATCCAGCGGGTGGCCGCGGCCATCGCGCCGGCCCGGGTCGAACTTCGGCGGCCGAGCCTGGAGGATGTCTTCCTCAACATCGTCAGCGCGGTGTCGGCCAGCGGCGATGACGCCACGCTGCGCGCGGCGGTCAGAGACAACGGCAACGGGCGCCGGGAGCCGCGGCCATGAAGAAGATGCTGTGCGTCGCCCAGCGCGAGTTCCTGGCCACCGTGGGCACGAAGGCGTTCATCTTCGGCATCCTGGTCACGCCGCTCGTCATCGGCGTGCTCATCCTCCTCATTCCCTGGATGTCCCGGCAGGACCCGCCGGCCATCGCCGGCAGCGTCGCGGTGATCGACCCGACCGGCCAGGTGACCACCGGCCTCGCCGCCTACCTGGAACCCGCGCGCATCGAGCAGCGCCGCCGCGAGGCCTATCAGCGGATCCAGGACGCCATGCCGTCCGCGCTGCGCGCTGCCGGCGGCACGAGCGGACCCGGGGCGGCGGCGGGTCAACAGGCGGTGGGCTCCTTGCTCGGCAAGGTGCCGCAGCTCACGGTCGTGGCTGTGGAGCCCGGTGCCGACGTGAATGCCGCGAAGGCGTCGCTGACGGCACCGGCGGCCCGTGAGGGGGGCGCCGACCGCCTGGCGATCGTCATCGTTCACGCCGACGCCGTGCAGAAGCAGCCCGGGGCGGAACGCTTCGGCGCCTACGACCTCTTCGTGCGGGCCAAGCTCGACGACCGCGTGATCGACGAGATCGGCGACGGCGTGCGCGACGCCATCGTCGGAGCGAGGGTGAGCCAGGCGGGCCTCGACCGCGCGCAGATCGAGGGTCTCACCACCGTCGGCAGAGTGGCGTCGAAAACCGTGACGGCCGAGGGCGAGGGCCGGACCAACGAAATCCTGAACCAGCTCATCCCGATGGCGTTGATGGGCCTCCTGCTGATGTCGGTGCTGATGAGCGGCCAGTACCTGCTCACGACGACCGTCGAGGAGAAGTCGAATCGGGTGGTCGAAGTCCTGCTGTCGGCGGTGTCGCCGATGGAGCTGATGGTCGGCAAGATCTTCGGCCAGTTCGCGGTCGGCCTGCTGGTGCTCGCGCTGTACCTCGGCCTGGGCATGATCGCGCTGCTCTCATTCGCGTCCCTCGGCCTGCTCGACCCGGCGCTGATTCTGTTTCTCCTGATCTTCTACCTGCTGGCCTACTTCTCCGTCGGCGCGTTCATGGCGGCCATCGGGTCGGCGGTCAACGAGCTGCGCGAGGCCCAGGGGCTGATGACCCCGGTCATGGTGCTCATCATGATCCCGTGGTTCCTCTGGATGCCGATCAGCCGGGACCCGAACTCCGTGCTCGCCGTGGTGTTGTCGTTCGTGCCGCCCATCAGCAACTTCGTCATCATGCTCCGCCTGGCCTCGTCGACGCCTCCGCCCCTGTGGCAGACACTGCTCTCGATGGCGGTTGGCGCGGCGGGCGTCTACGCGTCGCTATGGTTCGCGGCGCGGATCTTCAGGATTGGGCTGCTCATGTACGGCAAGCCGCCCAACTTCGCCACGCTGGTGCGCTGGGCTCGGACCGGCTAAACGCGCGAAGTCCTCCGGCGTGTCGATGTCCCGGCACGCCCCCTCGTCATCCACCGCAACATTGCAGACCTCGGAGGCGTGTGCCTGCACGACCGCCTTCGCTCCGACCGCCGGATCGGCGCGGCGCAGTTCGTCGAACAGGCGCCGGGCGAACAGCACCGGATGGCCGTGGCGGTCGCCGACCGCCGGGCGGACGATGGGGGCGTGCGTGCGGAGGAAGGCGTCGAGAACGGCGCGGACAGTGTCGGGACGCACGAGCGGCGCATCGACCAGGTGCACCAGCAGCGCGTCCACACCCGGCCTGTCGGCGACCGCCAGGCCGGTGAGCACCGAGGAGAGCTGGCCCTCCTCGCGGCGCGGGTTCTCGACAACCCGCGCGCGCAGCCCGGACCCGTCGACCGCCGCCGCGATGGCGTCATGCTCGGCTCCAACCACGACAACCAGGTCGCCGACTCCGGCCTCGACGAGCGTCCGGCAGACGCGCGTGACGAAGGTGTCGCCGCCGATCGGCAGGAGCGCCTTTGGCCGCCCCATGCGCGCCGACGCGCCGGCCGCGAGAATGATGCCCACCACCATGATGAGGCGCATGGTAGCGCCGGCGCGGGCCCGATGGCAACGCGGCGGCGGCTGGCCCGGAGCGAGGCGGCCTCGACACATCGATGCTCCGGGGTTAAGATCCGCTCATGAACGACACGCTTCCGCGCGTGCGGTGCCAGCGCTGCGGCGACCAGATGGACATGAAGGACCCCGGCCCCGGCCTGGCCTGGACGCCGGATCAGTACTGGGTCTGCCCGACGTGCGGCCGCCATTTCTGGTCCACCTATCCCCCGCCGGGCCCGAAGGAAAAGGCTGCCGCGCCGTAATCCGGCTTGACTTTCCGGGCGATCCCTCCCTAAACTTGGCCCAAATTTCGGCGCCGCCAGTCGATGGTGCCCCCGGTGTGCTTGTGCACCGGATGGTGCCGGCGGTGGCACCGGGACCCGGGCTCGGGTGTGTGCCCAGGGATTTCGCATCGGAGGGTTGAGGTATGCCGACTGGGACGATCGCACGTCTCCTCATCGACAAGGGCTTCGGATTCATCCGTGACGAGAACGGTCTCGAACATTTCTTCCATCGGAGCTCGGTCCGGGGCGCCGTCTTCGAGTTGCTGCGTGACGGCCAGCGCGTGGAGTTCACCGTCGAGGACTCGCAGAAGGGTCCGCGGGCCGGCGATGTCCGCCTGATCGAAGACTAGGCGCCTTCCCGTCAGCCGGCTCCGACCCGTTCGGAGCCGGCTGTCCTGCCTTCCGGGCGTCCCGCCCACATCGTCCCATCCACGCGCTCCGGAGAGGCACGCCGCCACGGGTGCGCCAGCGCGGCCGCCTGCCGCCGTGTAGCTCGCTCATGGCGGGCTCACCGCCCGCCGCGCCCATGGAGAATGCCCTGAGCGAGCGTATGATCGCAGGCGAGTCGAAGGGCATGACACCAGCGCCTGCCACCGAACCCTGCTTCGTCTACATCCTTAAGTGCGCCGATGGAAGCTACTACGTCGGGTCGACATCCGATGTGGCTGAACGCGAACGGATTCACAACGAAGGGCTCGGTGCAGAGCACACGGCGGCACATAGACCGGTGCGCCTGGTGTACTCAGAAGCCCATGAGTCCTGGCCTGCGGCTCGCAAGCGCGAAGCCCAGCTGGAGCGCTGGACGCGGGCGAAGAAGGATGCCCTCATCGCAGGAAACCGAGCGAAGCTCCACGACCTTGCGAGGCGACGCCGCGGTTGAGATCACGCTCGCCGCCCAGGGCCCTGCGTCCTGTTGTATCGCGGGCGCTAGCGGACACGACGCGGTGGCTGGGTCCAGTCCTCGACACGGAGGCCCGTGACGCGACTGAACTCCGCCGTGTTGTTGGTCACGAGCGTCAACC
>JALOKU010000241.1 GCA_025456345.1 Vicinamibacterales bacterium | reverse complement strand
GGTGATGGGGATGGCGGCGGCTTCGTTGTGGCTCAGGTTGGCGGGAACGGGCCAGACGAAATCGGCCGGCACGATGGCGTGATCCGCGTAGCCGCCGAACCGCGTGACCGCCAGCACATGGCGTCCGACCTCGTGCCGCGTCGGTCCTGGCCCGACGGCGTCGACGTACCCGGACACTTCGTATCCCACCACCAGCGGCGGCGGGGGAGCGTCGGGATAGAGTCCCATTCGCGCGAGAATGTCTGCGAAGTTCACGCCCGCGGCCTTCACGCGGACTTCCGGGCCGCCGTGACGGGTGATGACGATTTCGCGCATCGATCGGATTCTGCTCGGACTACGCATCATAGATCAGGCGCTAGGGGCTTGGCGCTAGGCGCCAGTCCTGCTTTCGGGATTAGACTGACCCTGCCGCGAAGGCGCCGGTGCTTGTCGAAGGCGCGAGGATACTCGATGTGGCGAGGGGGCGCTACCTGGCGCCGGCGTCCGTCTACATCGAGAACGGCCGCATCAAGAGCGTGACGCCCGAGCCGCCGCCGGCGCTTCCCGGCGGCACGGTGCGCGTGCAGGCCGCGGGCGCCGTGCTGGTGCCGGGCCTCATCGACGCCCACGCCTGGGCCGCGCCCGCACCCGGCCTCGAGGCCGACTACTTCTACCTGATGGGCCTGGCCCACGGCGTCACGGGCTACCGCGTGCTGAACGTGCGCACGTCCTGGGGCGTGTCGCAGCGGGAGCGCTCGATCTCGGGCGACATCCTGGCGCCGCGCCTGTGGACGAGCGGCCGCGGCATCAATCAAGGCGCGAGCCCCGACCGGTGGCTGTTCGACGCGACCGACCCGTCGGTGGCCATCGGCGAGGTCCGGCGCCAGATCGACGCACAGGTGAACTGGGTCGCCGGCTACGACGCGCTGACGCCCGACATCTACAAGGCGATAGTCGGCGCGACAAAGGGCTCGGGCGTGCGCGTCAGCGGCCAGCCCGGAGCCAGTTCGATGAACGACCTGGCCGCGGCCGGCGTCGCGTCCATCGAGACGCTGGCGTATCCCCTCAAGCCGCGCAACGGGACGGCCGCCGACGCCTGGCTGGCGGCGGCGGCGCGCGATCTCGCTGCGTTACAGACGCGTCTTGTGCGCGGCCGGATGACACTCGTGCCGATGATGGCGGCCGCGATGGCGACCGCGTTCCCGGAGGAGGTGACGCAGGACCCGGCGCTGGCGCTGCTGCCCGAGGCAAGGCGCGCCGAGCTGAAGGCCGCGCTGGGAAAACTGCCAGCGGCTGCCGTGGCGAAGGCGAAGCGCGCCTGGATCAGTCAAGCCGCCTTCCTGAAACGCTTCGTCAACGCGCGCGGCCGGGTGGCGGCGGGCACGGGCTTCGAGCTGGGCGGCTATCCCGTTCCGGGCGTCGGCCTCCACCGCGAACTGGCCGCTCTCGTGCGCGCAGGCCTGCCGCCCATCGAGGCGATTCGCGCGGCCACATCGACGGCCGCCGATCTGGTGGGCGCGAAACCCGCCGTGGTGCGCTTCACCCCAGGCACCGACGCCAACTTCATCGTCGTCTCGGGCGATCCCCTCAAGACGATTGAAGACCTCGCCAGCATCACGCACGTCATTCGGGCCGGCGAGGTGTTCGATCCCAAGGTGCTGCTCGCCAAGGCGAAGCAGGCGAGAGGAAAGTGATCATGAAACGTCTGCGCCGATCGCTGCCGGTTGTTGTCGCGTGTCTCGTGCTCACTGTGGCCCTTGCGGGCCAGGCGCCGCCTGCCGCATCCTCCGCGCCGCCGGACATCGACGCATGGGTGGCTCGCGCCATGAAGACCTTCGACGTCCCCGGCATCGGCCTGGGCATCGTCAAGGACGGCACGGTGGTGCTCGCGAAGGGGTACGGCGTCAGGAAGCTCGGCTCGCCGGAGCCGGTCGACGGCGAGACCCTGTTCGGCATCGCGTCGAACACCAAGGTCTTCACCGCCGTGGCCCTCGGGCTGCTCGTCGAAGCGGGCAAGGTCGAGTGGGACGCGCCGGTTGTCCGCTACCTGCCGGCGTTCCAGTTGTGGGATCCGTACGTGACGCGCGAGTTGAGCGTGCGGGATCTGCTGGTGCATCGCAGCGGCCTGGGCCTCGGCGCGGGCGACCTCCTCTGGTGGCCGCCGTCCACATACAACCGGGCGGAGATTGCGCACCGGCTTCGGTTCATCAAGCCGGCGACCAGCTTCCGCAGCGCCTACGCCTACGACAACGTGCTGTACCTCGTCGCCGGACAGCTGATAGAAGCCGTGAGCGGGCAGAGCTGGGAGGACTTCGTCACGGCCCGCATCCTGAAGAAGGCCGGCATGACCGGCTCGAACGTGCTGCACTCCGCGGCGGCGGCGGGCGGCAACGTGGCGGCTCCCCACGCTCGCGTCGACGGCACGGTGAGACCCATCGCGCCGTTCGTAAGCGACAACACGAACCCCGCCGGCGGCATCAACTCCAGCGCGGAAGACATGGCGAGGTGGATGCACGTCCTGCTTGCCGGGGGCGTCCTGCCCGACGGCTCCCGTCTCTTCTCCGAGCGCACGCTTCGCCAGGTCACTTCCATCGTCACGCCCCTGTCGCCCACGACGAACCCGCCGCCGGAGCTGGCGCCTCTGCGCAACAACTTCGCCGGCTACGCACTGGGCCTCAACGTGCGCGACTACTACGTGTCGCGCGTGATGATGCTGCCGGACGCGAAGCTCGGTGTGGCGGTGCTGACCAACCAGGAGTCGGGGGAGGCCTTCGACTCGATTGCGTATCACGTCGTGGACCACTACCTCGGCGCGCCCGCGACCGACTGGATCGAGGGCTTCCGCGCGGCGTCGGCGCGCAACGAGGCGCAGATGGCCGAGGCCGAGAAGAAGGCCGCCTCCGCCCGTGACGCGGCGTCGACCCTCGAGCGCTACGCCGCCGCCTACGAGGACGCGTGGTACGGCGACATCGCCATCACGCTGGAGCAGGGCAGGCTCGTGATGCGCTTCTCGCGCACGCCGTCGCTTGTCGGCGACCTGGAGCACTGGCAGTACGACACGTTCGTCGTCCGCTGGCGCGACCGTGAACTGCGCGCCGACGCGTTCGTCACCTTCGCGCTCAACCCGGATGGCAGCATCGACCAGGCGAAGATGCGCGCCGTCTCGGCCAGCACCGACTTCAGTTTCGACTTCCAGGACCTGTTGCTGATTCCCAAGCGACCCCGGGTCTGAAGACCCGGGGCTCCACGTATCGAGCTGAGGACCAGCTGAAGGCCCCGGGCTCCACTCAACATGGAGGCCGGTTCGATGGACCCGGCGTGCTGCCTATGGCCGGAACACCAGGATGTGCTGCCAGGGAAGCACGTCGATAACGCGGTCGAAGCGGTACCCTTCGGCTTCGAGCTCCATCCGCGCTTCCTTGACGCTCATCTTGTGCTCCTCGCGGATGGGCACCCACGCGCTTTCCTTGCGGTACTCGATCTGCGCAGGACCTCCTGCGGGCGCGCGAGCTCGTGATAGACGTCGACCATGAGGATTAGATCGAGCTGGCCCTCGGGCAGGCGTGGATCGACGTCGGTCACCAGCACGAGTTCGACGTTGTCGAGCCGCTCCCGCGCCAGCCGCTTCTTGAGGAGCGAGAGCATCTCCGGCTGGATGTCGGTGGCGAACACGCGGCCAATCGGCCCGACCTGCTTCGCCAGGCGCACGGTGTAGTAGCCGGAGCCGGCGCCTACGTCGGCCACCACCTGGCCGGGCTTGATGCCAAGGGCTCGAATGGCCTTCGACGGCTGCTCCTCGTCTTCGCGCTCGGGGCGCTCCAACCAGTCGGCGCCTTCGTAGCCCATCACCTGGGCGATAACGCGCCCGGATATGGGGTGGCGCTGT
>JALOKU010000043.1 GCA_025456345.1 Vicinamibacterales bacterium | reverse complement strand
CATACCCACGCTGAACTTCGCGACGACAAGCGCACGGACGGGGCCGGACGGGAAAGAGATACCCTCGTATACGTATTCGTACGCCTGGCACACGACCAACGACCTCTACAGCGAACTGGTGCCGTACACGGAGCACCAGCAGCACTCCGCGCTGGCGACGGCGGTGGTGGCGTACGGCGTCGCGAACCTCGACAAGCCGCTCACGCGCGACGGCGTGTATCTGCCCGACGGGCTCTACGCCACGCTGACTGTCGGCGCGGGCAGCGACGCGCGGCAGATCATGACCACGCTCGACTACGTGAACGCGCCGCTCGCCACGGCGAACTTCGTCCGCATCGCCGAAGGCAAGGCGCCGCAGCCGGGGGGCCGGGGCGGCGGCCCGCCGCCGGGAATGGGCTTCGGCGGTCCGGCAAGGCCCGAGCCGCCCCCCATTGGCCAGATTCTCGACACGAAGGGCGGGCTGGCGACGATGCAGATCGTGTCGGACGTGCAGAAGTCGGTGGCCATCCCGAAGCTGCCGAAGACGACGAACAAGGCGCTCAAGCACGATGGCGCCGGCGTGATTGGCCTCTCCGGTCCGAACACGTTCTATCTGACGCTGCAGAAGAAGGGCAATCTCGACGGGAAGTCCGCCGCGATCGGGAGAGTCATCGCGGGCGCCGATCACCTGCAGGGGCTCAAGAAGGGCGAGCCGATCCGCAGCATCCGCATCACACGCGTCGGGCAGGCCGCGCGCGACTTCAAGGCGGACGATGAGGCGTTTGGCAAGCTGATGGGGATGAAGAAGTAATGGAGGCCGGGGCTTTCCTGCCCTGAGCGAGCGGCAGCGAGCCGAAGGGAGCCCCGGCGTGCAGCTTGCTGGCTGAGGTCGAGGCTGCGCGGAGGTGAAGGAATGAAGCAGCGCGCGCGCACTGTGTCTGTCTGCTTGCGTCGTCATTCCTCTACTTGTGACGCTCTGTGAGGTCGGGTGCGTGGGCTCTTCCGCCGCTGGACAGGACCGCGGGACCCTCGTCGCTCAGGCGCTTCGGGCGAGACAACTGGGCAAGGCGTCCTTGAGTCTCGGCGTCACGCTGGACACATCGATCGATGAGCGTTTCGACTCGATCAAGAGCGCGGTGTCGTTCTTCATCGCGACGAAGACGGCCAAGCCTCCTGTCCAGGCTGCTGACCCGGACTTCATCTATACGTGGCACACCCTGCACCTAGAGAGCGTTCTCTCGGCTCCGGCGATTTCGCGAAGGGTCTGCGGGCGCGACATCCCGAAGGTCGTTCAGCTCGAACCGGATGAGATTGCCGTCCCGCTCTTGGGCGGCGAGGCGACCGTCGAGGGGGTGGCGGTGACGATGACAAGCCGAAATCCCCAGCCGTCGTTTGAAGTGGGGCGCCGATACCTGTTTATCGGCGCCCTCTGTCCCGGCGGAACGGTGAGCCTGCCGTTCCAGGACAGCAGCGTCATACTGGTGGCTTCTGACGGTACGATCGGCCCGTCCGCTGCCCTGCATCCATTCACCTTCGTCGGCGAGATTGTCGGCTTCAAACAGCTCGCGGAGCTGGAGCTCCGCCTGCGAGAGCAACGGTAAGCAGTCAGTCGGTCCCCAGATCGAGGACAACGCGTGAGGACTCTTCTGTCAGACAAGACTGGTGGCCGGGTTCTAGGATTTGTTGACATGACATCATGATGTGATTACACTCCTGTTCGATGGTCCGAACACAAATCCAGCTCACCGAGCAGCAGGCGCGGCGGCTCCGGGCCCAGGCCCACGACCGCCGCATTTCACTCGCCGAGATGGTTCGACGTTGCGTTGACAGAGGCCTCGCGGACGACAAACCGGACCGCGCGGCATTGTACGAACGGGCTGCGCAACTGGTCGGCGGCCTTCCAGCACGCCGCGGGACGCGCGACATCTCCGCCAGGCACGACCGCCACCTCGACGAAGCGTTCGAATGAACGCCGTCTTCGTAGACACCTCGGGCCTGCTGGCGCTCCTCAACCCCAAGGATGACAACCATCACGGGGCGGCGAGAGCCTTCGCCCGCCTTCGAGTCCAGCAGGCTCCCCTCGTGTCCACGTCATTCGTCCTCGTCGAAACGTACGCACTCCTCGGGCGGCGCTTCGGGCTCGATGCTGTCCAGCGGTTTCGCGAGGACTTCGCGCCGCTCGTCGACGTGGTCTGGGTGGACGAGGCGCTTCACGATGCCGGCCTCGATCTGCTGTTGAGCCGGCGCACGCGGCGACTTAGCCTCGTTGACGCGGTGTCCTTCGTGGTGATGCGGCGGCGGAAGATCGACGACGCATTCGCCGTCGACCCGCACTTCGAGCAGGCAGGCTTCACGCCGGTGATCTGACGAGGCCCCGCCGGCGGTCGTGGCTGCCGAGGGTCGCCTTGCGCGAAAGGGGGCGGCTGGGCCGTGATCAGCGTTCCGCGGCGGCGAGTGTCTTCATCACGAGATCGGTAATCAGCCGCACCTGCTGTTCGTCGCGCACGCCGGCCGGCGCGGGCGGCTGATTGTCGCCGAAGCGCGCGTCGGGCAACCCCATCGTCCTCTTGATTTCGAGCAGGCCGCCGACAATGGCGGGTGGGATTTCCTTCGGCGGGACGCCGAGCTGGGCCGCGAGGATCAGCACGCGGCACGTGGTGTCCATGACCTCGACGAACCACTCGGCATGGGTGAGAGAGTCGGCCCAGGTCACCACGCCGTGGTTCGCCATGAGGATCGTGTTGTGGTGCGCGGCCACGGGCACCACGGCGTCCGCGCAGGCCTGCGTGCCAGGCGTCTCGTACGGCACCAGCGCCACCGGCCCGATGAACACCTCGTGCTCGGCCAGCATCGCCACGGGCGGCACCTGGCCGACCAGGGCGAACGCCGTGGCATGCGGCGGGTGGCAGTGCAGCACCGCGCGGGCCGCGGGCACGGCCTTCATGATCGCGAGGTGGAGCAGGATCTCGCTCGAGCGGCGGCGCACGCCGGCGAGTTGCCGGCCGTCGAAATCCACGAGGCAGATGTCCTCCGTGCGGAGGTCGCCCTTGCTCGTCAGCGTTGGCGTGCAGAGCACCCACTCGTCGGTCAGGCGGCAGCTGATGTTCCCGCCGTTGCCGTCCACGTACTGGCGCGCCCAGAGCTTTCGGCCGACATCCACCATCTCCTGCTTGAGGGCGAGGGCCAGATCCGAGTCGAAGACCATCTCCACGTGGCGCGAGGGATCGTCGGCAAGCGACCCCTGCCGCCGGAGCACGTCGCGGACGATGGTCTCAACGGTGGAACGGGAGATGGGCCGTGACACGATGTGCCTCCTGGTTATCGCAGCAGCGCCGAGGCCGTCCAGAGCACCGGGGCCTGGCCGTGCAGGTCGCCCGTATTCCGCGGCCGATCCAGATAGTACTGGATCGTGGTGCCCTTGTTGGTGCCCGCGCAGACGTTGCTGATGTTACCGGCGGCGTCGATGTACCTGAGCAGCCCGAGCCAGGCCCTGCGCGCCGCCGGCCCGTATGTGCCCTCGTCGAGCCAGCCGTTCTGCACACCCGTGACCATCGCGAAGGCGAACATCCCGGTGCCGGATGTCTCCGGCCACGCCTCGGGGTGATCGAGCAACTGGCGCCACAATCCATCCTCGCCCTGCATCTTCAGCAGCGGCTCCATCTCGCTCGCGGCGATCATGGCCGCCATCAGGCCGTGGGTCGAGTTCTTCAGCCGGGGCACCGCCAGGTATCCGGCCGCGTCCTTTTGCACCCCCATGCCCTTGACGGCGCCCGTGAAGACCGGGCGCCCGGCCTGGTCCTGCTCGAAGGTCGCCTGCAGCCCCTTCCAGGCGCGCTCGGCCACCGCCTGGTACGAGGGCTCGACGAGCTTCAGGCGCACGGCCTTGCGGATGGCGTAGATGAACATCCCGCTCGACGAGGTTTCGATCCAGTTGCCCGTAAGCGCGGGCTGGTCCATGACCTGGAACCAGAGGCCCGTCTTCGGATCCTGCGATTTCATCAGGCCCGCGACGTTCTTCTTGAGCAGTTCATGCAGTCGCGGATAGCCGGCGTGTGAGGGGGGCAACTGCTCGAGGATGTCCACCATGGCCATCACGAACCAGCCCATGCCGCGGCCCCAGATGATGGGCGATCGGCCGGTCTTCGGATCGGCCCAGGACGCGTTCCGGTCCTGGTCCCACGCGTGATAGAGCAGGCCGGTCTTCGCGTCGAGGCAGTGACTGGCCGCGAGGGTCGACTGGAACACCGCCATGTCGTTTCCGAACGCCGCGTCGTCGAAAAGCCGGCCGTAGTTCACGAGAAACGGCTGGCCCATGTAGATGCCGTCAATCCACATCTCGTTCGGGTAGATGCCCTTGTGCCAGAAGCCGCCGTCGGCGTTCTTCGGGATGCGGTCGAAGGCGTCGCGCACGGTCTTCGCCGCCGCCCTGTAGCGCGGATCGCCCGTGCGTTCGTACAGGAACAGCACGAGCATGCCCGGCTGGATGTAGTCGAGGTTATGGGTGCGCGACTGATCCCAGCCGAGGACGCCCTGTTCGTCGACGTACCCGTCGACCCACCGCTTGATGTAGTCGAGGTAGCGCGGGTCCTTCGTCGCGTCGTACATCTTCGACATGCCGAAGAGGACGATGCCGGTGTTGTATTCCCAGCCGTTCTTCGCGGGATCGATCGCAGCCGGATCGGGCCACGTGGCCATGACGGTGTCGGCGAACCGCACGCCCCAGACCGGCGGCTGGACGACTCCGGTCTGGTGGCCGGCCGACTGGATCGACGTCCAGGCCATGGCGGCCGCGACGATGGTCGCGAGGGTGTTTCGCTGGCGCGCATGCGTCGGTGTCACGTTCGGCCTCCCTGGGCACGGTTGCGGGACATGCCGGGCCGCCGGCCCTGGCGCCGGCGGGACGGGCACACGGAGGAAACGGCCGGCCTGCGAAGCCGGGCGGCTCATCGTAGCACAAGTGGTATGACAACCACTTGACAGCAGTACGGCAGGTGTTGCACACTTTGCCCGGCGAATCGGGCAGAGGCCACGCCGAAGTGGGCCTATTACCGACGAGAAGCGCGCCTGGCATCTCCAGGTCGATCCGCCCCACATCGCGCCGTCCGCTCACGGTTGGTTTGACCACTCGCTGATTGAGAGCTGAGTTCGAGCGCCCAAATACACCGATTGCCGGTATCCGAGCTCGCCGGGCATCGTCGTCAGAAGGGAGAAGGAAATGGAACACAAGCGCACGCCATTCAGTCTCGTGCCGTGGGCGGTGGCCTTCTTGCTGGTGGCTCTCGCTCTTCCGGCGTCTCTCGACGCCCAGGAAACCCGCGGACGAATCATCGGCCGGGTGACCGATGCCACGAAGGGCGCGATCCCCGGAGCGACCGTGACCGTCACGGACCCGGCAAGGAATACGACGGTCGTGTCGACGACCAACGACACGGGCCTGTTCCAGGTGAACTATGTCCTGCCGGGCACGTATACGGTGACGGTCGAACTGGCGGGTTTCAAGAAATGGGTTCAGCAGAACGTCGTCCTCCAGATCGCGCAGACGATCGACCTGCCGGTCGTCCTGGAGGTCGGTGCCATGGAGGAGTCGGTCAGCGTCGTCGCCGAGTCTCCCCTGGTGAACACCTCGGACGCGAACCTGGGCCTTGTGGTCGACCAGGCGCGTCTCGCCGCGCTCCCGCTGATCCACGGTGATCCCTACAAGATCATGGGTCTCGCGCCGGGCCTGGCGCACTCGGGCAGCCAGCGGCTGGATCGGCCGTACGAGCCGACGCACATTGTCGGCTACGCGTTCCAGGGCACGCGCAGCAACCGCAGCGATCTGCTGATTGACGGCGCACCGAGCACGGCCACGGCGAACGCCAACGAGGTCATTGCCACCTACGTGCCGCCGTCCGACCTGGTGCAGGAGTTCAAGGTGCAGACGGCGACGTTCGACGCCCAGTTCGGCAACACCGAGGGCGGGGTCACGAGCATCAGCATCAAGTCGGGGACGAACCGCTTCCGCGGCTCGGCGTACTACTTCTCGGAGCCGTACAAGTGGGGGGCCAACGACTTCTTCGGGAAGGCGCGCGGCCAGGCCGTGATCGAGAGCTCGTCGGACCGGCCCGGCTTCACTCTCGGCGGCCCGCTGGGCATTCCGGGGCTGTACAGCGGGAAGGACCGGACGTTCTTCATGTTCGGGTTCGAACACATCAAGGACGTGCGCCCGCGTTTCGACGCCGGGGGCGACAGCTGGGTGCCCACCGAGGCGTTGCGCAACGGCGACTTCTCGGCCTACTCGTCGAACATCTCGATCTACGATCCGCTGACCCGCGTCCCCGGCGCCACCGCCGGGCAGTTCGTCGGGCAGCCGTTCGCGGGCAACGTCATCCCGGCGAACCGGATCAGCCCCGTGGCGAAGAAGATCCTGGAGTACTACTCCCAGCCGAAGAACCCTGGCCTTGCCGGCAACATCACCGATTCGAAGCTGCCGGAAACGGCCGACTACTACAGCATCACGGGCCGCGTCGACCAGAAGCTGTCGGCCAACAACAGGATGTTCGCGCGTTACAGCTGGTACAACCGCGACAGCATCTACAACGAGTACCTCGGCAACCCCGTGTCGTCGGGCACCTGGTTCCAGTTCCAGTCGTGGCAGTTCGTGGCCGACGACGTGCACGTCATCAACCCGACGACCGTCCTCAACGTGCGGTACGGCTACAACCGCTTCGACCGCAACTCCGGGCAGCAGGAGGAAGCGCGGAACTACGACCTGACGCAACTGGGCTTCCCCGCCCAGTACAACGCGATCGTTCCCGAGATCAACCGGTACTTCCCGCGCCTCGATTTCGACGGGACCACCATGATCGACGTGGCGTTCGGCAATGACTTCCGGCCGGTCACGTCGCACGCGTTCGTCGCCACCCTGAACAAGGCGTGGGGCGCGCACGCCCTGAAGGGCGGCACGGAAATCAGGATCTACGGGGAGCGCAGCCGCTCGACGGGCAACGATCAGAGCGGCCGCTACCAGTTCACCAACGCTTACACGCGCCAGAACAGCGCGAGCGGCACCGACTACTTCGGCCTGCAGAACTACGCGGCGTTCCTGCTCGGCCTGCCCTCCACGACGTCGATCACCCGCGCCGCCACGTACGACGAGCGCTCGGTGACGTCGGGCTTCTTCGTGCAGGACGACTGGCGGATCAGCGACAAGCTGACGGTCAACCTCGGGTTGCGCTACGAGGTCGAGACCCCGCTGTCCGAACGCGGCAACCAGTCGGTCTCCGGCTTCGAGTACGACTACGTGCAGCCGATCCAGGGCACGGTCCAGGCCAACTACGCGGCGCTCAACGATCCCGCGCTGAAAGCCATCATCCCTCAGCTGTACGTGAAGGGCGGGCTCAAGTTCGTTGGTGTCGATGACGATCAGCTGTACACGACGCCGAAGAACTCCTTCCTGCCGCGCGTCGGCTTCGCCTACCAGGTGACCCCGGGGACCGTGGTCCGCGGCGGCATGGGGCTGTTCGCCGGGTTCCTCGGAGAGCGGCGCGGCGACGTCATCACGACCGGCTACTCGCAGACCACCACCATCCCCACCACCTTCAACGCCAACGGGGCGCCGATCCCGATCGGCTGGGAGAACGCGCTGCTCAGCACGCCCATCCTCGAACCGGTCGGCAACGCGCAGGGCCGGCAGACGGCCCTGGGGCAGGGGATTTCCTTCTTCAACCCGAACCCGGCCGTGTCGAAGCAGCTCCGCTGGCAGGTCGGCGTCCAGCAGCAGCTGCGGGGCAACTGGACCGCGGAAGCCGTGTACGTCGGCAACTACGGGTACGACATCGAGATCACCCGCAACATCAACGCGCTGCCGTCCCAGTTCCTGAACGCGGACAACTCCCGCACCGCGGCCATGAACGCCAACAACACGTTCCTGTCGGCGTCGGTCGCGAACCCGTTCGCCGGGCTGCTGCCAGGCACCAGCTTCAACAACGCCACCATCGCGCGCCGGCAGCTGATGCGCCCGTACCCCGCCTTCGGCGACATCAACACGACCAACAACGACGGCAAGTCCTGGTACAGCTCCGCCCAGCTCGGGCTGCAGAAGCGGTTCGTGAAGGGCTACACCCTCGGCGTCTCCTACACCTGGTCGAAGTGGGAGCAGGCGACCGAGTACCTGAGCCCGGCCGACCCGAACCCGACCAGGATGATCTCGGACCTGGACGTGACCAACCGGCTGGCGATCAGCGGCATCTACGAGCTGCCATTCGGGCAGGGCAAGCGGTTCCTGGCCGACGCGAACACCGTGACGGACGCGCTGCTCGGAGGCTGGCAGATCCAGGGCGTCTACACGTACCAGACCGGGTTCCCCGTCGCGTTCGGGACCGACGGGTTCTACAACGGCACCGATCCCGTCAATGGCTCGGACATCGCGCTTGATCAAACGAGCACGTCCAAGTGGATCGACACCGGCGTCTTCACGTCGGTTCTCAGCGGCACGTCGACCAACGCGACGCCGGTCGACCACCTGCGGACGCTGCGTCTGAGATTCCCGGATGTCCGCAGGGACGCCATCAACAACGTCGACCTCTCGCTCCTCAAGAGCGTCAGGCTCCCCAACCGGATGGAGCTTCAGGTGAGGTTCGAGTTCATCAACGCCTTCAACGAGCCCTACTTCCCGGGCCCGGTCACAGGCATGACGAGCGCCACATTCGGGCAGGTCACAGCGTCGAACCAGGAGAACTACGCCCGCCGCGCGCAGGTCGGCGTGAAGCTGCTGTTCTAGAGGGTCACACGATGCCGGCGCCGCGCCGAAGCGGCGCCGGCCGTTCTGTCGCGAGCCCCTGGCGGTACCGGCTCTCCCGGTAGACGGCGACGGGATCGATGGCGCCGCCGCGCGCGCGGCGCGCCATGGCGAGGATCGGCGCGACGTCCGTCGTGAAGGCCTGCTTGAGCGTGGCGAGCGACATGAGCGCGTCGTTCCGCTCCTGATACGCGTCCAGCGCCTCGCGATCGACGAGGCAGGCCTGCACGTACGCGCGCTGCACCTCGACCGCGCTCGCCATCAGCGACTCGAGGGGATCGGTCACGTTGTGTGATTGATCGAGCATGTAGCACGGATCGAATCCGGCCACGCCCTCCGCCTCCGCCGCCACCAGCTCGTTGAAGACCAGGAACAGCTGGAACGGCTTGATGGACCCGGCATCGAGGTCGTCGTCTCCGTACTGGCTGTCGTTGAAGTGAAAGCCGCCGAGCTTCCCGAACTGGATGAGGCGGGCCACGATCATCTCGATGTTCACGTTCGGCGCGTGGTGGCCGAAGTCCACCAGCGAGAAGGCCCGCGGCCCCAGCTCGCGCGCGCAGTGGTAGCTGACGCCCCAGTCGTTGAGGACCGTCGAGTAGAACGCGGGCTCGTACAGCTTGTGCTCGATGAACAGCCGCCAGCCCGGGGGGAGGGCGTCGTAGATGGCGTGCAGGCTGCCGAGGTAGCGATCGAGGGCCCTGCGCACGTGCTGCTGGCCCGGGAAGTTGCCGCCGTCGCCGATCCAGACCGAGTGCGCGCGGGCGCCGAGCCGCTCGCCCAGTGTCATGCAGTGCAGATTGTGGGCGATCGCCTGCTCGCGAACGGCCGCCTCGGTGTGCGACAGGCTGCCGAACTTGTACGAATGCGCCTGGCCCGGCTGGTCCTCGAAGGTGTTCGAATTGGTCGTGCCGAGCGTCAGGCCCCGCACGGCCGCGAACGAGCGGAGCGCGGCCGGATCGTCCGGCTCGTCCCACGGGATGTGCAGCGAAATGTCGGGCGTGACGCAGCAGAGGCGGTTGATCACGTGACAATCGTCAATCTTCTCGAAGACGTTGCGGGGCTCGCCGGGTCCGGCGAACCGCGCGAAGCGGGTGCCGCCGGTGGCCACGCCCCACGACGGCACGGCGACGACGAACGCCGCCGCCCGGGCCTCGATGGCGGCGATGTCGACCCCGCGCCGTTTCAACTGCCGCCCGAGGTGATCGTAGTCCTCCTGCAGCGCCGGCCCGCTGCGGCGCCACTCACGTTCGATGAGCTCATCCCAGGCGACTGCCATGAATCTCCTCCGCGCGGCGGCGCGGTCCGCCGCGCGTTTCGCGCTGGAACCGTGACGCCGATGTGTTATACAACTTCGCCATCATGAACGCCAGACCTCGCACAGGGCCGCACCTGACCGGCATCCTCCTCCTGGCCGGCGCCCTGGCGATCGCCGCGGCCCAGGGCACGCCGCCCGGTCTCGCCGCCCTCGAACGCCTGTTCGTCGCGCCGCCCGACGATGCGCGGATCATGATGCGCTGGTGGTGGTTCGGGCCGACGGTGACCAGGGCCGGCCTCGAGCGCGAGATGCGCCTCATGAAGGACGGCGGCGTCGGCGGGTTCGAGATCCAGCCGGTGTACCCCGTTGTGCTCGACGATGCCGGCCGGGGATTCCAGACACACGCGTTCCTCTCCGACGGGTTCCTCGACCACGTCCGTTTCGCGGCCGCCAAGGCGCGCGAGCTCGGGCTGCGCGTCGACCTGACACTCGGCAGCGGCTGGCCGTACGGCGGGCCGCAGATCGGTATCTCCCAGGCCGCCGGCAAGCTGCGGATCGAGCGGGCCGTCGTCGCGCCCGGCGCGGCGCGCGCGGCCGTGCCGGACATCCGCCCGGGTGAACGCCTGATGGCGGCGTTCCTGGCGCCGTCATCACCCGCGGCCGCCACGGAGGGCCTTCGCGAGGTCGCGAGCGTGAGCGACGGCGTGCTCACCCTGCCCGACCGCTCGCCGCGCGCACGCGACGTGCTGTTCTTCATCTCCAGCCGCAGCGGGATGATGGTGAAGCGGCCGGCGGTCGGGGCCGAGGGCTTCGTCCTCAATCACTACGATCGTGCGGCGGTCGATCATTACCTGCGCGCCGTCGGCGACCGCCTGCTCACCGCCTTCGACGCGGCGCCCCCGTACGCAATCTTCTGCGACAGCCTCGAAGTCTACGAGTCCGACTGGACCGGCGACTTCCTCGAGGCGTTCCAGGCGCGACGGGGCTACGACCTGCGGCCGCTCCTCCCCGCCCTGGTCCTCGATGCGGGGCCGGCGACGTCGGCCATCCGCCACGACTGGGGACAGACGCTCACGGAACTCGTGAACGACCGCTTCCTCGCGCCGATGCAGGACTGGGCGGCGAGCCGCGGCACGAAGTTCAGGATCCAGGCGTACGGCATCCCGCCGGCGGTGATCTCGAGCAGCGCCGGCATCGATCTCCCGGACGGCGAAGGCTCGCAGTGGAAGACGCTGCGCGCGTCGCGCTGGGCCGCGTCGATCGGCCATCTCTACAACCGGCCCGTCATCTCGTCGGAAACCTGGACCTGGCTGCATTCGCCGTCCTTCAGGGCGACCCCGCTCGACATGAAGGCGGAAGCCGACCTGCACTTCCTGCAGGGCATCAACCAGCTCGTCGGCCACGGCTGGCCCTACACCGCAGACGGGGTGGCCTATCCCGGATGGCGGTTCTATGCGGCCGGCGTCTTCAACGAGAAGAACCCCTGGTGGCCGGCGATGCCCGACATCGCGCGCTACCTGCAGCGGATGAGCTACCTGCTGCGCCAGGGCCAGCCGGCGAACGACGTCGCGCTCTACCTGCCGAACGACGACGGGTGGGCGGGCTTCGTCCCGGGCAAGGTCGGGAGCTTCATCGACGCACTGGCCCAGCGGATCGGCCCCGACATCATGCCGGCGATCCTCGACGCCGGGTTCAACCTCGACTTCGTCGACGACACGGTGCTCGCCACGCTCGCCCGGGCCGACGGCAAGGCGCTCGCCATCGGCCAGAACCGCTATCGCGCCATCGTCCTGCCTGGCGTCGAGCGCATGCCACCAGCCACGATCCGAACGCTCGAGACCTTCGCCAGGCAGGGCGTGCAGGTGATCGCGACGCGGCGCACGCCGGCGCTGGCGCCCGGCTACCTGGCGACGCCGTCCGATCATGGTGAGGTCGCCGGCGCGGCGGAGCGGATGTTCCGGAGCGCGGCGGCGCCCGGCGTGTTCGTCGAGCGCGACGGCGATCTCGGGGCGGCGATCACCTCCAGGCTGACGCCCGACGTGGCCGTTTCGGCGGGCAGGGGAGACATCGGGTTCGTGCACCGGCGGGTCGATGGCGCCGACGTGTACTTCGTCGCGAACACCTCGAACCTTCGACGGTCGTTCGACGCCGCGTTCCGCGTGCCCGCCGGCGGCGCAGAGCGGTGGGACGCGCTCACAGGAACGATCACGCCCGTTCCCGTGCGCCGCGGCGGAACGAATGGCAGCGCGGTGGTGGCGCTCGACCTGGCACCCTACGAGTCGACAGTCCTCGTGTTCCGACCTGGAATTGCGGCGCCCGCGGCCAGGCCGGCGCCTGCGGGCGGAGCGATGCCGGCGCCCATCGACATCACCTCCGGCTGGCGGGTGACCATCGGCCCGGCAGGCACGCCCGCGGAGTGGGCCACGCTGCGCTCGTGGACCGACGATGAGGCCACGCGGTACTTCTCCGGGGTCGCGACGTACGAGAAGGACGTGGATGTGCCGGCCGCATTCCTGGGCCGCGGGCTGTCGGCGCGCCTCGACCTCGGCCCGGCAAAGGCCATCGAGGTGGGCGGCCCCGGCGCGCGGACGCAGGCGTGGGTGGACGCGCCCGTGCGGGAGGCGGCCGTGGTGTTCGTGAACGGCCGGCGTGCCGGATCCGTGTGGTGTCCGCCGTACGACGTCGACGTCACCGCACTGCTGCGGCCTGGCCCGAACCGCATCCGGATCGAAGTGGCCAACCTCGCGATCAATCACATGGCCGGCCGCGCCCTGCCCGACTACAGGCTGCTGAACTTGCGGTACGGCACGCGGTTCGAGCCGCAGGACATGGACAAGGTGCAGCCGGTGCCCGCCGGGCTGTTCGGACCCATCCGCCTCCTGGCCGTGGCGCTGCCGCCGCCGGCCCCACGCGCACGATAGGACCCATGCATGGCTGACGACACCTCCAGGAAACAGGACGAGCCCGTTGAGGAGTTCGAGCGCGAGCCCGTGCCCGAGCGGGCCTGGCTCGGCTTCTCGAGCTTCGTCGGCCAGTACGCCGGCGAGCACACCGCCGGCACCGAACTGATGATCGGGCCGCTGTTCATCGCCTCGGGAGTGAGCGCGCCGGCGGTGGTCGGGGGCCTCTTCGCCGGGAACCTGCTGGCCGTGCTGAGCTGGGTCTTCCTGACGGCGCCCATTGCCGTGCGGGCGCGCATGACGCTCTACTTTCAGCTCGAGAAGATCTGCGGCCGCCGCCTGGTCACGGCCTACAACCTGGCCAACGGGGTGATGTTCTGCTTCCTGGCGGGGGCGATGGTCACCGTGAACGCCACGGCGGCGGGTCTCTGGTTCGACATCGCCATGCCCGGCCTGAACGACCTGTACCCGAACAGCGCCGGCTGGGTCGCGACGGTCCTTGTGATGGGCGCCCTCATGACCATTGTCGCGGCGTACGGCTACAAGGTCGTCGCGCGGATCGCGAACATCGCTGCGCCGTGGATGGTGCTGGTCTTCATCGCCTACGGCATTGTCGCCGCGCGGCAGCTGGGCATCGAGTCGGTGGGGGAGTTCTGGCCGAAGGCCCAGGCGCTCATCTGGACCGGCGGGGCGCCGCTCGCGGGCCGCGCGAAATTCACGTTCTGGCACGTGATGTTCTTCGCGTGGTTCTGCAACATGGCCATGCACGTCGGCATGGCCGACCTGAGCGTGTTCCGCTACGCGCGCAAGTCCTGGTACGCCGTCGGGACCGCCGCGGGCATGTATCTCGGCCACTTCATCGCGTGGCTGTCCGCGTCGATCCTCTACGCGCAGCAGCTCCACGCCACGCCGGGCAACACGGACGTCCTGCCGGGCCCCCTCGCGTACAACGCCGTCGGCATTGCGGGCGTCCTCTGCGTGATCGTGGCGGGCTGGACGACGGCGAACCCGACCATCTACCGGGCCGGGCTGGCGTTCCAGGCAATCTCGCCGCGATCGTCCCGGTACCGCGTAACGCTGTTTACCGGCGCCCTCGCCACCGTCGCCGGCATGTTCCCGGCCATCGCCATGAAGCTGCTCGACTTCGTCGCGCTCTACGGCCTCGTGTTGATGCCGATGGGCGCGGTGATCTTCGTGGATTTCTGGCTCGCCGGGAAGTTCGGGTTCGAACGCAATTACGCCGAGAAGAGCGGAGTCCCGATCAACTGGGCCGCTGCCATCGCCTGGGTGGCGACGCTGGCCGCGTGCCTCGCGGTGGTGAACATGGGCGGCATGCAGATCTACTTCATCGGCCTGCCGGGCTGGTTCGCCGCGGCCGCCCTCTATATCGTCATGAGCCGGGTGCTGCAGCGGAAGGAGGTGCGGCTGTGAAGCGCGTCGCACGGGTGGTCTCGTTCGCGGCGCTGGCCGGCACCATTCTCCCTCCCGTCCTGTTCTTCGCCGGGATGGCGGATATCGAGACGATGAAGCGGTGGATGCTGATAGCGGCCATCGCCTGGTTCGCCGCCACGCCGCTGTGGATGCGCAAGTAGGTGGGCACACGCACCTCATCCGGACCCTCGCGGCGCGCGCGGGTGGGCCTGTGCCTGGCACTCGCCGGCGCGATCGCGCTGGCGTTCCCGGTGGTCCTCCAGCCTGCCGGGCCTGGGCCCATCGACCGGCTCGCGCTGGTCACGCGCCACAACGTCGAGCTCACGCGGCTCGACCCGGAGTCGCCGCTGTCGGTCGGCAACGGGGAGTTCGCGTTCACCGTCGACGTGACGGGCCTGCAGACCTTCCCGGAGGCCTACGACCAGACCATCCCGCTCGGCACGCTGTCGCAGTGGGGATGGCACACGGCGCCCAATCCCGACGCGTGGAGCATCGACCGGTTCGGCTTCACGCCGTTCGAGAGCCACGGCCGTGCCGTCGGCTACGCGGACATCCCGGGCGAGCGCACGCCGGAGATCAACTGGCTTCGCGCGAACCCTCACCGCCTCCACCTGGGGCGCATCGGCTTCAGGCTGACCCACGCAGATGGCTCCGCGGCGGTGCCCGCCGATCTCGCCGGCGTCCGGCAGACGCTCGACCTCTGGAGCGGCGTGATCACCAGCCGCTTCCGCTTCGACGGGGAACCGGTCGACGTGGAGACCGTGTGCCATCCGTCGCTCGACGCCGTGAGCGTGCGGGTGGTGTCGCCGCTGATTGCGACGGGGCGGCTCGCGATCGAATTCCGGTTTCCCTACGGCACCGGGCAGACCACGGCGGCGGACTGGACGAAGCCCGCCGCGCACACGACCGTGCTCACGCAACCGGGCCCGGGCGAGGCCCGCTTCGCACGCCGGCTCGACGGGGACGCCTATCACGCGTCTGCCCGATGGTCGCCGGTCGGAACGCTGACCGAGGCGGGGCCGCACACGTACGTGCTCGAGGCAGCGCGGGGGACGGGCTCGTTCGGGCTCACCGTCGCGTTCACGCCCGCGGCCGTGGCGGAGCCGCTGCCGGCGTTCGAGGCCGCGAGCCGCGCGGCTCGCGGCCACTGGAACCGCTTCTGGTCCACCGGCGGCGCCATCGATCTCTCGGGCAGCGCCGATCCCCGCTGGCGCGAACTCGAGCGGCGCATCGTCCTGTCTCAGTACCTGACGGCCATCCAGTGCGCCGGCCGGTTTCCTCCCCAGGAGTCGGGGCTGACGTTCAACAGCTGGGAAGGCAAGTTCCACCTCGAGATGCACTGGTGGCACGCGGCGCACTTCGCGCTGTGGGGGCGCCTGCCGCTGCTCGAGCGGAGCCTTGGCTACTACGACGCGATCCTGCCACAGGCGAAGGCCACCGCCGCCCGCCAGGGATACGCCGGCGCGCGCTGGCCGAAGATGACGAGCCCGACGGGCGACGAGTCGCCGTCGAGTGTCGGGCCGTTCCTGGTCTGGCAGCAGCCGCACCCGATCTTCTATGCGGAACTGGCCTGGCGCGAACGGCGTGACCGCGCGACGCTCGAGAAGTTCCGCGAGGTCGTGTTCGACACGGCGGAGTTCATGGCGTCGTTCCCGGTCTGGGACGCCGTCGCGCAGCGCTTCGTACTCGGGCCGCCGCTGAATTGCGCGCAGGAGACCTATCCGAAGGACCGCACGCGCAACTGTGCCTTCGAGCTGAGCTACTGGGCCTGGGGGCTGCAGACTGCGCAGGCGTGGCGCGAGCGGCTCGGCCTGCCTCGCGACGCGCGGTGGGACAAGGTGCTGCGCGGCCTGTCGGCGCCAGTGGTCTCCGACGGCAAGTACCTGTTCGCCGAGACGGCGCCCGACACCTACTCGAACCCGCGATGGGCCACGGATCATCCGTCAGTGGTCGCCGCGCTGGGCATGCTTCCCGGCACCAGCGTCGATCGGGACACGATGGCGCGCACCTTCGACTGGATCTGGACGCACTGGGACTGGCCGACCACGTGGGGCTGGGACTATCCAATGATGGCGATGACAGCGGCGCGCCTGGGGAAGCCAGACCTGGCGGTCGATGCGTTATTGATGGACACCCCCAAGAACGTCTTCCGGACGAACGGACATAACCACCAGCGGCCCGGCCTGACGATCTACCTGCCGGGCAACGGCGCGCTGCTGTACGCCGTGGCGATGATGGCCGCCGGGTGGGACGGCGCGCCGGAGGGGCCGGCGCCGGGGTTTCCGCGCAATGGTCGGTGGCAGGTGAGGCGGGAAGGGTTGAAGAGGGCGCCGTGACGTTGGAGAAGCCAGAAGCAAGAATCCAGAAGCAAGAAGGAATGCCTGTCCAGCTCAACACGCGCCTTCTGGCTTCTGACAATCGATAGCAGGCCCTTCTGGCTCCTTGCTTCTGACAATCGAAGTTGGCCCTTCTGGCTTCTTGCTTCTGACGCGCGAGAAGGGAGACACTGCGAGCATGATCCGCAAAGCCTTCCGCATGCGCGTCAACCCCGGCGCCGAGGCGGAGTACGCACGCCGGCACCGGCCGATCTGGCAGGAACTCGAGGACGCGCTGCTGGCGCACGGCGTGGTGACGTACTCGATCTACCTCGACGACGGGACGCACGATCTGTTCGGCTATGTCGAGGTGGAAGACGAGGCGCGGTGGGCGGCCATCGCGGGCACGGACGTGTGCCAGCGGTGGTGGCGGCACATGCGCGACGTCATGCCGGCCAACGCCGACAGCAGCCCCGTCTCCCGTGACCTGCGCGAGGTGTTTCACATCGAGAGAGAGCCGCGCGTATTCCGGGTCTGAAGACCCGGGGCTCCACGACCTCAAGAACCGGGGTGAACCGTCACATCTGCGGGTCTGGCGCCGGAGTCTACGGGATTGGGCGCCGGGTCCCGCGCAGTTCAACCACAAGCACCGACTTCGCCGGCAGCGTCAGGGTCAGCGTGCCGCCGGCCAGTGTCGCGCCCTCGAACGGCACAGGCTTCACGGCATCCGGCGCCGCGAAGGTGTTGTGCGCCTGCATCGTCGGCGCCGTGAGCAGCCGGCCGGCGGCTGACGCCGGCGAGATGCCCGCCAGCTTCACGGTGAGGACGAGGGGGTCGCGAGGATGGGTGTTCGCCAGGGAGAGGTGCACGGTCCTGCCGTCGGCGGCCTTGGTGGCCGATGCGCTGACGGCGGGGACCTTCTCGCCCCCGAACACGTAGTCCGGCGACTGCAGTTCGACCGGCAGGAACGTTCCGCCCTGATGGACCTTGAACATCTCGAACACCCAGTAGGTGGGCGTCCGGACCATCTTCTCCTTGTCGGTGAGGATCATCGCCTGGAGGACGTTGACCGTCTGCGCGATGTTCGTCATGACGACGCGATCGGCGTGGCGGTGAAAGATGTGGAAGTTGAGCGCGGCCACCAGCGCGTCGCGCATCGTGCTCTGCTGGTAGAGGAACCCCGGCTGGGTGCCGGGTTCGACGTCATACCAGGTGCCCCACTCGTCGATGGCGAGGCCGATGCGCTTCTCGGGATCGGCCTTGTCCATGATGGCCGCGTGCTTCGTGATGAGCTCGTCCATCTTGAGTGTCCGGCTGAGCGTCGAGAACCACTGGTCCTCGCCGAACTGGGTGGCGGATCCCTTCGTCCGCCAGTTGCCGGTCGGCAGCGTGTAGTAGTGCAGCGACGCCGCGTTCATCTGCCGCCCGACCCGATCCATCAGCACCTCGGTCCACGTGTAGTTGAAGTCGTTGGCCCCGCCGGCGATGCGGTAGATGGGCTTCGCACGGTCGTAGTTCTTGACGAACGTGTTGTACTTGCGGAACTCGTCGGCGTAGTACTCGGGCCGCATGTTGCCGCCGCAGCCCCAGGGTTCGTTGCCGAGGCCGAAGTACGGCACCCGCCACGCCTTCTCGCGGCCGTTCTGCCGCCGGAGGTTCGCCATCGGCGACACGGCGTCCGACGTGAGGTACTCGACCCACTCCATCATCTCTCTGGCGGTGCCGCTGCCGACGTTCCCGGTGATGTACGCGTCGGTGCCGAGCTGATCGACCAGATCCATGAACTCGTGCGTGCCGAAGCTGTTGTCTTCGACAACGCCGCCCCAGTGGGTGTTGATCATGGACGGCCGCTTCTCGCGCGGCCCGATGCCGTCCTTCCAGTGGTACTCGTCCGCGAAGCAGCCGCCCGGCCATCGCAGCACCGGCAGGTTCAGGGCCTTGAGCGCCGCGACGACGTCGTTGCGGATGCCCCGGGTGTTCGGAATCGGGGATTCGGGCCCGACCCAGATGCCCTCGTAGATGCCGCGGCCGAGGTGCTCGGCGAAGTGGCCGTAGATGTTGCGGTTGACGACCCGGCCCGGCTGATCCGCGCGGAGCGTGATCGCCACGGGACTGGCGGCGGCGGGCCCGGCGGCGGGCGCCTGACCCTGAGCCAGTGCAGCCGAGGTGATGAGGAAGAGGCCAGAAACAAGGCTGTGACTGCGCTTCATGAGCCGCGATTGTTGGCTCCGGCCCCGTCGAAGTCAAGCTATGATTCGGCATGAAATTCCTCCGGGATCTGTGGAACGAACAGGAAGCCGCGGCCTTCGGCAGCAACCCGCTCGAGCTGCTTCGCTATCGATCCAACCTCCTCGGCGCCGACCAGCGCATCACCAACTACGGCGGCGGCAACACGAGCGGGAAGTTCGAGGTTCCCGACCCGGTCGCCGGCGCGCCGGTCCGGGTGCTGGCCGTCAAGGGCAGCGGCGGCGACCTCGGCACGATGGCGGGTTCCGGATTCGCGCTCCTCGACCTGGGGCGCCTGCTGCAGCTCCGCGAGGTGTACAAGGGAGAAGCGCACGAAGACGGGATGGTGGCGCACTATCCGCGCCTCAGCGTCGCCAACCACGGCGTGGCCCCGTCCATCGATACCCCGCTGCACGCCTTCCTGCCGTTCAACCACGTCGATCACCTGCATCCCGACTGGGCCATCGCCCTCGCGGCGAGTGCCAACGGCCTGGCGAAACTCGACGAGTTCAACCGCCGGTTCAGCCGGAAGCTGATCTGGCTGCCCTGGCAGCGGCCGGGCTTCGAACTGGCGATGATGCTGCGGCGCGCGGTCGATCAGCATCCCGGCGCGGAAGGCATCATCCTGGCGAGCCACGGCCTCTTCACGTGGGGCGCGACGTCGAGGGAGTGCTACCTGAACACGTCGGCCATCATCGACGACCTCGGTACGTTCGTCCTGGAACACCAGGCAGCGACCGCCCCCTTCGGCGGCCCGCTCACCGCCGCGCGCGGGGACCGCCATGAACTGGCTGCGGCGATCCTGCCGTTCCTGCGCGGCCGGCTGGCCACGGTGCGTCACTCGATTGGCATCTTCGACGACTCGGCGGAAGCGCTGGAGTTCGTGAACGCGCGGGACGCCGAACCGCTGGCCGAGGTGGGCACGAGCTGCCCGGATCACTTCGTGAGAACCCGGATCAAGCCGCTGCTGGCCAGTTGGGACCCGGCCGCTGGCACCCTCGAGTCGTTGCGCCAGGCGATTGCAGACGGCGCGGAACGCTACCGGAAGGACTACACGGCCTACTACGAGATGTTCGCGACGCCGGCGTCTCCCGCCCTGCGCGACCCGAACCCGTCGGTGGTCCTCGTACCGGGCGTCGGCCTGTTCGCGTTCGGTGCGAACAGCAGGGAAGCGCGCTACACGGCCGAGTTCTATCGCAACGCCATCCGCGTGATGGCCGGCGCAAGCGCCCTCGGTGGCGGGCGCACGGCGGACGGGCCGCTGCCGCAGCCGAAGAGCCCCGAGAAGGCGGCCGGGTTCACGGCGGTCACCAACTACGTCGCCCTGCCGGGGCGCGAAGCCTTCAACATCGAGTACTGGGCGCTCGAGGAAGCCAAGCTGCAGCGCATGCCACCGCCGAAGGAACTCAGCCGGCGCGTCTGCCTCGTCGTCGGCGGCGGGAGCGGCATCGGCCGCGCCGCCGCCATGAAGGCCGCGGTCCTGGGCGCGCACGTCGTGACCGCGGACATGAACGGCGCCGCGGCTGCGGAAACCGCGAAAGCGGCGGAGGCGATCGCGGGGTCCGATACCGCGGCGTCCTGCGCGGTGAACATCACGGACCGCGACAGCATCCGGCGGATGATCCGCTTCGCGATCCAGCGCTTCGGCGGTCTCGACATCCTGATCAACACGGCGGCCTCGTTCCCCTCGCCGGATCTGGAAGGCCGAATCACCGACGAGCAGTGGCACACAACGCTCGCCGTCAACGTCACCGCCAACTACCTGCTCGCCGACGAGGCCGCCTCGGTGTTCCTGGACCAGGGCACGCCGGCCGCCATCGTGCTCACGAGCTCGGCCAACGCCGTCGTGCCGAAGAAGGGGAGCGAGGCGTACGACGTGAGCAAGAGCGCCGTCAGCCACCTCGTCCGCGAGCTTGCCATCCGCCTGGCCCCGGCGGTCCGGGTCAACGGGATCGCGCCGGCCACCGTGGTCAGCGGCTCGACGATGTTCCCGAGAGATCGGGTGCAGTCGTCGCTCACGAAGTACGGCATCGCGTGGACCGACGAGGACAGCACGGATGATCTGCGCGACAAGCTCGCCCGCTTCTACGCCGCACGGACGCTGCTCAAGCAGCCGATCACCCCCGACCTCTGCGCCGAGGCGATTCTCTGGCTGGCGGGCGGCCGCAGCGGGCGGACAAGCGGCCACATCATCCCGGTGGACGGCGGACTGCCGGAAGCCTTCCTGAGGTAGCCGCGCCGTGGCCACCTGCGCTCCGCTCCATGTCGCGATTGACCTCGGGGCCGGCAGCGGCCGCGCCCTGGTCGGCGGGCCCGGGGAGGAGGGCTTCGGTCTCGCCGAAGTCCACCGCTTCCGCTATGCGCCGCGCCACGCCGACGGGTATCTGCGGTGGGACGTGGCAAGCCTGACGGCGGGCATCCGCGAAGGACTGCGGCTCGCCTGGCAGGCCGCCAACGTCGCCGGCGCGTCCATCACATCCGTCGGCGTCGATTCATGGGGCGTCGACTACGCCTTGCTCGATCGCGGCGGCGCGCTGGTCGAAGAGCCTGTCTGCTACCGCGACGACCGCACGGCCAACGCCATGGACCGGGTGTTCGCGCTCGTGCCGCGCGAGGCGATCTACGCGCGCACGGGCATCCAGTTCATGCCCTTCAACACGATCTACCAGCTGGAGGCCCACGTGCGCGCCGGCCTGCCCGACCGGGCGGCGCACCTCCTCCTCATGCCTGATTTCTGCCATCACGACCTGTGCGGGTCGCTCGTGTCGGAGCGCACCGACGCGTCAACCACGCAACTGCTCGACGCGCGGACGGGCGAGTGGGATGGATCGCTCTTTGCGGAGCTCGGCCTGCCTCGCGGGCTGATGCCGGAGATTGTCGACGCCGGCGCCACGCTCGGCAGAATCAGGCTGGACCTCTGCGCGAACCTCGGCATCACTCCGGCCGCCGTTGTCGCGCCCGCGACACACGACACCGCGAGTGCCGTGGCCGGCACGCCGCTCGAGCCCGGCTGGGCCTACATCTCGTCCGGCACCTGGTCTCTGGTCGGCGTCGAGCGCCGCGCGCCGCTATTGTCGCTCGAGGCGATGCACGCGGGCCTCACCAACGAAGTCGGCGTCGGCCGCACGGTGCGCCTCCTGACCAACGTCATGGGACTGTGGCTGCTCGAGTCGTGCCGGCGCGAATGGGAAGCCGAGGGACGGCCGCAACCGCTCGAACCGCTGCTCGCCGCTGTCGCGCGGCTCGGTGAGCCAGTGGGCCTCGTCGACCCGGACGACCGCCGCTTCTTCGCGCCGGCGAGCATGGTGCGCGAGCTTCGAGGCGCGCTTCGGGAGTCGGGGCAGCCGGAGGCCGGCGATCCCGTCCGGTTGACGAAGGTCATTCTCGACTCGCTGGCGCGCCGCTATGCCGACGTTGTCGCGAACATCGAGCGGCTGGCGGGTCAGGCTGTCCCGGGCATTCACATCGTGGGCGGCGGGTCGCTCAACGCGTACCTGAATCAGGCCACCGCCGACGCGTCAGGCCGGCCGGTGCACGCCGGGCCGGTCGAAGCCACGGCGATCGGCAATCTGCTCGTACAAGCCATGGCCGCCGGGACGATCGAATCGATTCACGAAGGCCGCCGGCTCGTCGCGGCGTCGTTCCCCCCGGTCCGCTTCGAACCTCGCCGTCATCGGAGGTCTCATGTCGACGCGAATCGCTGACGCCATGAAGGGACTCGTCCTGCCGGGCAACAGCACGGCGGAGCTTCGGGAGTTTCCCGTTCCGGCGCCCGGGCATGGCGAGGTGCTGATCCGGATGAAGAGCTCGACGATCTGCGGATCGGACATCCGGTGCATCTACCATCAGCATCTGGGGAAGGGGCCGGAAGGCTACCAGCCGGGCATGATTGCCGGGCACGAGCCCTGCGGGCAAATCGTCGCGTGCGGCGCCGGGTGCCGCCGCTTCGCGAGCGGGGACCGCGTCATCGTGTATCACATCTCCGGCTGCGGCGTGTGCAACGACTGCCGCCGCGGCTACATGATCTCGTGCACGAGCCAGTACCGCCGCGCGTATGGCTGGCAGCGCGACGGCGGCATGGCCGACTACCTGCTCGCGGAGGAAAAGGACCTGGTGGCGCTGCCCGACTCGCTCAGCTATTCGGACGGCGCGCAGGTGGCCTGCGGATTCGGCACGGTGTACGAGGGCATCGAGCGGGTCGGCGTGAGCGGCAACGACGCGGTGCTCGTCACCGGCCTCGGGCCGGTCGGCCTGGCGACGGCGATGCTCGCGAGGGCGATGGGCGCGCCGCAGATCATCGGAGCCGAGACGCACCCAGCCAGGTTGGAGCTGGCGCGGTCGCTGAAGCTGTTCGACGCCGTGATCGAGGCCGGGCCTGAGGTGGTGTCCCGCGTGCGCGGCCTCACGGGCGGGGCCGGCGTGGAGCGCGCGTTCGACTGCTCGGCCAGCGATGCGGCGCGGCTGGCGTGCATCCAGGCCACGCGCAAGTGGGGGCGCATCTGCTTCCTGGGCGAGGGCGGGACGACTGGCTTCAAGCCGTCCGAGGACATCATCCACGATCAGAAGACGATCTACGGCTCGTGGGTCACGACCATCTGGCGGATGGAAGAACTCGTGGAGCGCCTCGTCCGGTGGAACATCCATCCCGAGACACTGATCACCCACCGCTTCACCCTCGACCAGGCGCCCGGCGCGTACGCGCTGATGGCGAGCGGCGCCTGCGGCAAAGTCGCGGTGGTCTTCGACGAAGAAGCCGGGCGGGGCGCGCGGTCATGACGGCGCCTGAGAAGATGAGCGTCGACCCGGCCGCTGTGCCGGCACTGCGTGTGGCGGGTGACGCGCTCCTGCCGGCCATCGGCCTCGGCACGTTTGGCTCGGACTCGGTGCCGGCGGAGGCGGTCGCCAAAGCCGTGATGGGCGCGGTGTCGGCCGGATACCGGCACGTCGACTGCGCGTCGGTCTACGGGAACGAGCGCGCGATAGGCTGCTCGCTTGGGCGGCTGCTGGCGTCGGGCATCCGCCGCGACGAGCTGTGGATCACGTCGAAGCTCTGGAACGACAAGCACGCAGAGCGCGACGTGATTCTCTCGTGCGAACAGAGCTTGCGCGACTTGCAGCTCGACTACCTCGATCTGTACCTGGTCCACTGGCCTTTTCCGAACTACCACCCGCCCGGCTGCGACGTGACCGCGCGCAGCGCCGACGCCAGCCCGTACATCCATGAGCGCTACATGGCCACGTGGCGGAGCATGGAGAAACTCGTGGCCATGGGGCTCGTGCGGCACCTCGGCACGTCGAACATGACGGTGCCCAAGCTCGAGCTGCTGTTGCGTGACGCGGCGATCCGCCCGGCCGTGAACCAGATGGAGTTGCACCCGCATTTCCAGCAGCAGGAGTTATTCCGGTGGGTCCAGCACCGCGGCATCGTGCCCGTCGGTTACAGCCCGCTTGGCTCACCCGGACGCCCTGAGCGGGACCGCACTCCGGACGACACCGTGGACATGGAGGACCCGGTTATCGTGGCCATCGCCCGGCGGATCGGCGTCCATCCGTCCGTGGTATGCCTGAGATGGGCCATCCAGCGCGGCGGCGCTGCGATTCCGTTCTCGGTGAACCCCGCGCACTACCTGTCGAACCTGCGCGCCGCCGTCATGCGTCCGCTCAGCGACGAGGACATGACCGCGATCGCGGGGATCGATCGCGGGTGCCGTCTCATCAAGGGCCAGGTGTTCCTCTGGCGCGAGGGGCAGTCGTGGGAAGACCTCTGGGATCCCGGCGGCCGGATTCCGCAGTGACGCGCCGGTAAACGAGCGGCATCGCGCCACCCGCTCAGCTGTCGATGACGACCTTCACCACGCCGTCCTCGTAGGCGGCGTTCAGCCGGAACGCCTCGGCCGCCTGTGCGAGCGGGAAGCGGTGGCTGACGAGCGCGGCGAGATCGACGCGGCCCTCCAGGACGAGATCGATGGCGCGCCGGTGGATGTGCTTCATGCGCCGGCTCAGGCGGATCGTCAGCCCCTTCCGCCGTGCGGTCGAGTGCTTCATGGCCAGGCGGTCGTCGCCGGGGATGCCCACGAGCACCACGCGTCCCCCGAGGCGGGCCATGTCGGCGGCCTGCCCGATCGAGTGATCGGCCCACGCCGCCTCGATGGCGATATCGACGCCGCGGCCGAGCGTCTCGCGCGACACGACACCGACCGGGTCCGGCCCGTCGCAGAGAATCGGCCGGGCGCCCCAGCGTTCCGCCAGCGCGAGCCGCCACGGGAACTTGTCGGTGACAAAGACCGCCGAGGCCCCGGAAAGACGAGCCAGCTGGAGCATCATCAACCCGATCGGTCCCGCACCGATGATGGCCGCCGTGTCGCCCACGCGGAACTTCGCCAGATCGACTGCGTGAAGCGCCACGCCGAGCGGTTCGAGGAGGGCCGCCTGGGTATCGTCAATCGCGTCGGGAACCGGGAAGCACGACCGCGCCGGCATGTGCATCCACTCGCACAGGCTTCCGCCGTCCGGGTAGTTCCCGCAGAAGTGCAGGCGGTGGCAGAGGTTCGGGTGCCCCTGGTCGCACGACTCGCACCGGCCGCACGGCTGCGCGGGATCGACAGCCACACGCGTCCCCGCCTCGAGCGGCGCATGCGCACCATCGGCCGCCTCCGCTCCGACGGCTTCGACAACGGCGGAGAACTCGTGGCCAATCACGAACGGGCCCTCGATCGCCGTATCGCCGATGCGAGCGTCGTGGTACGAGTGCAGGTCGCTGCCGCAGACCCCCGTCGTCTTCACGCGCAGCAGCACCTGGCCGGCAGCCGGCGGCCCCGGCACGGGCACGCGCTCGACGCGGAGATCGCGCGGCCCGTGCAGCCGCGCCGCCAGCATGGATGCGAGGTCAGGATTCATCATCACCACCGCACGAGGTTGTTCTGCTGCGTGATCTCCGGCGCGCCGCCCGCCAGTTCGACGGCCACGCTGCCGTGGGCCGCCCTGGCCGCCGGCAGCTTCACGATGACGGTGGCCGTGCGCGGGCGCAGATCGAGCGGCGCCTGGAGCGCCGGCACCGCGGCCCGCCCGATCTCGCGGCCCTCGCCGTCACGGACGACGAGACGCGCCGCCGGCGCCGCCACGGCGCCCAGGCTGTGAACGGTCACGCGCATCGAGGCGCCGCTCGTCTGCACGTCGTTGTCCGTGATGCCCAGGTCCGGTCTCGACCAGTACGGCACGCCCTTCGAGACAAGCTGCAGCTCGATTGTGGTCGCGGCGCGCGGAGCGAACGTGATGTCGATGCCTTTCGAGCGTTCGAACGCCACGACCCGTGCCGGGCCGCCGTTCACGCTCATCGACCAGGTGCCCGGCTCGACGTCCCAGCCCGTCATCGCGGCCTTCACGGGCTTCGAGTCGAGATTGTAGGCGCTGACGGTCACGTGATCCGGCACCGCACGCGGCACGAGGATCGCGACGCGTTCTTCGTCGCCCGCGCCGGCGAACGCCCAACTGACGGCATGTCCCGGGAGAATGAAGTTCCGGACGAGCGCGATGCCGCCGAGGCGAGCGCGCTGGAGCTCCGCGTCGGGCACGTTGACGCGGTCAATCCAGAGGCTGCCTTCCGTGTTGATGTACTCGCGCAAGAGCGCCGCCCTGGCCTGGTCCGTGTAGAGATCTTCGAGGTACCTGGTGTCGCCGGTGGCCTGCCAGGCGAAGTGCCGCATCGCGGAGGAACCCTCACCGGGTCCCGCAAGCAGTGACGGGAACATCAGGCCCCAGGTGTCGCGCACACCCATCAGGTCGAAGCCGTTGGCCGCCACCTGGCCCAATGCGCGCGGGCCGGCGTCGAGGAAGGGCTGCATGTACTTCCGGTCGCCCGTCCAGCGGTACGCCGCCCACAGGACGGTCAGCGCTCGATCCGCGCCTGCGCCGAGGCCCGCCATGGGCAGGTCCTTATCGGTCGAGAATTCGATCGTGGTGCTGATGGACGCCGCGCCGGCGCGGCGGTGAGCGAGCAGGCCGTCGGCCAGTTCGATCAGCCACTTCTTCACGCGCGGCGACCCGTTGAACTCGACGAGCGCGATGCTCGGATGCAGGAGGAGATACGACGAGGGTTTCGACCAGCCCCAGACGCCCTCGGTGGCGATCGTGGTGCCGCTGAAGTAGCTCGAACGAATGTGCCGATGGCCAGCGGCATTGACGCCGGTGATCCGCTCGGTTGCTGCCGCCGTCTCCATGGCCCGCTCGATGTGCGTCGGCCCGCCGTAGTCGAGCATCATGGCCTGGCCGAGCACGTTGATGCCTTCCTCGTAACTGTGCAGCTCGTCGGTCTGAATCGTCGACAGGCCGTTGGTGAACATGCCCTGCGCGTAGAAGGCCTCCATCTCCCGTAACAGCGATGCCTTCAGCTTCGCCGGGTCTACGCCCATCAGCGCCGACGGCGGCCAGTAGTTCGTGAAATCGCTGTCGTCCGAGAGACCACCGCCGAACTCGCCGTTCTCGATCTGGCGGTTGTCGATGTACCAGTTGACGAACCGCTTCACATACCGCAGCAATTCGACCTGCCGGAACGCCCAGAGCGGTGCGCCGGCAGGCGCGGCGGCCA
>JALOKU010000128.1 GCA_025456345.1 Vicinamibacterales bacterium | reverse complement strand
GTCCGGGACGACGCCCCGTGGGTGTTCCTGTACCGGCCGACCAATTACTGGGGCGTGCGTCCGACGATAACGGGCTGGACCCCTCGCCCGGACGGCCTGCTGCTGCTGCGATAGGAGACGGGGCGGAAGAACAGGCCGCTTTCGGTAGCTGCGCTCGAGGCGCGGCTGACGTATAATCGCATTCAATCCAGCACCGCAGGACAATCCGCCGGCCCGTGCACGAGCGCGGGACAGAAGGAGAAGCTCATGAGGATTCGCGCCCCCTACCTGTGTGTACTCGTCTTGTTGCTGACGGCCCCCGCGCTGGTCCACGCGCAGCTTGGAGGCCTGCTGAAGAAGAAGGCCGCAGAAGCCCTCAAGGCCAAGCCAACTCCCCCGGCGCCCACGCCCGCGCCCACGCCCGCCCCAGGCACGGCCTCCAAGGGCGAGCCGAACGCGCCAGCCACGGCGCCCACGAGCGAGCCGAAGGCCCCGGCCTCGCCGCTCGATATCAGCGATTCGGATCTGACGAACAAGGCCAACCAGGTGCTGCGCGAGTTGTTGCCGGATCCGGAGCGCGGCGGAGACTGGGAACGGCTGCCGTACATCGGAGGGCGCGTGGTGGCCGCGGCGAAGGCTCTTGACGAATCGGCACGCCTGGCCTTCGTCGAGAAGGTGGGGGGGGCGTTCAAGACGCTGGTGATGTCCGACACGTTCGGCAAGGCGTACGCCGACTCGATCAAGCAGGAACACGAGGCGGTCGACCACGGCATCACTGGCCTGGTGAGCATGGAGGAACTGCTCAAGCGGAAGAACTTCGCCGCGGTCGAAGCTCGAAACAATGGCGAGTCCGCTGCGGTGATCGTGGACAACATGGAATCGGAAAACGCCAAGACGCTGCAGCTGCTGATCAGCCAGAACCTGGAATCGTGGACGCGGAACGCCGAGAACGTGAATCGCAAGGATCGGGCGAAGTACCAGAAGATGGTTCGCGACGCACAGGCGCTCCAGGCGCTGGGCACCTCGGACCTGCAGAAGCTTCGCCGCGGCGTGGCGGTTCTGTATTCGATGGACCGGGGCGGACCGGATACCGAAGAGGCCCTGTACGCGCTGCGCGATCGCGTCAAGCTCGAGAGCGAGCAGCTCGCGTGGGACCAGTACAACCTCAAGACCGTCCTCAAAAATCAACTGACGGCCTTTGTCGCCCTGGTGCCGACGGTGGACTTCGAAGCCGCCACGAAGGAGGAGGAGGGCATGGTGCGCTTCGTCAAACCGGCCTACGAGAGGAAGGGCCAGGTCTGGAAGGCCTGCTTCCGGGCAGGGAAGCCGGTCAGCATGAGCGCGATGCAGATGGCCCAGGCCTGGCTCAAGGAACTCTAGGAGTCGAACCCATGCGCTACCAAGGACTTCGCCGCTCGCTCACCGTGTGTCTCGTCGTCGCCGCCGGCGTCGCCACTGCTGCCGGCGGCCGACCCGGGCCGACGCCGCCAGCTGCCATCGGCACCCGCGCCGCGCAAGCGCCGGCGCAGCCGCCTGCACGGCCCGCCGCGATCGGCCGGTGGGACCTCACCGTCCAGGGCCCGAAAGGCCCATACCCCTCGTGGCTCGAAGTGACGCTCTCGGGCACGCAAACGCTCGTCGGCCGCTTCGTGGGCGGCGGCGGCAGCGCACGCCCGATCTCGCGCGTGGACGTCAACGGGGGGTCGGTCCACTTCGCCATCCCGCCGCAGTGGGAGAAGGAGACCAACGACCTCGTCTTCGACGCGGCGGTGACGGGCGACACGCTGGAGGGGACGCTGGTGACGCCGGCCGGCGAGCGCCACCGCGTCGTCGGCCGGCGGGCGCCGTCGCTGCGCCGCGCCGGCCCGCCCTCGTGGGGGGAGGCGGTGCCGCTCTTCAACGGGAAGGACCTCGCGGGCTGGACCTCCTTCGGCGGCGCGAGCCAGTGGTCGGCCGAGAACGGCGTCCTGAAGAACGCCAAAAGCGGTGCGAACCTCGTGACTACCGCGAAGTACGACGACTTCAAGCTGCACCTCGAGGTGAACTGCCCGAAGGGCAGCAACAGCGGCATCTACCTGCGGGGCCGCTACGAGGTGCAGGTGGAGGACGCGATCGACCCCGAACCGAAGTCGACCGACCTGGGCGGCGTCTACGGCTTCCTGGTGCCGAACGAGAATGCGAGCGCGGGCGCGGGCAACTGGCAGACGTTCGACATCACGCTCGTCGGCCGCCGGGTCACCGTCGTGCTCAACGGCAAGACAATCATCGGCGACCAGACGATCCCCGGCATCACCGGCGGCGCGCTGGACAGCGACGAGGGCGCGCCGGGGCCGATCTACCTGCAGGGCGATCACGGCGCGGTGGCGTACCGCAACCTGCGGATCACGCCCGCGGTGCCGGCGAAGTAGCGCCGCAGGCGGCGTCGCCCGCTCAGGCGCCGCCAGCCGGGGCTGCCGTACGGGCCGCGACGAGCCGTCGGCTCGCCGCGGCGGACCCCGCCGGCAACCCTGGCCTGACTACTTCTTCCAGATCGCGCCGACGCCCAGCTCCCACAGTTGCCGGTTCAGCGCCGGAATGTCCTCAGCGGTCAGCTGATCGGCACGGGCCTTCAGCTTCGACCACTCGGCGTTCAGCTCGGCGAGCCTATCCCGCGAGGGCTGATTGACGCGGGGCAGGTCGCTTTCCGTCTGGTTGATCAGGAACAGGTAGTTGGCCGTGAACCTGTTCGGGAAGTTCTCCACATCGTCGTAGGCCCGGGAGCGGCGCTGAATCATGTCGCCGTCCCACGCCTTCAGCTTCTCGAGCAGGGCTTCGCCATCGCGCTTGGCGGCCTCGTACCGGTCGCCTGGCGGCAGCGCCGCGAGGACCGCCTCGAGCTGCTTCTGCTGCCCGTACAGGCTGTTCACCAGCTGGTGCATGGCGGTCACCTCGCGCTCCACGCCGGACATCACGGCGTGGAACTCCTCGTAGGCCGAAGCGCTCGTCGGATACAGCGGATTCGCGAGGATCTGCGCGTCGGTCTCGACCTTCTTGCCGCCCGCCTTCAGCACGACGTGATACTTACCGGGGATCGCCTTGTGCCCGCCGTAGCTGGCTTCGATGTACACGCCGGGCACGCCGGGGATCGTGGGGTAACGCATGTCCCAGACGAACCGGTTCAGGCCCTTCGCCTTCGGCAGCACGGGTTCCGCGCTCGGGCCGCCGTCCCACTTCTTGAAGTCGGGGTCCTTCTTGGAGGTGAACGCGCGGACTGGCTTGCCGGCCGCATCGGTGATCTCGAGCGTGATGTCGTCGGCCTTCGCCAGTTCGGGCAGCCGATAGTACAGGACGATGCCGTTTGCCGGGTTCACGCCGCGTGTAGGATGGGCCCCCCTGAAGTCCTCCTCGGGAGCGTTCAGGTCGCTTCCGCCATTCACGAGGTATCCATCGCCCGGCTGATACACGAACAGGTCCGGCGTGTCCCTCGAGTACTGCCGGACGAGCGCGAGATCGTCCAGGATCCAGAAGGAGCGGCCCGAGGTGGCGGCGATGAGGTTGCCCTGATGGACGCGCAGGTCGGTGATAGGCGTCATCGGCAGGTTCAGCTGGAACGGCGCCCAGTCGCGGCCGCCGTTCCAGGAGATGAACAGTCCCCGCTCGGTACCCGCGAAGAGCAGGTCGCGCCTGACGGTGTCTTCGCGGACGGCCCTGGTAAAGGCGTTGCCGGGAATGCCCCGGTCGATTTTCGTCCACGTTGAGCCGTAGTCGGTGGTCTTGTAGAGCCCGGGCGCGTGATCGTTGAACTTGTACCGCGTCGTGGCGACGTAGGCGGTGGCCTTGTCGAACGGCGAAATCTCGATGGCGTTGACGAGGCACTCCGCGAGCCCGTTCGGGGTGACGTTCTTCCAGGTCGCGCCGCCGTCGCGCGTCAACTGGACGAGGCCGTCGTCGCTGGCCGTCCAGATCACGCCCTTCTCGTGAGGCGATTCCGCCACGTAGGCCAGCGTGCCGTAGTTCTCGGCGCCGACCGCTTCATTGGTGTACGGGACGCCGGCCGTGCCCTGCTTCTCCTTCTCGTTGCGCGTGAGGTCGGGCGATACCGCCGTCCACGTCCTGCCCATGTCGGTCGTCTTCAGCAGCACCTGCGCGCCGTGATAGAAGGCGTTCGGTTCCCACCGGCTCCAGATGATGGGCGCGTTCCAGTTGTAGCGGTACTTCATGTCCTTGGCGTCCATGCCGAGGTACTGGATCGGCGCCGCCATGATGTTCGTGCCCGCCGTCGCCTGCGTGTCGAGGACGTCGATCGTGCCCTGGTAGCTGCCGCCCATCACGTAGCGGGGGTTGTCGGGATCGAAAGCCAGAAAGGCGCTCTCGCCGCCGGCCGACGCTCTCCAGCTCTCCTGCGTGATGCCGCCGCTGCCGAGCTCACGGCTCGCGATCGCGACCGTCGAGTTGTCCTGCTGGCCGCCGTAGATGCGGTACGGGAACGTGTTGTCGACGTTGATCCGGTAGAACTGCGCCGTCGGCTGCACGTCCTGGGAGCTCCAGCTCTTGCCGCCGTCGAACGTGATCGCCGCCCCGCCGTCATTCGAGATGATGAAATTGAGGGGATTGCCGGGGTTGATCCACAGGTCGTGGAAATCGCCGTGCGTGCCCGACAGGGTCTTCCACGTCTTCCCGCCGTCGGTGGACCGCAGGGCCGGGGCGCTCAACACATAAATCGTCTGATCGTTCTTCGGGTCGACGAAGAGCTCCGTGTAGTACCACGCCCGCTGAATGAGGCGCGGGTCGCTCGTCACCTGGCTCCACTTCTTCCCGGCGTCGGTCGACACGTAGAGTCCGCGGTCGTCCTTTGCCGAGTCGCTCTCGATCAGGGCATAGACCGTTCCGGGGTTCGACGGGCTGACGGCGACCGCCATCTTGCCCATCTTCTCGGGCAGGCCCTCGGTCATCTTCTCCCAGGTCTCGCCGGTGTCGGTCGACTTGTACAGGCCGCTGCCCGGCCCGCCGCTGATGACCTGCCAGGGCCGGCGGCCGTGCTCCCACATCGCCGCATAGAGAATCCGCGGGTTCGTCGCGTCCATCGACAACTCGGCGGCGCCGGTCTTGTCGTTCACGAACAGGACCTTCTTCCAGGTGGCGCCGCCGTCGGTCGACTTGAACACGCCCCGCTCCGCCGACGGGCTGTGGAGCGCGCCCTGTGCCGCCACGAGCACGATGTCCGGGTCCTTCGGGTGCACGACGATGCGCGAGATGTGCTGCGTCGGTTCCAGGCCGACGTGCTTCCAGGTCTTGCCGGCATCCGTGGACCGGTACACGCCGTCGCCCTGGTGCGTCATAACGCCGCGAACGGCATGCTCACCCATGCCGACGTACACGACGTTCGGGTCGCTCTCGGCGACGGCGACGGCTCCGACCGACCCCGTCTTGAAGAAGCCGTCCGAGACGTTCCGCCAGCTGATCCCCATGTTGTCGGTCTTCCACAGCCCGCCGCCGGTGGTGCCCATGTAGTAGGTCTTCGGATCGCCGACAACGCCGGTCGCCGCGACGGCCCGCCCGCCGCGGAAGGGCCCGATCGAGCGCCACAGCAATGGCTTGAAGTAGCTGTTCAGATCCTCCGTCGGCGGAGGCGTGACCTGGGCGGACACCGTGAGGACGCCGAGGCACAGAACGACGGTCAGCGCGAGCTTCTTGAGCATATGAACCCCGAGATGACGAGTGATTGCGCGTCGCGGGCGGTGTGATGCCGCCACGGGCCGCCGCGTTCAGCCGGCCTTCCGCGACGCGAACGTCGGGGACGAGCGGGACCGATTATAAAGGGAAACGGCCGGGTGATGGGATGCACGGGTTTACCCGCCCGAACCGCCGGCTGGCCTGCCGATGGAAGATCGTCAACGTCGGCCGCGTGACGACCGAGCACCACCTGGCGCGGCGCCAGCGCATCAAGCTGTCGCATCGTGCCCGAGGCGCGGCGTCTGTCGACCACCGTGCTCACCGGGCGCCGTAGACGACGAAGAACTGCTCCGGCAGGAAATCGTAGGCGGCGAGTACCTTGAATCCCGCAGCCGCCATCTCCCTGTCCATCTGCTCCCGCGGGAATTGCTGCTCGGGCGGCGGGCCCCACGGCCGCTCGGACATCGGCTTGGGAATGTAGTCGATGATGACGACACGTCCCCCGGGAGCGAGGCCGGGCAGGAGTTTCTTCGCGTACGCCGTCCGGTCCTTCACGTAGTGGATGGTGTCGATCAGGAGGACGGTGTCCACACTGCCCGGGGGCAGCTGTGGGTCGTCGCTCGTCACCTTTCGCAGCGTGACGTTGGTCGCCTTCTGTGCCTTGACCCTGAGCTCGAGGTATTCGAGCATCTCGGGCGCGATGTCGAGCGCGAAGACCTGCCCGGTTGGGCCGACGGCCTTCGCAACCTGGAACGTGAAGTACCCCGTGCCCGCTCCGATATCCGCTACGCGTTCGCCGATCGTGAATGCCAGCGCCTTCATGATCTCCGGCGACTTCTGGACATCCTCGCGGTTGGCTCGTTCCAACAGGTCCGTGTAGCCCCGCGCCCATGCTTTCCTGGCGAGCGACTTGAAGAGATCTTCGCTTCGATACTCCGCGAACGCCTCCTCCTGCAGCAGTCGGCTGCGGTCGTTGAACCCGGCCCCGATCGCGCGCGACAACACGAGGTACGCCTGCTCGCGACGCCCGGCAATCGCGTGAAGGCGCGCGGTGGCGTACAGGGCCTCGATGTGCGCGGGTTCGGCCAGGTCCACAATCTGCCCGGCCAGTTGCACCGCCCTCGCGGTGTCACCAGCTCGCGTGGCCTGTTCGAGCTGTTCCGTCAACGTCGAGATCGAGGCCGGGGGCGCCTGTTGTGCGGCGGCGCTCGCGGTGATCAGGAGGGCGGCCAGCCCAGCCGGCAACGACGCTGCTGCACGCGCAAGAGAAACGGACTTCCACGTCATGAATGCCTCCTTCCACCATCTTCGCCGATCGGCGCCCGGATCGATCCTTCTCTTCTCGTTCTCTGATCCTTACCGCGTCCTTCGATCGCCCGCCGCCGCCGCGCGGCACGGAACTCCCCCACGCGCCGCGCGTCGAAGCAGGCCTGTGAGGAGGGAGGTTCCTATGTCGGGCGGTTCGACGAAGCACAAGACCCTGGCCGTGTTCGAGGTGACCATCTTCCTCGCCGTGCTGATGGCCATTGCCCACCTGGCGCTGCCCTCGGGCCCCACGTGGTTGCGACACCTGTCCATCACGCTGCTCTGGACCATTCCGCCGTTGGCGTATGTCATCCTGGCCGGCGTGTCGCGAGTTCGTCGGGACCACGCCGAGCGACTGGCGCAGGTGGCCGAACACAGCGGTCGCGTCGTCGGCGTACGGCTGCCGCCTGACGAGGACGACGATGCGCCGTGGACGGTGCCGCCCTCACGTCGTCACAAGGAGCCGGCCGTCAGCGGGGTCCTTCCGGCGTCGATCGAGGTCGTCCAGGCGAACCAGCTCTACGTCCCCAAAGATGGCCTGAACCCCGGTCTTGGGAATCGGCTGCTACGGGTGGCGGCGTTCCAGAACCCCGAGTTCTACACCGCACAGGCCATGCGGCTGTCGACGTTCGGCAAACCCCGCGTGGTGGCCTGTGCGGAGGACCACCCACATCACATCGGTTTGCCACGAGGCTGTCTGGGCGATGTCCGCGCGGTGCTGGACAACGCAGGCGTGCGGGCAGTGGTCCGCGACGAACGCCAGGGCGGCACAAGCCTGGACGTGTATTTCCACGGAGAGCTGCGAGTCGACCAGCATACTCGGCTCCCTCGGCACTGATCTCGACGACGTCCGAGTAGTCCGACGATAGACGCTTCTCGAACGGACGACGTGTGATGGCTACGCGCTTGCGTCCGACCCTCCGGTCAGAGCAGTTCGTACCAGACGCCGCGGCCGCTTCCGTGCTGGTTCAGGTAACCGCGCTGTACCAGCGCGCGGAAGTGCTGCTTGAGCGTGTTGCGGCTGGCGCCGGTCAGCCTGATGGCCTCGCCGATGGTGACGCGACCATGCTCGCGGGCGAATTCGACGACCTGTAGTGAGAGCGTTGGCAGCGGGGCGAGTACGCGCTTCTCGCGCTCGACCTTGATCTCCAGTCTCCGAACCTGCTCGGCCAGAGAGCGGAGGAAGAACACCAGCCACGGCTGCCAGTTGGGGGCCTCGGTGCGGATCGTGCCGTGGGTCTGCCGCAGCGCGAGGTAGTAGGTGTCCTTGTTCTGCTCGACCACGCTCTCCAGGGAGCTGTAGGGGACATAGGCGTAGCCGGCCTGCAACAACAGCAGCGTCGTCAGCGCGCGACTCAGCCGACCGTTGCCGTCCTGGAATGGATGAATCTCCAGAAACACCACCACGCAGAGGGCGATGACCAGTAGCGGATGCGGGCGACCCGCCTCGCGATGCTGGTTGACCCAGGCGACCAGTTCCGTCATCAGGCGCGGCGTGTCGAAGGGCGACGCCGTCTGGAACACGATGCCGATCGGTGCGCCGTTTTCGTCAAAGGCGGCGACGCTGTTCGAGTTCGTCTTGTAGTTGCCGCGATGCCAGCCGTCCTTCTCGCTGTAGCGAAGCAGGGTCTGGTGCAATTGCTTGATGTGGTTCTCCGTGAACGGGATGTCCTGCCAGGACGAGAACAC
>JALOKU010000127.1 GCA_025456345.1 Vicinamibacterales bacterium | reverse complement strand
TCTCGCGCAGGCCCGCGGCCCGCTCGTAGTCGGCGGGGGTGATCTGCGCCGCCGCGGACGCGGGAAAGGAGCCGATGGAGAGGACGGCAATCGTCAACGCCAGGCAGAGTGGTTTCGCCATGCGCGAGATTCTAACCGGATTGGGGTCAGACCTAGGTCTGACCCCGGGCTCCCCCCACTAGCGCCTGGCGCCTAGTCCCTAGCCCCTGGTTCAGGTGACGGCGGCTCGGGCTTGTCCATGTAGATGTCGATCGACTTCTCGATGGCGTGCAGCGTGGGGAGTTCGTCGGGTGCGACGAGCGTGATCGCGGTGCCCGCGGACTCGGCGCGGCCGGTCCGGCCGACGCGGTGGACGTACGAGTCGGCGCTGTGCGGCACTTCGTAGTTGATGACGTGCGCGATGCCGTCGATGTCGAGGCCCCGGGCGGCGATGTCCGTGGCAACCAGCGCCGTGTGGCGGCCGGAGCGGAACCCCTCGACGGCGGCCGAGCGCTCCTTCTGGGTCCGGTCGGCGTGCAGCGGCGCGCAGCGGACGCCGCGCGACGCCAGGCTCGATGCCAGCTGGTCCGCGCCGCGCTTGGTGCGGACGAAAATCAGCGACGGCGCGTGCGTGCGGCGCAGGAACCGCGTGAGCCACTCCACCTTTTCGCGCGCGGGCATCATGTGCGCGATGTGCGCGATGGTGGTCGCCGGGCCGCCCGCGCGGCCGATCTGGATGAACCGCGGGTCGCGCATCACCTGCTCGGCCAGCATGACCACGTCCGACGAAGTGGTCGCGGAGAAGAGCAGCGTCTGGCGCACGGCCGGCAGCGCCGACACGATCTTGCGCACGTCGGGCCAGAACCCCATGTCGAGCATGCGGTCGGCCTCGTCGAGCACGAGCACCTCGACTTTGCCGAAGTCCACGATGCCCGTGTTCATGTGGTCGAGCAGCCGGCCAGGCGTGGCCACCACCACGTCAGCGCCTGCGCGCAGGGCCCTGAACTGGATGTCGCCGTCCACGCCGCCGTACACGGCGATGCCGGTCAGCGTCGTGTGGTACGCGAACCCGGTGAAGTCGTCCTCGATCTGGACCGCCAGCTCGCGCGTCGGGGCGAGGACCAGGACCCGGATCGTCCCGACCGACTGGGCGGCCAGCAGCCGCTGCATGATCGGGAGCAGGAAGGCGGCCGTCTTGCCCGTCCCGGTCTCGGCGCAGGCGATGAGATCCGAGCCCGCTGCGACGATCGGGAAGACGGCGCTCTGGATCGGCGTGGTGCGGACGAACCCGCGGTCTTCGATGCCCGCGATGAGGCGGCTGTCGAGGCCCAGTTCCGAGAACTCGAGCGGCGTGGCGTCGTGCGGCGCCACCTCGAACGGCACCTTCGTCCGCGGCGCCATCGTCGATGGAGGCCTGCTGCTGCCGCGCCGGCCTGGACCGGCCGGCCTGCGGCCGTGGGAAGAGGAACGAGTGGTAGTCAATGCGTAGGAATTATGACACGGAATCCGGTTCCTGCTTGCTCTTCCAGACGGCCCACCCGATGGCCACGGCACAGACCAGCGCGGCGGCTATGCCGACCAGCCGCGTCCCGTCCTCGGCCCGCGGCGCCATGAGGTTGTACTTGAGCACCAGGCCGAGGGCCAGCAGCGACACCATGTTCATCACCTTGATGAGCGGGTTCACGGCCGGCCCGGCCGTGTCTTTCAGCGGGTCGCCGACGGTGTCGCCCGTGACGGCCGCCTTGTGCGCCTCCGACCCTTTGCCGCCGAAGATGCCGTCCTCGATCAGCTTCTTCGCGTTGTCCCACGCGCCGCCGGCGTTCGACATGAACACGGCCAGCAGCTGCCCCACGAGAATCGTGCCGGCAAGGAAGCCCCCGAGGGCGTACGGCCCGAGCAGGAAGCCCACGAGGATCGGCGTGCCGATCGCAAGGAATCCGGGCCCGATGAGCTCCTTCTGCGCGGTCGACGTGCAGATGTCCACGACGCGCCCGTAGTCGGGCTTCTTGTTGCCCTGCCAGATGTCGATGTCGCGGAACTGCACGCGGCATTCCTTGACGATGTAGAAGGCCGCGCGGCTGACGGCGCGCAGGAGCATGCTCGAGAAGAGGAACGGCACGGCGCCGCCGAGCAGGAAACCCACGAAGACCACCGGCTCGGCCACCGTCATCCGCCCGGCCTCGGCGGCGTACTGCTCGACCGTCATCAGCCCGATCCGGTCCTCGCTGCCGACGGCGATGACGGCGATGAAGCTGGAGAAGAGCGACACGGCCGCGATGACGGCCGACCCGATGGCGATCCCCTTGGTCTCGGCCTTCGTGGTGTTGCCCACCGCGTCGAGGTCGGCCAGGATCTGGCGCGCGCGGCGGTAGCTGCCGGGGCGTTCCGCCTCCATCGCCTCGGGGTCGTAGCCCATCTCGCCGATCCCGTTGGCGTTGTCGGCGACCGGCCCGAAGACGTCCATCGAAATCGTGTTGCCGGTCAGCGTGAGCATGCCGATGCCGGCCATCGCCACGCCGTAGGCGATGAACATCGGCGGCGTGCCCGTGTAGCACAGCACCGACAGGAGGATCGCGCCGCCGATCACAACGATCGCCGCCACCGTGCTCTCGTACCCGAGGGCGATGCCCTCGATGATGTTCGTCGCGTGGCCCGTCGTGCAGGCCTTCGTCAGCGACTTCACCGGCGCGTGGGCGGTGTGCGTGTAGTAGCTGGTCACCTTGTTGAGCGCGACGGCCAGGAAGACGCCGATGAGGCACGTGAGCGCCGGGCGCAGGTCGAGGCCCGCGACGCCGGCGTTCGCCCAGAAGGGCAGCGCCGACGGGTCGCCGCCCGGGAACCCCGCCGCCGCCATCGGGTTGCCGGCGAGGTAGGCGGCGTCGAACCGCAGGTAGTAGAAGGCCACGGCGAAGAAGCCGACGATGCTGATGACCGAGCCAATCCAGAAGCCGCGGTGCACCGTCTTGAGGGCCGAGTCCGACGTGTCGTCGTGGCCGGCCTTCACGCTGTAGGTGCTGATGATCGACCCGAGCACGCCGATGCCGCGCACGAGCAGCGGGAAGATGACGCCCTTGTGGCCGAAGCTCGCCATGCCGAGAATCATCGCGGCGACAATCGTCACCTCGTAGCTCTCGAAGATGTCGGCCGCCATGCCGGCGCAGTCGCCCACGTTGTCGCCCACGTTGTCGGCAATCGTCGCCGCGTTGCGCGGGTCGTCCTCGGGAATGTCCTTTTCGATTTTGCCGACCAGATCCGCGCCCACGTCGGCGGCCTTGGTGTAGATGCCGCCGCCCACGCGCATGAAGAGCGCGAGCAGCGTGCCGCCGAACCCGAAGCCGAGCAGCGCCTCGTACGCCGCGACGCCGTAGATGAGGAAGATCACCGTGCCGCCGAGCAGCCCCAGGCCGTCGGTCAGCATGCCGGTGACCGTGCCCGTCCGGTACCCGAGCTGCATCGCCTCGCCGTAGCTGTTCACGGCCGCCGCGGCCACGCGCAGGTTGCCGGTGGTGGCGAGGCGCATGCCGACGAACCCGACGGTCCAGCTGAAGAGCGCGCCCACCAGGAACGCGCCGGCGCGGCCCCAGCGGAAGGCCTGCTCGTGGCCCGTGTAGGTGAGAGCCAGCAGCACCGTGATCAGCGCGATGAGCGGCGCGATCCGCCGGAACTGCGCCGCGAGGTACGAATTCGCGCCTTCGCGGATCGCCGCCGCCACCTCCTGCATCTTCGGCGTGCCGGTTGGCGCCCGGTTGACCTGGCGGTAGAGCCCGTACGCGTAGAAGAGGCTCGCGACCGCCACGGCGAGCACCAGCAGCAGCGACAACTGCTCGATCCCGCTGAACCGCGGATCGGAGAACGGCGAGAAGAACTGGAACGCCTCAGGGGCGCCCTCCGCCTCCTGCACGGCCGACTCGAGCGCCGTGGCGGCAGGCTGCCAGAACATCGGCGCCGCAAACGCCGCCAGCAGGACGATGGGCCACCAGGTTCGGACGCGGGACAGGACGGACAGACCAATGCGGCTCACGGGCGAACTACCTTTCGGGGGACCAACGGGGGCGGTTGACTCGAGGCGGCGTCATCACCCGTGCTCGCGGCAGACACAGGCCGCCGGGCGCGGGTGACGACATCCGCACTGTTACTGCGCGGAGGCCGAGTGCCACCACTTCGAGTGGTGGATCTCCATCTCCTCGCGTGTCGGGAACCGATAGCACTTCACGCCGGTCTGATCACCGAGGTAGAACCCGCGGCGAATCACGCGCAGGAACCCCCGCGTGCGGGGCGTGCGCGACACGGTCTTCGTCGCTTTGCCGCTCTGGTCGCCGTGCTCCAGTTCGTGGATCAGGTCTTCGAGGTGCAGCGGGTCGGTGTACGGGAGCCATCCGGCCAGCTTGCCGCGCTCGTCGCGGTCGATCTTCAGGTCGGCGAAGAAGATCCGCGGCGCGTGCACCGGGTTGCGCGGGTCCGTAATGGCCCGCGCGAACGCCGCCGGCCCCTGCGTCGAGAGCACCATCGGGATGAGGGGGCACAGCTCCTGGTAGAGGTTGATGCCGGGCGCCTCGGCACCCTCGTCGTACGGGCTCTGGTCCAGCCGCAGCACGCGCCCGTCCGGCGTCGTCAGGTAGAGCGATCCGTAGACGGGCAGCGGCAGGAATTCCATCACCCGGTAGACGGAGATGTACTTGCTGCGCTTCGGCGAGCCGTCCTCGTGCGGCACGCAGCGCGTGTCGATGTCGTCGACGGGGAAGTGATCGGTGAGCGCCGGGAACCCCGGATCGATTTCGAAGAACGCCACGTGGCCGCTGGCGAGTTTCTTGGTGCCGACGGCCATGTAGGTGCCGAAGGCTTCCGGCTCGAGGTGGGAGGCGATGAGGGCCTCGAACCGCGAACACACCATGTAGTAGTGGATTTTCACGACACACCTCCCTGGGGTCGCCGTTTGGGGGCGGTCTGACCGGATGAGAATATCACAAGGCCTCCCGTCTTCACGCCACCCGCAATAAAGCCTGTAAGAACCGCCTCCGGTCGGACCGGGCACTCAGCTAGGCCCTAGGGGCTGGGCGCTAGGGGCTAGTTCGATGCGGCGGGCGCCGCGTTGGTGGCTTGCCAACGTGACGCCGAGACTGACTAGCGCCCAGCGCCTAGTCCCTAGCCCCTACTTCTTCACCGCCTTCGCCGGCTCCGGGTTCTTCACGTACTTGTCCAGCCACGCGGCCCAGCGCGCCCACAGGTCGAGCAGCGTTTCGCGCGTCGCCGGGCCGTGGTCCTCCAGCGGATAGAGATACAGCGCCGTCGTCTTGCCCAGGCCGTTGAGCGCGTGGAACAGCCGCGTCGAGTTCGTCGGGTCGGTGCCCACGTTCTGGTCGCCCAGGCCGTGGTACATCAGCAGCGCCCCGGTGAGGTTCTGCGCGTAGAGGAACGGCGACATCGAGAGGTACACGTCTTTCGCCTCCCAGAGGTCGCGCCGCTCGCTCTGGAAGCCCAGCGGCGTCAGTGTGCGGTTGTAGGCGCCGTCGCCCGCGATGCCCGCCTTGAAAAATGGCGTGTGCACCATGGCGTTCACCGCGGAGAACGCGCCGTAGCTGTGGCCGCCGATCGCCAGCCTGTGCCGGTCGACGATCTCCCGGCGGTCGAGCTCGTCGATCACGGCCGCGAGGTTGTTGCGCAGGTCGTGCTCGTAGTTGTCGTTCATCTTCCCGGTCGGGCCGACAATCGGCGCGTCGGGCTCGACCACGGCGTAGCCGAGGCGGACGAAGAACTGCATCGAGCGCGTGCCGAAGTTCGGCGCCTCGTTCCTGTTGTAGGTGCGGATGCCGCGGTCGTAGTCCTCCTGCGTCGCGAACTCGCGCGGGTAGAACCAGAAGATGGCCGGGAGCCGCGTGCCCTTCTGGTAGCCCGGCGGCAGCGTGACGCTGACGCGGAACTTGAAGCCGTCCGGGCGTTCGACGATGAAGCGGTCCTTCGGGGCGCGGGTGAGGTCGGGCGTGGCGTCCTCGTTCGTCGTGAGCGCCGTGCGCGCCGGGCCGTCCACCAGGTAGTACTGCGCGATCTCGGTGGGGCTTTCGCGCGACACGATGTAGCGCCCGGCGTCGAGGTCGATCGGCGTCGTCACGCGCTCGAAGACGCCGCCGTTCCCGCTCTCGTAGACGCGCTTCTTCTCGCCGGTCTTGATCGCGACCTTGTCGACGAAGGACTTGGGCCCCGTTTCGAGCGGGTTCTTGTCGTAGGCCGTGCCCTGCAGGTAGACGCTGCTGCCATCGGGCGAGAGCAGCACGACGCCCCCGCCGGGCCCGCCCGCGCCGCCGCGCCCGCCCGGGGCCGCACCGGCGCCCGCGCCGCGCCCGCCGCCGCCGCCGCCGCGCGCCAGCATGATCGACCCCGGGTTCGCGTAGACATCGTCGGCGCGGAAGCGCGAGATCGTGTAGCGCTTCGCGGGCTCGCTCAGGTACACGGCGTTCTCCACCGTGTTCTGGCCCGTGCGCTCGCTGAAGAACAGTACCTGGTGATCGGGCGAGAAGCGGTGGCCCGACATCCGCGCGCTGCTCTCGAAGATCATCTTGAGGCTGGCCTTGTCGAACGGCGGCAGCCACTGGTAGAGGCGGTCGGGCCGGCGCGGGCCCTCGGAGGCGCCCGCTCCGCGGCCGCCGCGACCCGTCGTCGCCTGATCAGCGGGCCTGGGCGCCGAAGCCGCGGCGCCGGCCGTTCCATCACCCGGCGCCAGCGGCGAAGGCGACTCTTGTTCGAGGAACGTCAATCCCTGCCCATCCGCACGCCACGCCAGTTCGCGCCGGCCCTGCTGCTGTGCCTGCGCGCCGCCGGGGCCCGCCGCCGGATCGGGCGGCGGCTGCGTGTCGTCCTGCACGCCCTCGTTGAGAGGCCGCTTGTCGAGTTCAACCATCACCTTGCCGTCGAGGTCCCACACTTCGTCAGTCGATCCGAAGTTGCTGACGGGCACAACGTATGAGAACGGCTTCGTCACGCGGGTCACGCGGAGGTACTTGCCGTCGGGCGAGAGGTCGAGCGACCGGACCATCTGCGGCTGGCCGATCTTCTTCATGCCGGCCGCCGGGGCGTTCTTCGGCGCCCGCCCCTTCGCGGGCGGAGCCATCGGCGCGGTGACGTCGAGCACCACGACCTGCCCTGTGGCGTGCCACTCGAGGAGCTGGAAATCGTATGGCGTCGCCATGAGGCTCGGGAACGTCCGCAGCCTGTTCTTGTCGGCATCGTCGGCAACCTTCACCTGCGGGCCGGATGGTGCCGCCGGGGCCCCGGGCATCGCCGCCCGGCCATCCGGAACGATCACCGCGGCGATCTTCTTGCCGTCGGCGCTGAAGTCGAAGTTCGACACGAGCGTCGCGAGCACAGGCTTCTGCGTGAGCTGCTTCGAGACGCCGGTCATGGGATCAGCCACCCAGATGTGCGTGGCGTCCGGCGTGTGGACGTAGAAGGCGATGAGCGATCCGTCGGGCGACCACGCCGCGTTCGAGACGCGGACGCCGTTCGGAATCTGAATCGCCTTCTTCGATCCGTCCGCCGCCGAGATGACCTGGAGACCGGCGTTGTTGCGGATGGTCAGCGGCCGCGCGCGGTTCGCCTGGTAGTCGACAAAGAGGCCGCCCAGTTCGTGGAACGGCTTCGAGAACACCGCCATTCCCACCGGCCCGTCGCCGATTTCGTCGAGGAACCACTTCTTGTCGGGGCTCGCGTTGGTGAGCGCCACGTTGCGGTAGCGGGGCGCCAGCACGGCGTCGGCGAGTTCCTTCGGCGGCGTGGCGTAGCCCTCCTGCTTGAGCGTCTCGTCGGTCCACTTGAGCGGAGCCGGCGCGGCGGCGGGCTTGGCCGGGGCTTGCGAAGGGGCCTGCGCAGGCGGCTGCGCAGGCGCGGCGATGGGAAGCGCGGCGAGCAGTATCAGAAGTGCGGCGAGCGCGCGTTTCGGCATAGTGACTCCGTCGGGTGTGAAGGCGGGAGGACGTGGGCGCACAGATGCTACTTGCCTCCGAGGCCTCGCACAAGGGGAACGATGCGCCAGACGAATGCAAGGCGAAGGCGATCGAAATCGTTCTGTTCACCCGCCTCGAATTGTCGTAGGCTACGCGAAAACGAGGGGCTTCGCCCCGCCGAGGGTTCGCGGATTCGTGGAGGAGAAGGCATGTTTGAGCTCATACCCAGGCTGTGTCGCGTCTTCCTGTTTCTGGTGCTCGCCATGGCCGTCGCGGCCGCGCCCGCGTTCGCGCAGGGCGGGTCGACGTCGACGATCGCCGGCACCGTGACCGACACCTCGGGAGCCGTCGTTCCCGGCGCCGACATCGTCGTCAAGAGCGTCACGACGGGCACGGTCTACAACGCCGTGAGCGGGTCGGACGGCGCGTTCACGATCCCGGCCGTGCCTCCCGGCACCTACAGCGTGACCGTGACGCTGATGGGCTTCAAGACCGCGGTCCTGAACGACGTGGTCGCCAACGTGGCCCAGGTCGCCAACGTGAAGGCCGTGCTCAGCCTCGGCGCCCTCGAAGAGACCGTCGTCGTGTCGGGCGCGACCGAAATCATCCAGACCCAGGCCACGTCCGGTCGGATACATGCCCGGCGTGGCGACCACGACTGGCAGCCTGCGCGATGGCACGGTGAACGGCCTCCCGCAGAGCGCGGTCAACATCACCCTCGACGGGATGAACATCCAGGACAACTACGCCAAGTCGTGGGACGGCATGTTCACCCGCGTCAGCCCGCGCCTGGACGCGGTCGAAGAAGTCACGGTGTCGACGGCGGCGCAGGGCGCCGACATGGGCAGCCAGGGAGCGGCCCAGGTGCGGTTCGTCACGCGTTCGGGCACGAACCGGTTCCAGGGCAGCGCGTACTACTACATGCGGCGCGAACGGTTCAACACGAACACGTGGTTCAACCTGTACCGCAACGTCGACCCGGTCACCGGCAACCCGACCGCCAAGGCGCGGCTCTACCAGGACCAGCCCGGCGCCCGAATTGGCGGCCCCATCTGGAAGGACAAGGCGTTCTTCTTCGTCAACTACGAGTGGATCAGCTCCCCTGGCACCAACACGGCCAACCGCACCATCATGAGCCCGCTCTCCGAGCAGGGGAAGTTCCAGTATGCGGGCGGCACGGTCGACCTGATGGCGCTCGCCGCGAAGAACGGCCACGCGTCGACCATCGACCCGGTGGTCGCCAAGCTGCTGGCGGATGTCCGTTCGACAACGGGCAAGGGCACCGTGACGACGACGATTGACCCCCTCACGCAGACCTTCGCGTGGGCCCAGCCGACGGAAAGCACGACGACCTACCCGACGGCCCGCCTCGACTACAACATCACCAGCAATCACCGGTTCACAGGGTCGGGCACCTACAACCACCTCATCTCCGACCCGGACACCGGCAACGGCATGCAGGCGATCTTCCCGGGCTTCCCGGTGCACGGGAAGCAGGACTCGGAACGATTCTCCTGGCAGCTCTCGCTGCGCTCCACGCTCTCGTCCAGCATGGTGAACGAAGTGAGGTACGGGGCCACTGGCGGCGCCACGCTCTTCTACCCCGACCTCGCGGTGCCGATGTACAGCAACTCGGCGTTCGGCGACATGAAGGGCTACGCGCTCTCGTGGTCCAACTTCAAGGGCATCAGCAACCCGTACCCCGGTTCGACGCCGAGCTCGCGCGAGGGCTCGACGATGGTCATCGAAGACACGGTGAACTGGCTGAAGGGCAAGCACGCTTTGACGATCGGCGGTTCCGCGACGCGCGGCGACGTGTGGCTCAAGAACCAGCGCCTGGTGCCGACCGCCACCCTCGGCTTCGCCACCGGCGACCCGGCCGATGCGATGTTCACCACCGCCAACTTCCCCGGCGCGTCGAGCACCGACATCACCAACGCCCGCAACCTTTACATGGTGCTGGCCGGGCGCGTCCAGTCGCTCACCTACGACGCGAGAGTGGGCGAGGACGGCGAGAACTACAACCTCCTCGGCCAGAGCCTGCAGAAGGGCCGCCTGTGGCAGGTCGGAGCCTTCGTGCAGGACAGCTGGCGGTGGAAGCCCAACCTCACCGTGAACGCCGGCCTGCGCTACGAAGTGCAGCTGCCGTTCCGCGCGCTGAACAACAGCTACTCGTACGCCGACATCGACGACGTGTTCGGGGCGACGGGCCCCGGCGACCTGACCGTCGGATCGGTGGTGACCGGCCTCGGCAACCTGTACAAGCCCGGCGTCTTTCAGGGCTCGCCGACGATGTACACGATGCTCGAGAAGGGCACGAAGGCCTTCGACACCGACTGGAACAACGTCGCGCCGAGCATCGGCGCGGCCTGGACGACCGGCGCCGAGAGCGGCATCCTGCACGCGATTCTCGGTGCGCCGGGCGATGCCGTCATCCGCGGCGGCTACAACGTCTCGTACCAGCGCGGCGGCATGAGCGACTTCACCGAGGTCTACGGCGACAACCCGGGCATCCTGATCGACGCCAGCCGGAGCACGGGGAACGGCAACCTGGGGGCAGTGCCGCTGCTGTTCAACGGCGGGAGCGGCAACCTGGGCGCGCCGAGCTTCCCGGCTACCCGCGTCTACCCGATGATGGTGCCGTCGGCCAGCTCGAACGTCCGCGCCTTCGATCCGGGCATCACGCTGCCGTACGCGGGAACCGGCACCATCGGCCTCAACCTGGCCGGGGCCCTCAACTACAACGAGATCAACATCGTCGAGAACAAGTTCATCGACGAGTTCAGGGTGGCGCAGGCCAACCTCGTGGCGAACATCGCCGCCGGCAAGGGCAACACCTTCGCCTACACGGGCGTCCCAGGCACGAGCCCGCTGCCGATCTTCCTCGCGAACCTCAATGGGTCCAGTGCTGCGGCCGATTCGTCCAAGTACACCGGGACGGGTTGGACCAACAGCACCCTGGTCCAGTCGATGTACGCCCTGAACCCCAATCCGCAGACGGCCGCGAGCAACCTGCGGACCACCGCCGCGTATCGGGCCAACATGGTGGCGGCGGGCTTGCCGGCCAACTTCTTCGCGGTGAACCCGGATGTGAACAACTCGACGGTGGTCACCAACGGGCCCAGCACGAAATACAACGGCATTCAGCTGATCTTCAACCGAAGGTACGCCGACGGCTTCTCGGTGCAGAGCAGCTACACCTACAGCAAGGGCTACCAGAGCGACTTCTTCGCGTTCCGCAAGGCATACGTCGAGCGTGAGCAGAACTACTCGAACGGGGCGGCCAGCCTGGGCAACGTCAGGCACAACCTGGCGGTGAACTGGATGTACGACCTGCCCTTCGGCCGCGGCAGGAAGTGGGGCAGCGGCGCCGGCCGCGTCGTGAACAGCCTGATCGGCGACTGGAGCATCATGGGGCTCGTCCGCTGGCAGAGCGGCCGCATGGTGGACTACGGGAACGTCCGCCTCTTCGGCATGACCAAGGAAGATGTCGCGAAGATGCACCAGCTTCGGAAGTCGACCGACCCGAACAACGCCTTCCGGACGCTCGTGTGGATGCTGCCGGAAGACGTCATCGACAACACCATCAAGGCGTACAGCATCTCGGCCACCGGTTACACGGCGGGAACGCCTGAGGGACGCTACTTCGCGCCCGCGAACAGCCCGTCGTGCCTGGAAACGGTGGCCGGGTACGGCGATTGCGGCGTCCAGAGCGTCATCGTGACCGGGCCGCAGGTCTTCCGGACCGACATCACCGTCGGCAAGCGGTTCGCCATCGCGGGCCCCGTGATGGGCGAGTTCCAGTGGATGATCTTCAACCTGTTCAACAACACGAACTTCAACCCGGTCGGGGGCACGCTGGCCTCGTCCTATGTCGGGAGTGTGAAGGACAACTACCAGGTGACGACCGCCGTGGACCAGAGCCGCACGATGCAGCTCGCGTTCCGCATTCTGTTCTAGGCGTCAGGGGTCGGGACCAGCGTCAGTCCCGACCCCGTTTCTCTCGTGCGCGGGCGAGGTTGGCGCGCGCGCCCGCGGAGCCCGGCGCGAGCCGGACCGCCTCGGCGTATTGGGCCGCGGCGTCGCTGATGCGGCCGAGCCGTTCGAGGGCCGCGCCGTAGTTGTTGCGGGCGTCGGGCGAGCCGGGCGCGAGGCCGACGGCCGCAGCGTAGGCGTCGGCCGCGCGCGCGACGTCGCCGGCCCGATACCGGGTATTCCCCAGCGCGAGCCATGCGGCGGGCGAATCGGGTTCGAGCCGCGCCCACGCCTCGAAGTGGGAGATCGCTTCGTCGAGCCGCCCGGCTTCCTCGGCGATCGCGCCGAGCCGCGTGTGCGCGTCCGCCGCGGACGGCTGCAGCCGAAGCGTGGCGTTGTATGCCGCGGCCGCGTCGCCGGGGCGGCCCACGCGCTCGAGCGCCACGCCGAGCGTGAAGTGCACGTCCGCCAGACCCGGATCGATCGCGAGCGCGTCGCGGTAGTGCGCGACGGCCTCCCCGGCCGCGCCCGTTTCCAGCAGGACATTGGCGAGGTTGACGCGCGCCTGGACGCTCCCGGGGCGCAACCGCAGCGCCTCGCGATACGCCGCCTCGGCTTCAGCAAGCCGGTTCAGCTTCTGCAGCGCCGTGCCCAGGTTGTTGTGGGCTTCCGGAAAGGTCGGTTCGAGGCGCAGGGCCTCCGCGTGCGCCGCCGCCGCCTCCTCGAACCGCTCGAGCAGCTGCAGCGCCAGGCCCTTGTTGTTGTGCGCTTCCGGATAGCCGGAGTTCGCGCGCAGGGCCTGATCGAGATGCGCCAGCGCCTGCTCCGGCGACTGCTGCAGCATGAGGACGGCCAGGTTGTTGTGCGCCATCCACGACTGCGGGTCGCGGGCAATCGTCGCGCGATAGAGCCTGTCCGCGCCGGCGTAGTCGCGGCTCTGGGCGTGCGTGAGGAGGGCGAGCGGCAGGAGGATGATGGCTGCGGCGGCGAGCGGCGTCCAGCGGGGCGCCGAGGGCGAGCGCGCGGCGAGCCAGCCCAGTCCGCCGGAGAAGAGGGCGATGATGCCGAGGCTCGCCAGGTACTGAAAGTGATCGGCCACGAAGGAGAAGCGGAACGGGTAGACGTTGACGAACCCGAGCGCGGGCGAGAGGGCAATGCCGAAGAACAATAGCGCGGCCAGCGGCGCGCGAGTGCGATGGCGCAGCGCCCACAGCCCGCCGAGGAGCGCGAGCAGGGCGAGCGGGTAGAGGTGCTGCCACCACGCCGGCGGGTCGATCGTCCACCTCGGGTAGATGAACATCAGGTTGGCCGGCCACGCGAGCTTGCCAAGGTAGAACCAGACCGCGCGGCCCGCGATGAGTGCGCGATCGACCACGGTGAACTCGAATCCCGGGCCGCGCGCCCCGATGAGCGCCCGCTCCGCCCACACCGTGAGCGAGCCGAAGGCCGCCCCGGCTGCGAAGAACGGCAGCAGCGGCAGCACGTCGCGGCGGAGGTCGACGCGGCCGCGCTGCCACCAGAACACCACGAGCAGCAGTGCCGGCAGCGTGGCCGTGACCGACTTGCTCAGGAGGGCCGCGACGAAGAGCGAGAACGCGAGCAGCCACGAGGCCGTGCTGCGGCTCCGGTCGAACCGCAGATAGGCCAGCGCTGCGGCGAGGAAGAAGACGCCCGACTGGGTGTTCTTCAACTCCGTGATCCACGCCACCGACTCCACGTGCACGGGGTGCAGCGCGAACACGAAGGCCGCGAGCCACGGCCAGGGCACCGCGAGCCTGCGGAGCATCAACCCGAACAGGAATGCCGAGAGCGCGTGCAGGCCGATGTTGAGCAGGTGATAGGGGAGCGTGTGGCCGCCGAACACGCGGTGGAGCGCCCAGAAGGTGGAGTGGAGCAGCGGGTAGTACTGTTGCGTGGCGCCCGGCTCGGCCCAGATCCGGGCCAGGCCGTCAACCGATCGCAGCTCCGGCCGCGTGAGGTGCGCCTCGTCATCCCACAGCACGCCGCCGTGCCACGCGGGTTGGTAGGCTGCGAGCGTGACGGCGAGGAGCGCGGCGAACATCAGCCACGCCGGCAGGCGCGTCGCAGGGCGTGTTGCCGTTGGCGTGGCCGGTCGGCGCGGGCGGGCCGTCATCGGGTCCGAGTGTACCCCAGGCGTTCGTCGACCCTATCCCCTATCCCCTATCCCCTATCCCCTCGTCCCATGCCCCCAGTCGCTAACTCCCCGCCTGTCTGACGGTGACGGTCTTGTCGCGCAACGTGATGGTCGCGGTGCGCAAGACACCCGTGCCGTTGGCGGCGATGCGGAAGCTCACCCGGTCGTAACCGTACTGCGGCATCTGCGAGAGGATCGTGATCCACGACGCGGTGGTCTGCGCGGTCCAGAAACACGCATTCTGCAGCGGGCCGCCGCATCCGTTGTCGGTCGAGCTGGAGAAGACCCAGAAGCTGAAGTCGCCGCCGGCCACCGGGAAGGCCGCCGGGAAGGAGCTCGTGTCCACCGCGTAGCCGCAGCCCGCTTGCACCACCCGCACGTTCTGTCCGGCCGTTGGCGCCGGCCAGCGCACCTCGATGTTGGCCTGCCGCTCCCCGGCGTCGTAATTGCTGGCGATCGAAAAAGCGATCGCGCCAGGCCCAGTCCCGGAGCGGCCGGAACTGATCGTGATCCACGACGCCGGCGTCGACGAGGTCCACGGACAGCCGGCAGCCGTCGTGATCGCAACCGAACGCGCACCAACCTGCGGGCACTCCCGGAAGTCGACCGGCGCCACGGAGTAGTCGCAGGCGGTCGTCCCGGCCTGGGTGATCGTGAAGGTGCGGCCGCCGACCGTGATCGACCCGCTGCGCGGGGCGGCATCGGCGCTGCCATCCACCACGTACGTCACGCGGCGGCTGCCGGTGCCCAGCCCGCCTGACGGGTCGGTCACGCGGGCCCAGCCCGCGGCGCTCGCGGCGACCCATGCGCAGCTCGACGAAGCGCTCACGTCGAACGAACCCGTGCCGCCGGCCACGGAGAACGAGTCCTGGTACTTGTTGAGATCCACCGTGCAACTTGTGAGGCCCGATTGCGTGACGCTGTGCGCGCTGCCGCCCACGGTGAGGCTGCCCGTCCGCGTGGCCGCGTCGGGATTGGCGGCCACCCGATACGTGACCGTCGCGTTGCCCGACCCCGACCCGCCCGACACCAGCGTGAGCCACGCCACAGACGGGGCGGCCGTCCACCCGCAGGCGGTGTCGGTATTGACGTCGAACGATGCCGTTCCGCCCGCGGCGTCAACGGTCCGGCTCGCCGGCAGCAGCGCATAGGCGCAGGCCATCCCCTGTTGGGTGACCGCCACAGCCTGGCCCGCGACCGTGAGCGAACCGTTCCGCGATGCGGCGCTCGCGAGCGCCGCCACGTTGAACGTGAACGCACCCGGTCCGGTCGCCGCGGTGCCGCCCGTCGTCGTGATCCAGCTGACGCCCGAACTCGCGGTCCAGGCGCACTGGTTCCCCGTCGTCACGGTCACCGACCCCGCGCCTCCGGCCGCGCCCATCGTCATCGAGGTGGTTGATAGCGTGAACGTGCAGGTGGGTTGCGCGGGGTTCGAGTCGCAGCCGGCCAGAATGACGAGACAGGCAGCAGCGAGCACGCGCAGGCGCATGATTCACACTTCCGCTATGAGTACAGTGTGCGCCTCCTGGCCCACGCCGTGTCAAGCGCGCGGCAGGCCTTCGCCTTGCGCCGCGCGTTTTGCTACTCTCTATCTCGTGATTAGCGTATTGAGGTTCCGCGTGATTCGTGGGGGTGCGGCCTTCGCCGCGCTGATGGCCCTCGCCCTCCTGGCCGCGTCCTGCGGCGGCGATTCGGATGGCGGCTCGCCCTCGTCGCCTTCCACGAGCGTGCCGTCCGGCACGCTGTCGGGCGGCACGCAGGTGCCCGCCCTCGCCGAGATGCTCACCGAGAAGCGCCTCGGCAGCGCGGATGCGCCCAACCTCGTCATCCAGTACTCATCGCTCGGCTGCTCGCACTGCGGCGACTTCCACACGCAGACGTTGCCGGCGCTGAGGTCGCAGTACGTGGACAAGGGCATCGCGACGTTCGTTTACCGCGACTTTGCCCTGGATCCCACGAGCCTGAAAGGCGCCATGGTGGCGCGGTGCGCGGGCGACAGCCGCCATTTCGCCGTCCTCGACGTCCTCTACCAGACGCAGTCGACGTGGGCGCGCGCGTCCGACCCCTGGAGCGCGATGCAGAAGGTGCTGCGCGACGCCGGGCTCGCGCAGGCGCTCATCGACGCGTGCATGGCCACTGCCGGCCTCGAGGCCGGTGTCACCGCGATCCGGCAGCAGGGCGTTGAC
>JALOKU010000126.1 GCA_025456345.1 Vicinamibacterales bacterium | reverse complement strand
CCTCCGGAGCCGAAGGCCACAGGTTCGAATCCTGTCGGGCGCACCAGACTTCGCACCACTTCGGTTCGTTCTCCCTCCTCGTGGTGCTTCGTCTGGGCAGGCCAGTCGTCTCCCTCCCGCGCGAGATCTTCCTCGGGTTGCTTCGTCTGGGCAAGCCAGCTGTCTTCGCAACGCTCAGGCCTGTGACCTTCCTTGCGTTGATTCGTCCGGGCGCGGCCGGTCAGGGCGCACATCTCACCGTCCTCCGCCAGTGCTACAATCCCGGCGGAAGTCCGTGCCACTCTCCACCGGTGCCCGCCTCGGCCCGTATGAGATTCAAGCCGCCATCGGGGCGGGCGGCATGGGTGAGGTTTACAAGGCCCGCGACACCCGCCTCGATCGCACGGTTGCCATCAAGGTCCTTCCCGCGGAACTGAATACCGACCCTGAGCGCCGCGCGCGCTTCGCGCGGGAAGCGAAGACCATCGCCGGCCTGTCCCACCCGCACATCTGTACGCTCTTCGATGTGGGCGAGCACAACGGCTCCACCTACCTCGTGATGGAGCACCTGCAGGGCGAATCGCTCGCCGAGCGGCTGCTCCACGGCCCCCTCCCGCTCGCGCAGGCGCTCGACATCGGAGCGCAGATTGCCGAGGCCCTCGACGCCGCACACAAGCACGGCATCATCCACCGTGACCTGAAGCCCGGGAACGTGATGCTGACAGCGGGCGGCGCGGGGCGGTCGGGAGTGCCATCAGCGAAGCTGCTCGACTTCGGCCTCGCAAAGCTCGCGGCGCACGGCGAGCACCCGGCGCTCGAGAGCGGCGCGTCCGTCCCGACGCGGGCCGCTCCTGTCACCGCGGAAGGCACGATTCTCGGCACGCTGCAATACATGGCGCCGGAGCAGCTGGAGGGCAAGGAGGCCGACGCGCGGACGGACCTGTGGGCGCTCGGCGCAATCCTCTACGAGATGGTGACGGGCCGGCGGGCGTTCGAAGGCGAGAGCCAGGTGAGCCTCATCGGCAACATCATGAACGCGGAGCCGGCGGGCCTCGCGACCGTTGAGCCGCTCACGCCACCTGCGCTCGATCGCCTAATCCGGAAGTGCCTCTCGAAGCATCGAAACGATCGCTGGGACACCGCGCACGACGTGGCCGACGAGTTGCGGTGGATTTCGCAGACGAACGGCGCGGGCGCGGCGACCGACGCCCGGCCTCGGCGCCGGCTGGGTCTGTGGATGTCCCTGGTGGGCGTGGGCACTCTGGCCGGCGCGATGATCGGCGCGGGCATGATGTGGATGCTGCGTCCGGCCGCATCCGGTGTGTCGCTTGCCCGTCTGAGCGTGGACGTGAGCCCGGCTGAGGAGCTGAACGCAGGGGGCACATGGTCTTTCTGGATTCCCACACCCGGCGGCTCCCGGACGGCGATGACATGGACCCCGGATGGACAGGCGCTGGTCTTTGTGGGCCGGCGGAGCGGCGTGCAACAGCTCTACGTCCGCCGGCTCGATGCCGCCGAGGCGATCCCACTCGCTGGCACGGAAGCCGCGGAGGTGCCAGCGGTCTCACCTGACGGCCAGCTGGTCGCCTTCTGGGCGAACGGGGCAGTCAGGAAGGCGCCAGTTTCAGGGGGCCCGGTCATGTCGCTGCTGCCGGGCGTTGTTCGACCTCCGTGGGGCCTGGTCTGGGACACTCGCGGCCGCCTGTTCTTCGGGGGGGACGACGGCCGCATATGGGTGATCCCGCCCGAGGGGGCGCCCACCACTGTGACGACGCTGCGCGAAGGAGAGCTCGCCCACACGTTGCCGTGGCCGCTCCCCGGTGGCCGGGCGCTGCTCTACACCGTACGGAAGCGCTCCTGGTCCTGGGGCGACGAGCAGGTCGTCGCGGAGTCGCTGCCTGCTGGAACCCGCAAGGTCGTGGTGAACGACGCGGCCGATGCCCGCTATTTGCCTACGGGCCACCTGCTGTTCTTGCGCCGGGGCGTGCTGTGTGCTGTCCCCTTCGATGCGGAGCGGCTGGAGGCCCTCGGCCCCGAAGTGGCGGTCCTCGATCCCGTCGCGCAGGCGCTGACGGCATCGAACGCCTTCGACATCACCGGTGCCGGGCAGTTCGCCGTTGCCGCGACGGGCACGCTGGCCTGGGTAGCGAACCCCACAATGCCGTTCGCCGATGCCGCGCTGGTCACGGTAGACCGCCGTGGGCAGGTTTCGCCGCTCCCCGCGCCAGTGCGGAGCTACGGCCCCTCGGTACGTCTCTCTCCCGACGGCCGACACCTGGCGGTGGTCATTCGGAGCCTCACCGAAGCCGGCGTCTGGAAATACGATCTCAACCGCGGGAGCCTGACACTTCTGGCCGGGAGCGGGGAGGCCGTGTGGCCGGTCTGGTCACCCGACGGACGACGTCTCCTGTTTGACTGGCTCACGGAGGGCCGACGGGCGTTGGCCGCGCAGCCCGTGGACGGCACGGCCTCGCCGCAGGTCCTCGTGCCGGGCTCGTGGCTCAACGCCTCGTCTGTCGCACCGGACGGACGCCAGATGGCCGCGGTGCACGAACCGGACACGGACATCCTGAGTGTGGCTGTCGAGAACGGGCAGGCCCGCGTCCAGCCCCTGATCCAGACGCCTCACTACGAGGGTTGGGCGGAGTACTCGCCGGATGGGCACTGGCTGGCGTACGCCTCGGATGTTTCGGGTAGACGCGAGGTCTACGTCCGACCGCACCCAGGCCCAGGGCCAGCGGAACAGGTATCGATCGACGGCGGCCAGAGTCCAGCCTGGCATCCAGGTGGCAGGGAGCTGTTCTTCGTCAGTCCGCGGAACGAGGGGAGCAGGTGGGCGATGATGGCGGTCGACGTCGACGCCGGGTCGGCCCATGGCATCGGTCGCCCGAGGCCACTGTTCGAGTTCGACGCGGTCAACCTCAAACTTGTCTGCGCGCCCGTGCGCTGCTACGACGTCGCGCTCGATGGACAACGGTTCTTCGCGGTGGAGCAGCGGCCTGCTCCGCCACCAGTTCCCGTCACCCACGTCGGCATCATCCAGAACTGGGTCGAGGAGCTGAAGGCGAAGGTGCCCACCCTCCGGAGCCGAAGGCCACAGGTTCGAATCCTGTCGGGCGCACCAGACTTCGCACCACTTCGGTTCGTTCTCCCTCCTCGTGGTGCTTCGTCTGGGCATGCCAGTCGTCTCCCTCCCGCGCGAGATCCTCCTCGGGTTGCTTCGTCTGGGCAGGCTCCTCCTGCACCATCCGGGCAAGCTTCCAGCTCACCTCCAGTCCTCTTCGCAAGGCCCGAGCGAGAGCTGTGAGTAATCGTCGGGCTGGGCGCCGCCGGCCAACCTGCATGCGCCCGCTTGCCGCCGGGCGTGTGCGGTGCGATGATGGGTTTCTTCACTGCTCCTGCTTGGATGGAGGAGGTCCTTGCCGCCACAGATCAGGGACTTGGTCAGGGAACTCGAGCGTGCGGGTTTCTCGGACCGTGGCGGCCGGGGAAGCCACCGCAACTTCGTTCACCCGAAGGTGCGGAAGCCGGTGACGTTGTCGGGACAGCCGGGCGACGACGCGTTGAGGTACCAGGAGAAGGCAGTGCGGCTGGCGATAGAGGAGTCAAGGCGATGAGCAAGGGCGACAGGTACGTCAAACTCGTCGAGTGGTCGGACGAGGATGCCTGCTTCATCGGCAGCTGTCCGGAACTGTTCTACGGGGGCTGCCATGGCGCGGACGCCAGGGCGGTATTCTCAGAACTCTGTGAGATTGTCGAAGACTCGGTCGAGCTCTACGAGCGCGACGGGCGGCCCTTGCCGCAGCCGATGTCGGGTCGAGAATTCGTCAACGCGCTCCAACGAACCGCCTGACCTTCCGCGCGTCCGGCCCACCGTCGCCGGACCAACATTCAATCCTCCTCACCTCGTAGCTCGCTTGCCTCCCTCCGGATGGGCAGCCAGCGGATTCAGATGGCAGTGCGCGAGGGGCAGCACCTGGTGCTTGAGCCGCTGCGCGTGCGGCGTTCATGATGGCCGCTGCGGATACAGCGACGACGATTGCCGCCCGTTCGCTCTCCGTCCTCGTGGCCCTTCAGCCTGGAGAGCCGGCAGTCGTCGCAGAGCGGCTTCCGAGCCCCGAGCCCCGAGCCCCTAGCCCCTAGCGCCTAGCCCCTAGCCCCTAGCGCCTAGCCCCTAGCCCCTGATGTAGACTCACTCGGTGGGCGTCAAACCTTCCCAGAAGAGCCTCCCGGAATCGCACGGGTCGGTGCCGATTCCAGTGACCGCCAGTTTCTGGCGCAAACTGTTCGCGTTTTCCGGCCCGGGCTACCTGGTCGCCGTCGGCTACATGGACCCTGGCAACTGGGCCACCGACATCGCCGGCGGGGCGAGGTTCGGCTACACGCTGCTCAGCGTGATCCTGCTGTCGAACCTGATGGCGATCCTGCTGCAGGCGCTGGCCGTGCGGCTCGGCGTGGGCACCAGCTACGACCTGGCCCAGGCGTGCCGGGCCTACTACTCGCGCCGGGCGTCCTTCGTGCTCTGGGTGCTGGCAGAAATCGCCATCGCGGCGTGCGACCTCGCGGAGGTGATTGGCTCCGCCGTGGCGCTGAACCTGCTCTTCGGCATCCCGCTCGTGGCGGGCGTCGTCATCACCGCGCTCGACGTGCTCATCGTGCTGCTCGTGCAGCAGCACCGCTTCCGCATCCTCGAGGGCATCGTCGTCACCCTCATCCTCGGGATCGCCGGCGGCTTCGCCATCGAGCTCTTCCTGTCGAGGCCGGACCTGGGCGGGGTGCTCCGCGGCTTCGTGCCCACCCCGGAAATCCTGCGCAATCCGGACATGCTCTACATCGCCGTCGGCATCCTCGGCGCCACGGTGATGCCGCACAATCTGTACCTGCATTCCTCGGTCGTGCAGACGCGCATGTACGCCGACACGGACGCCGGCAAGAGCGACGCGATCCGCTTCGCGACCATCGACTCGACGGTTGCCCTGATGTCGGCGCTGTTCATCAATGCCGCCATCCTGGTGGTGGCGGCCGCGACGTTCCACGGCACCCAGTACGAATGGGTGGCCGACATCACCGACGCGCACAAGCTGCTCGCGCCGCTGCTCGGGACGACGCTGGCGAGCACGCTGTTCGCCGTGACGCTGCTGTTCTCCGGGCAGAACTCGACGCTGACCGGGACGCTGGCCGGCCAGATCGTGATGGAGGGGTTCCTCAACATCCGGCTGCGGCCCTGGCTGCGCCGGCTCATCACGCGGGGCATCGCAATCGTGCCGGCGCTCATCACCGTGGTGCTGTACGGCGAGCGGGGAACCGGGCAGCTGCTGATTCTCAGCCAGGTGATCCTGAGTCTGCAGCTGCCGTTCGCCGTGTTTCCGCTCGTGATGTTCACGGGCGACAGGGAGAAGATGGGGAAGGCGGTCGCGCCGCCGTGGATGCGCTGGCTGGCCTGGCCGGTGGCCTTCCTCATCGCGGTGCTGAACGTCTGGTTGCTCGTCCAGGTGACCCGGCAGTGGTTGTAGTCCGGGACGCGGGCGCGAAGCGGAGAACGCAGATGTACAAACGGATCCTGGTGCCGGTGGAACACTCGGACGCCGACCGCACGATCATCGACCACGTGCGGGCGCTCGCGAAGATGTGCGGCGCCACCGTCGTGCTGCTGCACGTCGCGGACGGGTGGGCCGCCCGCGCGTACGACGAGCTCCGGCTCCGCGACTCGAAGGAGATTCGCGAGGACCGCGCCTATCTCGATGCGCTGGTCGCCGAGCTCCAGGCGCAGGGCTTCGCCGTGGAGTCGCGCCTCGCCATGGGCGACCCGGCCACCGAGATCATCAAGGCCGCCGAGGCCGAGGGGGCCGACCTGGTGGCGATGGCCACACACGGCCATCGCTTCGTGAAGGACATCCTGCTCGGCGCCACGGTGAACAAGGTCCGCCACGAGCTGAAGGTGCCGGTCCTGCTGCTGCAGGCGCGATAGGGATTACGCCTTGAGGCCGCGCTCGGCCAGCAGCTGGCTCTTCGCTTCGAGCCAGTCGCTCATCGCCTGGCCGTGCGACGCTCCCCGCTGCAGGTAGATGCTCCAGGCGCGCAGGGCGATGGCGTCGTGCGTGAGCTCGGCCACCGGTGCGGCTCCGGGCGCGGTCTTTGTCTGACGCCGGGTCGTCGCGGTCTCGGCGCCGGCCACCGGGGCGGCAGCCTTCGGGCGCCGCACGGCGGGCTTCTTCACTGCGGTTGTCGGTTCGGTCTTTCTCGTCGTCTTCGCCATGTCGTGCTTGTCTTTCTTGCCTTACACCCCGGCCCCCGGTGCGCCTTTCGCACGGTCAGGCCGGCGGAATGATGAATGTCCTTCCATCATAGCATGCCGGCCGGAGGTGCCGGCCCGACCCCGGCGAGCTCCGTGCGGAACCGGACGACGCCCGTATCCGTATGAACCCGTAGACAGTGAGGGCGTTACCATGCGTCTGACCCGCAAGCGGATCTTCTCGACCGGCATCATCCTCGGCGTCATCCTCCTCGGCGGCTCCGCCTGGGCCGTGCTGCGGGGATCGTCGAGCGACATCGATTCGGCCCGGCTCGCCACGGTCGAGCGCGGTGACGTGGCCAAGTCGGTGGTCGCCACCGGCCGCATCGAGCCGATCTCGAAAGTCGAGATCAAGTCGAAGGCGAACGGGATCGTCAAAGAGATCAAGGTCGAGGTCGGCGACCGCGTGAAGGTCGGCCAGGTGCTGGCCGAGCTCGACAAGGACAACCTGTCGGCCCGCCTCCGGGAGGCGCGGGCCGCCCTCACCGGGGCCCAGGCCAACGTGACGGCCGCCGAGGCCGAGTTCGAGAAGAACAAGGTGGAGGCCGAGGGTCCCGACGTGCCGTTCGCGCGCCGCAACCTCGAGCGGGCGGAGAAGCTCTACAAGGACAAGCTGGTGCCCCAGCAGACGCTGGACGACACCCGCAGCGCGCTCGAGATGGCCGTGAACCGGCAGCAGGCCGCCAAGACCCAACTCGGCGTGGCGCAGGCGCGCATGGCCCAGGCGCGGGCGTCGGTGGCCGCCGCGCAGGCGGCGGTGGAGCGCGCCGAAGAAGAGCTGACCAACGCCACCATCCGGGCGCCCATCGACGGCATGGTCCTCTCGCGCCCGATCGAACTCGGCAGCCCCGTATCGTCCATCCTGAACCTCGGCGCGAACGCCACCCTCATGATGGTGCTCGGCGACATCAGCAAGGTCTACGTCAAGGGCAACGTCGACGAGGCGGACATCGGCTCGGTCCGGCTCGATCAGCCCGCGCGGATCAAGGTGGAGACGTTCCGCGACAAGCAGTTCGAGGGGAAGGTCACGCAGATCTCGCCGATGGGCACCGACAAGGACAACGTCATCTCCTTCGAGGTCAAGGTATCGATCGACAACTCGTCGGGCGAGCTCCTCGCCAACATGACGACCAACGCCGAGATCATCCTCGAGGAGCACAAGCAGACGCTCGTCATCCCCGAGGCGGCCATCATCTACGACACCAAGCGGAACGCGTCGGTCGACCTCTACCTGCCCGGCGCGAAGAACCAGCGCGAGCGCCGGCCCGTCAAGATCGGCGTCAGCAACGGCACGAAGACGCAGGTGCTCGGCGGGCTGAGCGAGGGGCAGAGGGTGGTGCTCCAGTAGGGGATAGGGGATAGGGGATAGGGGATAGGGGATAGGGACGGAAGGCGAGAGGCGAGAGGCGCATGCTCCTGTTCATCACGGATCTCCTCAGCCAGACGTGGGCGAACCTGCGGGCCAACAGGCTCCGCACGTTCCTCACCATGTTCGGCATCGTCTGGGGGGTGATCTCGTTCCTGCTGCTGTCGGCCCTCGGCGAGGGGTTCGCGCGGGGCAACCAGAAGGTGCTGGCCGAGCTGGGCAAGAACATCGTCATCATCCGGAACGGCCGGACGTCGATGCAGGCCGGCGGCGCTCGCGCCGGGCGGGTCGTCAGGCTGACCATCGATGATCTCAAGACGCTCCAGGCCGAGTCGAAGCTGCTCGAGTACATCAGCCCGGAACTCGCCAGGGGCGGGCTCCGCGCGAAGAGCGCGTACAACTCCAGCTCGGTCCAGGTGAGCGGCATCTGGCCGATTTACCAGTACATGCGGACCATCGAGGTGGACCGGGGCCGGCCCGTCAGCGAGGAGGACTGCCTCCAGGCGCGCCGCGTCGCCGTGCTCGGGTTCGACGCGGCGAAGCAGCTCTTCGCCGACCGCGACCCGGTGGGCGCCACGGTCACGCTGAACGCCATTCCCTACACGGTCATCGGCCGCGTCCGCAAGAAACAGCAGGACTCCAACTACCAGGGCCAGGACGACGGGCGGTTCTTCATCCCCTACGAGGCGGCGCGGAAGGACTTCCCGCTGCCGGGGTCGATGAACACGCCGGACCACCTGTCGACGATCATCGCGGCGCCGTATCAGCACGTCACCGACGAGATGCGCGATTTGATCGAGCACGAGACGAACATGATCAGCTTCGTCGGCCTCAACGCCCGAGGGCCGGTCGAGGCCGACGTGCGGCGCATCCTGTCGACGCGCCACGATTTCGACGCCGGCGACGTCGAGGCCATCAGCTTCTGGAACACCGCCATCGAAGCGGTGATGTTCGACAAGATGATCGCCAGCATGGACGAGTTCTTCCTCGCGGTGGCCATCGTGACGCTGCTGCTCGGCGGCATCGGCGTGATGAACATCATGCTCGTCGCCGTGCGCGAGCGGACGCGCGAGATCGGCGTGCGCAAGGCGATCGGCGCGACGGCGGCGAAGATCCAGTGTCAGTTCTTCGCCGAGGGGCTGCTCCTCACCGCGATCAGCGGCCTCATCGGCTTCGCGGTGGGCATGGGGCTGTGCGCGCTCGTCAACCTCGCCCCGATGCCGGAGCGGTTCGAGGGGATGATCGTGACGTGGCAGACGGGGCTCTTCGCCGTGGCGGTGCTGACGGTCATCGGCGTGGCGGCGTCGACGTATCCCGCCCGCCGCGCGGCCAGCCTGCCGCCGATCGAGGCGCTGAGGTATGAGGCATAGCCAGAAGCAAGTAGCAAGAATCAAGAATCAAGAATGCGGACTGCAGCGAACTCGCATCCCTTCTTGCTTCTTACTTCTTGCTTCTTGCTTCTGATGGTGACGACATGCTGTTCAAGGAAGTCCTGACCCAAGCCTGGGATTCGCTGGTGGCGCACCGGTTCCGGGCGGGACTGACGATGCTGGGCATCGCGTGGGGGATTCTGACCGTCACCTCGCTGATGGCGTACGGGAACGGCTTCCAGCGCGCGCTCTTCTTCGGCTTCAGCAACGCGTTCTCGAACGGCGTGGCGGTGATCTACGGCGGCCAGACCAGCCTGCAGGCCGGCGGCGAGCGCGCGGGCAAGCGCGTGTACCTGAAGGAAGCCGACATCGAGCCGCTGAAGCAGCTCGGGCTGGTGAAGTACATCAGCCCCGAGATCTTCGAGACGCTCCCGCTGACCTTTGGAAACCGCGCGACCTCCGCCGGCGTGCGCGGGGTGGCGCCCGATTACGGCGTCATGCGGTCAGAAATCCCGCGCGAGGGCCGGTTCATCAATGCCGAGGACGTCGAGCGCCGGCGCCGCGTGGCGTTCGTGGGCACCGAGGTGGCGCGGAACCTGTTTGGCAACAGTCCCGGCGTGGGGCAGACCATCCGGATCCGCGGTCTCTCGTTCGAGGTGGTGGGCGTGCTCGCGGACAAAGCCCAGCTCTCGAGCTACTTCTGGCCCGACAAGCGCAGCGTCTTCATCCCGTACTCGGTGACCGAGCAGCTGTTCCACCAGGACTATCTCGACACGATCGTCGTCCAGACGATCGACCCGCAGTTTCACGACAAGGCGATGACGCAGGTGCGGGGGCTGCTGGCCGAGCGGCACCGCTTCGATCCGCGCGACGAGCGGGCGCTCTCCGTCAACGACAGTGCGGAGATCCGCGAGGCGGTGGGCGGGATGGCGACCGGCCTGAAGATCGTGCTGGTGTTCATCGGCACCCTCACGCTCATGATCGGCGGCGTGGGCGTGATGAACATCATGCTCGTGTCGGTGACCGAGCGGACCCGCGAGATCGGCGTGCGCAAGGCCCTCGGCGCGCGGCGGCGCCACATCCTGCTGCAGTTCCTCCTCGAGGCCCTCGTCATCACCGGCGCCGGCGGCATCGCCGGCATCCTGCTCACCCTCGCCGTCGTCAATCTCGCCGGCAGAAGGCCGTTCCTCGCACAGCTCATCGGCGACCCGACCGGCGGCACCGACATCCACCTCATCCTGACGCCTGACGTCGTGATCGCCACGACCGCCATCCTCATGGTCACCGGCATCCTGAGCGGCCTGTGGCCCGCCATCCGCGCGGCCCGCCTCGACCCCATCGAAGCCCTGCGCTACGAGTAACGCCCGACCCCTGCATCGGGCAGAGACGGCAATAGCCGGGAGGTTCGGCCCCCCGGCTATTTCCGTAGGAGGAGGAGAGGAGAGAGTTGAGAGGGAGAGGCGAGTGGGTCAGACCCGCCTCTCCCGGAGGCTTGGCGTGGAGGCCACCACGCCCCGCCGTCGGACTGGAGTGCTTTCGCAATCCTCGCGTCTATTGAGAAAGCAATCGGGCTGCCAGCCCTGCCGGTACGTGCATCGTTCGCCTAAGTACTTCACCGGACACTGTTTTCCACGACATGCCCTCGCGGAGAAGGTGTCGGAGGTCTGACGCCGCGCTCTCCGTTCCGTCAACCTGGTGACGAAACTGAAGACCTGTCACCGCTCGTGCTGGTGGGACTCGCGGTGGACGGAGGCGTGATCCTCGGCCGACTCGAGGTGCGTGACGACCTCGACTTCCTCGTCGAGCGCCTTGGCGAGGTGCTCCTCCAGCACCGTGGCCCGGCGGTGGGCATCCCCGAGGGTCACCGCGAACGGGAAGAGCAGGTGCAGCTCCACCAGCGTGCGGTAGCCGGTGTTGCGGACGCGAAGGCCGTGGTGAGTGAACCCGAGGTCGCGCCCGAGGGGTTCGATGGCCGCCTGGACCCGGCTCGTGCGGTCCGGGTCGGCATAGTCCATCAGGCCCCCGACCGACCGGTACATGAGGTGCGCGCCCGACCAGATGATGTTGAGCGCCACCAGGATCGCGACGATCGGGTCGAACGGCAACCAGCCCGTGATCATCACGAGGCAGAGTCCGGCGACAACCCCCAGGCTGGTCCAGCAGTCGGTCAACACGTGCTTCCCGTTGGCCTCGAGGATGATGGAGCTGGTCCGCCGTCCCGTGCGGATGAGATACCAGCCGAGCGCGCCGTTGACGATCGCCGCCGCCGCCACCAGCAGCGTGCCGGTGCCCAGGCGTTCGATCTCGAGCCCGTGAAGCCACTTGTCGCCCGCCGTCCAGATGATGGCGACCGCGGCCAGGACGATGAGCGCGCCTTCGAAGCCGGCGGAGAAGAACGCGATGCGCTCGTAGCCGTACGGGAACTTGCGGTCGGCCGGCTTCGCGCTGAGGTAGAGGCTGAAGGCCGCGAACCCGACAGCCAGCACGTGGATGACCGACTCGAGCGCGTCCGACAGAATCGCCGCCGAGCCGGTCAGCAGGTAGGCCGACACCTTGCCCACCAGCATCAGCACGCCGACCAGCAGCGACAGCCGCATCGCGTACTGATTGTCGTGCCGGGCCTGGGCGCCGCGCACGGTTCGGGTTTCCATCCTCAGTCTTGCCTTTCGTCAGTAGCCAGTAGTCAGTAGTCAGTAGGGCGGAACGGGGTCACGCGCAGCCCGGTGATGAGGCGGCCGCTGGCGAGGCCGCAGGTTGCCGCCACGAGCACGACGATTCGATGGATGACGGGCTGATCCTACCGCAAGTCCCGAATCCCGAATCCCGAATCCCGCCTGTCTCGCCGCCGCCGGCCCCCAGACCATATAAT
>JALOKU010000042.1 GCA_025456345.1 Vicinamibacterales bacterium | reverse complement strand
CCGTAGCGTTCCGCCGGGTCCTTCTTCAGGCACCTCGCCACGATGACGTCGAGCGCCGGCGGAAAGATCGGGTTGAGACTGCTGAGCGGCGCAGGGTCAACCGTCATGATTCGCGCCGCCGTCGACGAGGCCGTCTTTCCCTGGAACGGGTTGGCGCCGCTCACCAGTTCGTAGAGGACCGTGCCGAACGCGAACAGGTCGCTACGGACGTCGCCGGCCGCGCCGTCCAGTTGCTCGGGCGCCATGTAGCCGGGCGTGCCGACCATCACGCCCGTCGCCGTGAGGCGCTGTTGCCCCGGCTCGACGGCCATCGTGCGGGCAATGCCGAAGTCGAGGATCCGCACGACGCCGTTGTCGCCGATGAGGATGTTCTCCGGCTTGAGGTCGCGATGAATGATGCCCCGGCGGTGCGCGGCGTCGAGGCCCCGTGCCACCTGCAGCGCCACGTCAACGGCCTCGTTCGCGGGCAGCGGCCCCCGAGCGTCGAGCCGTTCCCGGGCGGTGCGGCCCGCGACATACTCGGACACGATGAACAGCTGGCCCTCGACCTCCTCGAGGGCGTGCACGGCGGCGACATTCGGGTGCACGAGCGCCGCGGCGGCGCGGGCTTCGAGCCGGAGCCGCTCGCGCCGCTTGCCGTCGGCGGTGTCCTGGGGATGAAGGACTTTCAGGGTGACGGGCCGCGCGAGCCGGGTATCGTCGGCGAGGTACACCACGCCCATCCCGCCCTGCCCGAGCGGGCGCACAACGCGATAAGGCCCGATCATCGTCCCCGACGGCATCGCCGGCGGCATGTCGTCGAGCAGGCGCGACGCCACGCCTGGCCCGGCGTCCTCGAGGAACTCGCCGGCGTCGGTGTCCGCGTTCAGGAGCGCGTCGACTTCGGCCCGCAGCCCGCTGTCGCCTCCGCACGCGCCGTCGAGAAACGAGTCGCGCTCGGAGCCGCGGCGCTGCTGCGCCTCGTGGAACAGCGCGGCGACACGAGACCAGCGGTCGGCGCTTTCGGTCATCGGCGAAGCCTGCTCACGCGTCGACAGCCGGGCCGGAGCCCCCCAGTTCGCGGTACAGCCAGGCCCGCGCAATCGTCCAGGCGCGCTTGACGGTGGCCGGCGACAACTCCAGCGCCACCGCGGTCTCTTCGACCGAGAGCCCGCCGAAGTAGCGCAGCTCGACCACGCGGGCGTGGCGCTCGTCGAGGCGCGCCAGCCGTTGAAGCGCCTCGTCGAGGGCGAGGACGTCGATCGACAGCGACGGCACAGGCGCGACCAGATCGTCCAGGGTGAGCCGCACGGCGCCACCGCCCCGCTTGCGCGCAGAGCGTGCGCGCGCGTGCTCGATCAGGATCTCCCGCATCGCGCGCGCGGCGATGCCGAGGAAATGCGCGCGGTTCTCGAACGACAGCGACGCGTCCTTGAGCAGCCTCAGATACGCCTCGTGCACGAGCGCCGTCGTCTGCAGCGTGCGGCCCGGCTTCTCGCGCCGCATCTCGCGCGCGGCGATCCGGCGCAACTCGGCGTACACGAGGGGAAACACCTCGTCGAAGGCCGCCTGGTTGCCCGCACCCGCCTTCGCGAGCAGCTGGGTGACCGCTCCCGGCGCTGGCCGGCGTTCGCCTGCGGTGTTCGGCATTGGACTGATGCGCCTGACTTCCGCGAATTATCGTCGCGGTCCGTCCTCTCTGCAAGCGGGTTCGTGCCGGGTTCGTGCCGGTGCATGCCGGGCCCGGGACTGGCGCGGCGCTACTTGCGCTGGACAATGCGCAGCAGCAGTTGCTGAGCGCGCTCGTAGGTCGGGGCCGCCTCGAGGGCGGCCAGCACGGACCGCTTCGCCTCGGCCGGATCGCCCGAGGCGAGCAGCACCTCCGCCAGGTCGCACTGCGCCGGCACCGGATCGACCGGCCCGGCGTCGACGGCGGCCCTGAACTCCCGTGCGGCGAGCGCCAGGTCGCGCCGCTCCCAGGCCAGCCGGCCGTAGGCCGAGTGCGTGGCCGCGTCGAAGGGATCGAGCGTGACGATGCGATCGTAGGCGAGCGCGAGGGCGTCCTGATCGCCCAGGCGTCTGGCGAGGGGCACGAGCCGGCGCGCGGCGGCAATGTTGGTGTGGTCGTCGGCGAGCAGCTCCTTCAACTCGCGCAGCGCGCGCGGGAAGTCGCCCGCCCGCTCGGCGAGGGCCGCGATCTGCGCACGCGGGCTGGAAGGCCCGACCGCCGCCGGCACCAACTGAGCCGCGCGCTCGAATGCCGCCATGGCATCCTCGCGGGCGCCGGCCGACGCGAGCGCCAGGCCGGCGGCCATCTGGACGGGATAGCTGCCCTGGTACTTCGCGGCGACGGCCTTGAGTGCCGCCACGTCGGCGCCGCGCGGGAGGTCGAAGCCGTCGGGCGCCCGAAGCGCCTTGCCGACGGCCGCGTAGCGCTCCGTCAGCATCGCGTCGAGGTCGCGCTGGAGATCGGCCGTCGACGTGCCGGTGGCCTTGCGGAGCGCGGCGTCCGTGTCGGCGCCGTCCCCGTACGCGCGCAGCATCGTGTTGAGCGCCGCGTGCCCGTGCTGCTTCACGATGAGCGACACGACGAGCGACGACTGGAAGTAGGCCAGCTCGATTGTGTCGGGGCGGGTGAACCCGGAGTTGAGCTCGGAGAGCGACAGGATCCTCTTGTCGGCCCAGGCCCTGGCGAACGCCAGTTCGGAGTCGCGGGCCCATTCGGGCCGGCGCAGGCCCTCTTCGTAGACCGAGATGCCCTCGGTCAGCCAGCGAGGCACGCGGTATTTCGAGAGCTGCATCGTGAACACGTGCGCCATCTCGTGCCAGAGCGTGGCCTGCCAGTTGAAGGCGCCCGGCGGCCGTGCGCGCGGGGAATCCAGGGTGACCACGCGTCCGAAGGACGCGCCGAGCGCGCCGAGCAGCTCGGGAAGGCCGAGGGTGCGCACGGCGAAATCGTCGTGCTTGGGGAAGATCTCGACGAGGATCGGGCCTTGCGGCTCGAACCCGTAGCGCGTCGTCATCTGCGCCATGGCGTCGTTGACCAGCGGCACGGCGTAATGCCGCAGTGCCGGCGCCTCGTCTGGATCGAGCCTGACGGTGACGGGCCCCGCCTGAAACGACTCGAAGGCGTCGAGCGAATCGAGCATCTGCAGGAGGTTGTAGGTGACCACGTCGTAGGCATCGGCGCGGAACGCGGTTTCGAGCGCCTGCCGCGCGCCGCGTTCGTCGCCGACGCGCAGCAGGTGAAGCCCGAGGGCCGCCTGCGTCCGCGGGTTGTCGGGCTCGAGCGCGACGGCCTTCCTGGCCAGGACGACCGCATCCTCATACCTGTAGTTGCTCGCCGCGTGGGAGGCCACGACGCAGAAGAGATCGCCGTACGTCGGATTGACGGCGAGGGCCTTCGCGATGGCGGCGTCGTAGCCGGCCGTGCGGCCAGCGACGTAGTCAATGGCGGCGGCGAGCGCATGCGCCTCGGTGCTGTTGGGGTTGGCGGCGAGGGCGCGCGCGAGGTGTTCCTGCGCCGCGGCGGGCTTGTCGGCGTCGAGGGCCTCGCCGGCGAGGACCAGGTGCGCACCGACCAGCGCCGGGTCGATTTCGATGGCGCGCCTGGCGGCTGCCGCGGCGGCGGGCGGGTTCTCGTCCGCCAGACCTCTCGCGAGCCCGGCGTGCGCCGGCGCCCATGCGCCGTCGGCCGCGAGCGCCGCGCGGAACGAGGCCACGGCGTTGGCGGCGTCGTGGATGTCGAGGAACAGCTCGCCCCAGGCCGTGTTCGCGGCGGCGACGAGCCCGGCGTCCTTGGCGGCGCCGGCCGCGGCCACCGCTTCACGGAACAGCGCGTTCGCGGTGCGCACCTGTCCCAGCGCCCGGGCGGCGCGGGCCACACGGAGCAGGCCGTCCGCCGTGCTCGCGCTGCGCGAGCCGGCGGCGACCGGCGCCAGCACGCGCCGCGCCTCAGCTTTCTTGCCCTGCTGGAAGAGGATGAGTCCCCACTCGAGCGCGGCGTCGCCGGTGGGGGCCGCGGCACCTGCCGGTGCGGCGAGTGCCGCAGCCGCGCCGAACTCGCCGCGGTCGGCGGCCAGCCGGGCGCGCACCGCGGCGCCGGCCTGGTCGCGATCGCCGCGCGCCCGGGCGAGCGCCTCGGCCTCGCCGCGCCTGCCGTGAGCGACCGCCTGGGCCGCCGCCCGCAGGAACGCCAACTCGGCCTGCGCGCGCGCCGCCTCGTCGGTGGCGGCGGCGGCGCGGGCGGCAGGGTCCGGCGCCTGGGCCTGCGCCTGAGGCGCAGCGGTGGCCTGGCCCGCCCGGGACAGGCCAGGGGGCGTGGCGGCCAGTACCGCGGCCAGCGCGAGTCCCATCAGTCTCATGACAACCCTGAGTCCGATTGTAACCTCAATCCCGGCGTCATCAGGCGCGGCCGCGGGCGGCGTGCTATCCTCGCGGAAGGGTAGTCTGATCAGCAGGACTGGGCGCCGATGTTCGAATCGTTCATCGAACTCGTCTTCAAGTACCGCCCGGTGGTCTTCGAGCAGGGTGAGCTGGGCTTCAGCCCGCCCTGGCCGGCCGCCGTCGCGGTCATGGCCGTGCTCGCGGCGATGGGCGCCGCGGTGTGGGTGTATCTGCGCCCCGGCCGCGCGCACGGCTGGTCCCGCACGGCGCTCCTCGGACTTCGCCTCGCCGCGCTCGCGGTGCTCCTCTTCGCGCTGCTCCGCCCGGTCCTCGTCGTCCGCACCGTGGAGGCGCAGCGCAACGTGCTGGCGGTCCTGGTGGACGGCTCGCGCAGCATGGCGATTGCCGACCTCGATGCGAAGCCGCGCAGCGCGTTCGTGCGCGAGGCGCTCGGCCCGTCGGGCGCGCTTCGGACCGCCCTCGAGCGCCGCTTCACGATCAGGGACTTCGAATTCTCCTCGACGGCGCGCCGCGTGGCCGATCCCGCGGCGATGACGTTCTCGGGCACGCGGTCCTACCTGGGGCGATCGCTGCAGCGCACCGCCGACGAGGTGGCCGGGCTCCCGGTGTCGGGCATCGTGCTGGTGACCGACGGCGCCGACACGTCGCGCGAGCCGATGGCCGACGCGATTCGAGCCCTGAAGTCGGCGGGCCTGCCCGTGTTCGCGGTGGGCCTCGGGCGCGAGGCGCTCGACAAGGACGTGCAGATCGGCCGCGTCGACCCGCCGGCCACCGTGCTGAAGGGCGCCACGCTCGTAGCGGAAGTCGTCATCAGCCAGTCCGGCTACGCCGGTCGAATCGTCCCGCTTGTCGTCGAAGACGAGGGGCAGGTGGTCGCGTCGCAGGACGTGACGCTGCCGCCGGATGGCGAGCCGTCGGCGGTGCGCGTCCGGTTCACGCTCGCCGAGCCCGGGCCGCGCGTGCTCAGCTTCCGCGTCGGCGCGCAGGACGGCGAGCAGGTGACGCAGAACAACGCGCGCCAGGCGCTCGTCACGGTGCAGGACCGGCGCGAGCGCGTGCTCTACGTCGAAGGCGAGCCGCGGTTCGAAATGAAGTTCCTGCGCCGGGCCGCGGCCGGCGACGCCAACCTGCAGGTGGTGATGCTGCAGCGCACCGCCGATCGCAAGTTCCTGCGCCTCGACATCGACGCGCCCGACGACCTGGCAGGCGGCTTCCCGAAGACGCGCGACGAGCTGTTCGCCTACCGGGGCCTGGTCCTCGGCAGCATCGAAGCCTCGGCGTTCACCGCCGATCAGCAGCGCATGATCGCCGACTTCGTGAACCAGCGCGGCGGCGGGCTGCTCGCCCTCGGCGGGCGCCGCGCGTTCGCGGAAGGCGGATACGCGGGCACGGCCGTGGCCGACGTCCTCCCGGTGCACCTGGACGACGCCAAAGCGGGCGCGGAGTTCGTCGAAGAGATCAAGGTGAGCCCGACGCGCCTCGGCCAGACCCACGTCGCCACGCAGATCGCCGACACCGAGACACTGTCGGCCGAGCGGTGGGCCTCGCTGCCGGCGCTGACCACGGTCAACCCGGTGCGCCGCGTGAAGCCCGGTGCGGCGCTGCTGCTCGAGGGCCGGGGCGCCTCACCCGGCGCGCAGGTGGTGCTGGCGTATCAGCGCTACGGCGCGGGCAAGGTCCTGGCCATGCCGGTGCAGGACTCGTGGATGTGGCAGATGCACGCCACGATCGCGGCGGAGGACATGACGCATGAAACGCTGTGGCGGCGGCTGCTGCGCTGGCTCGTCGACGGCGTGCCCGAGCGGGTGAGCGCCGCCGTGGACCGCGACCGCGTGGAGGCCGGCGACGCCGTCACCGTGACCGCGCTTGTCCGCGACGGCGGGTTTCTCGGCGTGAACGATGCGGCCGTCAGCGCAACCGTCACCGGGCCCACCGGCGAAGGCCGTGACGTCCCGATGCGCTTCATCGTCGACCGCGACGGCGAATACCGCGCCTCGTTCGTGGCGGAGCAGGACGGGCTCTACGAGATTGCCGTGGCGGCGAAGCGGGGCGACGAGGCCGTGGGCACCGCCACCGCGTTTGTCCGCGCGGCGCCCGACGATGGGGAGTACTTCGACGCCGCGATGCGGGCCACGCTGCTGAAGCGCATCGCCGAGGACACCGGCGGCCGCTTCTACACGGCCGCGAACGCCTCGTCGCTTGCCGACGACATCACCTACCTCGGCCGCGGCGTGACGGTGGTCCAGGAAAAGGACCTCTGGGACATGCCCATCGTCCTTGCGCTGCTGGTCGGCCTCGTGGGCGGCGAGTGGTTCCTGCGCCGCCGGGTGGGATTACCGTGACGGGCGCCTGGCGTTCCCTCGCGGCGGCCGCCGTGCTCGTGTTGGCGTTTTGTGCGCCGGCGTTCGCGCAGGGCAGCCACGTGCTCGTGATCGTGGGCCTCGGCGGCGATCACGAGAACGCGGAGCGCTTCCACCGCTGGGCGTCGGCGATCGTCGACGCGGCCAGGGACCGCTACGCGCTTCCCCCGGCCAGCGTCGTGTACCTGGGCGAAGACCCCTCGCGCGACACGGCGCGCATCAGCGGGCGATCGACGCGCGACGCCGTCGACGCGGCCGTGACGCGCCTCGCGGCGGCGGCGCGGCCGGGCGATCGCGTGTTCATCGTGCTCATCGGCCACGGCGCGTCGGCCACGGGCGAGGCGCGGTTCAACCTGCCCGGGCCCGATCTGGCGGCGGCGGATTTCGCGCGGCTCGCCGGGCGCTTCGGCGCGCAGCAGGTCGTGTTCGTCAACACCGCGAGCGCGAGCGGCGGGTTCGTGGCGGCGCTCACCGGCAAGGACCGGACCGTCATCGCGGCCACCAGGACCGACGGCGAGCGGAACCAGACGCGCTTCGGCGAGTTCTTCGCCGAGGCGCTGGCGGCCGACGATGCGGACATGGACAAGGACGGGCGCGTCTCGATGCTCGAAGCCTTCACCTGGGCCCGGCGTCGCGTGGCCGAGTCGTACGAGCGCGATGGCCAGTTGCTCACCGAGCACGCCGTGATCGACGACAATGGCGACGGGAAGGGGACCGGCGAGCCGGGCGAGCCCGGAGGCGACGGGGCCGTCGCCCGGACCCTCTTTCTCGCGGCCGGGGGCAGCCAGCCCGTGCCGGGAGCCGACGCCGATCCGGAGATTCGCGGGCTGGCAGAAAAACGCCAGGCCCTGGAGGATCGGATCACGGCCCTGAAGGCATCCAAGGAGAAGATGGAGCCGGCGGCCTACGCCGGCGAGTTGGAAGCGCTGTTGATCGATCTGGCCCGCACCAATGCCGCGATCAAGGAGAAGGTGAAGCGATGAAGACGCCCCTCGCTGTCGCGTTCGGGGTGAGCGCGGCCATCGCGGCCGGCGCCGCGGCGATCCCGCAGGCGCCGCCGGAGCCGCAGGGGACCGTGCGGCTGCCATCGATTCAGTTCCCGCCCGCGCAGCAGGGCCCGCAGCCGATGCTGCCCGGCCAGGGTGAGCGGCGTTCGATGCCGCCATTCATGGGGCTCGAGCGCGACCGCGGCGACGCGGCGAACCTCGAGCCGGGTCAGCTGCCGTACGACGGCCGGTTCATGTTCGCGCGGCTGCGCTATGTGCAGGGGGTGCCCGCGAGCGAACTGGGCGGGGGCCGCTTCGGGCGCCGCGGGTTCGGGCGCGGGCAGGGGCCGCCGTGGTCGCACGACTATCCGCGCGCGGAGCGCAACTTCATGAAGATCCTCGACGAGATCACCACCATCGCGCCCTACACCGGCCCGGTTGGCGGCGCCATCGTCGACATCGGGTCGCCGGACCTCATGAAGTTCCCGGTGTCCTACATGGCGGAAGCGGGGTACTGGACGCAAACCGACGAGGAGGCCGCGAACCTGCGCGCGTACCTGACGAAGGGCGGGTTCATCATCTTCGACGACTTCCGCGGCGGCGACTGGAGCAACTTCGAGGCGCAGATGAAGCGCGTGCTGCCGGACGTGCGGATGGTCGAGCTCGACATCAGCCACCCGATCTTCCACGCGTTCTTCGACGTGGCCACGCTCGACTTCGTGCAGTTCTACGGGCGTTCCGAGAAGGCGCTCTTCATTGGGGCGTACGAAGACAACGACCCGTCGAAGCGGCTGCTCTTCATCGCGAACTACAACAACGACGTCGGCGAGTACTGGGAGTTCTCGGACACCGGCTGGACGCCCATCGATCTGTCGAACGAGGCGTACAAGCTGGGGGTCAACTACATCGTGTACGCATTGACGCACTAGGCGCTAGGTACTAGGCGCTGGGCGCTCGTCGGACGCGGCTGTCGCCGTGTGGGTGGCGCGTCTGGAAATGCTGGATCGCATTGTGACAAGGAAATCTGACTAGCGCCTAGCGCCTAGTCCCTAGCCCCTGTGGAGACTCACGTGTCAAAGGTCGAGAGCCCGATCCTCGAAGCAGTCGACGACGTCGCCCTCGCCGACCGGATGAAGACGAGCCGGGACCGCATGGTGGCCGAGCTCGGCAAGGTCATCATCGGCCAGGCCGCGGTCATCGAGCAGGTGATGCTGACGCTCTTCGCCGGCGGCAACAGCCTGATTGTCGGCGTGCCCGGGCTGGCGAAGACGCTGCTCGTGCGCACGGTGGCGGATGTGCTCGACCTGAAGTTCGCGCGCATCCAGTTCACGCCGGACTTGATGCCGTCGGACATCACGGGCACCGACATCATTCAGGACGATCCGGAGACCGGGAAGCGGCACATGGTGTTCTCGCCGGGGCCGGTGTTCACCAACGTCCTGCTGGCCGACGAGATCAACCGCACGCCGCCGAAGACGCAGTCGGCGCTGCTCGAGGCGATGCAGGAGCACCGCGTCACGATCCAGGGCCGCACCTACACGCTGGACGAGCCGTTCCACGTGTTCGCGACGCAGAACCCCATCGAGCTCGAGGGCACGTACCCGCTGCCCGAGGCGCAGCTCGACCGGTTCATGTTCCACATCGTGATCGATCACCCGCCGGAGTCCGAGGAGATCGAGGTGCTGCGGACGACGACGGCGATCCAGGACGCCAAAGCGGAGCGGGCGGTGACCGGCGCGGAAATCCTGGCGTACCAGCGCCTCGTGCGGCGCGTGCCGGTGGCGGAGCCGGTGATGGCCTACACCCTCCGCCTGGTGCGCGCGAGCCGTCGGCATCCCACGGGCACGCTGGACTTCATCGAGAAGTGGGTGTCGTACGGCGCCAGCGTGCGCGCCGCGCAATACCTGATCCTCGGCGCGAAGGCCCGGGCCGTCACGCGCGGCCGGTATCACGTAAGCCTGGAGGACGTGCGGGCGCTCGCGCACCCGGTCTTGCGGCATCGCGTGCTCACCAACTTCCACGCCGAGTCCGAAGGCGTGAAGACCGACCAGATCATCGACCGGCTGCTCGACGCCGTGCCCGCGCCGAAATCGGGGATGTAGGGATGGACCGTCGCAGCGCGGGGACCGCCATGCGGGGCGCGCAGTTCGTGGACCCGTCCGCCCTGGCGCGGATGGGCAACCTCGAGCTGGTGGCGCGCACGGTCGTGGACGGCTTCATCAACGGCCTCCACCGCGCGCCGCACATGGGGTTCTCGCTCGATTTCGCCGAGCACCGCGGCTACGAGCCCGGCGACGACCTGCGCCGCGTGGACTGGCGCGTGTTCGCACGGACCGACCGCTACTATGTGAAGCAGTTCGAAGCCGACACGAACGCCAACTGCGTGGTGGCCCTCGACGTCTCGACGTCGATGCGGTTCGGCACGCGTGCGATCTCGAAGCTGGACTACGGGCGCGTCCTCGCGGCGTCGCTGCTGTACTTCTCGCACCAGCAGCGCGATCGCGTGGGGCTCGTCACCTTCGACGACCGCGTGCTGGAGTACGTGCCGCCGTCGGCGCGCCACCTGGAATTCGCGCTCTACGCCCTCGATCGGATTGGCGACGCGAAGCCGGGGTCGCTGGCCGCGCCGCTGCTCACCCTTACCGAGCGCCTCGCGCGCCGCGGCATCGTCATCGTCATCTCGGACTTCTACGACGAGCCGGAGCGCATCGCGCAGGCCGTGAGGCCGCTGCGTTTCAGCGGCCACGATGTCGCGGTGTTCCACGTGCTCGATCCCGCCGAGATCGACTTCCCGTTCGACGAGGCGGCGAGCTTCGAGGACCTCGAAAGCGGCGACCGCATGCCCATCGTGCCCGGGGCGCTGCAAGGCGAGTATCGCGCCCTCGTGCAGGCGCACCTCGCCGAACTCGGCCGGCTCTTCACCGACAGCCGGATCGACTACGCGCTCTTCAACACGTCGGTCCCGCTCGATCACGCGCTCTTCCACTACCTCGCCACGCGCGAGCGCATGAGGCGGGTGCGGTGATGTCGTTCCTGGCGCCGGCGCTGCTCGCGGCCCTCGCGGCGATCGCCATCCCGATCGTGGTGCACCTCGTGCAGCGCGATCGCCGGCGGGTCGTCCAGTTTCCGTCGCTGATGTTCCTGCGCAAGATCCCGAACCAGTCGGTGAAGCGCCGCGCCATCCGCCACTGGCCGCTGCTGCTGCTGCGCATCGCCGCGTTCGCGCTGCTCGCGCTCGCCTTCGCGCGGCCGTTCTGGCCCGGCGCGGGAGCGGCTGCCGCGGCGGGCGCCGGGCGCGAGGTGGTCCTCCTCCTCGACACCTCGCACAGCATGGCCTACGGCGGCGTGTGGGCCCGCGCGCAGGCGGCCGCGAAGCAGGCCGTCAGCGGGCTCGGCCCGGCCGACCGCGGGACCGTGGCGTTCTTCGGCTCGGAGGTGGAGGTCGGCGTGCGCGCGGCGTCGGAGCGCGCGGCCCTCGCGGCGGCAATCGACCGGGCGGCGCCCGGCGCAGGCGCCACCCGGTACGGGCCGGCGCTGCGTGCGGCCGCGGGCCTGCTCGAAGCCTCCGCCCTGCCGCGCCGCGAGATCATCCTCGTCTCCGACTTCCAGAAGTCCGGCTGGGACCAGGCGCAGGAGACGACGCTGCCGCCCGGTGTGTCGCTCAGGACGGTGCCCGTCGGCGAGGCGACGACCGCCAATGCGTCCATCGTCTCATTGGCGTTTGCTCGCCAGGAGGCCCCAGGGGGCGAGCGCATCACGGCAAGCGCGCGCATCGTCAATCGCTCGGGAACGGCGTTGCAGAACCGGGAGGTGTCGCTCGAGGTCGATGGCCACCGTGAAGACACACGGCAGGTGTCGGCAGCCCCGAATGGCGTCGAAACGGTCGCGTTCGCGCCGTTCACGATTGCCGGCCGGCCCGCGCGCGTCACGGCGCGGCTCGCAGCCGACGCGCTGCCCGTCGACGATGCGTTCCACGCGGTCATCGCGGCGGGCGGCCGCATTCCCGTGCTGATCATCGAGGCGGCGAATCCCGGGCCGGACGCCAGCCTGTATCTGGCGCGTGCGCTCGCCGTCGGCAACGAACCAGGGTTCGAGACGGCGATCGCGCCGGTGGACCGGGTCACGGCAGAGCAGGTCGGCGCCGCATCGGTCGTGATCCTCAATGACACGCGCCCGCCGTCAGGTGCGGCCGGCCGCATGCTGGAGGCTCGCGTGCGCGCAGGGATGGGCCTGCTCGTGGCGGCGGGCGACCGCAGCAGCTGGCCCGACGACGCACCGGATCTGCTGCCGTGCAAGCCGGGCGCGCCCGTGGACCGCTCGGGCACCACAGGCGGCGCGCTTGGGTTCGTGGACTACGGCCACCCCGTGTTCGACGTGTTCGCGGCCCCGCGCAGTGGCGACCTCACCGCTGCTCGCATGTTCCGCTACCGCCCGTGCGCGCCCGCGCAGGGCGCGACCGTCGTCGCGCGATTCGATGACGGCAACGCGGCGCTCGTGGAGCGGCGTGTGGACGCCGGCACGGTCCTGGCGTGGACCTCGTCGCTCGACAGCTACTGGAACGACCTCGCGCTGCGCCCCGTGTTCGTGCCGTTCGTGCATCAGGCGATGAGGCACCTGGGGCGCTATGCGGATGCGAAGGGATGGAGGGTGGTGGGGGAGGTCGTGGACCCGGCGGAGCTGACGCGTGGGCTGGGTCTGGGATCAGGGGCTAGGGGCTTGGCGCTAGGCGCTAGTTCAGACGGCAAGGCCGCTGTCACGCTGCCGCACCCGACGGTGCTGACGCCGCACGGCAATCCGCTGGACTTCGCGGATCCGTCACGGACGACGTTCACGCTCACGGAGCCCGGGTTCTATGAGGTACGGAGCGAAGGCGACAAGCCGGGCGAGGGCGCGGCGGTGGCCGTGAACGTGTCGGCCGCGGAATCGGATCTCACGCCTTTCAATCCGGCCGAGTTGTCGGCGGCCGTGGCAGGCAGCTCGGAAGGAGCCGCCGCCGGCGCCGCGCAGCCGCTCACGCCTGAAGACGACGAACGGCGTCAATCCGTGTGGTGGTTCCTGCTGGCCGCGGGCGTCGTCCTGCTGGCCGTTGAAGCGGTGGTCGCGGGCCGGTTCCCGCGCATTGCGCAAGGATGATGGCCATGGCACCTGCCCTCCAGGCTCATCGCGAGACCCTGCTCAGCACGATTCGCGGCGTGCGGATGCGGTGGCGCTGGAAAGTCGTCCTGCGCAGCCTGACGGTGCTGCTGGGCGCCGCCGTCGGCACGGTGCTCGTGGCGGCGTACGGCCTCGAGCAGTTTCGCTTCAGCCCCGCGGCCATCATCACCGCGCGCATCGTCACCTATCTCGTGCTGGCGGGACTCGGCTGGTTCTTCTTCGTGCGGCCGCTTGCGCGACGCGTGACCGATCAGCAGGTGGCGCTCTACCTCGAGGAGCACGAGCCGTCGCTGCAGGAGCTGCTGCTGAGCGCGGTAGCTGCCGGATCTCCGTCGCACCTGGCCGTTGCCACCGGGGAGTCGGCGGCGATGCTCGAGCGGCTCGTCGAATCGGCGATCGAGAAGTGCGAAGAAACCGACCTGGGGCGCGGTCTCGAGCGGCGCAGTCTCTGGCGCTCCGCTGCCGTGATGGGCGGCATCGCGATCGCTGCCGCGGCGATCTTCACCGTCGGCCCCGCCTACCTCAGGCAGGGCGCGCTGGCCGTGCTCGTGCCCGTGTCGAATGTCGAGGCCGCGAGCCCGTACCGGATCGACGTGCAGCCGGGCAACGTCACCGTCGCACGCGGCGCGGACGTCACCGTGACGGCGACGCTGTCGGGCTTCACGGCCACCGAGGTGGACATCTTCACCCGCGCGGGCGACGGCGCTCCTTTCGAACGCGCGGCGATGATCGCGAGCGGCGACGATGGCGGGTTCGAGACGATCTTCTTCGGCCTGCGCCAGTCGCTGGACTACTTCGTCCAGGCGGCCGGCGTGCGGTCCTCCGTCTTCAGGATCGAGGCGGCCGAGCTGCCGTTCGTCGATCGGCTGGAACTCGAGTACGTGTTCCCGGCCTACACGGGCCTCGAACCGCGTCAGATCGAAGACGGCGGCGATATCGCGGTGCTGCGCGGCACCACGGTGCGACTCCGCGTCCACTCCACGCTCGCCACGACGAGCGGCCGCATCGTGCGGGGTGATCAGGACGGGGCGCCGCTCGCCGTGAATGAGGACGGCACGCTCAGCGGCAGCTTCGAGGTACGCGAGGACGGCACCTACCGGATCGATCTGGCGAGCCCGGCCGGCAACCTCGCGAGTGCGTCCCCGCAGTACGCCATCGACGTGATGGACGATGAGGCGCCTGTTGTCTCGTTCACGAAGCCCGGCCGCGATCTGCGCGCGACGAGCATCGACGAGGTGTTCGTCGAAGCGCAGGCGGATGATGACTTCGGCGTGGCGCGGCTGGAGCTGGTGTATGCGGTGAACGGCGGTGTCGAGAAGAGCGTGCGCCTGGCCGCGGGCGGCGCGGCACCCGCGAAAGGGTTGTCGGCCGGCCACACGTTCTTCCTCGAGGAACTGGGCCTGCAGCCCGGCGACGTCGTGTCGTACTTCGCGCGGGCCGCCGACGCCAACACGGTGACGGGTCCAGGGAGCGCGACCAGCGACATCTACTTCGTCCAGATCCAGCCGTTCCGCAAGGACTACCGGGCAGCCGAGAGCCAGGCCGGCGGCCAGCAGCAGGACCGCGGGAGCGGCGGCGGGGCGAACGACCCGTCGGCCCTCTCCGAGCAGCAGCGGCGCATTGTCGCCGGCACCTTCAACGTCGTGCGCGACAGGGACAAGATCGGCGCCGACAAGTTCCGGCAGGACGTGGTGTTCCTCGCACTCACCCAGGGGCAGCTCAAGGAGCGCGCCAAGGGGCTGGCCGCGCAAATCGTCGCCCGCGTCGGCCAGGCCGACCCGATGATGAAGGACATCGCCGGCCACCTGGAAGCCGCGGCCGCGTCCATGGAGGCCGCCGAGCAGAAGCTCCAGGCGCGCGACGCGAAGAATGCGCTGCCGGCGGAGCAGCAGGCGCTCGCGAGCCTGCAGCGCGCGGAAGAAGCCTACCGCGACGTGCGCGTGCGCATGGACCGCCAGCAGGGAGGGGGAGGCGGTGGAGGCGGCGGGCGGTCGGCCGCGGCCGATGAGCTGGCCGATCTGTTCCAACTCGAAGCCGACAAGCTGCGGAACCAGTACGAGACGTTCCGGCAGAGCCAGCAGCAGTCCGCCGACAACAAGGTCGATGAGATGCTCGAGCGGCTGAAGGAGTTGTCGCGGCGGCAGGAGCAGGAAGCCGAGCGCCAGAGGCAGCTCGCCGGGAACCGGCAGCAGGCCGGCGGCGGCGCGGGAGGCACCTCTGGCGCGCGGCAGCGTCAGCTCGCCGACGAAACCGAGGAAGCCGCGCGGCAGCTCGAGCGGCTGTCGCGCGAGGAGCAGCGCGCCGATCTCGCCAACACGGCGCAGGGCCTGCGGCAGGCCGCCGAGGCAATGCGCCAGGCCGCCGCCAGTGGCGATGCGAGCGCGTTCGCGAGAGCGCGCGAAGCGGCCGATCGCTTGTCCCAGGCGCGCGATCGCCTCGACCAGCAGCGAACCGATCGCATGGCGCGCGACATCGAGAACGCGCTCTCGCAGGTGAGACGCCTGGCGCGCACCCAGCAGGAGGTTGAGCAGGACGTGCGCGAATTGCCGCCGACGGGCGCCGGCCGGCAGGAACAACTCAAGGAACTGCTCGAGCGCAAGGATCTGCAGGCGGGCGAGGTCGACGGCCTCGAGCGGCAGCTCGACCGCACCGCGTCCGACTTCAGGCGCGAGCGGCAGCAGGCGTCGCGCAAGGTGCAGGAGGCCGCCGACGCCATTCGCGACAGCCGGCTGCGCGACAAGATTCGGTACTCGCGGGGCCTCGTACAGGGCGCGCCGCCAGACCAGGCCGCGACGTTCGAAGAGCAGATTGGCGCCGACATCGAAGCTGTCGAGGCGAAGTTGCGCGAAGCCGCCGGCGCCGTGGCCGCACCCGAGCGCGACGCGCGCGCCGAGGCGCTGGCACGGGCACGGGGCCTGACGCGCGGCGTCGAGTCAATGAGCCAGCGCCTCGATCAACAGCGCCAGCAGGCCGGTGGGCAGCAGGGTCGCGGTGAGCAGGCGGGTGGCCAGCAGGGCGGTGGCCGCCAGGGCGAATCCGGGCTGCAGGGCGCACAGGGTGGCGGCGGCAGGCAGGGCGATCGTGCCGAGGGCGGCCAGCGCGGCGGTCAGCAGATGGGCGGCGACATGACTGGCGGCCGCTTCGAGGGCGGCGGTAACTTCGACCCGCGCCAGTTCCAGCGCGAAGCCCGCGAGCGCCGCACCGAGGCCGAGGCCCTGCGCCGCGAACTGCAGGCGCTCGGCGTCGACGCGCGCGACCTGGACGCGCTCATCAACAACATGCGCGCGCTCGACAACGCGCGCGTCTACACGGATTTTGACGAAGCGGCGCGCCTCCAGACGCAACTGGCCGAGGGCTTCAGGCGCTTCGAGTTCGACCTGCGCCGCAAACTCGGCGCGGCCGGCGCCGATCAGCTGCTCCTCGGCGGTTCGGACGACACCCCGGCCGCCTACAAGAAACTCGTCGAGGACTACTATCGCGCGCTCGCGAAGGAGCGGAAGAAGTAGGGGCGAAGGTTAGGCGGGAGGCGAGAGGCGAGAGGCGGGAGGGCCTGCCACGACGAAGCCGCGCGAGGAAGGCAGCCGGCCGGAACGCGGCGTAGTCGGGCGGGAGGCGAGAGGCGAGGGAAGCCGGCTTGTGACCGTCAGGTCGTCTCACCCCACAGCGCAGCGAGTTCGAGTTCGATGGCCTCGAACGGTTCGGCGCGCACGACCTCGGTGCCCGCGTGGGTCGCGAGAATCGTCCATCGGCCGTTCTCCAGCTTCAGCACTTCCAGCGTTCGCGCCAGCGGATCGATGAGCCACGCCCACGGCACGCCCTCGCGTGCGTATATGGCCAGCTTCGTCGCGCGATCGAACGAAGACGTTGAGGGGGAGAGGATCTCGCAGACCCAGTCGGGCGGCAGCGTGGCGTAGGCGGTCTCCGGCCGATGGGGCATTCTGGTGCGGCGCCACCCGCCCCAGTCCGGCACGAGTACGTTCGCCCCGAAGTGCAGCTCCGGTTCGTAGACGATGTACCAGCCGCCGGGGCCACCGCGTCCCTCGTGGAACGGGGGAACCAGGCGCCCGCCGAGCACGGTCCCCGCCTCGGCGTGCGGAAACGCCGGCCTCGGCGATGCGTGGAGCTCCCCGTCGGCGATCTCCGCCACCAGGTTGTCGGGCAGCTTCACCAGATCGTTGTACGTCGCCGGGCGATCGAACGGCGGAACTCGCGGCACGATTCGCATTCTACATCGTCGTCTTGCACGCGGCATGCCGGGGGACGACTCAAGGATCCACTCGCAAAAACGGGGCGCAGTGCGTGCACCGCGATCAGGGGTACGCAGAAACCGCAACGCTCCTGCCGCGCACGACGGATGGCGCGGACGAGATGGCCCAGGGTCCATGCGTCATCTGCTGCGTGAGGTGTGAAGGGGAGTGGGTCTGTTCCTGCCGGGTCGAGACGGCCTGCGGCGGCGGCTGCTGCCCGAATGCGTGCGCGTGCCCGGGCGCTTCAGCCGCCGGGTCGAACACGGGCGTCCCCGGGCCGGCTGGTTTCCCGCCAGCGTCAGTGTGCGCCGCCGCCTCAGGAGGGTGGTGGGACTGGTTCTGGCGACACCCACTCGAGGTCCAGCACGATCGGCCTTGTGACACGGATCTTCGTGTTCCGTTCAAGGCGGACCGCCAGGGGTGCCCCCCGGCTGGGCGCCTTCGCCGAACCCCCCTTGGGGATGAGACGCAGGGCCACCTCCAGCCACTCTCCCGCGGGACGGGCACACAACTCCAGCCGGTTGCCCGACGCGTATTCCCTGTATCCGCATTCCCCCGGGGCCACGCCGATTCTCGACGGGGGTCGGCCGGGACCCGACAGTTCCAGCATGATGGGGTCGCGCGCGCCCTGGGCGTTCTCGGACTTCGCGTCCTCCGGAGCGGCCGCCGGAGCGCTCGCGTTCGCCACGCTGCCCGCGCCGCCAGACGCGTCGCCGGTTCCGGCCGTCGACGCCCGCCAGGTCGTGTAGGCGAAGACCGATGCCGCGACGACCATTGCGGGCACCGCGATCGCGAGCGCCGCGGACGCACGTCGCCTTGCAGAGCGCGGCGCGTCACTCGGGTGGGTCTCGCTTGGGGCCGGCTCGCTGGCCGACGCGTCGTCCGGGGTGTCAGTCGACTGTGGCGAAGCGATGCCCGGGCCCTTGAGCCAGGCATCCAACTCCTGCCGGATGGCGAACACCGCGTCCCTGGCATCCCCAGGTATGCGTCGAACCGGCAGACCGCGGCTGGCTTCCCACCGCATGACGCTCCGCTCGGAGGCCTTGAGGTAGGCGGCGATCTCTTTCCAGCCGCGAAGCTGATCGGAGGGTGTGTCCAACGTCCAATCTCCCGCCCGCGTGGTCCGCAACTGGGACTCTACCATGCCGCCAAGCGTGCGTGCGTCCGCCCCGAAGTGTCAATCGCCCGGCGGCGCCGGCCTTGTCCGGGCCCGCCGATGAGCCTCGGCGGACACGCCAAACGACGACACGCGGCCCGGTGGCGGCACTTGTCACCTCTTGGCGGCAGTTGGCGGCTCTTGTCAGTTGCGCGGGCCGGTATCGGGGCCTATCTTGGCGTCATGGCCGAACGGCAGCTGACCGCGTCACGACGCTCGCTCGTGGCCGGAGGCGCCCGTCGTGGTTGACATCGCGCGGCGGACCAAGCGCACGCGGGCGAACAACCTGGCGGCCCGCGCCGAGTGCGCTGGTCGAAGCACCCAAATAGACTTCCGCGGCGCTGGGCCGTGGTAGTATCCGCCTCTCTCGATTCCGCACCCCGTGCGTGCGGCGCCAACCATTTGCCGGTGCCGCGCGTCTATGTTCGACATGGGCCGGTCCGCTCTGTAGGCAGGCCATGAGACATTCGCCTGTGCGACTGCGGCCGTGGGCGCTCCTTGCAGGGGCGGCACTCTATCTGACGGGCTGCGCGGCCTCGTCTTCGCCCGCCCGTCCCGCCGGCGACCAACCCGGCACCGCCATCGTCAAACGCGGGAGTTTTGTCCGCGAGATTCGCGCCACGGGCACGACGGAAGCGGTGCGATCGGCCGCCACGGTGGCGCCGCGGCTCGCCGGCCAGCCGTCCAACCTCACCATCACACGCCTCGTGGCTGGCGGGTCGCGCGTGCGCACGGGCGACGTCCTGGTCGAGTTCGATCGGCAGGACCAGGTGCGCGCGGCCATGGACCGCCGCGCCGAATACCTCGATCTCGAACAGCAGATCCTCAAGAAGACAGCCGACCAGGAGGCGGCGCTGGCCTCGGACCAGACGGCGCTGACGGTGGCCGACCACGACGTCGGGCGGGCGCGGCTGGAGGTCGAGAAGAACCAGTTCCTGGCCCGCATCGACGCCGAGAAGAACGACCTCGCGCTGGAACAGGCGACGGCCCGCCTCGCGCAGTTGCGGCAGGCGCTCGCGCTCAAGGCCCGCTCGGCCTCTGCGGACATCCGGATCCTCGAGATCCGCCGCGACCGCGCAGAGCGCGCCTGGCGCAACGCGGAGACCAACGCCGACGTGATGATCGGCCGCTCCCCGTTCGACGGCCTCGCGATGTTGCGCTCGACCTACCGCGGTGGCCAACTGGCACGCGTCCAGGAGGGGGACGAGATCTACGCCGGCACGCCCGTGGTCGACGTGGTCGATCCGGCGCGCATGCAGGTGCGGGTGCGCATCAACCAGGTGGACGCCGGGGCGGTGCGGGCCGGCCAGCCGGCCACGATCCGCCTCGACGCCTACCCGGATCTCGTGTTCGAGGGGCGCGTGGAGCAAGTCGCCCCGCTGGCGGCATCCTCCCAGCTCAACCCGAGAGTCAAGACGTTCTCGGCGCTCATCGCCATCAACGGCTCCCACGCGAACCTCATGCCCGACCTCTCGGCCGCTGTCGACATCACCGTCGAACGCCTCGACAACGTATTGCTACTGCCGCGCGCGGTGGTGGCGATCGAGCGCGACGGCGCGGCGGTCGAGGTGCGCAGCCGAGGGCGCGGCGGGCGCCAGACGGTCACGCTGGGCGCCGCCAGCGCGGACTCCGTGGTGATCACCAAGGGGCTCGACGAGGGCGCTGTCGTGGCACTGGGCCCGCCAGGGAGCGGCCGATGACGACGCACGTCCCGGCGCGTCGGCGGATCCTGATGTGGTTGGGCGCGGCGGCGGTCGTCTGCGTCGTGGGCGCCTTGCTGTTCGCGATCTCCGCCCGTCGTCGAACACCAGACGTGCCGATGGTCGACGTGGCCAGGAGCGAGTTCGTCGATGTCGTCGAACTGCGCGGCGAGGTGCGGCCCATCGCTTCGCGCGTCCTGACCGCTCCGACCCTCGCCGGCGACCTCCAGATCATCAAACTCGCCAAGGCCAACGCCGCCGTGAAGGCCGGCGACGTGCTGGTGGAGTTCGATCCGACCACGCTGCAGCGCACGCGGCAGGAACGCCTCTCGGAGCTGCGCCAGGCCGACGCCGAAATCGATCAGGCGCGCGCCGACGCGCACATCGTCGATGAGCAGAACCGGACGGCGTTGACGAAAGCGCGCTTCGATGTCGAGCGCGCGGCCCTCGACGTGATCGAAGGCGACCTGGTGGCGCGCCTCGACTACGAGCGCGCGAAGCTGGGGCTCGAAGATGCGAAGCAGCGGCTGAAGGAGACGGAGGCGAAGAACCGGGCGGCGGAGGCGTCGAACGCGGCGAACCTGGCCGCGAAGGCACGGCGGCGGCAGAAGGTGCAGGCCGACCTGGAGCGCGCCGAGCAGGGGCTCGCCGGGCTGCAGTTGCGGGCGCCGTCCGACGGCGTCGTGAGCCTCCTCCTCAACTACCGGACTGGCGGCGTGATGAGCGGCGGCCAGGAGTTCCGCGAAGGCGATCGGGCCTGGTCCGGTGCGGGCATCCTCGAGCTCCCGGACGTGGCGTCGGTGCGCATCGCGGCGCGGCTGGAGGAGACCGACCGGGGCCGGATGGAGAAGGGCCAGTCCGCGACAGTCCGCGTCGACGCCGTGCCCGATCGCGAGTACCGCGCGAAGGTGGCCGACATCTCGCTGCTCGCACGCGCCGACTTCTCGTCGGGATGGCCTCCGCCGCGGGATTTCGACGTGGATCTCGAGGTGGAGGACGCCGACGCCCGCCTCAAGCCCGGGATGACGGCGGCCATTCGGGTGGCCGTGGACAGCGTGGCGAACGCGCTCGTCATCCCGGCCGGGGCGGTGTCGCTCGTCGACGGGCGGCCGACAGTGTATCGATTGCGAGGACCGCGTTTCGAGCCGGTGGTGGTCACGATCGCGCGGCGCGGCCGGGAACAGGTGGCCGTCGCGTCGGGCATCGAAGCAGGAGATCGGCTGGCGGCGGCGAAACCTCCCGCCGCCACGATCGAGGGCGGACGCTGATGCGGGCATGGTCATGAAGCTGAAGCGCCTGGCGTGGGTGGGAGGCGCAATCGTGCTGGCGGTTGCCTCCGCTGCCCTCTGGCCTGCAGCCCAGGTGCCGGCTGCCGGGCGGACGGTGCCGTCCACGCGCGTCGTGCGCGGCACGCTCAAGCTCGACGTGCACGCCACAGGCACGCTGCGGGCGAGCCGCGTGGCGTCGCTGATGGCGCCGCCGGCCGGCGGCACGCTCCGCCTGGTCCGCATGGCCGACACAGGCGCACCGCTACGCGCGGGCGACGTGGCGATGGAGTTCGATCCCGCGGCGCAGCAGTTCGCCCTCGAGCAGGCGAACTCCGAGCTGGCCGAGGCCGAGCAGGAAATCATCAAGATGCGCGCGGACGTGGACGTGCGCACGGCCCAGGACCAGGTGGACCTGCTGACGGCGCGCTTCGACGTGCGGCGCGCCGAACTGGACGCCCTGACCGACGAAACCCTCATCGCCGCGGTCGATCGGAAAAAACGCCTCCTCGCCCTCGACGAAGCGAAGCGCCGCCTGGCTCAACTGGAGGAGGACATCCAGTCCCGATCGGAGACGAACCGCGCGGGCCTGGCCGTGGTCGACGAGAAGCGCACCAAGGCGCGGCTCGCCGCGCAGCGCGCGCAGCAGATCATCGACAGCCTCGTGGTGTCGTCGCCCATCGACGGCCTCGTCGTGGCCCGCGAGAACCGCGACGGGACGAACGTGTTCTACACGGGCATGGTGCTGCCGGAGTATCGCGCCGGCGACCTGGTGATGCCCGGGCGGCTCGTGCTCGAAGTTCACGCCTCCGGCCCCATGGAGGTGCGCGTCAGGGTGAGCGAGCTGGAGCGCGCGAACATCGTCGAGAAACAGGCGGCGACGGTGCTGGCCGACGCGCTGCCCAACGAGCCGCTCGCGGCGCGCGTGTCGTCGCTCGCCGGCGCCGCGTCGCGCGGCGGTATGTTCGACGATGGGCTCGGCGCGACCAGGACGTTCGACGTCGGGCTGCAGCTCGACAGGCCGGAGCCGCGCCTCAAGCCTGGCACGTCGGTGCGCGTCGTGCTGGCCGGCGAGGAATTGAAGCAGGTGCTGACGCTGCCTCGGCAGGCGATCTTCCAGAAGAACGGCAAGCCGATCGTGTACGCGAGCACGGGGTCCGGGTTCGCGGCACGCGAAGTGAAGATCACCCACCGGACCGAGAGCCGCGTCGCCGTCGAGGGCGTCGACGAGGGCGCGGAAGTGGCTCTCGTGAACCCCGAGACTTCCGCGGCGACCGCCTCCTCTGCAGCCAGGGCCACGCCTGCCGGAGGTCCCGTGCGATGACCAGCCCTGCCGCCGCCCTCCGCCGGGCCCGCGCGGCCGTCCTCGACCTCGCGCCCGAGGTGCACCAGGGCCTCGACAACCTGCGCACGCACAAATTGCGATCGATGCTCACCATGCTCGGCATGATCTTCGGCGTGGCTGCCGTGGTGGCCATGCTGTCCATCGGTGCCGGCGCACGGCAGGAAGTGATCGCCTTCATCGAGCAGCTCGGCGTGCGCAACATCATCGTCGAGGCGCGCGAAACGTCGGACCGGCAGGCGCTGCAGAAGGTGCGGAAGCTGTCGGCGGGACTGTCGCTGCAGGACCTCCGCGTGGTCGAGGCGAACGTGGGCGGCCTTGCGGCCGTCAGCGCGCGCAAGCGGCTGACCCCTTCAAAGCTGCTGCCGCGGCCGCAGGGCGAGATGCCGGTGGTGTTCGGCGTCGCGCCGGCGTATGCGGGGCTGTCGGGGCTGCGCGTCGTGTCTGGCCGCTTCTTCGACAGCCGGGACAACGACACGGCCGCCGCCGTCGCGGTGCTGGGCCAGGCCGCGGCGGCCGTGCTCTTCGGCGCCGAGAGCCCCATCGGGCGATTCGTGAAGGTGAACGAGCAGTGGTTCCGCGTGATCGGCGTGGCCGGGCCGCAGTTGGCCGTGCAGACCGACGTGGCCGGGCTGCCCGCGCAGGACCGCAACAACATCATCTACGTGCCGCTGCTGGCCGCGCTCCTGCGGCTGGAAGACGCCCAGAACTACCTGAAGGACGAAATCGACGGCCTCTACCTGAACCTGGAGGCCGGCGCCGACGTCAACGCGACCGGCGCGCTCGTGCGGAGCATGATCGACGCCCTGCACCGGAGCGCCGGCGACTTCACCGTGGTCGTGCCGGCGGAACTGCTGGCCGAGCAGCAGCGGACGCGGCGCATCTTCGAGGTGGTGATGGTGGCCATCGCGTCGATCTCGCTGCTGGTGGGCGGCATCGGCATCATGAACATCATGCTGGCGAGCGTCCTCGAGCGCACGCGCGAGATCGGCGTCCGGCGCGCCGTCGGCGCGCGCCGCCGCGACATCATCCGCCAGTTCCTGGTGGAGACGACGCTCATCACGACGACCGGCGGGGCGATGGGGGCGCTTCTCGGCGTCCTGCTTTCGCGGCTCGTGGGGAGTTTCGCCGGCTGGTCCACCATCACCACGCCGGCGTCGATCATCCTGGCGTTTGTCGTGTCGGTGTCGGTGGGCCTGGTGTTCGGCGTCTATCCCGCGATGCGCGCGGCCACCCTCGACCCGGTCCAATCGCTGCACTACGAGTGAGCAGAAGGAGCCTCAGAACTCCCTTCTCCTGACGCCCCTGTGCCACGCCGAAGAGCGTGGACGAGAAGCCGGCAGCATGCCGAACCCCTGGAGGCAGGCTCATGTGTAATGGAATCTGGACGTAACTCGTCCAGATTTCATGGTCTAGTGACCGGCCTGATCGCCCGGACCTCGCAACGTCTGGCCGCGCCGTGGCCGCCCGACGACTGCTCGACGAGGTGAGACCCCTCTGAGCGCCGAGCGCCTCAGCGGCGGGCGAAATCGGCGGCTAACACGCCGGAATTGACCTTGATGCTCGAGATCGTCGTCACCGCCACGTGATCGCCGATCCTGTCTTCGATCGTGAAAGGAAACAGGATCCCGTCCACCGCCTTATAGCCGCCGAGCGAGAGCACCATGACGCCCAATGAACCCTGTACCTGCAGGACGGCGGGCATGCCCGTGGTGCGATCAAAGCCTGCCGACAACGGAATTCGGAAGCCGGCCGCCGCCACTTCAATCCACTCCCGCCCGTTTGGGTCGTCGGCGATCGCGCCGACGTAGCGCACCTCCGCGCGCACGGTCTCCGGGATGGTCATGAGAAAGAGCAGGGAGTGCTCGATGAAGCTCCACCGCGTGCTGCGTTCGGCGATAGTCCGGATCTCGTTGTCGATCACGATGTCGCCGGCGCGCTCGTACATCCAGAAGGCGTCGCCGTCGATCGTGTGACGGTACTCGCTGGCAAGCGACTGATACCGGCCCGGGCGCAGCAGCTTGAAGCCGAACGCGTCAGACTCCGAGTAGGGGCTGCCCGGCGACCGCGTCCTCGTGCCTTCAACAACAAGGGACGCCACCGCCGAGAGCCGTTCAGCGCCCCCCAGCGCCTGCCGCGCCCGCGCGAGCACACGCTCGGCATTCACGCCGGCGGACTGGGACGGCGCCGATTGGGCTGGCGGCTGCTGCGCGCGTGCGAACGGGCTGCCGGCGATGCACATCAAGGCGAGGAAGAGACCCGGCACGGAACGCCCTGCGACCATTGGTCCTCCTGACGATGACATACGCGGCGATTGCGGTGGTGCCGCCGCGAGTCGAGGCTGAAGCCTCGATCTCCACCGGGCTTTCCGAATCGCGAACCCCGAGTCTGAAGACTCGGGGCTCCACGAGACGTCAGTCGGGATGGAGCCCCGGGGCAGCTACCCCATCTCCGTATTGATCACGAGCAGCTTCGGCTCGGTCATCTCCTCGATGGTGTAGCGCGGGCCTTCGCGGCCGACGCCCGAGTCCTTCACGCCGCCGTACGGCATGTGATCGATGCGCCACGTCGCGACGTCGTTGATGACCACGCCGCCGGCTTCGATGTGATCGAAGGCGATGAGCGTGTGAGGCAGGCTCGTGGTGAAGACGCCGGCCTGCAGGCCGTAGCGTGAACGATTGACGGCGGCGACGGCGTCTTCGAAGTTCGAAAAGCGGTAGAGGGCGACGACCGGCGCGAATACTTCCTGCGCGCAGACCTTGGCGACCTCGGGCACGCCATCGAGCACGGTCGGCGCATAGGCGGATCGGCCGACGCGTGTGCCGCCGGTCAGGACGCGCGCGCCGTCGGCGACCGCCTCTTTCACCCACGACTCGATGCGATCGACTTCGCCCGTGTCGATCATGGGCCCGACGTCGGTCGCGCCGTCGAGCGGGTCGCCGACGACGAGCGACTCCACCCGCGCGATGAGGTTCGCGGCGAAGTCGTCGTAGACGCCCTCGTGCACGAACACGCGCTGGACGGAGATGCAGCTCTGGCCCGCGTACGCGAAGCCCCCGGTCGCAACGCGCTTCGCGGCCCAGTCGACATCCGCCGACTCGTCGACGATGACGCCCGCGTTGCCGCCGAGTTCGAGGATCACCTTCTTCTTGCCGGCGCGCGCCTTCATCGCCCAGCCCACCGCCGACGAGCCGGTGAACGTCAGCAGCTTGAAGCGTTCGTCGGTGACAAGGCGGTCGCCAAGCTGCCGCGACATCGGCAATACGCTGAGCGCGCCTTTCGGCAGGCCCGCTTCTTCGAGCGCGCTGGCCAGGAACAGGGCCGAGAGCGGTGTCTTCGTTGCGGGCTTGAGGACAATGGGATTGCCCGCGGCGACGGCGGGGGCCAGTTTGTGCGCCGAGAGGTTGAGCGGGAAGTTGAACGGCGAGATGGCCGCGACGGGTCCAATGGGGAAGCGGCGCACGATGCCGACCCGGCCCTTGCCGTGCGGGGCGAGATCGAGCGGGATCACATCGCCGCCGATCCGGCGCGCTTCTTCGCTCGCGACCTGGAACGTCATGGCGGCGCGATCGACTTCGGTGAGCGCGTCCCTGATGGGCTTGCCCGCCTCGCCGGCGAGGGCGCGGCCGATTTCGGTCCGCCGGCGCCCGAGCACCGACGAGGCTTTCGCGAGAATGGCCGCCCGCTCGTACGCCGGCAGGCTGCGCATCGTGCCGGCCGCGGCGACGGCGGCGGCTATCGCCTCTTCGACCTGGAGCTCGCTGGCCAGCCAGGTCGAGCTGACGAAGGAGCCGTCCCAGGGGTTGGTGACCGGCAGCGCCTCGGTCGACCTGTGCCACTGACCGGCAAGATAGAACGGGTGTTCGTTGGCCATGACGGGTGCTCCAAGGGGCAGTTCGTACCGGATCCTGTACAGTGGTCGGAGCGTCTAACTGCATGAAGGATAACATGATGCGGGATTCTCTGGCCCCGTGGACTGGCGCCGGGGCAGCAGGCCTGAGCTCAGGCAGGCTATAATACGGTGTTCAATATTCGACCAATTCTGGAGGAGTCTCCCCAATGGTTAACGTGTCCACCACGGCGGCGTCCAAGATCAATGAACTGCTCGCCGAAGAGCAGAAGCTGCAGAGCGGCCTCCGCGTGTTCGTGCAGGGCGGCGGGTGTTCCGGGTTCCAGTACGGCCTGATGATCGAGGACGCGCCCGGCCCGGGCGATCAGTCGATCGAGGTGAACGGCGTGAAGCTGTTCATCGATCCGATCAGCGCCCGCTACCTCGACGGCGCCGAGGTCGACTTCGTCGACAGCGTCACGGGCGGCGGCTTCACCATCAAGAACCCGAACGCCAAGTCGACGTGCGGCTGCGGCTCCTCGTTCAGCGGTTAGTCCAGGGGGCCCTGCCCTGATGTCTTCGGGCACCGAGCCTGTCGTTCCCGACGTCTCCCGCCTGCACCCCGCGGGCGGGAGGCGCTCCACCAAGCGGGAGCGCATCCTCGGGGTCTTCCTCAAGCACGAAGGCCACCTGAGCGCCGACGACCTGGTGGCGCTCATCCACCGCGAAGACGCGCGCATCAGCCGGGCCACCGTCTACCGCACGCTGCAGTGGATGGTGGACGCCGGCGTGGCGCGCAAAGTGGACTTCGGCGAGGGCCGCTTCCGCTTCGAGCACTCGTACCGGCATCCCCGGCACTTCCATCTCATCTGCAAGAGCTGCAACCGCTCGTCCGAGTTCCTGAGCTCCGACATCGAGGGGCTGATCGAGGAAATCGCGGCCGCCCGCGGGTTCGCCGCCCGCCAGAGCGTGCTGCAGATCTACGGGACGTGCGAGCAGTGCCGGTCCGGGGCGTCGCCGCGGCCCGAGCCGGCCACGAGCGAAATGGTCTTCGCGCGCGACGCGATCCGGATTGCCATCGCCACCGAGCGCAGCGGCCTCGAGTTCTACACGCGGGCGGCAAGGGCGACGAAACACGTGCGCGGCCGGCGCGTCTTCCAGAAACTGGCCGACGAAGAGCGCGACCACCTCTCGACGCTCGAGGCGCGCTACAAGCGGCTGCTCGAACAGGACCCCGAGCTCGAATCGCGGCCCACGTTCCTCTTCTTCAAGGGCGCGGCCAACGGCCTGTTCGCCGCAGGCGCGGATGAAATCTCGCAGGGTGTCGACGACAGGCAGGCGCTCAAGATCGGCATCCGGTGCGAGCGCACGTCGCACCAGTTCTTCAAGCGGTATGGCGGGCGGTTCGAAGACTCGGAAGGGAAGCAGATCTTCCTCGAGTTCGCCGACGAGGAGCGCCGCCACCTCGACATGCTGCTGCGCGAATACATCATTCTGACGAAGCGGGGGACGAGGAAGAAGCGAGTCGCGAGTAGCCGACAGGGGACAGGGGAGAGGCGATAGGGGAGGCGGTTTCCCTCTCGCTTCTCGCCTGTTCCCTGCCCCCTATCCCCTACCCCCTATCCCCTATCCCCTACCCCCTCCGCCTCCGACGGCACCGACTCGCCGGCTGAGCTCGTGCGCGCCTGCCGCGACGCGGGCATCACCACGATGGCCGTCACCGACCACGACACGACGGCGGCGATACGTGAGGTGGCCCGCGAGGCCGGGCGCGCCGGGATCGCGTTCGTGCCCGGCATCGAAATCACCGCGGCGTGGCGGGGGAGCGACGTCCACGTCCTCGGCTACTTCGTCGACCCCGATGCGCCGGCCCTGAAGACCTTCCTGGAGGCGCAGCTCGACGACCGCATCCGCCGCGCGCGGGCGGTGGGCGAGCGTCTCGCATCTCTGGGCGTGCCGATCGACATGGAGGCGCTCATCGTGCGCAACGAGGGGCGGCCGGTGCTGCGCCCGCACTTCGCGCAGGCCATGGTCGACGCCGGGCACGTCGAGCACGAGTGGGACGCGTTCGACCGGTATATCGGCGAAGGCAAACCGGGATACGTGGCGCGGCAGGGCGCGACACCGGCCGACGTGGTGGCGATCATCCGCGACGCCGGCGGGATCTCGTCGATGGCGCACCCCGGCGTCACGCAGCAGGATGATCTCATCACCGGACTCGCCGCCGCAGGGCTGGACGCGCTCGAGGCCTACCACACCGATCACTCGGCCGAAGACGCCGCGCGCTACCTCGCGCTGGCGCGCCAACTCGGCCTGGCCGTTACCGGCGGCTCCGACTTCCACGGCTTCCGCTCGGCGCACTCGAATGGATTTGGCACAGTGTGTCTTCCAGACCCCGACTTCGCCGCCTTCTCCGCACGCGCTCGGCGGCAGACTCGGGGCTGAAGGCCGGTAGAAGCAAGAAGCAAGAAGCAAGAAGCAAGAAGCAAGAAGCAAGAAGCAAGAAGCAAGAAGCAAGAAGCAAGAAGCAAGAAGCAAGAAGAAGGTCCACCGGTGCGGCTTGTCTTCCTCCTACTTCTGACCATCGTCAGTGGGCCCTTCTGGCTTCTTGCTTCTGACTGACGGCGAGCCCCGAGCCCCGAGCAGGTACAATCGTCAGTATGGGTGGCATCCTGCCAGGCGCGGAGATCTCTCCCTTCGTCGAAGCGTGGCTGCCTCGCGTCGTGGCGGAACTGAACGGCCGCCCGGGGCACCGGCGCGCGCTGGACCTGGCGATGGGGGAAGGCCGGCACGCCATTCCGCTCGTCGAGGCGGGCTTCGTCACCTACGGCGTCGACGTCGCCGTGGGCCGGCTGCTGAACGCGAGGCGCATGCTGCACGGGCGCCGGCTCGACGTGTTGCAGTGGGCCGCGAACCTGGACACCTACCCGCTTCCGGTGGAGCGTTTCGATCTGCTGTTCTGTACGCGCTTCCTGCTGCGGGCGCGCTGGGATGACTTGAAGCGCAGCGTGCGCCCGGGCGGCTTCGTCATGTACGAGACGTTCACCACCGGCCAGATCGCACGCGGATTTGGCCCTTCGTCACCGGATCATCTGCTTCATCCCGGCGAACTCGCCGGCGCCTTCGGCGATTGGACCGTCCTTCACTCCGAAGAGGTTGAAGCGCCGGCGGCCATGGCGCGCCTCGTCGCGCGGAAGCCGGGAGCCTGACGCGTGGCCGATGCGCTCATCGACGTCCGCGGCGTGACAAAGAACTACGGCGGACTACGGCCGCTGCGCCTCGCCGCGCTGACGGTTGTGTCCGGCGACCGCGTCGCGATGCTTGGTATCGACGCGCCGGCGGCGGAGATCCTGATGACTCTGCTCACGGGCGCCGCGCTCCCAGACGAGGGTGAAGTGCGGCTGTTCGGCCGCGCCAGCGCCGCCATCGCCGATGCCGGCGACTGGATGGCCACGCTCGATCGCATCGGCATGGTGTCGCCGCGCGCGATGCTCGCCGACGACTTCACCCTTCGGCAGAGCCTCGCGCTGGCGTTCACGCTGTCGCTCGACCCGATGCCCGAGCCCGTGGCTGCCGACGTCGCGCGCCTGTCGGCCGAGGTGGGACTGACGGCGCAGGACCTGGACACGCTCGTCCGGGACGCGCCTCCGCTGGTGAAGGCGCGCTGCCGGCTGGCGCGATCACTGGCCGCGTCGCCCGGCGTGCTCCTGCTCGAGCACGCCAACGCGCTCGTTCCAGAGGGGGCCGCTGCATTCGGCCGTGAGATCGCCGCGCTGGCGAAGACCCGGGGGATGGCGGTGCTGGCGCTGACGGCCGACGAGACATTTGCATCAGCCGTCGCCAAGAGGGTCTTCGCGCTTGACGCGGCCACGGGACAGCTGAAGGCCCGCGGGGGATGGCGGCGCTGGTTCAGCTGACAGGACCCGCGGCCGAGGAACGACTCATGAGACTGCTGCTCTTCGACGTCGACGGGACGCTGGTGCTGACAGCCGGCGCGGCGGTGCGCGCCATGGACGAGGCGTTCCACGAGGTGTTCGGCGTGGCGGGGGCCTTCGAGCACGTCCCGATGCCGGGACGCACCGACGGCGCGATCCTGAAGGACGCGTTCACGCGCGCAATCCCGCAGTCGCAGATTCTCGCCGATGCGTTGTCCGCGACGGGCGTGCACCCGGTGGACGGCGAGATCGCCCGCTACAAGGCGGCCTACTTCAAGAGGTTCGCGGAGGAGATCCACAAACCGATCCCCGATGATCCGGCGCGGCCCACCCGGCACCGTTTCAAGGGCATGCTGCCCGGCGTGCGCGAGGTGCTCGACGCCCTCGACGGCCGGCCCGACGTCTTTCTCGGGCTGCTCACCGGCAACTACGAGCAGGGCGCGCGGATCAAGCTCGAGTACTTCGACCTGTGGAGGTACTTCCGCTGCGGCGCCTACGGGGATGACAGCTTCGACCGGCACGCGCTCGTGCCCGTAGCCGTGGCGAGGTCGCGACAGGCTGGATGCCCGGAGGTGGATCCTCGCGACGTGGTGATCATCGGCGACACGCCGCTCGACGTGGCCTGCGCGCGTGATGCGGGCGTCAGCTGTGTCGCCGTCGCCACGGGCGGCTACGGCGTGGACGCGCTCCGCGCCGCAGGGGCCGACACGGTGTTCGAATCACTTGCGGACACGGAGGCGGTGGTCCGTCTCCTGACTAGTGCCTAGCCCCGAGCCCCCGCCTTCGCCAAACGGCCTGGCGGCCGGCTTCGGCGCGGCAAGCCCTAGTCCCTGCCCCCCGGCCTGTAATGCGCGTAGTTCGGCTCCCACTGCGCCCGCGCGATGATCTCCTCGTACTTGTCGTCGTCGAGCAACCGCCCGAGGCCCGAGTCCCTCGCCTCGAGGGCCACGGCCTTCGCCACGGCCCTCGACACGCCGCGGATATCACTCATCGGCGGCAGCAGGTGGCCCTGGGCCTCCTGCGCCGGCGTCACCAGGCCGCTGAGCGCGCGGCTCGCCGCCAGGAACATCTCGTGGGTGACCTTCGGCGCCTTGGCCACCAGCGCGCCGAGGCCGACGCCGGGGAAGATATAGAGGTTGTTGCACTGCGAGGTCACCAGCGTCCGGTCGCCCCACTGAACATCG
>JALOKU010000041.1 GCA_025456345.1 Vicinamibacterales bacterium | reverse complement strand
GTGTCGGACTCTGGGGATCTCTGATGATCTTTGGGTCCGTCATGCCGTTCCCGAGATTCCACGGCTGGCTGTTCGCGACGGGACTCGCGGGATGGTTGGGCGGCGCACCGTCCTACTGGCTCGCGCGTCGTCTCCACAGACCGGTAGCCGAAGCAGCCTGACCTATAGGGCTAGGCGAGTGAGGGCGAGTCCCGGCTCGAACCGCCCACGGCGCTCAGGGTCCGCACTCCCCAGGCCTCATGTGGTCCTCTCCTGGGCTATGGCGAGACCTCGCCGAAGCTCGCGCCCGATTTCCCCGCGAGCGAAGGCGGGGCCGCCGGCGCCGAGCGCCTCGACGACGTCATACGGACCGAGCCGGCTGCCGTTGGCGACGTTCATGGGGTCTCTCGCAGCAGTGTCGATCGTCAGCGCGAAAGCGCGGCCTGCCAGTTGACGACGACGGTGAACCCTCGGGGCGGCGCGTCCTTCGCGGGGGCGGCGGCCAGGAATCGGGTGAGATCGGCGTTGGCCGACAGGCCCATTCGGTCGGGCCGTGACTGAAACAGCACCCTGGGTTCGCCCGGCCGGAATGCCGGTGCCGTCTGCTCCGTCGACTCGTAGGCGAAGTCATCCAGGGTGAAGGAACCGCCGGCGAGGTCTCCGCTGATGGTCACTGACGCGATGCCGGGGAACGCAAGAGCGAGGAGTTCGTTGGGCGCACTTCCGGGATCAGGGAAGGTCAGATAGTTGGACGCGAAGGATGAGACCGCCGTGCCCAGTAGATTGTTGGAGGCATCATAGGCCGTCATCGCGAGCGTCGTCGCCGAGCCCAGGCGTCGTCCTCTTCCACAGCGACGGATAAGTGCGCCTCCTGCGTGATGCGCGTCAGAAAAGTCCTGCGATGCCGGGGCGTCACGTCGCTTGTACTGGAGCGGCCGGTTTCGGCACCGTCGCTCGCCACTCGGCGGCATTGTCGGGCCTGCCCGAGGCGGCGTCGAGTTCCGCGAGTGCCTGGACGACTCAGTCCGGTCAGCCTCAACGCCACCTTTGGATTGGAGGGCGGTGTCGCCGGGGACCAGCAAGGGCTCGGCTGCACCCCTCCAGCGGTGATGCTGCGCCTTTCCGAGAGGCGGGTCACACCCTGGCGTGGCCCGCGAAGCCGAACTCTCCCCGGCGGAAGATGTGCGCCGGATGCTGACGACGTCGGTGGGAAGCCAGCCGGAACGCGCGGGTTCACGGTGGCATTCCTGATACAGATTCCCACAAGCATGCCGAAGTGCTCTTGACGCCCGCGCCGACGGGCGTACATTGAGGAGGGGTTCCCTCACCTCGGCAACCCGGCTGTGTCTGGGTTCGGAGGGAGCGCCCAGCTGCATCCGCTCATTGACAATCGGTCTGGAGAAGCGCGAGACGCAATTACTCCCACGACGAAAGAGGCCCCCGGAACCGAGGCGCTGTCGTGCCTCTGCCGAAGCCATACATTCCGTTTGCGGTGGCCGCATGCCTCGCGCCACTGGTGCTGGGACCGTTCACCGTCATCACCGCTCCTGACGACGATGTACTCCCCTGCGAGCTTGAGATCATCCTGCCTCCGCAAGTCGGCTGGGTCACCGACTTGGCTGTCTCCGCCAAGGACGACATTATCCTGGCCGGCGTGACCTCAGACGCCGATTTCCCGACCACGCCCGACGCGGCCGATCGCAAGTGCGGCGACAGGTTCGGCTGCTGGTCCGATGGCGACGACGGGTTCGTCATGATTCTCTCGGCGGCTGGCGAAGTTCTCTACTCGACTTTCGTCGGCGGCGACGGCGAAGACCACCGGACGCTGGTCACTCCTTCCCCGGATGGCAGCATCTGGGTCCTCCTGGCGAACACGAGGTTTGATCTCTGGAACAGCAGCGTTCCGCTGTGCAACGGCCGCCAGCCCGTCCTGATGCGCATCAAGCCGGGCTCGCCCGTCTTCCATGACCTGACCTGCATAGGCGGCCCGTCGGCTGATGCCACGGTCACCGACATGGAGGTCGGAAGCGACGGCACGCTCTGGCTGTTCGGAGAAGCGCGCGCCATGCAGGCAGTGAATGCCTGGCAGCCTGTGCCGGCTGACTCCCAGGATCTCTTCGTGGCGCGCTACGTCCCCGGACGCGAGGAGCCGTTGTTCGCCACGTTCATCGGCGGGCGCCATTCCGAGTGGGCGGGAACCATGGCGCTGACCGCGGACGGCGATGCGGTGCTAACCGGCGTCACGTACTCGCCCGATTTCCCGGCTGTGCGCCCGCGCCCCGACCTGCTGCACGACGAGGGCTCCGCGCCAGGTTGGCGATCGAACGCTGTCATCGCCCGCGTCGACTCGTCGGGGCGGTGGCTTGAATACTCGCTCGAATACGGAGGCAGCCACTGGGACTCGGGGGCGAGCGTCGCCGTGGACAAGGCCGGCAACGCCCTCGTCGCGGGATACACCGGGTCCGCCGACTTTCCCGTGATCGGAGCCACCGTCGATCCGCCCAGGCAGGTCGGCGAAAGCGACGCCACGATCGTGAGCGTCGATCCGGTCGGCCAGCCCAGGTTCTCGGCTCGCTTCGGTGGGGGCGGGTGGGACATGTCCACCGATGTGTTCGCGCGGCCGGACGGATCGCTGATGGTGTTCGGCTACACCAACTCCCCGGAATTCGGGGACCCGGCTGAGCCGCCGCCCTCACCCTCCTTCTCTCAACTGTTCGTCAGGACGACCGATTCGCTCTGCACGACGTTGCGTTGCCTCCCGAGGCGGCTGCTCTCGCCGACGCGGCATTCGTCGCTGAACGTGGTCGTGCAGAAGGGCGCTCACCTCTATCTGGCGGGCGATGCCTCCGATCGTGACCCGGCGGGTCGCTGGCTAACGTACCGCGGGCACTACCTCAAGCGATGGCACGTCGGCCGAGCGGCAGGCGAGGGCCATGCGCCGGACGAGGGCAACGCGCCGAAAGGGGGCCAGAGCATCGGCACTGCGGGGTTGAGGGTCGTGCAGAGGCGGTGGCAGTAGTTTACATCACTATCCGACGCCTCTCACCCTTGTTCGGAACGGTGACGTGAGCGCCCGAACTCGGCGGGCAGCTACTTCGCTGCGGGGAAATACACCCGCACGTCGGGATGAGTCGTATACAGGCGGAACTGCTTGCCGTCGTCGACGACCATGCCGCTGCTGGCGCCTTTCATGGCAGGGTTGACGGGGAGCACGGGGTTGCCTGGATACTTCTTCCAGCGGACGAGGTCGTCGGACACGGCCAGGCACGTGCTCCACTCGGCCCAGTCCTTCAGCGCGCTGGCGTGGTAGTAGGCGTAGTAGCGTCCCTGGTACTTGATGATCTGGTCGACGGCCACGGCATAGCGGTCATACGCCTCCGGGCCGCGCGCAAGAACCGGCTCGTCGGTGACGTTCGTCCAGACTTTCAGGTCCTTCGACGTCGCGGCAAAGACAGCGAAACAGCCACCAGGTGCCGTTCTCGAGCCACACGGCCGGCGTGCCGCGAGGACCCGCCGAAATGGGCCGGCCGTCAACCTGCCTGATGTCGAGGCTCCCCTGCTCCTTCCAGTGCACGCGGTCCGTTGACGTGAGCAGGTGCGCGATGTCGTCGCGGCCCTCGGCGAACATGTAGTAGGTGCCGCCCTGCTTCACGACGGACATGTCCTCGACCCACCCCTCGGTGGTCAGTGGATTGCCGGGCCACCGCGTCCAGGCGAGTCCATCCGGAGAGGTGGCATAGCCGAGGAACCGGGAGTCGCTGCGCGCGTCGTTGTAGCCGGTGTACCAGAGGTGCCACCCGTCGCCTTCGCGCATCACCCAGCCGCGCTCACGCATCTTGCGGTCCCAGGTGTCGCCGCCGGTGCCGGCGAGCAGCGGTGCGGCCGAGGGCGGACCAAACGACACGAGTTCCCGTGGGAAGACGGTGTCGCCCCGCTGGAGAATGAGCGCGGACGCAAAGCAGGCCCAGGACGCGACCAGCACCGCAGCCGTGGACACCACGATCCTCATGCAGCCCCCCTGCGAATGGTCCGCGCCTACCGCCCGGGCCCCGCGAACGCCCTGTAATCGATCTCGTACGGCGGCATCGCCCCGCCAGGCCCCTTCAGGTAGTGCTCGAACCACTGCAGCATGCGCAGGTGGTAATCGAACCTGGACGCCGCGCGGCGGTTCCCGTGCTGCTCAGCGGGATAGCGAATCAGCCGGACCGGAGCCTGCCCGTGCAGCTTCAGATACCGGTACAGGATGAGCGACTGCGACGGGTGGACGCGGGGGTCGTCCATGCCGCCGAGGACGAGCGTCGGCGTCCGCGATTTGCCCGCGTGATAGATGGGGCTTCGCTCGCGCATCAGATCCCACGCCTCCCACGGGCGAACCCGCGCGTGCACGAGGTACTCCTCTTCCGGAATGTCGGTGGTGCCGACGCGGGAGACGTTCTCGCTGATGCCGACAAACGCCACCGACGCGGCGAACCGTTCGGAGTAGTACGTGGCGCCCCATGCCGAGGCGTACCCGCCGTACGACCCGCCGGTGATGCCGACCTTGGCCCGGTCGGCAAGCCCGCTCGAAACCAGGTGATCGACGGCGTCGACAAGATCGTCGAACTCCTTCCCCGCCGGGTCCCTCTGTCCGAGCTTGCTGAACGCCACGCCGCGGCCGGTGCTGCCGCGGTAGTTCGGATAGAAGACGGCGAACCCGCGCGCGGCGGCCACCTGGCCCGGCGCCGAGTAACTGGTCAGCCACCCGTTGCGGTCGTGGGCCTCGGGCCCGCCATGCACGCTCAGGATCAGGGGATAGCGCCGGCCGGGCTGCTCGTCGAGCGGCCTGATGAGGATGCCTTCCAGGTCCAGGCCGTCGCGCGCCTTGAACGTCACCACTTCCTGGCGCGCGAGCCGCATCGTGCCGAGCGACGGGTTGCTGTCGGTCAGCCGCGCCGGGCTCCGGTCGGTGGTGCGCAGCACGAATACCTCGGCCGGGTGCTGCGGCGCGTCAGCCGCCATCGCGACCACTGAACCGTCGCGCGCGAGGGTGAACTGCGATACGACCCGCGCGCCGGCCGGCACGATGGTGGCGCGCCCCGTGCCGTCGCGCCGCACCGAGGCGAGCGTGGTCTCGACGCCCTCGTTGCCGACGTACAGGATCGTCTGCGCATCCTTCCAGGCGATGGCGCCCACGTGCCCGAGGTACCCGGGCAGGACGTCGGTCAGCGGCCCGCCCTCCGCCGGTGCCAGGAGCAGCCGGCCGGCGGCGGGATCGTTGACGTCTTGGCCGGATATCATGGCGACGGACCGGCCGTCCGGGCTCCACGCGAACGCGCCGAGCTTCCCGGGGTTCTTCAGGTTGGCGACGATGGCCCCGGTGCCGGCGTCCACCACGTGCACCCGGCGCGCCATCAGGTCATCGTCCACGAGCGGCGTCGGCGCCAGCGCGATGGCCAGCCGGTTGCCGGCCGGGCTCCACTCGACGGCCGAGGCATGCCCGGGCACGTCGATCAGGCGCGGTGCCGCGCTCCCGTCCAGCGCGGCCACGAACACGCGGCGCATCGGCTCGTCCTCTTCGAAGACGTCCTGGTTGAACCCCCTTCGCTCGAGGTCGGCACGCTCCCGCGGAGCGGGCGGCACGGCCAAGAAGGCCACGCGGGTGCCGTCAGGGCTCCAGCTGTAGGCGCCGATGCCGGTCTCGTAGCTCAACACGCGGCGGGCCTCGCCGCCGTCAATCGGCAGCACGTAGAGCGACGGCGCAGCGTCGTCTCCGCGGCGCGTGACAAACGACAGTCCCTTCCCGTCGGGCGTCCAGTGCACCCCTCCGATGCTCACCTTGCCGGCGACGAGCGGGCGCGAGACACCGTCCTGCCCGATCAGGTGCAGTTCGGTCCACGCAGGCCCGTCGTCCTCGGCGAGGGGCTGCCGTGGCACCGACAGCGTGTACGCGATGCGCGCGCCGTCCGGCGATACGAGAGCGGCGCCCACCGTGCGGAGCGCGGCCACCCGGGCCGGTGTGAGCACGTCGGCGGTTTGCGCCCGCAGCGGCTTTTCGGCCGACAGCAGCACGGCGAGGCTCAGGACAAACACGACACATGAGCGGCCTCTCATCGATTCGTCCTTTCTGGCACCAGAGTCTGAAGGACCCGGGGCTCCGTCGTTCACCCGAACCCCGAATCCCGAGTCCCGGTCTATTTCACCGCCTCGATCTTCTTCTTCGCGATCTCCCTGTTGAACGGCGGCAGGTCGGCCTTCAGCGCGGCGTCCAGCTTCGCGAGTTCGGCGTCGAGACGCGACGAGAGTTCCTTGAAGACGGTGTAGGACTGCGCCGTGGGCTTGCCGTCACCGCCCTCGACCACGCCCTGGAGCGCGGCCAGCTTGTTGTTCAACTTGATCGGGTAGTTGAGCGGGTCCTGGCTGCTCCGGTTCCGATACTGGTAGATCTCGCCCTCGATGGCCGTCAGCTTCTCCGTCAGCGCGTTACCGAGCACGGCGGCCTGCGGCAGCTTCTTGTCCTTCTGCGTCGCCGCCCACTGCTTCATCCGGTCCGCGACCTGGTCCTTCACGGCGCGAATCCGGATGACGGCTTCATTCGCCTCCGTCACTTTGTCCCGGATCTGCAGCGCCAGCATGAACTGCTCGGCCAGGTCGGCGTCGGCCACGCCTTCAATCCCGGCGTTCCGGGAGATCGTGAACGCCTGCGTCTGCGTATCGCCCGAGGCGGTCAGTCGAACCTGGTAGGCACCCGGAGGCGCCAGCGGGCCGCGCGTGCTGCCCGCCCACAGAATCATGTTCGGGAAGTCTTTCGCGCCGGCATACCGCATGTCCCACACGAAGCGGTTCATCCCGGCCTTCACCGGCACCCGGGCGGCCGGCGGCCGGAACGACTCCTCGTCGGACGCCTGCCCGGCGGGCTTCTCGCCTTCCTTGGCGGCCGCGCCCTCGAAGCTCGTGACGACCTGGCCCCGCGCGTCCAGGATCTCGATCGCGACTTTGTCGGCAGCGCTCTTCAGGTAGTAGTCCACCGGCACGCCCCGGTCGACGGACCGCACGGCATCGGGCGGATCGAACAGGTGCAGGCTCTTCGCCGCGATACCGGGCGTGAACTGGCGCAGGATGGCGGCATTGTCGAGGATGTAGAACGACCGGCCGTGCGTGCCGACGACCAGGTCCTTCTCGGTCGACACGATGCCGTGCACGGGCGTCACGGGCAGATCCAGCCGGAGCGACTGCCACGAGCCGCCGCCGTTGAAGGATACGTAGATGCCGTGCTCGGTTCCGAGATACAGCAGCCCGGCCTTTCGGCGGTCTTCGCGGATGGTGCGGGCGAAGTCGGTGCCGGGAATCCCAGCCACGATCTTCGTCCACGTCCGGCCGTAGTCATCTGTCCGGTACACGTAGGGCGCGCGGTCGGCCCGCTGATAGCGGTTCGCGGCCATGAACGCCGTGCCGGCCTTGTGCGGCGAGGCGTCGATCAGGCTGATGCGCGCGAACTCGGGCAGGTCCTTCGGGGTCACGTTCTCCCATGCCTTCCCGCCGTCGCGCGTCACATGGATGAGGCCGTCGTCGGAGCCGGCCCAGATGGTCTGGCCATCGAGCGGCGACGGAGCGATGGTGAACACGGTGGCGTAGGTTTCCACGCCGGTCTGATCCAGCGTGATGGGCCCTCCCGACGGCCCCATCGTCGCCGGGTCGTGCCGCGTCAGGTCCGGGCTGATGCGCTCCCAGCTCTGGCCCTCGGTCGTCGACTTCCACACGTGCTGCGATCCGACGTAGAGCACCCGCGGATCGGTCGGCGAGAAGACGATGGGGAACGTCCACTGGAAGCGTTCGGCGATGTCCTTCGCCGAGTAACCCATGGGGTTGTCGGGCCACACGTTGATGCTGCGCGAGCGGCCGGTCTTGCGGTCGTACCGCGTCAGGTGCCCGCCGTAACTCCCCGCAAAGAACACGTCCGGGTTCCGCGGATCAGGCGCGATGTAGCCGCTCTCGCCGCCCCCGACCGCATAAAGCGCGCGGTCGCCGGCGCTCGACACGCAGGCGGTGCTGTTGTCCTGCTGCGCGCCGCACACGTGGTACGGCACATGGGCGGTGACGAAGACGTTGTAGAACTGCGCCGTCGGAACGTCCTGGTCCGTCCAGCTCTCGGCACCGGTGACCGACACGTTGGCGCCGCCGTCGTTGGCGTTGATCATCCGCTTCGCGTCGTTCGGCGCGATCCAGAGGTCGTGGTTGTCGCCGTGCGGCACCCGGTAGGTGCGGTAGGTCTTCCCGGCATCGGTGGACTTGTAGAACCCGGTGTTCAAGACGTAGACGGTGTCGCGCTCCTTCGTGTCAGCGTAGATGCGCGTGTAGTAGAAGGCGCGCTGCCGCAGGCGCCGGTCGTCGTTCGCCTGCTTCCACGAGGCGCCGCCATCGTCGGACACGAACACGCCGCCGTTCTCGTTCTCGACAATCGCATACACCCGCTTCGCGTCCACGGGCGACACCGAGACGCCGACCTTGCCCCACAGCCCGGCAGGCAGCCCGGGGTTCCTCGTCAGCTCGGTCCACGTGGTGCCGCCGTCGGTCGACTTGAACAGCCCGCTGCCGGGCCCGCCGCTCGAGAGGGAGTGCGGCGTGCGGTACACCTCCCACAGTCCGGCATACAGCGTGTCCGGGTCGTTGGGATCCATGGAGAGGTCCACCGCCCCGGTCTTCGCGTCGCGGAAGAGCACGCGCTCCCACGCCTTCCCTCCATCGCGCGAGCGGTAGACACCGCGCGCGTCGGAGGCGGCGTAGGGATCGCCGAGCACGGCGGCATAAACGATGTCCGGGTTCTTCGGATGCACGCGCAGGCGCGCGATGGCCCTCGAATCGGCCAGGCCGGCGTGCGCCCAGGTCTTTCCGCCGTCGGCCGACCTGTACACGCCGTCGCCCTGGATGATGTTGCCGCGCAGCTGCACCTCGCCCATCCCGACGTACACGACGTCCGGATTCGACTCGGCCACCGCCACCGCGCCCACCGAAGAGGTCTTCAGGAACTTGTCGGCGGCCGGGCTCCACGTCGTGCCGCCGTCCGTCGTTTTCCACAGGCCGCCGCCGGTGGCCCCGAAGTAGTACTCGAGCGGCCGCGCCGCGCTGCCCGCCACGGCAATCGAGCGGCCGCCCCGGTCGGGGCCGATGCTCCGCCACTTGAGGCCGCTGAACATGGCTTCGGGGTAGGCGCCCTCCGGCGGCGGCTGCTGCGCGAGCGGCCGGTCCCCGGCCCAGCTCCCCAGGACGAACAACATGGCGGCGACGGCGGTCACTCTGTGCGGCCAGCGAGCGTGCATCGGCGGTCTCCTCGTGAATCCAGTCAGTATAGCGTGGAGGGCCCCGGATCTTGCCGCCGCCGCCCGAGTGTGCGAACCTGTCCAGACGAGGCGCCCAAGCACAATCCATGGCTGAGAACCCGCTGCGGCTGAAGAGCATCCATCACGTCGAGTTCTGGGTGGGCAACGCGAGGCAGGCGGCCTACTACTACCGGCAGGCGTTCGGCTTCTCGCAGTTCGCGTACGCGGGCCTCGAGACCGGCCGGCGCGACGCCGCGTCCTACGCCCTCGAGCAGGGCAAGGCCCGCATCGTGCTGACCACGCCCTACGGGCCGGAAAGCCCGATCAACGACCACGTGCGCCTCCACGGCGACGGCGTGCGCGATATCTGCTTCCACGTCGACGACGCCGACGCGGCCTTCGCCGAGGCCGTGGCACGCGGCGCGGACGCAGCGAGTGAGCCGGCGGACCGGACCGACGAACAGGGGACCGTCCGCCATGCGGCGATCGCGGCCTACGGGCACACGATTCACTCGTTCGTCTCCCACACGGACTACCGCGGGCCGTTCCTGCCCGGGTACGTCGTGAAGGAGGCGCCGGGGCGGGACGCGGGGCTCCTGCGCATCGACCACATGGTGGGCAACGTCGAACTCGGCCGGATGAACCACTGGGCCGACTGGTACAGCCGCGTGCTGGGCTTCTCGCGCTACATCAGCTTCGACGACAAGGACATCTCCACCGAATACAGCGCCCTGATGTCCGTGGTCATGTCCGACGACTCGTTCGCGATCAAATTCCCCATCAACGAGCCGGCGCCGGGGCGGAAGAAGAGCCAGATCGAGGAGTACCTCGACTTCTACCGCGGCCCGGGCGTGCAGCACCTCGCCCTGCTGACCAGCGACATCATCAGCACGGTGACGACGCTGCGCGCGAACGGCGTGGAGTTCCTGACCGTGCCGGGCAGCTACTACGACGCGCTCGAAGCGCGCGTCGGCCGGATCGACGAGGCCCTCGACACCATCCGCCAGCTCGGACTGCTGGTGGACCGCGACGAGGAGGGCTACCTCCTCCAGCTTTTCACGAAGCCCGTCGAGGACCGCCCGACGCTGTTCTTCGAGATCATCCAGCGCAAGGGCAGCCGGGGCTTCGGCAAGGGCAACTTCAAGGCGTTGTTCGAGTCCATCGAGCGCGAACAGGCGCTCCGAGGCAACCTATAGGAGACGGATTCGCAGCCTGCGTGAGCGGCCGTCGCCCGGCCGCGGGGACGGGCTGCGAATCCGGAAGATCATGCCGATCTATCACGCGCTCGGACAGATGCCGCGGAAGCGGCACATCGTCTACCGGCAGGCGGACGGCCGGCTGTACACCGAAGAGCTGATGGGCAACATGGGCTTTGTCGGCCCGTCGTCGCTCGTGTACCACGTGCACCAGCCCACGCAGGTGCTGTCGGTCGAGCCGGTCAAGGAACTGTCGTGGATCGCCGACTGGGAGGCCGCGTTTCGCAACCGGCATTTCCGGACGTCCCGGTTCGCCGCGACGCGAAGCGTGACCGCCGATCGCATCCCGTTGCTGTTCAACGCCGACGTGGCGCTGTCGTTCGTCCAGCCGCTCGACGACGACGAGGCCTTCTACCGGAATGCGCAGGGCGACGAGATCGTCTTCGTGAGCGACGGCGGCGGCGTGCTGGAGTCGCCGCTCGGGAGCCTCGCGTTCGGCCGCGGCGACTACCTCGTCGTGCCGCGGGGCGTCGTCCACCGCTACCGGTTCACGGAGCGCCCCGCCCGCCTGCTCGTCATCGAGAGCGCCGGGTTCGTGCGGACGCCGCACCGGTACCGGAATGAGTTCGGGCAGATGCTGGAGCACGCGCCGTTCAGCGAGCGCGACATCCGGCGGCCGCGCGACCTGCAGACGATTGACCAGAAGGGCGAGTTCCCGATTGTCGTCAAGAAGGACAATCGGCTGACGCGGGTCACGGTGGATCACCATCCGTTCGACGTCGTGGGCTGGGACGGCTATTACTATCCGTGGGCCTTCAACATCAACGACTTCGAGCCGCGGGTCGGCCGCGTGCACCTGCCGCCGCCCATCCACCAGACCTTCGAGGGCGACGGCTTCGTCGTCTGCTCGTTCTGCCCCAGGCCCTACGACTTCGATCCCGAGGCGGTGCCGGCGCCCTACGTGCACTCCAACGTGATGTCCGACGAGGTGCTCTACTACGCAAGCGCCGAGTTCATGAGCCGCAAGGGCATCGAGTACGGCTCGATCACGCTGCACCCGGACGGCGTACCGCACGGCCCGCATCCGGGCCGCACCGAGGCGTCGCTCGGCGCGAAGGGGACGAACGAGCTGGCCGTGATGCTCGATACCTTCCGCCCGCTCCGCGTGGCGAAAGAAGCGGTCGCGGTCGAAGACCTGGACTACTACCGCTCGTGGATTGAATCCCCGGGCCCGTCGCGTTGACGCCGCGCCCATGCCCGCCATGAACGCCCTGCTGACCGGCCTCGTCGACTTTGCGGGGCTCTTTCCTCCCGCCGGCCTCGACATGGCGTCGGCCGTCCGCGCCTACGCCGAGTACCGGCAGGGCCCGCACGCCCGGATGCTCGGGTCGTTCGTGGTCCCCGCCGGACGGCTGCCCGAGTTCGAAACCGCGCTCATGGCGCTTGGCGCCGAAGATCCGGCCGGCCGGGCGTGGCCGGTGAGCGTGCTCGCGGGCGACACCGTCGACACCGACATCGGCCGCGCGCTGCGATTCACGCCGTCCGGTGACCGCGGCCCCGCGGTGCAGGTGGTCTCGATCGAAGTGAAGGCCGACACGGCGTTCTCCGTCGCACGAGCCATGGCGCTTGTCCCGCGGGCCATGACGATGGCGGTCGAGATACCCCTGTCTCTTCGACGGGAGGACCGCCGGTCGGTGCTGAGGGCCCTGAAGTCCGCAGGCAGGGTGGCGAAACTGCGGACCGGCGGCGTCGCGCCGGAGTCCATCCCCTCGCCGGAACAGGTGGCAGAGTTCATCTGGGATTGCGCGCGCGCGCCCGTCCCGTTCAAGGCCACGGCCGGGCTGCATCACGCCGTGCGCGCCGAGCAGCGCCTGACGTACGCCGCCGACAGCCCGCGTGCCGTCATGCACGGGTTCCTCAACGTCTTCCTGGCCGCAGCGGCGGCGTGGAGGGCCGTGCGGTCCGGCGCGGCGCCGGAGACACTGGCACCGCCGCCGGCTGTCGCCGGCATTCTCGAGGAACGCGACGCCTCGTCATTCACGTTCGATGGCGAGGCGATCCGCTGGCGGAACGTGGAGTTCACGGCAGCCGAGATCGCCCGCGCCAGGAGCGGCCTCGCCCGGTCATTCGGGTCGTGCTCGTTTGTCGAGCCGATCGCGGAACTCGAAGCACTCGGCTGGCTTCCGCGGCCGTGACGCCCGGAAGCGGCTGGAACACGGCAGCACCACCATGATCGACCATACGCACAATCCTGACGCGTTGAGCTGGGTGGCCTCAGCATCCGAGGCCGGCAACGAGTTCCCCCTCCAGAACCTCCCCTTCGGCGTGTTCGCCAGGCGCGGGAGCGGCGACGCGCCGCGCGTCGGCGTGGCCATCGGCGGCCTGATTCTCGACGTGGCCGCCTGCGCGGACGCCGGCCTGATCACGGGCGCGGCGCAAGGCCCGGCTCGCGCGTGCGCCGGGCCGTCGCTCAATGCACTCATGGCCCGAGGGCGTGCGGACTGGACGGCTTTGCGCCACGCGATCTTCGCGCTGCTGGATGCCGATGCGCCGGGCGCTGACGAACGCCAGGACCGCGCCGCTATGTTCCTGGTGCCGTGTGCCGATGCGGACATGTTCATGCCGGCCGCCGTCGGCGACTACACGGACTTCTACGCGTCGGTGCACCACGCGGCCAACGTCGGCAGGATGATGCGCCCCGACAACCCGCTGCTGCCGAACTACAAGCACGTGCCGATCGGCTATCACGGCCGCGCCTCATCGCTCGTCGTCAGCGGTACGCCGGTGCGGAGGCCGTGGGGCCAGACGAAGCCGGATGGCGCGGACTCGCCGCTTGTCGGCCCGAGCCGGCGGCTCGACTACGAGTTGGAGGTCGGAGTGTTCATCGGCCCCGGCAACGACCTGGGATCGCCCGTGCCGATCGACGCCATCGACGATCATCTCTTCGGCCTCTGCCTCGTGAACGACTGGTCCGCGCGCGACATGCAGGCGTGGGAGTACCAGCCCCTGGGGCCGTTCCTCGCGAAGAACTTCGGCACCACGGTCTCGCCCTGGGTGGTGACGATGGATGCGCTGGAGCCGTTCCGCGTCCCGCCGGCCGCGCGCCCCGAAGGCGACCCGGCGCCGCTGCCGTACCTCACGGGGGGCGCGGACCGTCTGCGCGGGGCCTTCGACGTGTCGCTCGACGTGTTCGTCCGGAGCGCGAGGATGCGCGAGCAGGGGCTGCCGCCTCACCGGCTGAGCGCGAGCAACCTCCAGGACCTGTATTGGACGCTGGGACAGATGGCCACGCATCACGCCAGCAACGGCTGCAACCTGCGGCCGGGCGATCTGCTCGCGAGCGGCACCGTGTCGGGCCCGGGGAAGGGCGCCCGTGGATGCCTGCTCGAGTTGACGTGGCGCGGCGCGGAGCCGCTCACCCTGCCGACGGGTGAAGAACGCCGCTTTCTCGAGGACGGCGACGAGGTGGCGCTCCAGGGAACCTGCCGCCGAACTGGAGCGGCCACGATCGGTTTCGGCGAGTGCCGCGGCATCGTCCTCCCCGCCCGCCCCAGCCCCTAGCCCCTTGCCCCTTGTCCCTTGCCCCTTGTCCCCTGGCCCTTGCCCCTACTTCTCGTCGTACTTCCGCCCCGCGTTCAACTGATCGAAGTTCAGGATCGCGTTGAACACGAACGCGTAGGTCCCCTGCGTTTCACCGCGCCACATCGGGTTGTGCGCGAAGACCACGACATGGCCCTTGTCGAGCGGCACGTCGACGACGGCCGGACGCTGGGCGATCTCGCTGCCGTTCTCGAGCAGCCCCGACACGAGCAGGCTGCTGGCGTCGCCATAGCGAAGCACGACGCGCGGGCGCTGCTCGGGAGGGATGACGCTGAGCGGGTTCCGCATCTGGTCGTCGGTCACACGCGCCGCCTGCCATGCCTCGACTTTCGGCTCTTCCGGCAGCGGCGTCACCACGGGCCTGCCCTGCGGCTGATCCATATCGTCGGCCGTGCCGCGTCCCGTCGGCCGGCTCGGCCCGGCGTCCGCGCCGCGCCCGCCTCCGCGCCCGCCCAGGGTGTTGCTCACGCCAAGCACCAGGCCTGGCGCCGAGTAGATCGACAGGTCGCCTCCGTAGCCGTACGCGATCGGGCTCGCGCCGTCGACGACCTTTGCGCGCATCACGGTTCCCGGCGCATTGAGGCGCGCCGGCTGCTGCACCGAGAGCCCCGGGGTCAGGCCGAAGGTCCCCGCGAGCACGGACGTGTCCTCGGCCACGATCAACGCGCCGCCCTGCCGGACGAAGCGCTCGAGGTTGGCGAGGCCGCCCCACCCGAGGCCCGGCCGCATGTCGTCGGTGGAGTCGATCTTGCCGATGTTCGGCGTGAGCGGGGTCGTCTTCCACGGCAGCGGGTTGCGCCACATCGGCATCCCCGCCACGATCTGCTGCGCGGCCCGGCCGGAGGGCGGGAACACCAGGACGTCCCACTTCGAGCGGAGGTCCGCCTCCCTGGCCACCACCTGCGTGCTGATGTAGTCGTAAGGGATCTTGAGGCGGTCGAACTCCATCCGCCACCAGCCCTCATCCTGGGTGTTCAGCCACGTGTGGATGTAGCCGATGCGCGGCGCCGTCACCGGGTGGACCTTCACCGCCGGCGCGGACTCGACGCCCCACGCCTGGAGGCTGAGCTCGCGCCCCGCCGCCTGCACGTCGGCGGCCTGCGCGTTCCGGATGATGAACGACCCGCGGTTGAACTTCCGGCCCGCGGCCTCGAACGGCTCCTCGGCCACGTCGAAGGAGGCGCCCTTCAGTCGGTACCTGAACGCCAGCAGCGACGGGTCGGCGTCGTTGTTGACGAGGAAGACCGCGCCCGTGCCCTTGATGTCCGTCGGCACGGTGACGCCGGCAACCGTCTCCATCGCCGCGTCCAGCACCGTCGCGTCGGCCACCCGCACCACCTGGACGTTGAACAACTCGCCAAAGGTCCAGCCGGTGTCGTCGTACGGGCGCTTCTGGGGATCGTTGGGGCTCCAGTACTGATGGTCGAGCAGCGCATCGGCGATGCGGCTGTAAGGCTGGTCCATGCGGATGATGTAGCTGCCGGCCGGAAACTGCTTCGACTCGGTCTTCGGCTTCTCCCCGGGCTTTGCGTCCGGCTTCTGTTCGCCCGGTTTCGCGGCGGCGTCGGCGGGCTTGTCGCCGGGCTTCTCGCCGCCTTCCGCCTCGCCCCGGGGGCGCGCCTTCTTCACCGGCAGCGTCACCGTGAAGGGCGCCGTCGCACGCGAGATCTCGACGGCCTGCCGCTGGAGCACGCGCAGCATCTCCGCCTGCGCGCCCGGCCTCGGGTCGTCGGCGGGCAGCACGTAGGCCGCCGGGCCCTCGACGCCGGGCTTCAGGATGGACCGCTTGCTCTTCAGGTAGAAGTTCTTCAGGAAGAGCTTGTCGTTGCTCGCGAAGTACGACAGCGCCGTCAGCAGCCCGGTCTGCGTGTAGTTGTTGTTGTTGCGCTGCGACCACATGGCCTTCGGCAGCGGCGGGTTCTGCTTGAACCAGGTGCGCGCGAACTCGTTGGGCTGCAGCGTGCGCTCCACCGTGTCGGCGCCCGCGTTGCCGAACGTCTCGTACAGGCGGCTGATGCCGTTGTGCATCGCGCCGATGAACATCAGGTAGCCCGGCGACCAGGTGTCGAAGGTGCCGTGGGCGAAGGCCCCGGGCATCCCGAACTTCGTCATCTCCGACATGTTGTTCCAGCCGAGCATCTGCCACTCGTCGGTGAGGATCGGGTCCACCCAGGCGTTGTACGGGCCGTCGCCGACCGTGTTGTCGTACAGGTACGGCACCGATTCGTGCAGGTCGTGCAGCACCTGCACCTTCTGCCCGACGACGAAGTCGATCACGTTGCGCGTGAGCGCCAGCGTGGCCACCATGGCGTCGCGGTTGTTGTCGTGCACGACGTACTTGCCCCAGTAGATGACCGGGGGCCAGGTGTCCTTCGGGTTCGCGAGGTGCCACCTGTAGATGTCGACCTGGCGATCGCGGCCGTCCGTCTCCAGGACGGGCGTAATCATCGTGATGACGTTCGCGCGGATCGCCTTGATGTAGGGGCTCTCGTCAACCGTCAGCCGGTAGGCCAGTTCCATCAGGGAGGTTGGCGCACCGGTTTCGGGCGAATGGAGCGCCCCGGCGATGTAGTAGACCGGCACCGACAGCTGGACGAGGCGGTCGGCCTCGCCATCGTCGAGCTTGATCGTGCGCGGGTCGGCGAGCTTCGCGAGGCGCGCCCGGTTCTCGTCGAGCTTCGCCAGGACCGGCTCGGCCGCGATCGCCACCGCGATCATCTCGCGGCCCTCCTCGGACTTCCCGATGGAGAACACCTTGACGCGGCCCGGGCTGGCCTTCTCGAGCATGCGCATGTACGCGTGCACCTCGGCCGTGTAGGGCAGCTTGCCCGGCGCGCCCGCGATGTCGCCCAGGACAGCCTTCGGCGTCGGCACCGTCTTCGAGGCCGGCAGGTAATCCACCAGCGGGGACAGGAAGAACGGCTCGGTGGTGTACTCCTTGATCTTCTTCGTGTAGTCTTCGTCAACGAGCTGTTTCGGATCCCGGGCGTACTTGTTCGCCTGGGCCAGCACCCCTGCGCTGGCGGCGCAGGTCAGCAACACCAGCAGCGCTACGCGGAAGATTGAGGCACGCTTCATCGATCACCCTCGTTCCCGGCCGAACCGGCCGGCGCAATTCCAGTCCAGGGCCTCATGCCCGGCCGCCCGGGCATCGCGGTGACGCCGGATTCTATCAGGAGAGCAGGTCGCCGCGCTGCATCCGCCCCTCCCGGCGCCTCGTCCCTCTCGACCGCCGCGGCCGGATCGGTGTTAAATAGGAGGATTCATCGTCATTGACCATTCGCCACGGGAAGGCCGGCGCCGGCCGAGTCCCGCAGGAGGAATTGCCGTGAGCCGCTGCCCCCGAACCGCACGCTGCCTGCCGGCCGCCGCCGCTGTGCTGGTGTTCGCCCTGTTGCCGCCGGTCTTGGCGCAGGACGCCGCACGGCCGGCTGCCGGACCCACCTCCGGTGAACGCTACAAGAACATCCAGGTGCTCAAGGACCTTCCCGCCGACCAGTTGCACGACGCCATGACGTACATGGCGGCGTCGATGGGCGGCAACTGCCAGACGTGCCACGTGCGCGGCGCTGACGGCGAGTTCGCGTACGAGAAAGACGACAACGATCACAAGACGTCGGCGCGCACCATGATCCAGATGGTCCGCGCGATCAACATGCAGCACTTCAAGGGCGAAGACCGGGTGACCTGCGCCACCTGTCACCAGGCCCGCCGCGAACCCAGCCCGGTGGGTCCTCTGTCGCAGCCGCTCACGCCCGACCAGCTCGCCGCGCTGGCGGAGCGCGCGGCCGGCCGCCAGGGCGGCGCGCCCCCGGCGTCTCCCCAGGCCGGCGCCGCGCCCGCCGGCCGCGCCGCGCAGCGGCCCACCGAAACAGTCGACGAGGTGCTCGACAAGTACGCGGCGGCCCTCGGAGGGCGCGACGCGCTGGCGAAGCTCACCTCGCGCGTCCGCCGCGGGACGCTCACCAACAGGGCCGGGCAATCCTCGCCGGTGGCCATCGAGGAGACCCCGGCGGGCCTCATCCGGGTGACCGTCGGGGCGACGCCGGGCATTGTTCGCGCGGCTGACGGCACGTCGGCCTGGACCCAGTCCGGCGACCGTGTGCGAAGGCTCGACCACGTCGAGACAGCGAACGCCGGCCTTCAGGCGGACATGTCACTGGGTTTGCGGCTCAAGGAGCAGTACTCCGCGCTTGCCGTGCGTGCCTACGAGCGGGTGAACGGGAAGGCCGTTGTCGTGGTCGAGGGCCGCCGGCCCGCCGCCGCCGAGACGTTCTACTTCGACCGCGCGACGGGTCTGCTGGTGCGGCGCAGCGCGCGACTGAACACGCCGTTGGGCCCGCTGCCCGTGCAGATCGACTACGACGACTACCGCCCGGCCGACGGGGTGCTCACGCCCTTCGAGGTTCGCGTCACGGACTGGGAATCCGTGTCGGCGCAGAGGTTCGGCGACGTGACGCACAACCAGCCGATCGACGCGGCCCGTTTCGCGCCGCCGGCGGCCAGATAAACCGCGTCCGGGGGCGGGCCGCTCACCTCGTCGGACGCGGCGGCGGCCCGCCGCTCTTGCGCATCCGGATTTCGCGCCCCTCGTCGGCGAAGCGCACTTCGTCCATCAGGCGGTTGATCAGGTAGATCCCGCGGCCGCTCGGCTTGAACACGTTGTCGCCCGCGAGGGGGTCGGGCACCGATGCCGTGTCGAAGCCGGTTCCAGGATCGCGGATGACGATGACGACCTGGCCCGACGCGTCATGGGTGACGTAGCACTGCACGCGCTTGTTCGGATCGCCTCCGCACCCGTGCCGCACCGCGTTGGCCAGGGCCTCCTGCAGCGCCAGTTCCACTTCCATCGCCCTGTCGTCCGGCCAGCCCTTCCGGCGCAGCAGCTGCGTGACCCCTTCGGTGACACCGGAGATCGCCTGCGGGTCCGCCGGCATCTCCATCGAGAGCTCGCATTCCGAGCAGTACGGCAGAAGCGACGAGAGACGCTCCACCCCGTCCAGCGCGTCCCGCAGTTCGCCGACGAGCCGTTCCTGGACCTGCTCGGCGCGGTCGCGCGCCTCGAGCGCACCGGCGAGTTCGTCGAGGCTGAGCCTCAGGTCCAGCTGGGAGATCACCTGACGCTTCAGGGCCTCGAGGGCGGCTGCCTGTGCCTTCGTCAGGACCCTGGGCCGACGGTCGAGGACGCAGATCGTGCCGAGCGCCTGGCCGTCGGTCGTGACCAGCGGCGCACCGGCATAGAAGCGGATGTGGGGCTCGGTGAGCACCAGCGGGTTGTCGCGGAACCGGGCGTCCTGCAGGGTGTCGGGAATGATGAACAGGTCCGGCTGACGGATCGCGTGGGCGCAGAACGCGATGTCGCGCGGCGTCTGGGCCACGTCCACGCCGACCCGCGACTTGAACCACTGGCGGTCGCGGTCAACGAGGCTGATGGCCGCCATCGGAGTGCCGCAGATCTGGGACGCCAGGAGCGCGAGGTCGTCGAAACGCCGCTCGGGCTCGGTGTCGAGAATCCTGTAGCGGCCGAGCGCCGCCAGACGGTCTGCTTCACCCGCGCTCATCGGTGGCCTCCGGAATTCCCTGCCAACAATACCGCATATTCCGCCGCTGTTGGCGGAATGGTCGGTGGGGGGAGGCCGAGGGGTGTGCGCCGCTCACGGCGTTCTTGTCGAAGAAGCCGCGCACCCCTTCCTGTTGTCTCGTTTCGTGACGCGCTCCGCTTCGGGGCGCATCCCCCTCGTCCGCCTCGCACGCGGCTTCCGCCAAGCCCCAGCGAATGCGCCAGTTGAGAGCGTCCGCCTGAACCAGTCTGCTGCGGCTCGGCCGGCGCGGCGCTTGCACTGTGTCGTCATGAACTCGTGGAAGGAGTCCCATGATGACCGCGCAGAACAAGCTGGTCGCAGCCGTGATCGTGGCCGCCGCCTGCGCCATCACTCCCGCAGGTGCCGGCGCCGACCCGATCATCCCCAATGCGAACTTCTCGCTCGGATACAGCGGGTTCTCCAGCGGCTACGGATACCTGCCGTATCCGGCCATGGAAAGCCCGCGCCTGCTGTACCCGGAAGGCGTGTTCACCGTCGGCAGCAACCCAGGTTTCGTCCACGACCGCTGGGCCGACTTCGGCGACCACACAACCGGCGACGGTTTGATGATGATCGTCAACGGCACCCGCACCGCCGACATGCTCGTCTGGTCGACGAGCGTCGCGGTGGACCCCCATACGCAGTACGACTTCTCCGCGTGGGCCGCATCGGCCTTCTGGCGGAACCCGTCGAGCCTGGTGTTCCGCATCAACGGCACCGTGCTGGACTCGCCCCTCCTGCTCCCGTCCGAAACGGGGGTCTGGCAGCAGTTCGCCGCCCGCTGGTACTCAGGCGATGCCACCACGGCCGTCCTTTCGCTTGTCAACGGCAGCACGGAGTGGAACGGCAACGACTTCGCGCTCGACGACCTCGCGCTGAACCCGGTCCCGCAGATCAGCCACAGGCGCATCGACCCCGAGGACCCGCCGGTGCCGGTTCCTGAACCAGCCTCGATGCTTCTGCTGGGATCCGGACTGCTCGGGCTGGCGAGCTACATGAAGCGGCGGAATATGAAGAAGGCCAGCTGACGCTGGCCTTCCTCTCTGTCCGAGGATCCCGATCCGCCATGCGCGCCGCAGGCGATCATCCGCCCTTGTAGTTGAGGACCGGCCGCAGCGTCCTCGTCACCCTGACCAGATCCTTCTGGGCACGAAGGACGGCTCGGATGTCCTTGTACGCCGACGGCGCTTCGTCGAGGAGCTTCTCCGTCATGCGGTAGTCGTACCAGATCCCCGTCATCTGGCGTCGCAGTTCCCTGGCGGTCACGATGCCGCGCGCCGCGGCCCGGCTCAGGGCGCGGCCCGCACCGTGGGCGCTCGAGCACAGGGCGTCCTGGTGTCCTCGCCCTTCGACGTGAAAGCTGGGGCTGCCCATGGACCCCGGCAGGACGCCCCGCTCGCCCCCTGCGGCCGGCATGGCGCCCTTGCGGTGGACCCAGAGATCGCGCCCGCCGTGGCGTTCACGCGACACGTGGTTGTGGTCGGACGTGATGACGGTGTCCCAGCAGAGGCGCGCGCGCACGATCGTGGCGACGGCGTTTCCCACCTCCTGGGCCATCGCCTTCCGGCTGGCGTCCGCGAAGCGCCGCGCGCAGGAGGCGTCATGCCGGTACGCGGCACCTGCTTCGTCGCCGGCGTCGAGCGCACGCAGGCCCTGGCCGACGGGCTGCGCGCGCGCCAGATGGCAGTCCCGAATCGCGGGGCCGAGGGCGCGCGAACCGCTGTGCACCATCAGCCAGAGCCGCCCGTCCTCGTCCGCCTGGAGCTCGATGAAGTGATTGCCGCTTCCGAGGGTCGCATACTCCAGCATGCCCTCATGGCGCCGGGTGATTTCGAGGCTGGGCTGACTGAGTGACATCGATGCGACGTCGGCAGGCTGCGCGAGAGCCGACCGCCGATTCCGCCGCCGCGCCGGCACCGCACGGCCAATCGCGGCCAGCACCCGCCCGGCGACGGCCGGGTCGTCCAGGGCAGCGGCCTCGGCGTCCAGGGCAACGGCCAGCATGCCGCAGCCGATGTCGCCTCCCACCGCCTGCGGGTAGATCAGGTGCGACGTCGCCGCGACGACGCCGATACAGACGTCGGCCGCGAGGTGCACGTCGGGCATGACCGCGACCTGCTGAACGTCGGGGGCGTGCCGGAGGCGATCGATCGCCTCCGACACGTCACGGTCCATCGGTCCGGCCAGCCAGGTCCGGAGCGGCGCGAGTGGGCGCTCAGTCACCGTCACCTCCCGCCGCATAGGCCGGCACGAAGGACAGTTCCGGCGCCCGCTTCCGGGTAATGGCCATGGCCACCTCCGAACGCAGGCGCGGAGTGTCCCGGCGGAGGCCGCTGAGCGCGTCCGCCACCGAGCGGTTGGCCGGTATCACAACGTGCACCAGGAGGTGCCCGCAGTCCGGCGCGGGAGAGACATCCTCCACGAACAGATCATTCAAGCCATCGTCGGCAATCCGATCTGCGAGCGCGAGGTTCAGTGCCCGCTGCACTTGCCGGCAGAACTGCCGCGCCTTCCGCAGCCCTTGCCGGCCGGAGGACATGGTATCGGTGGAGGCCCCGGCCAGGGCCTCGGCGAAATCCGGGTTCACGAATGCTGAAGAGTCTCGGCGACGACGATTGTGGTGTTTCAAGCACACTCCCCTGCTGCGCGCGCACGCGCATCCGGCCCGTACGTAGACACGTACGATCCGACCGTCAACGTGGTTACTGTTGAAAGCGACGGGAGCCGGCCCGGCCGGCCTGAATCGTTACCTGGCCTGGGGCGGGCTCGACGGCATTGGGCGGCGTGCAATAGGCGACATGGTCTCCTCCGCTGTTGCGTCGAGTATCGGGATGGCAGGGACGCACAAGACGCGTCCTCCGTCTGCATTCTCGCCCGAATGCCGCCATCGGGTCAACCGCATGGGCTGTCTCGGGGGCCCCCGGTCGCCCCCGGGAGTCCGTCTCACAATCCCGTGGGGTTCACCCCCCCCGCGTGGGTTCGATTCCCTCCTCCGGCACCAACTTCTCAATCCCGCGGAGCAATGGGGCTATACTCTACCCAGCGAGGGGATTAACGTGATGACACCCATCCTGGAAGTCGTTCACACGGACCCCGGCATCCTCGGCGGCACGCCCGTATTCGTCGGCACGCGGGTTCCGGCAAAGTCACTCTTCGACTACCTTGAGGCCGGCGACACACTCGATGAATTCCTCCGCCAGTTTCCTTCGGTAAAGCGCGAACAGGCAATTGCCGCCATCGAACTCGCGCGCGACACGGTCCTTGCTCGTGCGCGTACTGCTTGACGAGAATCTCCCGTACGATCTGGCGCAGGCTCTGGCCAAGCACGAGGTCGTGACCGTCCAGGGACTCGGATGGTCGGGCCTCAAGAACGGCGAACTGCTCCGTCGCGCCGACGGGCACATCGACGCGTTTATCACGATGGACAGTAACCTCCAGTTCCAGCAACGGCTGGAAGCGCTTTCCTTTGGGGTCATCGTCATCCATGCGCGCTCGAATCGCATGGCGGATCTGCGGCCGATCGTCGAGTTGGTGCTGGCGGCGCTTGCCGGACCGGCACCCGGCGTGGTGCGGCACGTCGGTAGCTAGCGGGCGACGCCGGCCGGCGCCGAGTGCCGCGCCCCGGACTGTCTGTCACCGAACCTCTGACTCGGGACACTAGAGGCGCGGATCGACTGGCTCGCTCTCGAGCGCGAGAACCCCGAACACGCACTCGTGGACGCGCCTGAGGGGCTCCTTCCGCACGAAGCGCTCCAGTCCTTCCACCCCGAGCGCGAACTCGCGAAGCGCGAGTGAACGCTTGGCGGAAAGACCTCGCTGGCGCAGGCGCTGGAGGTACTCCGGGGTCGTGTACTCAGGCCCGTAGATGATCCGCAGGTACTCGCGGCCGCGGCACTTGATGGCCGGCTGGAGCAGGCCTCGACGGCCGTGGGCGACGAATGCCATCGGCTTCACGACAGCCCCTTCTCCGCCGGCCTCCGTCAGTTCGGTCCACCACTTCGTCGCCGCGTCCTCGCTCTCCTGGGCGCCCAGGTCCACCACATGGTACGGGGTCCGCATCAGCAGGTTGCCCCCGGCCTCCACGACACTCGCGAGGGTCTCCATGTGCCAGACGTGGTCTTTGTCGACGTGCACGGCGCCCTCGGTGGCCATCACGTGAAACGGAGCGATTCGGATGTCCGCCAGCGAGTTCACCGGCCAGCAGTAGTGCCGGTACGCGCGGGCGAACTGCTCCGCCATCGCCTCCCGGCTCCTGTGGCGCTCGAGCAGCCCGGTCACGTCCACGCCCCGGCCCCGTGCCTGCTCGAGCGCGGCAACCGCCTCGCCGAGGCCAACTCGCGCGGCTGCCCCGACCGACGCGTACTGCTGCCGCACCAGCTCGATGGCCTTCACGGACCACGGCATGAGTTCGGAGTCGAGGCAGGCCCAGTCGGTCTGGAACCGTTCCCAGAAGCGGCTCCGACCGAGTGCGGCGCCAACCGTCTGAACGATGTCCCGCTCGAGCGCGGCATTCTCGAAGAACCGCCGCCCCGTCCGCGTGTAGCAGATGCCCTCCTCTCCGTCCATCACGCCAAACCGCGAGCGGGCCACCTCCTCGTTTCGGCAAATCACGAGGATCGCCCGGGACCCCATGTGCTTCTGCTCGACGACGACCCTTGGCATGCCGTGCGAACGGTAGTACTCAAACGCCTCGGAGGGATGCTCGAGCAGTCCATCCCGCTTCGTCGTCTCGGACGGCGACATCGTCGGCGGCAGATAGATCAGCCACTTCGGATTCGCCGCAAAACGGCTCATGACTTCGAGCGCCGCCGCGGCGTTCTCATCCCGGATCGTCACGTTCCGCTGCAGGCGCGTGTCGATCAACCGCTTGCCGCGGACGTCGTCCATGTCGAGCAGATCGTCGTTCGCCTGCTGGGCCGTGAGACCGGGCGCCGTGTCGGCGGGCTGGAACGGGCGGACCGGCTCCACGTAGATCCGGCGCGCGGCGACGGAGACGACTTCTTTTTCAGGCCACCGGCACGCGCTCAGCCGCCCCCCGAATACGCAACCGGTATCGATGTTCAGAGTGCGATTCAGCCACTCCGGTTCAGGAACCGGCGTGTGACCGTACACCACGCTGGCCCGGCCCCGGTATTCGGAGGCCCAGTTGTAGCGGACGGGAAGCCCGAATTCGTCCGTTTCGCCGGTCGTCTCGCCGAACAGCGCGAAGTCCCTGACCTTCGCCGAGCCCCGGCCCTGCATGTCTTCCTTCATGCCGGCGTGCGCGACGACGAGCCGGCCCTCGTCGAACACGTAGTGGCTGACGAGCCCGTCCAGGAAGTCGCGCACGGCGCCTCGGAAGTCGGGCGGTTCCTGGTCCAGTTCCTCGAGGGACCTCTCCAGGCCGTGAGAGACCATCACCTCCCGGCCCTCGAGCTTGCGCTTCAGCTTCATGTCGTGGTTCCCGGGCACACAAAGCGCGTTCCCTTCCGCCACCATAGACATCGCGAGCCTGAGCGTGTCGGCGATTCGAGGCCCCCTGTCCACGAGGTCGCCGAGAAAGACGACCTTTCGTCCCTCGGGATGGCGCCACGCGCCGGACTCCCCCGTCACGTAGCCGAGCTGCCGGAGCAGATCCACCAGTTCGTCGCAGCAGCCGTGGACGTCTCCGACGATGTCGAAGGGCCCCCGTTCCTCCCGCCGGTTGTTCCACAGAGGCTGCCGCTCGATGATCGCGGCGTCCACCTCGTCCTGGGATCGGAGCACGTGCACGTGCCGGAAGCCTTCGCGGCCGAGCCCTCGAAGCGACCGATGCAGCTGGCTTCGCTGATTTCGGACGACGTGGGGACCGAACGTGCGGTCCGCGCGCGATCGGTTGCGCTCGTAACAGAGCTCGTCCGGCAGGTCGAGCACGATCGCCACGGGAAGCACGTGGTACTCGCGAGCAAGGGCCACGAGCGGCTTCCGCGCCTCGGGCTGAACGTTCGTGGCGTCGATGACGGTGAGCCTCGCACGGGCCAGCCGGCGCGCCGCTACGAAATGCAGCGCCGCGAACGCGTCAACTGTCGCGCCCTGCGCATTCTCGTCGTCCGCCACGAGCGCCCGAAACGCGTCGGACGACAGGACCTCCGTGGGCGCGAAACGGCGCCGCGCGAAGGTCGACTTGCCGGACCCCGACGCTCCGATCAGCACGACGAGCGACAGTTCTGGAATCGTCAGCGTCATCGGGTGAACACCGCCATCTGCGTCGGGGCTCCGACCGCGGGGTCCTCGTCTCCGATGGGCTCGAACCGGACCGCGTATCCGAAACGCGACGCGACGCCGAGCGCCCACGCCTGGAACGCCGCGCGGTTCCATTCGAACCTGTGGTCCGGGTGGCGGAACCGCCCGGCGTCGAGCGACGGCCACCTGACGTTGTACTCCCCGTTCGGCGTGGTGAGCACGACGGCGCCCGGACGGGCGCATTCGAACAGCACCCGCTCGAAGGCCCTCAGGCGCGGAGGATCCAGGTGCTCGATGACCTCCATCACGACTGCGGCGTCGAACCCCGCGAGCCTCGGATCCCTATACATCAGGGAACTGTGCAGGAGCCGAATCCGCTCGCGTTGCGTTGGAGCGAGCCGCTCGAGCTTGAGACGCCGTTCTGCGGCGTCGAGGGCCCGGGAGGACACGTCCATGCCCACGATCTCCGCGAACTGCGGGTCGGCGAGCAGCCTTCGCAGGAGTTTGCCCTCGCCGCAGCCGAGATCGAGCACGCGCGAGGCGCCTGTCTCGCGCAGCGCGTCGCACACGGCGTCGAGCCGGCGGTCGTTCAGGCTCAGCGTGCGCTCGAGCGCATGCTCCCCCGCCTCTTTCCGTTCGGCGGTCGCCTCTTCCTCGGGCTCCTCCTCCGCCGTCAGCCGCGCGATGGCGTCGCGCACCAGTCCCCGCTGACGAACGAGGTACCTCGACACGATGGCGTCGCGGGCCGGGTGGCGTTCCAGCCAACCCTCGCCATGGCGAAGCAGCTTCTCGACCTCATCGTGCCCAACCCAATAGTGCTTCTGGTCGTCGAGCACCGGAACGAGAACGTAGAGGTGGGTCAACAAGTCGCCAAGCCGGCGGCTCGAGCGGAGGGTCACGGTGAAGAGGCGGCTCTCTCCCAGTTCGGGGATCGAGTCGTCGAGGGCGTGGCGCCGCGTTTCGACCTGGTAGCCGAGCGGCTCGAACAGTTCCCGCAGGAACGCGTCGCCGCCGCGACACGGGACGACGGCGAGGCGCGCTTCGAGCGGCAGCGCGATGGACACCAGGTCCGGCATCCTCTCGCAGCGCCCGGACAGCGCCGAATTGAACCAGCGCGCAAGCACCACCGACAGCAACGAGGATGCGACGTAGGGACGGTCGTTGACGTACTGATCTTCTGCCCCGTCCCTTCCCCCTCGTCCCCGGACCATGGTTACCGGATCGACGTCGAGCAGCACGGCCGCCGTACACGCCTCCTCGCTCGCCTCCGGGTAGAACACCGTCGCCTGCCCGAACGGGAACTCCCGCGTGTGCACGTGGTCCGGATGCTTGTGCAGCAGGAAGCCCAGGTCGGTCGCCGGACGATGGGTCGTTCGAATGGTCAGCAACATGGTTCAGAGGACCGCAAGCCTAGTGCGGCCGTGCTCGCGCGTCAAGCCGGCGCGCCCGATCGTGCGCCCGATCGTGTCAACGCTCGTCAGAGTCGTGGCGGCGCAGGTTCTGTGCGATGAGCATCGAACGGAGGTGAACTGAAACCGCGGCGACTCGGACACCTGTGGCCAGCGTGATACACGAACCTCGCATGTCCAAGATGACGATGATGGCATTCCCCGAGCTGACGCATCAGGTGATCGACATCTTCGCCGCACAGGACCGGGTTATCGTGAGGCACGGCCCCCGAGTGACGCCGTCCCCGACCGCAAGCGAGACGTGGCCGGGAACGCATGGACATGGGCCTGGCCATCCGGGCTGACACCGCCGACGACGACGGACTCCTCGATCTCGAATTCCGCCTGGCGGAAGCAAGGCGACTCACACTCTCATTTCTGCGGCGGTGTTTCGTTGTAGTGGAAGCTGATCGTGATGAGGGCCTTTTCGTCCGGGTATTCGGGAGGTAGCGGCACGGTAGGGTTGGAGGCGGCCACGGCTTTGTAGGACGACTCATTGAAGACCTCAACCGTGCAAGAACGGGCCACGACGACGTCGGTGATGGTGCCGTCCTTGTGCACGTTGAACGACACCGCGACATGCCCCCTCAGCGACATTGCTGCGTAGGGGATGAACCAGTTCCTCCTGACCTGAGCGAGGAACCGCCTGACCCACGGGCCGAACTCGACGCCCCGCGTGTCGAATTGAAGGGCCTCTCCGAACTGGCCTTCGCCAGTCCCGGCCGATGGGGGTAGATTCCACTTCGGTTCGAGTGATGAACCGAGCTGGGGATTCTCGTTCTGCACCGGTGTGGCCAACTCCGGAAGTCCCAGTGCTTCCCGCCGCTGCTTGACGAATTCCGGATAGACGTAGCGCATCGGACCATCAAGCTCACGCGCCTCCCACTGGACTCTCTGGAGGGTGGCAAAGGCCTTCTCCCGCGCTTCGGGCTCACGAAGCAGGTAGCGGAACAGCCTGTCTGCCATCAGTACCGATGGGGTGTCCCGCGGGTCTCTGGCCGCGATGTTTGCCATGCTGTTCTGGTAGATACGCCGCTCCAGAGCGTTGTCCAGAACTGATCCGGTCGAAGCGGTCCAGTCGGCAAGGAGGGTGGACTCGAAGGTCACGGGAATCCCGGCGTCGAGAATCAGTCTCGACGCGGCGGCGACGAAACGGGCCTGTAACGCTGCCAGTGCGCCGGGATCGCAGATCACGAAATTGACGAGCTTGACGAAGTAGCGGAGCTCCGACTGGATGCCCACCAGATCCTGCTCGGTCCGAGCCGCGTCAATCAGGCGTTCCGTTGACGACACCCCTGCCGACTGGATCTGCGGGTTGCGGGCGAACACGGCCCTGACCGCAGTGATGCCGTCGAGCGTCGGAGCCACAACCACGACCGCACGGCTCTGAACGAACGCCTGTTGGAAGTTGCCCTTCATGGCAGAGGCCTCGATGTCTGCCACACCCTGGCCGGCAGCGCCGCGAGGGTGGGCCGTGAGGATGAATGCGCAGCAAAGGAGGCGCAGGGTGTGCCGAACTCGGATCGAAGTCATCGGCCTCTCCATTCACGGCCCTGAGGCTGACGGGCGGTACTGGCCGGGGGTGGTCAGCAGACCGGACATTCGATCGTGCATCAGGCCCCACTCGGCCACAACGCTACTGCTCGATTCATGCTCAACGCGACACCGCAAGGCACTCCAAGTCACCAAGGCGCAATATCTGCCGAAACCGTACAAAAGAAAAGGCCAGTGAAAACTGGCCAATTCTCGGGAATTGTGGTCGGGGCGAAAGGATTTGAACCTTCGACCCCTCGGTCCCGAACCGAGTGCTCTACCAGGCTGAGCCACGCCCCGACGGTCTCTCTATCTTACCGCACTCCCCTCGCCTTTCCCAAACTCTTCTTCCCGGCGGCCTCCGGGCCCGGTCTCCTGGCCTTCCGGGCCGGCGCCGCCGAGACTCCGAGCAGCCGCTCGACGGTCCGGATCGCGCGGTGCGCGGTCAGGTCGGGCTGGAGCGGCGTGATCGAGATGTAGCCGGCCCGGACGGCCTGGTAGTCGGACCGCTCGTCCGCTTCCCACTCATCCTGCGCTTCGTCGATCCAGTAGTAGGGGCGATGCTTCGGATCCACGCGTTCGCTGATCGACGTCACGTGAGTGCGCTTGGCCTGCAGCGTCACCTTGAAGCCGTGCGTCACCCGCCGCGGGACGTTGATGTTCAGGAACGTGCGCGGCGGCAGCCCGTCGGCGAGCACGCGCTCGGCCACGCGCGCCGCCGCACGCGCGGCATCGGCGAAATCCATCCGCTCGCGCGTGCGCTTGAGCGACACCGCGATGCTCGGCACGCCGAGCAGCGCGCCCTCGAGGGCGCCCGACACGGTCCCGGAATACGTCACATCGTCGCCCACGTTCCAGCCCTTGTTGATGCCCGACACCACGAGGTCGGGAAGGCCCTTGAACACCACCGCCACGGCGATGTTGACGCAATCGGTCGGCGTGCCGTCGACGGCGAACACCCGCGGCTCGAGCTGGTCGAGTCTCAGCGGGTAGTGCAGCGTGAGGGCATGGCCGACCGCGCTGGCCTCTTTCGCCGGCGCGACGACGATGACCTCACCAAGCGGCTCCAGCGCCGCGGCGAGGGCGGTCAGGCCCTCGGAACGGACGCCATCATCATTGGTGACGAGGATTCTCTTCATGGGAGCTTTTCATTATAGGCGAGAGGTCGAGCCTGAAGAGCGACACCGACGAGGCGAGCGCGAGCGCGGCGCCGAGCGCGAATGCCGCCGGGGCGCCAGCCGCTTTCCAGATGCCCGCGAAGACCAGGCTGGCGGCGAGCGCGCCGATGCCAATCACAGCATGATAGGCGCCGAAGGCGGCGCCGCGCCGGCCGGCAGGCGCGAGGTCGGCCACCACGGCCTTCTCGACGCCTTCCGTGAGGCCGTAGTACACCCCATACAAGAGGAACAGCGGAACCAGCGTGGCGGCACTGGACGCAAGCGCGAACCCCCCGTAGACGCCGGCGTACAGGAGCCAGCCGGTCGCGATGATGCCCCGCCGGCTCATGCCATCCGAGAGATGTCCCGCTATCGGTGAGACCAGGGCCTTGACGACGTGCAGCGCCGCCCAGGCCACGGGAATCCAAGCGACGCCGACGCCAACGTCGCTGAGCCTCAGCAGCAGGAACGCGTCAGTCGAGTTGCCCAGGCTGAACAGGAACAGTACTCCCAGGTATCCTGAGAACCGCCGCCCCAGCGGAGCGGCCGGCCCTGATGGGGCTGGTGCGGCGGCCTCCCGAGGCGCGGGCGCATCAGGAACCGGCACGAGCATCGCGACCGCCATCAACCCGGGGATGAGCGTGAGCGCGAACAGCGTCCGGTATTGTTCGGGAAAGAACCACAGGAAGAGGCTGGCCAGCAGCGGCCCCACGATGGCGCCGGCGTGATCCATCGCGCGGTGCAGGCCGAACACGTAGCCCCGCGTCGCCGGGTCGGCCCACGACGCGAGCAGGGCATCGCGCGGCGCCGCGCGAATCCCCTTCCCGACACGATCGGTCAGCCTCACCGCGAGCACGTGCAGCCACGAGGTGGCCAGCGCCACGAGCGGCCGGGCCAGCGTCGAAATGCCGTAGCCGGCCATCACGAACGGCTTGCGCGCGCTCCACCGGTCGGAGAGCCGCCCGGAGAGGATCTTCAGCACGCTGTTCAGCGCTTCGGCGGCCCCCTCGATGATGCCGATCGCCATGGCCGTGCCGCCAAGTGTCCGCGTCAGGTAGAGCGGCATGATCGGGTAGATCGCCTCCGACGCGGTGTCGGTGAAGAAACTGGTCCACGAGACCAGCCAGACCGGTCGCGGGAGGCGCGGGCGGTTGCCGAACAGGCGGGACAGGCGTGCCACGTCAGGCCTTCAGGTAGAGGCCCTTGCGATCCATCAGCCACATCACGGCGAACAGCACGGCGAGGTTGGCCAGCGCGAAGAGCAACGACGCGTTGACGGGCGACGCCAGCGGCACGAACCACGTGGTGTAGATGTATCGGAGCAGGGAGATCGGACTGCCGTCGGGACCGGTCACCTTGTGGAAGCTGAGGAACTTCGTCACCAGCCCCGACAGCACGAAGAGCGCAATCGCGTTCAGCCCGAGGATGACGAAGGGCCGGCTCCACGCCTTCCAGCCCTTCACATCGATGAGGGCGTAACACAACGCCAGGAACACGGCCGCCGCGCCGGCCGTGAGCCACACGTAGGAACTCGTCCACAGCGCCTTGTTCAGCGGAAAGACGAGGCTCCACATGAGGCCAATGCCCATCGCCAGGAGGCCGGCCCCGGTCATCCAGAGGGCCTTGCGCCCGGCGGAGGCCCGCGAACCGAGCCATACCCCGGCGACGCCGCCAAGCAGCGTCGTCGCGATCGCCGGCACCGTGCTCAGGAGGCCCTCCGGGTCCCACGTCT
>JALOKU010000125.1 GCA_025456345.1 Vicinamibacterales bacterium | reverse complement strand
TCGAGCCCGGTCATCAGGAACGCGCCGTCGCCGGCGAAGGCGACCACGTCCCGGCCGGGGTTGGCGAGAGCCGCACCAATCGCGGCGGGCACCGAGTAGCCCATGCACGAGAAGTCGACCGGCGCCAGGAACCGGCCGGGGCGGTCGAGTCTCAAGTGCTCCATCGCGAGGAACGTGCCGTTGCCGCTGTCGGTCGTGTAGATCGCGTCCGGCGCCAGCCGCTGAAGCGCGGCGGCCAGCGCCGCCGGCGACACGCGCGCGTCGCTCGCGTCCCGCGTCCACGCGTCGTGGACGAGCCGGTGGCCGTTCGCGATCTGCTCGGCCGCCTCCCCCCACTGGCCGCGATCGTCCACGAGCGGCAGCAGCGCGTGGAGGAATGCCGCCGCGTCGGCCTCGACGGCCAGCTGCGTCATCACGTTCCTGCCGAACACCTCGGGGTTGATGTCCACATGGACAACCGTGGGCGGCGGCCTGAACCCGTAGCTGCCGGTGCCGACTTCCGAGAAGCGGCATCCCACGGCGAGCATCACGTCGCACTGATCACTGATCGGCCACCGTGCCGAGCGGCGACGGCACCGTGGCGCCGAGGCCGTTCCACAGCCAGAGCGGATGCAGTTCCGGGAATACGCCCTTGCCCTGGAGCGTGGTGGCGACCGGGGCGCCCAGCTTCTCGGCCAGTTCGACCAGCACGTGTCCGGCATCGCGCGCGCCGTTGCCGGCGTAGAGCAGCACCTTCTTCGCGCCGTTGATGATTCTCGCGGCCTGTTCCAGATCGCCGGGTTGCGCCGTGGCATCGGCGCGGTCGCCGTCGTACTGCCCGGGCGACGGGTCCGCCACGTCGTGCGTGAGCAGGTAGAACTCCGCTGGAATCTCGACCGCGACAGGCCCTGGCGTGCCTGCCCGCGCGAGATCGAAGGCCCGGCGAACGGTCGGGTAGATGTCGGCCGCGGCCTCGGGCCGAAGCACCGCCTTGGTCACGGGGCGCATGGTAGGCGCGGCCCGTGTCGCGGCGGATGCCCGCAGCGATCACGACCATCGGGATCCCGTCGAGCAGCGCCTCGGCGACGCCTGAGAGGCAGTGCGTCACGCCGGCGCCGGGCACGACATTCACTACCCCGACCGAACCGGACGAGCGCGACACGCCGTCGGCCATGAACCCGGCGCTCTGCTCGTCGGTGACCAGCACGGCGGTGACCTGTGCCGACCGCTCCAACGCGTCGTACAGCTCGATGTTGTGCGTGCCCGGAATGCCGAACGCCAGGCGCGCGCCCGCGTCCTCCAGCGCCTTCACGACGAGTTCCGATCCGCGCAGGTTCATGGCAGGGCTGATGGGGATCGCACGGGGCGAAGCATAGCATCAGGGGCTAGGCGCTAGCCCCTAGCGTCACCACCCATAGCAGTCGAACTTGTAGTGGCACTTCTCGCAGTACCAGCAGCCTTTCACGCGGATGAGATTCACGTTGCCGCACCGCTCGCACAGGAGCGTGGTCAGCACGCCGGGGCCGGCCGGCGTCGCGGGCGCACGCTCTGCAGGCGTGCCGCCGGGCGCGGCGCCATCCGGCGCGGGGCCGGTCGGGGGCTGTTCAGGCATGGGGGAACTCCGTGGCCATTGTACACTGTGGCCGTGATCGAGCCCGAGACCGCCGCGCCCGGCGACCCCGCCGCGGCGTGGCTCGGCGCCCTGGAGGCGCGGCACCTGGCGGACCTGCGCCCGGCCGAGGTGGGACGCGCGCTGCGGGCGCTGTCGTCGGCCTACGTCGAGCGGCGCGATCGCCTCGCGCGCGGCGCCGCCCTCGACGGCGCGGGCAAGCGCGCCGCGTTCGCGCTCTTCTACGGCCCGCTGCACTTTCTCGTCGTGCGCGCCGTGGTCCGCGCCCTTGGCGCCGGCGCGCCGCCCGTCGATCTGATTGCCGATCTTGGCTGCGGAACCGGCGTGGCCGGCGCGGCGTGGGCGCTGGAGTGCGCCCCGCGTCCCCGCATGTTTGGCGTCGAGCGCCATCCGTGGGCGGCCGACGAAGCGCGGTGGACGTGCCGCGCGCTCGGCCTCGAAGCCGACGTCCGCTGCGGCGACCTCGCGCGCGTGCGATTGCCGGCTCGCGCCTCAGCCGTTGTGGCGGCCTACACCGCTAACGAGCTTCCGGAGGACGCGCGGGCGGCGCTGCTGCGGGAAGTCGTCGCCGCCCATGCCCGAGGCTCCCGCGTGCTCATCGTCGAGCCCATCGCGAAGTCGGCCGTGCCGTGGTGGCCCGCGTGGGCCGATGCCGTGCGCGCCGCCGGCGGCCGCGAAGACGAGTGGCGGTTTCCCATCGCCCTGCCCGGCATCACCGGGCGCCTCGGCCGCGCGGCGGGCCTCGACCATCGCGAACTGACCGCCCGATCGCTATACTTGGGCAACCACTGACCTGAAAAGGGTGACAGGTCCCATTCTCGGGCCTGGCGACAGGAAACGGTGACAGGTCCCATTACCCGGCGAGGAAGGTTCCCTGTGAGAAGGACCGCCTGGCTGTTCGGCCTGATGTGTTGCCTGGCGGCACCGCCCGCCTCGGCGGCGGATTATCCGGCGCCGCTCCTGGCCGTCAACTTCGCCGGCGACCTCGTGAATCCGCCCGAACTCGGCATCCTCGATCGGGAGATCGCGCGCGTGCCGAAGGGCCGCGCCGTCGTACTGCCGTTCAGCGAAGAGACCCGAGGCCACGGCAGCCACACCATCGCCGGCCTCTGGAAGCATCTGCTGGCCCGGTTGCTGGCGGCCTCGGGCAGGCGGCCATGACCGCCACGCCCCGCTGGAGCATCGCCCACCGCCTCTTCGCGGTCGACATCCTGACGATGGCGTTCGTTGTCGCCCTCGGCGGCGGCACCGTGGCGCGATCCGCGCAGATCCCGGACTGGCTGACCGTTGCGCTGACGTGCGCCACCATCGCGGCTGTGGTGCCGCTGCTCGGGTGGCTTCGCACCCATCTCGACGTCGGCCCCGTCCGGCTGCTGCACGACTGGTCCTTCGCCCTCTACGTGTACGTGATCTACCGCATGGTGCTGCTCGTGGCCGGGCCGAGTCACTCGGGCCGCGTGTTCGACGGATGGCTCATCGCGGCGGATCGCTGGGTGTTCGGCGCCGACCCGACGGTCTGGCTCGCGCGGCTCGCGCATCCGATCGTCACCGAGATCCTGCAGCTGGCGTACGCGGCATCCTGCCTGCTGCCGCTCGCCGTGGCCCTCGAGCTGTACGCCGGCAGGCGCGAATGGCGCTTTCGCCAGTGGGCGTTCGTCTTCGGGTGCGGGTGCTTTCTCGCGTATGCCGGCTACCTCATCCTGCCGGCGGTCGGCCCGCGGTTCACCCTCCATGAACTCGAGGCGACCGCCCGCGAGCTGCCGGGCCTGTGGCTGACGCCGGCCTTGCGCGCGCGCGTTGACGCCGCGTCCATGGTGCCTGTGGGCGCGGCTGTCGGCGAAGCGCTCCGGCTGGCGCCTCGCGACGCGTTCCCCGCCGCCTCCGCCCTCGTGACGCTGCTGGCGATGGCCTGGGCCTGGCGCTACCGCATGCGCGTCCGCTGGCTGGTCACCGTCGCCGGCGCGCTCGCCATCGTGGCCGCCGTCTACCTGCGGTATCACTACGCGGTGGATGTCGTCGCGGGCGCGATGCTCGCGATCCTCTGTCTGGCCCTGGCGCCAGCCCTCCACGGCTGGCTCGCCGGGCATCTCGGGACGCTCGACGCCGACCGGACGGTCTGAGGCCGGCCGGTCCAGTCCGCCCTGGCTGTCGTCGACGGCCGCACGTCAGGGGGACGTCAACGCATCGATTCGTGCGAGTTCCTCCGGCGCGAGCCGCAACGAGCCCGCCGCGAGCAATCCGTCGACCTGCTTCGCGTGTCTGAATCCGACGATCGCGCCGGTGACGGCCGGCTGGCGAAGCGTCCAGGCGATGGCCACCGCCCCCGGAGACGTGCCGTAGCGCGCCCCGATGTGGCGAAGCGCCTCGACCAGTTCGAGATTGCGCGAGAGCCTGGGTTCCTGGTACTCGGGGTTCTTCGAGCGCCAGTCGCTCGCGGGGAGCGTGGCGGCGCGCTCGCGCGTCATCGCGCCGCTCAGAATGCCGGCGGCCATCGGCGAATAGACAATGACGCCGATTCTGTTCGACAGGCAATAGGGCAGGATGTCGGCCTCGATGCCGCGGCGCAGCATCGAGTAGGGAGGCTGCAGGCTCGCGATGGGCGCGATGGGCCTGATGCGGTCCATCTCGGCGATGTCGAAATTCGACACCGCGATGTGCCGCACCTTGCCTTCTTTCTGCAGGGCCGCCAGCGTGCGCCAGCCCTCCTCGATGTCGGGCGCCGGCTCCTCGAGCCCCCACGGCTTCGACCAGTGAACCTGGTAGAGGTCGACGACGTCGGTCCCGAGCCGCTGGAGGCTCTCTTCGAGTTCCCTGCGCACCGATGCCGCCTTCAAGGAATGCGAGATCGCGCGCTGCGCGTCCCACACGAGCGAGCACTTCGTGAAGACGTACGGCCGGCGCGACGGGCCGACCGACTTGAGCGCCTGCGCCACGACCCGCTCGGATCGGCCGAGCCCGTAGACGGGGGCGGTGTCGATCCAGTTGATGCCCGAGTCGATGGCCCGATGGATCGCCGCCACCGACTCGTCATCGTCCTGCGGCCCCCAGCCGAAGGCGTAGTCCGGGCCGCCGATGGCCCACGCGCCGAATCCGATGGGCGTGATCTGCAGGTCGGTGGGTCCCAGCGGTCTCGTTTCCACGGCAGTCTCCTCAACCCTTCATGGCGGCCTTCACCCTCGCCGGCGTCATCGGGAGCTGGAACACCCGTGCCCCGACGGCATCGTAGATCGCGTTGGCCACCGCCGCGCCGAGCGGCACGATGGCCGGCTCGCCGCAGCCCTGCGCCGGAACGTCGGGCGCGTCGATGAACACCGTGTCGATCTGCGGCACCTGCGAGAAGCGCGGAATCGCATAGGTATCGAAGTTTCTGTCGAGCACCTCGCCGCCCTTGAAGCGAATCTCCTCGCTGAACGTGTAGCCGAGGCCCATCGTGATGCAGCCTTCGACCTGCTGCAGCGACCCGGCCGGGTTGACAACCACGCCCTGATCCTGCGCGCAGACGACGCGCTTCACGCGGACGGCGCCGGTGGTCTTGTCGACCGCCACCTCGACCATCAGCGTGTCGTACGTGCCGGCGTCGATGCCGCAGGCCACGCCCACGCCGCGGCCGCTCGGCGCGGCCTTTGGCGTCCAGCCGAACTTCGCCGCCGCCGCCTTCAGCGTGCGGATCATGCGCGCGTCGGTGAGGTTCTTCAGCCGGAACTCGACCGGGTCGATGCCGGCCTTCGCCGCCATCACGTCGATGTGCGATTCGCGCGCGAACGCGTTGGTGCTGGCGCCGGGCGCGCGCCACGGCCCCACTGCGAAGGGGTGGTAGCCCGGGACGCCCGCGCCGCTCCAGGTGCCGTACGCGAGCGTGCGGTGGTGCGGGATGTCGTAGAAGTGCGCGGCGCCGCGCTCGCCGGCCGCGTACACCCAGTACTCCCACGTGACAATCCTGCCGGAGGCGTCGAGGCCGGAGCGGATCTTCAGCACCGCCGCCGGCCGGAACGTGTCGTAGAAGAACTCCTCCGCGCGGGTGAACACCACGCGCACCGGCTTGCCGGCGAGCGTCGCCAGGCGCGCCGCCTCGACAGCCTGGCGCGACGCGGACTTGCCGCCGAACCCGCCGCCGACGTGAGGCGTGATGACGCGCACTTTCTCCGCCGGGAGGCGCAACGCCTGCATGATCTGGTTCTTCACCGGGAACGGCGTCTGCGTGCCGGCCCACACGGTGACCTTGCCGTTCTCCACCGCCGCCACCGCCGAATGCGTTTCCATCGGCGCGTGCGCCATGTAGCTGTCGTAGTACGTCTGCTCGAATACCTGCAGAGGCGGGCCCGCATACGTCGCCGGATCGCCGCCCGCCGCGACGCGCTGCTCGGGCGGCGCGTTCTTCACGAGGTGATCGAAGATCGTGGCGTTGTCGACGGGCGGGTCCTTGCGTGTGAAGCTGGCCTTGACGAGCGCGAGCGCCTTGTCGGCCTCGTCCCAGTGCTGGTGGAGCACCGCGATGAGATCGCCGTCGCGAATCACCGTGACGCCTGGCATCTTCTCCGCCGCCGACGTATCGGCGCCGGCCAGCACGGCCCCGTGCGCCGGCGGCCTGAGAATCCGCGCGTGCAGGGCGCCGGCTGGCGCGATATCGCCGGCGTACTTCGCCTTGCCCGTCACCTTCTCGATCGCGTCGCGGCGCGGCGCCGATGTGCCGACAATCGTGAAGGCCTTCACCGGCTTCACCGCCGGCTTCGAGGCGAGCGTGCGCTCGATCCGCTTGCCCTCGGTGAGCTGGCCGTACGTCACCGTCTTCGCCGCGCTGCCCGCCGCGCGGATTACGCCGTCTTTCACCGAGAGCGACTCGACCGGCACCTGGAGCCGCTCGGCGGCCAGCGCCAGCAGGACGCCGCGCGCCTCCGCGGCTGCAGCTCGCAGGACCGGCCCGAACGCCCTGATGCTCAGCGATCCGAACGTGCCCATGTCCCACGGGCAGAGATCCGTGTCGCCGCACACGATCTCCACCGACGCGAGCGCCACGTCCAGGTCCTCGGCGAGCAGTTGCGGGAGCGACGTCATCGCGCCTTGCCCCAGCTCCACCTTGCCCACGAAGCAGGTGACCTTGTTGTCGGCGCCGATGTGGAGGTAGGCGTTGAAATCGGTGGGGTAGCCCTGGCGGCCGGTTGGCGGGCGGGCCGTTTCCTGGCCCGCCAGCGCGTCGACCGACATCAGCACGAGCACGCCCGTGCTGGTCAGCTTGAGGAAGTCGCGGCGGGTGACCGGGAACGGAGCCGGGCCGTCGATCACGAGTTCGTTGCCGTCATCGTCCCAGCTCATCGCGCGCCCCCTTTCGCCGCCGCCGCGGTTTCCACGGCCTGGACGATCCGGCCGTGCGCGCCGCACCGGCAGAGATGGCTGTCCATGTGCGCGATGATTTGCGCGCGGGTCGGCTTCGGGGTCTTGTGCAGCAGCGCATACGCGCCGAGGATCATGCCCGGCGTGCAGTAGCCGCACTGGAACCCGAGGTGCTTCACGAAGGCCTCCTGGATCGGGTGCAGCCGGTCCCCGCTCGCGAGGCCTTCGATGGTCACCACCTGCTTGCCGTCCACCTCGCCGACGGGCGTCGCGCACGACTGCACCGCCTCGTTGTTCACGAGGACCGTGCAGGCGCCGCAGAGGGCCTGGCCGCACCCGAACTTGGTGCCGGTCAGGCCGAGATCGTCGCGCAGGACCCACAGCAGCATCCGGGTTTCGTCGACCGTCAGCCGCGTGGCCTTGCCGTTCAGCGTGAATGACACCACTCGCATCAGCGCTTCCTCCCGGGCAGCCGCGCCGCGCCCATGGCGGCACGGCGAAGTGATACGCCGCCGGGAGCCGGATGTCAATCGGCATGTGAGCGGGGACAGGGGCAGGGGACAGGGGATAGGGGATAGGGGATAGGGGAGAGGGGATAGGCGAGAGGCGAGAGGCGAGAGGCGAGAGGCGGGAGGCGAGAGGCGAGATGGGCCTGCCGCGCCGAAGCCGCAGGAGGCCCAGGACACGCACCGCGGCGAAGGCGGGGGCAAGGGACGGTGACTCGACGACGGCTCCGAGAATGTGCGGTTGGGGTGGTTGGGGTCAGACCCAGGTCTGACCCCGAGCTCCGCTTCGCTCGAAGCGGAGCCTGCCACGCCGAAGCGGGTGGTGCTCGGGCCAGCGAAGGCGGGACCGCAGCGCGTGGCGTGCCACGGGCACCATCGGCGGGTCCCGACGGCGGTTCAGCGCGGCGCCGGCGGCGTCTCCGTCTTCGCCTTGATTTCGTTCCACGCCGGGGGCGTCAGGCCGAGCAGGTGCTGCACGAAGAAGTCGTAGCGCTTCCGCTCGCCGTACGCCCCGCCCGGTCCGTGCCCGGCGCCCGGAATCACCAGCAAGTCGAACGTCTTGTTCGCCTTGATGAGCGCATTCACCACCTGCATCGTCGACGAGGGATCCACGTTCGTGTCCAGCTCGCCGACCACGAGCAGGACCTTCCCCTGGAGGCGAGACGCGTTGTCGACGTTGGACGAGGCGGCGTATTGCGGGCCGATCGGCCAGCCCATCCACTGCTCGTTCCACCAGATCTTGTCCATCCGGTTGTCGTGGCAGCCGACGGCCGAGACCGCCGCCTTGTAGAACTCCGGGTGGAAGAGGAGCGCGCCGAGCGAGTTCTGCCCGCCCGCCGAGGTGCCGTAGATGCCGACGCGCGAGATGTCGTAGGAGGGGTACTTCGCCGCGGCAGCCTTGTGCCACAGGATGCGATCGGGGAACCCCGCGTCCTTGATGTTCTTCCACGCGACGTCGTGAAACGCCTTCGAACGGTTCGACGTCCCCATCCCGTCGATCTGGACGACGATGAAGCCGAGGTCCGCCTGGGCCTGCATCGCGCTGAACGCCGAGAAGGACTTCGGCACGAACGAGCTGTGCGGGCCGGCGTAGATGTTCTCGATCACGGGGTGCTTCTTGCGCGGGTCGAAGGTGGTCGGCCTGTAGATGACCCCCCAGATGTCCGTCTGCCCGTCGCGGCCCTTTGCCGTGAAGACCTCCGGCGGCCGCCAGCCGGCCTTCTGGAGCGCCGCAAGATCGACGCGCTCGAGCTCCGTGACCAGCGACCCGTCGGAGGCGCGGCGCAACTCTGACACCGGGCCCTGGTCGACGCGTGAATAGACGTCGACGAAGAACGCGCCGTCTTCCGAGAAGCTGGCCGAGTGGTTGGCCTCCGCGTCCGTCAAGCGCGTGAGGCCCGTCCCGTCGAAGCTGATGCGGTAGTAGTAGACGAAGTACGGGTCCTGGCCGGGGTACATCCCGCTCCCGCTGAACCAGATCTGCCGCGTCGCCTCGTCGACGCGCGAGACGCCGCGGACCACCCACTCACCCCTCGTAATCTGATTCTTCACCGCGCCCGACACGCCGTCGACGAGATAGAGGTGGTTCCAGCCGTCCCGCTCCGACATCCAGATGACCTCGCGGCCGTCGGCCACGTCGCGCCGGAACTTCTTGCCCGAATAGGTGAAGAACGTCTTCGGCTCTTCCGAGATGACGGCCCGCGCGGCGCCGGTGGCGGCGTTCGCCTCGATGACCCTGAACACCTCGTGGCCGCGCTGGTTGTATTCGAAGGTGAGCGCGGAGCTGTCCTTGCGCCACTCGAGCCTCGAGAGATCGAAGGGGTTGGGGAAGAGCGCGTGGTCGATGGCCAGCGCCTGCTTGCGCTCGATATCGAAGATGACCGGTTGCTCCAGGTCGAGGACGTCGCCGGGCTTGGCGTAGAAGCGCGTCGAGTGCTTCGGCTGCAGCTGATCCTCGGGCGACGACTCGACGTAGTGCACCAGGCGGCGGTATCCCGGCTTCACGCGATATGCCGCGAGCTTCTTCGAGTCGGGCGCCCACGCGACCGTGTCGAGTTCGTAGCAGTTGGCCTCCGACCCGTCCGTGCTCAGCGCCGTGACCGTCTTGGCTCCCGCCTCGCGGATCGCGACATTGAAATTGCTGACCACCGCCTCCCACTTGCCGTCGGGCGACACCCTGGGCTTCGCGTCGGGCGAGGGCGGCGTGCAGGCCGGGGGCGGCTGCCGCGGCTCGAACGCGCCGACGGTGGGGGCTTTCGTGCAGGCGGAGTCGGCGAGCGTGCACGTCCAGGTCGCTCCGTCGAAGCGCGCTTCGATGGCGCGCTCGCTGTCTCTGAAGGTGAAGGTGTTGAACGGCAGCGTGACCGCCGTGATCTTCCGGCCCGTCATCGTCGCCAGCGTGGCGGCGAGCTTCTCGTG
>JALOKU010000124.1 GCA_025456345.1 Vicinamibacterales bacterium | reverse complement strand
GACGGAGTTCACCATGCGCAGAGCCGCCGCGATCCTCATCCCGCTCGTCGTCCTCTTCGCCTTCCTCGCCGGCGGCTGCAGCAGGGAGCCTGCCGCCCCGCCCGTCGAGCAGCCCAAGATCACGATTGATCCGGCCGAGTTGACGGCGTTCGCGCCATTGCCCGACTCGGTTCCGGCCGCGGCAGGCGCGGCCACCGACGACCTGGTGACCCTGGGCCGCATGCTCTACTTCGAGCCGCGACTCTCGAAGAGCCAGAAGATCTCGTGCAACTCGTGCCACGACCTCGCGACGTACGGCGTAGACAACCAGCCGACCTCGGACGGCCACAAGGGCCAACTGGGCGACCGGAACTCGCCGACCGTCTTCAACGCCGCGGCCCACTTCGTTCAGTTCTGGGACGGGCGCGCGGCAGACGTCGAGGCGCAGGCCAAGGGCCCGGTGCTGAACCCCGTGGAGATGGCCATGCCGGCCGAGCCCATTGTCGTCAAGGTGCTCGAATCGATGCCCGAGTACGTCGATCTCTTCAAGCGCGCCTTCCCTGACGCCAAGCGGCCCGTCAGCTACGACAACATGGCCACGGCCATCGGCGCGTTCGAGCGGAAGCTGATGACGCCGTCGCGCTGGGACAAGTACCTGAAGGGCGACAGGACGGCGCTGACGCCCGAAGAGATGGCGGGGTTCAAGGCGTTCACCGCCGCCGGCTGCCAGATGTGCCACGCCGGCGCGCTCCTCGGCGGTTCGCTCTATCAGAAGATGGGGCTCGCGAAGGAATTCCCGCGATCGGCCGACCCGGGACGCGCCAAGGTCACCAACGACGCCTCCGACCAGGGCGTTTTCAAGGTGCCGTCGCTGCGCAACATCGAGAAGACCGCGCCGTACTTCCACGACGGCGCCACGGCGGGCCTCGACCAGGCCGTGCGCGACATGGGCGAGTATCAGTTGGGCCGTGCGCTGACCGCCCAGGAGACGAAGCAGATCATCGACTTCCTGAACGTCCTCACGGGCACCGTCGATCCTGAGTACACCAAGCCGCCGGTGCTGCCGCCGAGCACGGCGAAGACGCCGAAGCCGGACGAGAGGTAGGCGAACCCCGGGGCTGAAGCCCTGGCGGGGTTCCTACGCCGAGCCGCCGGCCGGCGGCTCGGCCGGGGCGCCAGGAACGGAGCCGCTCGCGAGCTCCTGGTCCACCATCAGCACGCCGACGCCCGTGCTGCCGGCCAGGCGGATGCGGCCGAGCACGGCGCGCGCGGCGGCCTCCTCCTCGATCTGCTCGGTCACGAACCACTGCAGCATGACGGCGGCGGCACGATCCTTGGTCTTGTCCGCGGCGGCGCAAAGCTCGTTGATCGAGGCGGTCACTTCCCGCTCGTTCTTGAGCACGTGCTGGCAGAGCGCCTCGAGGGACTTCCAGGTCTTGGGCGGCGCGGGGATCGCCGGCAGCACGGGCTGCTCATCGCGGTCCACGAGGTGGTCCATGATGCGCTGCGCGTGCGTCAGCTCGCCCGCCGACTGCTGCTTCATCCACGTCGAGAAACCCGGCAGGTCGTTGACGGACAGCCACACGGACATCGCCAGGTATTCGTGGGCGGCGCGGAATTCCAGCTTCAGGTGTTCGTTCAGTCCCTTGAGAAGTTCGCTGTTCATGATGGTCAGTCCTCGCGTTCGGCGTCGGCGGCAAACCACAGGATGTGGCTGCACTGCTCACAGATGTACGTCAGGGCGGCTTTGTTCGCCCAGTCAAAGTTGAAGAAGGAGGCGGCGCGGGTGTTCAGCAGGTACTCGCGCGTGTAGAACTGCGTGTGCCGGCAGACGGGGCACGCGAGTTGGCGCCCCCTGACGGACCGCGGTGCGGCCTCGCTATCTTTGCTCATCGGAGACCTCCCCCACCGATGCCCACGAGCGCCCGATCTTCGGGTCCTGTCCGAGGCGTTTCCATTTGTCCTCGCGTGACCTTCGCCTGTCCTCGCTGCGCCCTTCGGCCAGGCTCAGGGCGCCCTGAGGCTCTCGAAGGGCGGGCAGATGGAAAGCGCCTCGGCCACCCGAAGCCCGGGCCGGAACCTCACCGTCCAGACCCGAGCAACTCCGCGACGAGGGCGTCGGCGCCGTACAGCTTGCGCAGGCCCTCGATGATGCCGGCCGAGTGCACGCCGACGGCACGCGACCCCTCGGCTTCGTCGATGTACATGTAGCGGTTCGGCAGCTTCTGAATGTTGCTGTCGAAGTTGATCCCGCAGATCTCCGCGTCGCGGTTGATCACGGGGCTGCCGGAGTTCCCGCCGATGGTGTCGGCGGTGTAGACGAAGTTGTAAGGCGTGGCGAGATCGAGCTTCGACCGGCCGTCACGCCACCGCGCGGGCAGCTGGAACGGCGGCTTCTCGCCGAACGCGGCCGCCCGCTCGAAGAGCCCGAAGAACGTGGTCTTGTAGGGCACGAGCGTGGTGTCTTCCTCGTACCCGAGCACGGTGCCGTACTCGAGGCGCAGGTTGAAGTTGGCGTCGGGATACGCGGACTTGCCGTAGGCGGCGAAGCGCGCCTCGGCAATCTTCTGGCCGGCGCGGACCTCGACGCTCTGGATCTTCTCCTCCTGCCATGCCCGGAGCTCGCGGATGACGGGTTCGACGCGGCGCGCGAGCGCGATGAGCGGGTCACTCGACGCCTGGATGGCTGCGGCGCCGCCTTCGACAAGCGCCTTGCGCGCGGCGGGGTCGGCGAGAGTGGTGCCGGAAATCACCTGCCGTGCCAGCGCGGCCGGCGCCTGATCGTTCAACGCGGCCTTGATGAACGGGTCGTCCGCGCCGAGCGCCCTCCGCCCTTCCTCGAGCCACGCCGCAAGCTGCGCTTCCTCCATGTCCGCGTACACGGGCGCGGTCGAGAACAGGCTGAACCTCAGGCCCTCGAGGCGCGCGTCGTTGAACTCGGGATAGCGCTGCGCGCCGGGCCTCTGCATCTGGTCGCCGTAGCGGACAATCGTGGAGGCCATGCCCGCGAGGCGCGACGGCGTAAGGTTCGAGAAGGCGAGGCGCTTCGCGACGGCAGGCAGGCCGGCGTAGGCGCCGGCGATCTGGTCCCAGGCCGGGGCGTAGGCCTTCAGCCATTCGGGGTTCGCGGCCACCTTCGCGCGCAGGGCCGCCTCCTCATCCTCCTTCTTCTTGAAGATCCGGGGATTCATCAGGCCGTCCTGCTGGCCGACGAGGCGCTTGATGGAGTTCTCGAGGCCGAGGCGCCCCGCCGACGCGCGCCGGGCCTGCTCCGGGCCGAGAGCGGCATACCGGACGAGCGCATCGCGGCGCGATGTCAGCACCTGCATCTGGATGGGGTTGCCGGCGTCGCGCTGATACCTGATCTGCGCGACGGTCAGCAGCCGCGCCGTCGATCCCGGGTAGCCGGGCGTGAAGATCAGCTCTCCCTCGCCCGCGCCCGCTTTCGACCACTTCAGGTAGTGCGCGGTCTTCGCGGGCTGCCCGTTTTCATACGCCCGGAAGAACGTGATGTCGAAGTTCCAGCGCGGGTAGGTGAAGTTGTCGTAGTCGCCGCCGAAGTACGCGATCTGCTCTTCGGGCGCGAACACCAGCCGCAGGTCCGTGTACTTCTTGTTGCGATAGAGCCAGTACTCGCCGCCGCTGTAGAGGGTGATGACCTCGCACTTCAGGCCGGTGGACGCCGAACACTCCTTTTCGATCCCGGCCATCTCGGCCCGGCGCGCGGCGGCCGCATCGGTGTCGGTCGCGCTCGCGTTCACGGCACCAAGCACGCGCCTGGTGACGTCCTCGTACGACACGAGAATGTTCACCTCGAGGTCGGGGCACTTCAGCTCGTCCTGGCGAGTCGGCGCGTAGAAGCCCTCCTTCACCAGGTCCCGCTGGGGTGTCGAGAGCTTGGTCACCTGTCCCCGCCCGACGTGCTGGTTCGTGAACAGCAGCCCGTCGGGCGACACGAACGAGCCCGACCCGCCGTCTCCCACCCGCGCCGACGCCAGGCGCACGTGCTCGAGCCACTGGTCGGTGATGTCGAACCCGTACTTCTGGCTGATGAGCGCCCGCGGCACGTTGTCAAAGGTCCACATGCCCTCGTCGGCGCACACGACAAGGGAGGCCGACACGGCTACCGCCAGAATCACCGCAGCAAAAAGAAGACGCCTCATCGGACACGACCTCCGCACGTAAAGGAACGGCCCGGAAGATCTTACTCCTTCCGGGCCGCAGTGCCCCTGGGTCTGAAGACCCCGGGCTACATCGGCAGCGCCGTCTACCTGCCGGCGTTGAGGTCGTTCCAGTTCATGATGGCGTTGAAACCCAGAAAGTACGTGCCCTGGGTCTGCCAGCGCCAGTACGGCCGGATGGCGAACATCACGACGTGGCCGGTGCCGAGCGGCGCGTCGACGACCTGCGCGCGGTTGGCGAGGTTCTGGCCGCCGACGAGCACGCCCGACAGCAGCATGTCGTCGGGGTTCGACGGGAAGCGCATGATGACGCGCGGCGCATCCGCGCCGCCCGCCGCCATGCCGCCGCCGAATCCGCCAGCCGCGCCCGCCCCCCGGCCTGAGCCTTGCCCCATCCCGGCACCGCCCCCCAGAGGCCCGCTCCCGGGCGTCGCCCCCACGGCCGCCCCGCTCCCCTGCTCCCATGGCGACAGCTTCTGCGTCGACCCCGCGTTGGGCGACACGTTCATCCCCACGCCGGGAATCTGCGGGCCGCCAAACCCGCCGCGCCCGCCTCCGCCACCACCCATGCCGACGGCCAGCACGGGATCCTGGCTGAAGTAGACCGGGAGCTGGGCGCCGTCGTAGCCGTACATGATCGGGCTCTTCGCGTCGGCGACGATGCCGCGCATGATCGACCCGCGAACGAACAGGCCTTCCGGGCTCTCAACCGAGACGCCGTTCACGAGCTTGTACTCGGGGAAGATCGTCGAGGTCGATCCCTCGACAATCAGCAGGCCGCCGTCCTTCACGAACTGGTAGAGGTTCATCAGTCCTTCGAAGCCCATCCCGCCGCGGATGTCGTCGGCCTGGTCCTGCACGCCCAGGTTCGGCGTCAGCTCCGACTTCTTGTACGGCGTCGGGTCGGCACCGATCTTGGGAATCCCGTTCACCATCGACTGCGCGTTCCCGCCGACGTGCGGGAACACGATCACGTCGTACTTCGCGCGCAGGTTGCCTTCGCGAAGCCGAATGTCGCCGAAGTAAGTGTACGGCACGCCGAAGTTGTCGAGGGCGGCCCTCACCCACCCCTCGTTCTGCGTGTTCGACCACGAGTGCACGTAGCCGATGCGCGGCACGTCGAGGTCGTGCGTCTTCACGGCGGGCGCCGCCGCCACCGCCCACGCCGACAGCCCGAGCTCCTGCAGCGTCGGCTCCAGCTTTGCGCGGTCGGCGTTCGGGATGATGAAGGCCCCTGCGCGGAACGCGTGCCCGCCGAGCGTGAAGTCCTCTTCAGCCGCCAGCATCTTCACGTCGGCGTGCCTGAAGCGGAACGTCACCGTGCTGTTGTCGCTCGTGTGTTCGACAACGACCACCGGGCCCGTGCCCTCGATGCCGCCGGGCGCCTTCACGTCGGCGGCGACGAGCGTCATCGGCTGTGCCTGCACGCCTTTGTCGGCCACCGGCAGCAGCTTCACGTTCCGCATGAGCTGCATGGTCCAGCCGGTGTCGTCGTACGGCCTCGGATTGGCGGGCGCGTAGTTCTGCAGGCTGAAGTACATATCCGCCATCGTCCGGTAGGGCTGGTCGGCGCGGATCACGTAGTCGCCGGCCGCCACATCGACGGTGCCGGACTTGAAGGCGGATGTCGCCTGCGAAATCTCGAGGCCCTGGCGGCGCAGCGCGTTCACGAACTCGGCCGCTTCGCCCTTGCGGCGCTGGGCGGCCGGGATCACCCACGCGTACGGCGCCTCGTTCCTGCCCCGGTTCACGGCGCGCTGGTTCTTGATCCAGTAGTTCTCGAGGAACGTGTCCCGGTTTCTCGCCACGTAGTTCAACGCGATGAGCAGGGCCGACTGCTGGATGTTCGTGTTGTTGCGCGGGCCCCACTTGATGGACGGCAGCGGCGGGTTCGGCCGGTACCACTCGCGGCTCGTGGCGTTCGCGCCCATGCGCAGGTTCTCGACGATGTCGGGGCCGTAGTTCTGGACTTCGTAGAAGCGGCCCACGGCGTTCTTGGCGTGGGCGACGAAGAACATGTAGTTCGGCACCCAGCCGTCGTAGAAGCCGTAGGTCCACACGCCCGGCACGTTGCGCTTGGCCATCTCCGTGACTTCGGCGTTGGCCAGCGCCCACCACTCGTTGATCGTGATCGCGTCGAGGGCCTCGTTGTAGGGCCCGGTACCGGTGGAGGCGTAGAGGTAGTTCGATGCCTCGTGCAGGTCGTGCAGGATCGTCGGCTTCCACTCGAGGAACGTCCGGTTCACGTTCTGGGTGAGCTTGAGCATCTGGCCCATCGCGTCGCGGTTGTTGTCGTGGGCGACGTACTTGCCCCAGTACACGAGCGGCGGCCGCGGCTTGCCGGTTTTCTTGCCGTAGTAGTAGGTGTCGACGTGTTTCTCCTTGCCGTCGACCTCCAGCACCGGCGTGATGAACACGATAACGTTATTGCGGATGTTCTGGATGAACGGCGTTTCTTCCACCGCCAGGCGGTACGGCAGCTCGATGAGCATCTCCGGGCCGCCGGTCTCTCCGGAGTGCATGCCGGCGGTCACCCAGTAGATCGGCTTCGACGTCTTGATGAGCTGCCGCGCCTGTGCCTCGGTCGTCTTGCGCGGGTCGGTCAGCGCGTTGAGGTCGGCCTTGTACTTGTCGAGCGTTTTGATCGTCGCCTCGTCGGCCACGGCGAGCACCACCATGTCGCGGCCCTCTTCGGTCTTGCCGATGGTCCAGTACTTGAACCGCGGCGACGCCTTCGCGAGCGCCTCGTAGTAGCGCTGGATGTCCTTCGCGTAAGTCAGCTCGCCCGGCGTGCCGGGAATGCGCCCGAAGAACTTCAGCGGCGACGGCACCTTGTCGCTCGCCGGCATGTGATCGACCAGTTCGGTGCTGATCCGCGGATCCTGCGTGTACTCCTTGATCAGCTTCGTGTAGGCCTCGTCCAGCTTCTGGGCGGGCGCGGGTTTCTGGGCCTGCAGCGGCAGGGCCACGGCGGCCGACGCCATCAGGACGACGATGAGCAGGACGCGGGTGCGGAACAGGCGGGCGAACCCAGCGGTCATGGCGATCGGACTCCTCTCGGGAAGCCGCCAAACGGGCGGTTCGGACGGCTGGTTATAGCATGAAAGCGTTACACTAGGCCTCGTCCGAGACCGCACAGATGAGAAGACTGGCTGCTCTCGTCGTGGTCGCCACTGTCGTCGCTCAGGCGGCGGGCCCGGCCCGAGCTCAGGCGCCGGCCCAATCCAGCACCGCTCCCTGGCTCGCCCGCCTGTCGTCGTACCTCGAGGCGGTCAACGAGCACAAACCCGGCACGCTCGACATGCCGGCGCGCCTCACGGGTTTCATGGGAGAGGGCGATCTGGACGAGGTACGGACGGACTTCCTCGCGCTGGTCGCCATCTGCAGGCGCGAGCTCGGCCGGTCGGTGCGGACGGCGCCGATCGTCTACCGGGGGACGGTGATCCCGTATCCCGATCTGCGGAAGCTCCTGGGCCTGACCGACGACGAAGCCACGAAGGGAAACGCCAGTCGTGTGCTGCAGCGCGCCGCCATGCTCCACGCCGATGTCGCCATGCTCGTCATCCCGTTGCTGCCCGGCCAAACCGGCTGCTCCGCCCGCGCCACGCTGCTCGTGCAGGACGGGAGCGGCGTAGGCACCGGATGCATCGGGATTCACTGGACCCACGGCCGCCTGCTCCTCGACGCCGTGAGGCCAGACCCGGGCAGGGATCAGATCGCTCGCCTCTGGTACCTCGCGACGATCACGTACCTCCTCGAGATCGGCGACTTCGCGAACGCCGACCCGCAGATCGAACGCGGCCGGCTGCTGTTTCCGTCGGATCCCGCCATCCTGTTCGAGCACGGCTACTATCACGAAGGTTTCGCGTCGCCGCTCATCCAGACGGCCGCGCTCGAGTCCGGGGCAGACATGCGCGGCGCGAAGACCCACCTCGACGAGGCCGAAGACCTCTACCGCAGGGCCCTCAAAGGGAATCCGGAATTCGTGGAGGCCCGCGTCCACCGCGGGTTCGTGCTCAGCCTGCTCGGGCAGCACCGCGACGCCGCCGAAGAGCTCCGCCTGGCAGCGTCGACAGCCGTCGGGCCGCAGCTTCGCTACTACGCCGATCTGTTTCTCGGCCACGCGGAAGAGTCGCTCGGCAACCGCGTCGCGGCCCGCGATCACTACAGGCTGGCGTGCGAGCTCTACCCCCAGGCCCAGTCGCCTTTGCTTGCGCTCGCGCTGCTCGCCCGGCAGCTCGGCGACCGGACCGGGACCCAGAACGCCATGCGGAAGATGCTGGCGTTGCCGCCAGGCCGGGACGTGAAAGCCGACCCGTGGTGGCGCTACTACCGCTGGCAGAACCAGGGCTCCGAGGCGCTCTTCGCAGAACTCCACGCGCCGTTCCTTCCCGGGGGCCGGCAATGACACGCTTCGCGGCATTGCTGGTTGCGGTTGTCCTGGCCATCGCGATGGCGTCCGCGCAGGGGCAGAACCCGGTGTTCTCGTCGAAAGTCGAAGCGGTCCGCGTGGACGTGCTCGTCACCGAGGACGGGAAACCGGTGCGCGGGCTGCGGGCGGCCGACTTCGAGATCCTCGACAACGGCGTGCGCCAGACCGTCGACATCGCGAGCTCCGAGGAACTGCCGCTCAACGTGGTCTTCACCTTCGACCTGAGCGCCAGCATCGTCGGCGAGCGCCTCGGCAACCTGCGCGAGGCCAGCCGCGCCGTGCTCGGCGGCCTCACGAAGG
>JALOKU010000240.1 GCA_025456345.1 Vicinamibacterales bacterium | reverse complement strand
AAGATCGCGGAAGAAGCCCGCGAGGACGCGTTCCGCGTGCTCATCGCCACGATGCTGTCGGCCCGCACGCAGGATGCGACCACCGCGGCGGCATCGGCGCGGCTGTTCCGGAAAGCGCCGACCGCCAGGCGGATGGCGGCGCTTAGGGTTCCGGCCATCGCGAAGCTGATCTACCCCGTCAGCTTCTACCGCACGAAAGCCCGTCCGCGTGCCAGCGACGATGGAGGAGCTGCTCACGCTGCCGGGCGTGGGCCGGAAGACAGCCAACCTCGTCCTCATCCTCGGCTTCAAGAGCCTTCGCAACATCTGTGTCGACATCCACGTGCACCGGATCTCGAACCGCCTCGGCTGGGTGCAGACCAGGACGCCCGAGCAGACGGAACAGGCGCTCTACGAGCGGGTGCCCGCGCGCTGGTGGCCGTACCTCAACCTCTATCTGGTGACCTGGGGCCAGAACGTGTGCCGGCCGACGCATCCCAGGTGCGGCGATTGCGCCGTGGCCGGCCGGTGCCCGCGGGCCGGTGTGACGAAGGTCGGGAAATCGCGTGCGCCGAGCGGGTGACGCGCATCTGGTGTATCATCCGCCGTGCCCGCGTCCGGGCTCGTCCCCTCCGGCGCCGAGCCGACGACGAAGCAGTCCACAGAGGAGAACGAACATGCGCAGATGGTCGCGCGCCGGCATCCTGGTGATGGCGCTGGCAGTCTGGGCCGGTCCGCAGGGCGCCGCGTTCGCGCAGGCGCCGGCACCGGGCCCCACCGTGGTGATTGAAACGTCGAAGGGCACGATCACGATCGAAACGTACCCCTCCGAAGCGCCGAAGACGGTGGAGAACTTCCTGGCTCTCGTGAAGTCGAATTTCTACAACCGCCAGCATTTCCACCGGGCCGAGTCCTTCGTCATCCAGGTCGGAGACCCGAACTCGAAGGACCTGGCCAAGCAGGACTCGTGGGGTCGGCGCGGAAACGGCAAGCCGGTTGGCGTGGCGGAGATCAGCAAGAAGTTGACGCACAAGAAGGGCGCAGTTGGCATGGCGCACGCCGGCGATCCGGCGAAGGCCGACAGCCAGTTCTACATCACGCGGCAGGCGAAAAAGATCCCCGAGGGCAAGTACGCGATTTTCGGACAGGTCACGTCGGGGATGGACGTTGTCGACAAAATAGAAGTTGGCGACACCGTCAAGCGGATGTATATAAAGTAGTACGGAGCCAGTTCGCAGAGCGCGCAGAGCCTGCGGAAGACGAACATGGGGCGGTTGCGGACCTCGCACCGCCCCGGCCGACTGCATTCGAGCCACCAGCCTTCCTGCGGCTCTGCGTCCTCTGCGGTGCGAGTCCTTCCCAGGCGAGATCCCCCGCACGCTCCTGTCAGTCGAACAGCATGCCGCCGCCGGCCCTCGACGTGATGCCCTCCAGAAACGGATAGCGGGCGAGCATCTCGTCCGAGTACTCGCCAGGGACAGGCTGGCCGACGGCGTGACGCAAGGCCGCGGCGTTGGCCACCGCCTTTCCGGCGAAGTGGTTGTTCATGAAGACGTAGATCGTCTGGACCAGCTCCCGTACACGCCTGACCGTGTCGGCAAAGCCGTCAACTTCGGCGGGTGAGTACAGGTAGTTGTAGCGCTCGTCGGGATGATCGTGCGTCCACCACTTCTCCGCGTTCCGGCCGTGCAGCCGCATGTAATGAAGGCTGCCCAGGTTAGGCTGCTGGCCCTGCTGGATGGAGAAGCGGAACTTGGGCTCGTCAATCTGCACCCACGCGGCCTGGCGGGCCTGCAGCAGCGCGAGCACGTCCTGCTGATGGTCGCTCCAGCTGCGGTGCCGGAGCTCGACGGCGGCCGGGTAGTCCGAAAAGGACTGCAGCAGCCAGGCCAGGTACTCGCGGGCATCGTCTCCGTGGCGGAAGCTCGGCGGGAATTGCAGCAGCAGCGCGCCCAGCTTGCCGGCCGCGCATAGCGGGTCGATGGAGCGCCGGAAGGCATCCACGTCGGCGGCGGTGACGGCCGGGATCGGGCCCTCCTCGCCGCCGGCGCGGGCCTCGGCCCCCTTCATGTACATGGCCGGGTGCGTGAACTTCTGAAAGAGCTTGAGGCAGAAGTCGAAACTGGAGGGTGTCTGTGCCGCCCACTTCCTCGCGACCGCCGGGTCCGGGAGGCGGTAGAAACTCGAGTTCACCTCGACCGTGTCGAAATGCTCGGCGTAGTAGGCGAGTTCGTCCGCCTTCGCCAGCCGGCCCGCCGGCTGGCTTCGGCGGGACGGGTAGAAAATGCCGTTCCAGGTGCCTGGCCCGGACGGGTAGCTCCAGCCCGATGTGCCAATCCTGACGTCGCCCATTGCAGTGGCCGGGCCCATCTTACGCCGGATGGCCCGGCAGTCGCACGGGGCTCGATGGTCAGAAGCAAGAGGTAAGAAGCAAGAAGGGCCGACGGACGACCGTCAGCATCCAGGAGACGGAAGGCCAGCGGAACGGGCCTTTCTTCTTGCTCCTGGATTCCTGCTTCTTGCTTCTGGCAACGGCGCGGCCCCGGACTTCCCGGTAGAATGAAGTCACGCCATGTTGACGGTCAACGAGATCTTCCATTCCATCCAGGGCGAGTCCACCTACACCGGCGCCCCGTGCGTCTTCGTGCGCCTGACCGCGTGCGACCTGCGCTGCACGTGGTGCGACACCCCGTACGCGTTCACTGAAGGCGTGAAGCGGGACGTGATCGACGGGGTCGCGGCCTTCGGCTGCCCGCTTGTCGAAATCACCGGCGGCGAGCCGCTGCTGCAGGACGACGTCTATCCGCTGATGGCCGGACTGCGGGACCGCGGCCTGACCGTGCTCGTGGAAACCGGCGGGCACATCAGCGTGGACCGCGTGCCTCACGGCGTGGTGAAGATCATTGACGTCAAGTGCCCGGGGAGCGGCGAGTCGGCCCGCAACCACTGGCCGAACCTGGACCTGCTGGGGCCGGCCGACGAAGTGAAGTTCGTCATCCGGGATCGCGCCGACTACGACTTCGCGCGCGAGGTGGTCAGCCGGCACGCGCTCCCGGCGAAATGCTCAGCCGTGCTGTTCTCGCCCGTCCACGACGTGCTTCCGCCGGCCGACCTGGCCTCGTGGATCCTCGCGGACAGGCTGGCTGTGCGGCTTCAGCTGCAGGTGCGCCCATGCCCGCGGCGTCTGAGGCTCCGCGCAAAGCGGTGGTCCTGCTGAGCGGCGGCCTGGACTCCTGCACGGCCGCCGCGATCGCGAAGGCGGATGGCTTCGAGCTATATGCCCTGACGGTGGCGTACGGCCAGCGCCACGCCGCCGAACTGGAGGCCGCCCGGCGGGTCGCCGCGGCCCTCGGTGTCGTGCGCCACATCGAGCTTCAGCTCGACCTCTCCGTCTTCGGGGGATCGTCGCTGACCGGCGCCGGGCCCGTGCCCAAGGGCCGGGCCGTCGACGAAGCCGGCATTCCGTCGACCTACGTGCCGGCGCGCAATACGGTGTTCCTGTCGCTGGCCCTGGCCTGGGCCGAAGCCCTCGGCGCAACCGACATCGTCATCGGTGTCAACGCCGTGGACTATTCCGGCTATCCCGACTGCCGGCCGGCGTTCATCGAGTCGTTCGAGCGCACGGCCGCGCTCGCGACGAAGGCCGGCGTCGAGGGCGCCCGTTTCGCCGTCCACACG
>JALOKU010000239.1 GCA_025456345.1 Vicinamibacterales bacterium | reverse complement strand
TTGTGGCTGTGATAATGTGAATAGGTGCCAAATATCACAGTTTCACTTCCTGAAGATGTCTATCGCCGCGCACGCATCCGGGCGGCCGAGCAGAACACTTCGGTCAGCGCGATGGTCCGCCAGTTCCTGATCGAAGCTGGGACCGCAGAAACGGACTTCGAACGCCGGCGCCGCCTCCAGGACCAGGTGCTCTCGACGCTCTCTCGCTTCAGCGCGCGGGATCGGCTGACGCGTGAGGAGGTGCACGACCGTGCGCTTCGTTGACACCGACGTTCTGCTGTACGCGATCAGCACGGATCCGGATGAGGCCGCGAAGGCAGCGGCTGCCCGGGCGATCCTGGAGTCGCCCGACCTCGCGCTCTCGGTGCAGGTGCTCCAGGAGTTCTACGTTCAAGCCACGCGGCCGACTCGTCAGTACCCGCTCACGCACGAGCAGGCATCGCTGCTCGTTGAGGCCTGGCTGCGCTTCCCTGTGCAGGACATCACCGTGCCGATCATGCTCGGGGCCGCCACGACCGCGCAGGCGTGCCACATCTCGTACTGGGATGCCGCCGTCCTCGAAGCCGCGCGGGCTCTCGGCTGCTCGTCCGTACTCACCGAGGATCTCGCGGACGGGCGGGACTACGGCGGTGTCCACATCGAGAACCCGTTCAGGAGGTGTACCGGCTCGCCATGACACGAGCCGCCGCCACACTCACCCTGCTGGGGTGTCTGGTGAGCGTCGATGCCGGAGCGGGCGGCCGGATCGGGCCCGCCGGGCAGACCTCGCGCCCGTACACGCTGTACCGGGTGAACGTCGCGGGCGCCAGGCGCATTCCCGCCGCCGCCGTCGTGCGGATCGCGGGGTTGAAGGTCAACACCCAGGTCACAACACTCGACGTCGAACGCGCCCGGCAGCGCTTGATCGACTCGGGCCTGTTCAGCAGCATCGGCTACCGGTTCTCGATGGCCGGCTACTCCCTCATTGTCACGTTCGACGTCGAAGAACCCCAGTGGGATGCCCGCGTCCTGCTCGACAACTTCGTGTGGTTCACAGACGACGAGCTGACACGAACCATCGCCCGGGAACTGCCGACGTTTGCGGGCTACGCGCCGTCGCTTCCGCGCAGCCTGCAGCTGGTGACGCGCGCCCTGCAGGGGCACCTCGATGGAGCCGGTATCAAGGGCACCGTCAGCTACGTCGCCAGTAGCGGCGGCGACAGCACGGTCAGCGCATACCGGTTCCGCGTCGACCTGCCGACGCCGCTGATCGTGTGCGCAGTGGAACTGGAGGGCGTCTCGCCGCTGTCGGCCGACGGCGCCAGGGACCGTGTGCAGTCCGTCGTGGGACAGGACTACTCGCGGGAGTTTGTCGCGCGCGCGATGGACGTGAACCTGCTCCCGTTCTTCCTCGAACGGGGCTTCGCGAAGGCCGGGGTGACCGCCATCCGCGCGAGGCCCGCCGCGACGAACGACGCGGCGTGCTCAGGCAAGGTCCGGGTGACTGTGGCGGTCCACGAGGGGTTCGCCTACGCGTTCGCGGGGGCCCGGTGGTCCGGACACGAGGAATTCCAGTCCTCGGACCTCGACAACCGGCTTGGCCTGATGCCGGGCGCCCTGTTGAACATGCGGTTGTTCGACGCCGGGCTCCAGGCCGTTCGGGATGCGTATTCGCGAAAGGGCTACATCGCGGCCAGGACCGCGCACACCTTCAGTTTTGACAATGAGGCCCGGTCGGCGGCGGCGGTGATCACGATCGTCCGAGGCCCGCAGGCCAGGATGGGTCTGCTCGAGATTGCGGGTCTGCCCGACGAGGCTTCGGCGCGGCTGCGCGAGTCGTGGTCCCTGGCACAGGGCGCCGTCTACGACGGGATCTACATGCGCGACTTCCTGAAAGCCGCGAGGGACGCATTCCCGGCCGTGTTCCGGGAGTTTCCCAACGTCAGCGTGCAGGTCGGTTTCCGTGGGGAAGCCGGCATCGTGACCGTCTCGCTCACGTTCGCCCGGCAAGGCAGTGACTCATGAGCCGCCAGAACCGAATCCCGGAACTGCGTAAACAGCTTGCGGCCCTGCTGGAGGGTGGAACGCCGGCGTCCTGACCGGGTACGATGGGCCTCGCAACGCCCGGTGCTCGAGGACTCAACCGAGGAAGCCTGCCATGCTGTCGCCCGGACTGGTTCATAGAGAGGTCACCATGTCGAAGCACGTTCTCGTCGCGCTGTCCCTGTTGGGAAGCCTGGTTCTCGCCGCCACGGCGGTCGCCCAGACCGCAGACTCCGTGGTGACACCCAATCGCACCATCGCGCTGTGGAACGGCACGGACCTGTCGAACTGGGCCGCGGACGTGCCCAAGCGCGACGCCGATCCAACGCTTCCCGCGAGCTTCGTGGTGCGCGGCGGCATGCTGGTGAGCCTCGGCAAGCCGGAGGGGCACCTCGTCACCAAGCAGGCCTATCGTGACTATCGCCTGGTCGCCGAGTACCGCTTTCCCGGCGCTGGCGGCAACTGCGGCATCCTGATCCACGCTTCGACGCCCCGCGCGCTCTACAAGATGTTCCCGAAGTCGATCGAGGTGCAGATGCAGAGCGGGAACGCCGGCGACTTCTGGTGCATCCAGGAAGACATCGCGGTGCCCGA
>JALOKU010000123.1 GCA_025456345.1 Vicinamibacterales bacterium | reverse complement strand
CGGAGAACCCGGGCATGGTGAAGCGGCGGCAACGCACACACCGTCTCTGGCGATGGGCTGCGGTCTGCGCCGCGATGCTCGGCAGCCTCCTGCCTGCGGCGTGCGCGCGCGAGGAAGCTCCGCCGGCCTTCGAGTCCGCGCAGTCCGACCGCCTGCTCCAGCCGGACACCGAGGTCATCACCGGCACGATCCCGAGAAACAGCACGCTCGCCGATCTCTTCCGCGCCTACCTGCCGGAAGACCGGGCGGCGCAGGCCGTTCAGGTCATCGCGAAGCACATGGACCCGCGGACGCTGCGCGCGGATCGGCCGTTCACCCTCACACGCTCGCTCGACGGGTTCCTCCGGGCCTTCGACTATGAGGTCGACGCGGACCACTACCTCCGCGTGGAGCCGGCATCTCCCGAGACGCCGCACGAACTTGCGGCCAGCGTGGTGGCCTACAGGCGCGAGGAAGCCACGGCGATCGCGGCGGGCCGCATCGACAAGGAGACCCCGTCGCTCTTCGAAGCGATGGAGGGAGCCGGAGAAACGGCGGACCTGTCGATCGAACTCGCGGCGGTGTTCTCGGGCGAGATCGATTTCAACAGCGAACTGCAGCCCGGCGACGCCTTCCGCGTCGCGTTCCAGAAGATCACGCGCGAGAACGGCACGGTGGCCTACGGCAGCATCCTGGCGGCGGAGTTCGACAACGACGGGCGGCGCCTCGAGGCGTTCCGCTACGTGCTGCCGGACGGCAAGGCCGGCTACTACGACGCGAACGGGCGCTCACTGAAGCGCTTCTTCCTCAAGTCGCCGCTCAAGTTCGAGCCGCGCGTCACGTCGCACTTCTCGTACAGCCGCCGGCACCCGGTGCTCAACGTCCGCCGCGCGCATCTCGGCGTCGACTACGCGGCGCCAATCGGCGCGCCGGTCGTGGCGGTGGCGAACGGCCTCGTCGTGCGGGCCGGGGTCTCGGGCGATGCGGGACGGCTGGTGTCCGTCCGTCACTCGAGCGGGTACGAGAGCCTCTACCTTCACCTGTCGTCGGTGGCGGTCCGCGCCGGCCAGCGCGTGAGCCAGGGCGACATGGTTGGCCGCGTTGGCTCGTCGGGCCTGTCAACCGGCCCGCATTTGGACTACCGGCTCAAGAAGGACGGCACCTACGTGAACCCGCTCACCGAGCACCGGCGGATGCCGCCCGGCGATCCCATCCCGGCCTCGCTCTTGGCGGCCTTCACGGCCGGGCGCGACAACGCCGCAGCCCTGCTGCGGGCGTCCTCCTCCCAGCCGCCCGCCTCCGGCGCTCGTGAGCCCTCGGCGGCACAGGGCCGGCGCTGAACATTGACCCGGCCCTTCCGCCTCGACCGCCTGTCATCGTGGCTCGTGCCCGCCTTCGGCGTGGCGCTTCTGGATGCCCTGGTGGCCATCTGGCCCGCGCCGCCCGAATACAGGTTTCCCCCCACGCTGCTTCGCGCCGTGGGCCTCAACCTCGTCGTGGCCGTTGCGGCGCTTGCCGCGGTCGGTCTTGTCCTGCGTCCCTTGTCGCGACGGATGGCATGGCCCGCGGCGCTCGCGCCCGGCGTCGCTGTTACGTGGGTGTGGCTCGTGCTGCTTTTTGCCGCACCCTCGAACCGGCTGCTGTCGACGGACCTCTGCAGCACGGACGCGCTGTTCTGTGGAGCGCACCTTGCGCGGGTGCTCCTGCCAGCGCTCGCCATCGCACCGATTCTGGCGCTGGCGTCACACGCCGTCGCGAAAGGCGGCATGGCCTGGCCGCGAGGCGCCATTCTGGCCGCGCTGGTTCCGACGCTTGCCATCGCGCTGGCCGCCGAATGGCACGTCGTCTACGGCCAGCACGCGCGGGGACTTCGCGGTACGTGGCCCGCGCTCGGGATGTTCGTGCTCTCGGCATCGGCGCTGTTGTCCGCCGTGGCGCGGTGGCGACTGGAGCGCGCTGCCGCACGGCTGACCGCGGCGGCCGCGCTGCTCGCCATCGCGCTCACGCCGGCGTGGCTGCCCCTCTGGGCGCTCGCCCGCGCGCGCGCCTCCAGCGGCGCCGCCGGCGCACCGGACCTCGTGCTGCTCGTCACGGTCGACGCGCTGCGGGCGGATGCCGTGTCGTACGACGCCGCGGGCCACACCCCGAACCTCGCGCGGCTGGCGCGGGAGTCGGTGGCGTTCACACGGGCGGCCTCTCCCTCCTCATGGACCTTGCCCACGTTCGGGTCCTGGCTCACGGGGCTCTCTCCGGCCACCCACCTGATCGACGCGAGCGGCCGGCTGCCGGCCGCGGCGAAGACGCTCCCCGATTTGCTCCGGCGGGGCGGATACACCACCGGTGCCGTCGTCGACAATCCGCTGTTTGCGCCACCGTCCGACCTCGCCGCCCGATTCGACCAGACCTTTCCGCTGACCGCCGACTGGTACGACGCGGCGCCGCGCATGACGATGTCAGTGGGGCCGCGCGCCTGGTCGGCCCTGCGAAGACTCGGCGCTGACCCCGGCGGGCCGGGGGCGGTGACCAGTCTCGCGGCCAGCTGGCTGAGAGAGGTTCCGGCCGGGAAGGTGTTTCTGTGGGTGCACTACCTGGATCCGCACGGTCCCTACACGCCTTCCGCTGCGGCCGCCGGGCGTGCCGCGGCTGCGGCGGCCCTGGTCGAACACGAGGCGCACAAGGACTACCTGGGCGAGGTCGCGCAGACCGACGAGGAGATTGGGCGGTTGCTGGACGGCGTTCGGGCCTCCGGCCGTTACGACGGTGCGCTCATCATCGTGGCCAGCGACCACGGCGAGGAGCTTGGCGGGCAGGGCGAGACCGGGCACGGCCGTAACCTCCGGGGCGAGGTTGTCGACGTGCCGTTCATCGTCAAGCTGCCGGGCGCCGGTGCCGCCCGGGCCGAACCGGCGAGAGTGTCGACGCAGTCGCTGTTCGCCACGGTGCTCGACGCGTGCGGCATTGCTTACGACGCGGGCGCCATCGAAGCGCCATCGCTGTTCGGCGTCGTGCGCGGCCATCCCGACGAGCACGTGGCCGAGCCCACTTCCTGGCTGGTGCGGTTCTACCGGGGAAGCGGCCGGCCGCAGGCGGCGCTGTTCCTGGGCGACTTCAAGTACGTGCGGTTGTTCGAGCCGGACGAGGAGCAGCTGTTCGATTTGCGCGCGGACCCGCACGAGCGAACATGCGTCGCCGCGCGCCACCCGGACATCCTGGACCAGGGCCGGCAACGGCTGGCTCGCGAGCGTGAGAGGGCCTCGGCGCTCCGCCGGACGCTGCGCATCGTCGACTTCGAACTGAAGACGCTGGATCCCGATCGCATCAAGGCCCTGCGCTCGCTCGGCTATATCCAGTAGGCGCCCGGATCTGGGCGTGAGCCTCGCGGGCCGGCCGGCCGCGATACAATCGGACCTGTCTCGAACGAGGAGCCGCTCAATGCCGTCACTTTTGCGCGTGGCCGCCGTCATTGCCGTTGCCGCCTGGCTGCCCCTCGCCGCTCAGCAGGCGCAGCCCGGCGCGGACCGCGTCCGCGAGCGTTACACCAAGTACGACTTCCGCGTCCCGATGCGCGACGGCGTGAGGCTGTTCACGTCGGTGTACGTGCCGAAGGACTCCGCGAAGCGCTACCCGTTTCTCGTGACGCGCACGCCCTACAGCGTCGGCCCCTACGGCATCGACGCCTATCGCTCGTCGCTCGGGCCGTCGGAGGAGTTTCAGGCGTCGGGGTTCATCTTCGTCTACCAGGACGCGCGCGGCCGCTACATGTCGGAAGGCGAGTTCAAGCAGGTGCGGCCGCACGTGCCCGTCAAGCGCGGGCCTCAGGATGTCGACGAGAGCAGCGACATGTACGACACGATCGCCTGGCTGCTCGAGCACGTGCCGAACCACAACGGCCGCGCGGGCCTTATCGGGGTCTCGCAGCCCGGCTTTCATGTGGCGGCCAGCATCATCGACGCGCACCCGGCGCTGAAAGCCGCGTCGCCCCAGGCGCCCACCGCCGACTACTACCTGGGTGACGACGTGTATCACAACGGCGCGTTCATGCTGGGCGCCAACTTCGGCTTCTATGCCAGCTTTCAGCCGCGAGTCGGGGGGCCGCAGCTGCCGGCGCAGGAGCCGCGCTTCGACCCCGGCACACCCGACGCCTACGAGTTCTTCCTGTCGCTGCCGCCTCTCGCCGAGGTCAACGAGAAGCTCTTCGGCGGGCGCGCGGGCTATTGGCAGGAGATCGTCGACCATCCGAATTACGACGAGTTCTGGCAGGTCCGGTCGGTCTGGAAACACGCGAAGAACATCACGCCGGCGATCCTGAACGTCGGCGGCTGGTTCGACGCCGAGGACCCGATGGGTCCGCTGCACATGTTTCGATCGATCGGACGGCTCAGCCCGACGACCGAGAACCGGCTGGTGATGGGGCCGTGGTCGCACGGGGGATGGGGACGCGGGCCCGGGGACCGCCTGGGCAACGCGACGTTCGCCGTCAGGACGGGCGAGGTGTTTCGCAACGAAATCCAGTTCGCGTTCTTCATGCACCACCTGAAGGACGCGCCGCTGCCGGCCAGATTTCCCAAGGCCCTGATGTTCGCTACCGGCATCAACGAGTTCCGCGGGCACGAGGCGTGGCCGCCGAAGGCCGTCAAGCCGCTCACGCTGACGCTGCAGGCCGGCGGGCGGATTGCCGCGGGGGCCGTGGCCGCCGCGGGCGCGAAGACCTTCGACGAGTACGTCAGCGACCCGAACAGGCCGGTGCCGTATCTCGGGTACGTGGCCTCGGGGATGACCTCGGATTACATGACCGAGGACCAGCGCTTTGCGGCCGCCCGGCCCGACGTGCTTGTGTACTCCATCGGCCCGCTGGAGGAAGACCTCGCGGTGGCCGGCCCGATCTCGATTGCGCTCACCGTTTCGTCGACCGGCACGGACAGCGACTTCGTGGTGAAGCTCATCGACGGCTATCCCGGCAACTATCCGCAGCCCGAACTGCCGGCTGCCACGCCGGGCCAGCCGGCTCCGCGTCCCCCGTCGAACTACGTGCGGATGGGAGGCTATCAGCAGCTCGTCCGCGGAGAGCCGTTCCGGGCCAAGTTCCGAAAGGGTTTCGAGACGCCGGTGCCGCTCGTGCCGGGCGAACCCACCGAGATCACGTTCGACCTGCCGGACGTGTACCACGTGTTCCGGCCGGGACACCGGCTGATCGTGCAGGTGCAGAGCTCCTGGTTCCCGCTGGTCGACCGCAACCCTCAGCAGTTCACGGACATCCCAAAGGCCAAGGCCGGGGATTTCCGGAAGGCGACCGAGCGCGTCTACCACGGTTCCACGCTGACGCTCCCTGTGGAATGGGGAAGCGTACGCACCAGTCGCGTCAGCAAACAGTAGTAGCCAGTAGTCAGTAGTCAGTAGCCAGTAGTCAGTAGCCAGTAGGAACGCCGCCTCAAGGTGCCACGGTAAGGAGCTGTCCTGGCCGTGACGGCGAGAGGGTGTTCTTCTACTGACTACTGGCTACTGTCTACTGACTACTCTCTGCCGGTCCCCGGCGCTTGACTTTGCCCCGGCTTCTTGTTGAAGTACCCGCACTGGGGGCCCGCCGGGGCGCCCAGCACCCTCGTGAGGTCCCGGTTCGACGAGCGGACGGTTGCGGACCGCTCACCATCGGCCGGGGCACGTGTCATTCTTCCACGCGCGGCGCCGCGACCAGATTGGGGACGCGTCGTTGCAGGACGTGAGCACAACATGGCGAAGATCCGACCCTTCCGCGCGTTGAGGCCCGAGCCTTCGCTCGCCTCCACGATCGCGGCCGTGCCCTACGACGTCGTCAATGCCGACGAAGCCCGGGCGCTTGCCGCCGAGAACCCGCTGAGTTTCCTGCACGTGTCCCGGTCGGAGATCGACCTGCCGGCCGGCACCGATCCGTACGCGGACATCGTGTATCGGACGGCGGCCGAGCGGTTCTCCCGCATCCGCGCGCACATGGTCGAGGAGGCCGAGCCCGCGCTGTACTTCTACAAGCTGCGCATGGGCACGCACGAGCAGACGGGGCTGGCGGCGTGCTACTCGGTGGACGAGTACGACTCGAACCTCGTGAAGAAGCACGAGAAGACGCGCCGCGACAAGGAGGACGACCGGACGCGCCACATCACCGAACTGCGCGCACAGACCGGCCCGGTGTTCCTGACCTACCACGCCTCGGCCACGGTGGACGCCGTGGCGGCGAAGGTCGCGAAGACCGCGCCGCTGTACGACATCGTCGCGCCGGACGGGATCACGCACACCGTGTGGAAGGTGACGGGCGACGACCTGACGGCCGTTGTGGGAGCCTTCGCGGCGCTGCCCGCCCTCTACATCGCCGACGGGCACCATCGCGCGGCCAGCGCGGCGCGCGTGCGCAAGAGTCTGGCGCCGGCAGCGGGCAAGGACGGCGTCGTGGAAGCGGACTGGTTCCTGGCGGTCGCGTTCCCCGACAACCAGACGCAGGTGTTGCCGTACAACCGGACCGTGAAGGACCTGGCGGGCCTGACGCCCGAGGCGTTCATGGGTGCCGTCAAGGCGGCGTTCACCGTCCGGGAGGGCGGGCCCGCCGCGCCCGCGAAGAAGGGCGACTGCGCGATGTTCTTCGGCGGGAAGTGGTACACGCTCGACATCGGCGCGAAGGCCGGCGGCGACGTCATCAGCCGCCTCGACGTGAGCATCCTGCAGGACCGCCTGCTCGACCCGGTCCTGCAGATCGCCGACGTCCGGACGGACAAGCGGATCGACTTCGTGGGCGGGATCCGCGGGACGGCGGAGCTCGAGAAGCTCGTGACGAGCGGCAAGGCCGCGGTGGCGTTCTCGATGTTCCCCGTCAGCGTGGGCGACCTCATGGGCATTGCCGACGCGGGCGAAATCATGCCGCCCAAGTCGACATGGTTCGAGCCGAAGCTCCGGGACGCGCTGCTCATTCACACGATTTAGGCGCTAGGTACTAGGCGCTAGGGGCTAGTCAGACTAGCGCCAAGCGCCCAGCCCCTAGTCCCTGGCACCGAGGGCTTCGATGAGAGTACTGATTGCCGACAAGTTCGAACCGGAGGGCGTTGACGCGCTCAGGGCCCTCGGGCTGGAGGTGCTGCACCAGCCGGAGCTCAAGGAGGCCTCGCTGGCGGAGGCGCTGGCGGGCACGAAAGCCGACATCCTGGTGGTGCGGTCGACCAAGGTCACCGACGCCATCCTGGAAGCCGGCCAGCTCTCGCTCATCGTCCGCGCCGGAGCTGGCTACGACACAATCGACATCAGGGGCGCCTCGCGGCGGGGGATCTACGTATCCAATTGCCCCGGCAAGAACGCGGTGGCCGTCGCGGAACTCACCCTGGGCCTCATCCTCGCCCTCGATCGGCGCATCCCTGACAACGTGGCCGAACTGCGGGCGGGGAGGTGGAACAAGAAGGAGTTTTCGAAAGCACAGGGCCTGCATGGCCGCACGCTCGGCATTCTCGGCTTCGGCAGCATCGGCCAGGAGGTGGCCCGCCGGGCGCAGGCGTTCGGGATGAACCTGGCCATCTGGAGCGAGATTGGCGTTCAGCTCGGCCGTGACGGCCTGCCCGCGGACCTTCCGCAGGTGGTCAGGCTCCGGCCGTCGGCGGCAGACGAGGTCGAGTCGACGGTGACCGTGTACGACTCGCCGAAGCTGGTCGCCGCGAACTGCGACATCCTGAGCGTGCACCTTGCGCTGAACGACAAGACCCGGGGCCTGGTCGGCGCCGCCGTCTTCGACCGGCTGGCGCCCGGCGCATTCTTCGTGAACACGGCCCGCGCCGAGATCGTGGACTACCGGGCGCTCGAGAACGCGGTCCGCGAAAAGGGCCTTCGCGTGGCGGTCGATGTCTACAGCAAGGAACCGGCGATGCCGACGGGCGACTTCATCGACACCCTGATCGGGCTTCCCGGTGTTTACGGCACGCACCACATCGGCGCCTCCACGGAGCAGGCGCAGCAGGCCATTGCCGACGAGACCCTGAGAATCATCCAGACGTACGTCCGCACCGGGCGCGTGCCGAACGTGGTGAACCTGAGCCGGAAGACGCCGGCCACGCACGTGCTGGTGACGCGGCACCAGGACCGGCCCGGCGTCCTCGCGCACGTCTTCGAGTGCCTGCGCGAGGCGGGCATCAACGTCGAGGAGACGGAGAACATCATCTTCGCGGACGCCGAGGCGGCGGTCGCGCGGATCAGCATCATCGGCGAGCCGCCGGCCGACGTCGTGGCGGCCATCAAGCACGGGAACCCGCACGTCATGGACGTGCATGTGGTCGCCGTGGCCTAGCGGGATAGGCCCGCGCCACGGACCGAGGAGGCAGTCACCATGGCAACACCACGCGTTTTCAACTTCGCGGCCGGTCCGGCCGTGCTCCCGCTGCCCGTCCTCGAGGAGGCGCAGCGCGACCTGGTCAGCATGCCGGGCGTCGGCATGTCGATTCTCGAGATGAGCCACCGCGGCAAGTTCTTCGAGGGCGTGCTCCAGCAGGCCGAGAAAGACATCCGAACGCTCGCCGGCGTGCCCGACGACTACAAGGTGCTCTTCCTGCCCGGCGGCGCGAGCCTGCAGTTCTCGATGGTGCCGCTCAACTTCCTGCCGCGCGACGGCTCGGCCGACTTCGTCGTGTCGGGCGCCTGGTCGCAGAAGGCGGTCAAGGAGGCGAAGAAGGTCGGCGGCGTGAAGATCGCCTGGACCGGCGAGGCCGACAACTTCAAGACCGTCCCGGCGCAGGGCGACCTCACGCTCGACCCGAACGCCGCGTTCGTGTCGTTCACGTCGAACGAGACCATCCACGGCGTCGAGTTCAAGTACGTGCCGGACACCGGCAGCGTGCCGCTGGTGTGCGACACCTCCTCCGACATGTTCAGCCGCCCCATCGACGTGAAGAAACACGCGCTCATCTACGCCGGGGCCCACGATGCTGAACTACGCGATCCACGCGGAGAACACGTCGATGTACAACACGCCGCCCGTGTTCGCCATCTACATCATGGGCCTCGTGATGAAGTGGTTGCTCGGCATCGGCGGGCTGGACGGCATCCACGCGATCAACCAGCGCAAGGCGGCCAAGCTGTACGCCGAGATCGACAGGAGCGGCTTCTACAAGGGCCACTCGGCGAAGGACTGCCGGTCGCTGATGAACGTCACGTTCCGGCTGCCGAGCGAGGATCTCGAGGCGGCGTTCGCCAAGGAAGCGAAGGCGGCCGGCCTCGACGGGTTGAAGGGGCACCGCTCGGTGGGCGGCATGCGCGCGTCCATCTACAACGCCTTCCCGGAGGCCGGCATCGACGCTCTCGTGGCGTTCATGCAGGAATTCGAGAAGAAGAAGGGGTAGCTTCTAGACAGAAGACAGAAGACAGAAGACAGAAGAACGGGCTCCCGCCGCGGGGCGCACGGTCGGAAGACCTGGCGCCCCGTCGCGTCGTACGGGCGGGTCAGCCGGATAGAATGACTCAGGGAGGATCTTCAATGGGAAGCGGGCTGCGGGCGTTGTCGGACAAGGCCTGGGACAATCTTGGCGTGCTGGTCGGCGTTGTGGCCTGCGGAACGATCGGTTACCAGGTGCTGCACGAATGGCGCACGACCGCTCCCTCATCGGTCTCGATCTGGTTCGTGGCCGGCTTCCTATTTGTCTACCTGTTCTGGTTCCTGTACGGCGTCAGGTTCGGCCGGCGGGGCATCTGGCTGCCCAACGCGGTGGCGGCCGTCCTGCAGGTGCTGTTTGCGGTGACGGTTCTCGCGAAGGCCTGAACGGGTGGTCCGCTGACCAAGTAGTGGTAACCTGACAGGCGATCTGCCGCACCCGCACGGTACTGCGAGGGCCAGCATGCCGGCACATGCGATGTCAGCGGCGGTGGCGCTCGAGCGCCTCCGCGAGGGCAACCAGCGATTCGCCGCCGGCCTCCGCAGCACGGAGGTCCTGGCCACCCACACCCGCCGTGCGGACCTGCTGAAAGGCCAGGAGCCTTTCGCCATCGTCCTCGGGTGCTCGGACTCCCGCGTGCCGGCCGAGATCGTCTTCGACCAGGGCCTCGGCGACCTGTTCGTGATCCGCGTGGCCGGCAACATCGTGGCTCCTTCACAGGTCGGGAGCGTCGAATTCGCCGCCACGAAGTTCGGCACGCCCCTCGTGGTCGTCCTCGGGCATTCCGACTGCGGCGCGATCGCCGCCACACTCGAGGAACTGCGCCAGCCGGCCGCGACCCGCTCCCGCAATCTCCGCTCCATCGTCAACCGCATCCGCCCGTCGATTGAGGCCCTCCTCGCAACCGAACCGAGAGAGAACCCGGAGGCGCTAATACGCGAGGCGGCCAAGGCGAACGTCCGCGCCTCGGTGGATCACCTGCGGCACGGTTCCGAGATTCTCGAGGAACTCGTCGCCGGCGGCGGCCTGCGGATCGTTGGCGCGGAGTACTCCCTGGAGACCGGGCTCGTGGAGTTCCATGACGAAGCGACGGAGGCCGGCTGACGGCCGGCGATCGCCCTTTCCGGAAGTGGGGTGTCTATGAACGACAGGCTCTCGGTTCGATGGTTGCGCGTCGCCTTCACGGCGGTCGCTGCCGCGCTGGTCGCGAGTTCCGTGATGCCGCTGGCCGGCCAGGTTTCCCCGGTCGGCACGCGCGCGGCGGCAGGCCAGGCGAACGACCCGGCGAAGGAGGACTGGATTCAGCTCTTCAACGGCCGCGACCTCTCCGGCTGGACCGCCAAGTTCGCGAAGCACGATCTCGGCGTGAACCTCAACGACACCTTTCGCGCCGAGGATGGTCTGCTGAGGGTGCGCTACGACAAGTGGACGGCGTTCAACAACGAGTTCGGGCATCTCTTCTACACGCAGCCGTTTTCGTACTATCGGATCGTCGCGGAGTACCGCTTCGTCGACAAGCAGCTGGCCGGCGGGCCCGGGTGGGCGCAGCGGAACAACGGCCTGATGCTCCACGCGCCCGATCCGAGGACGATGCTGAAGGACCAGGACTTCCCGATTTCCATTGAAGTGCAGCTGCTGGGCGGCCTTGGCGACGGGAAGCCCAGACCGACCGCGAACCTCTGCACGCCCGGCACGAACGTCGTCATGAAGGGGGAGCTGTTCACCCCGCATTGTGTCAGCTCGTCTTCGAAGACCTACGACGGCGAACAGTGGGTCCGCGTCGAGGTCGAGGTCCACGGCGACGAACTCGTCCGCCACATCGTCGATGGTCAGACCGTGCTCGAGTACAGCAAGCCCCAGATCGGAGGCGGGAATGTCAGCCCCGTCGATCCCGCGGTGAAGGTCGACGGGACGCCTCTCACTGGGGGCTACATCGCCATCCAGGCGGAGACCGGGCCGACCGACTTCCGGAAGATCGAGCTGCTGGACCTCGAGGGATGCACCGATCCCAAGGCGTCGAACTACAAGTCCTACTTCCTCAAGTCGAACCCGAAGAGCTGCAGGTATTGATGGCCATTGCCGCCGCGGCTGGCGCGAGCGGCCCCCGTGGAGGTGTCATGAGCGCAGACCCGATCGTCGTGTTGATTGCCTTCAAGATCCAGCCCGGAAGAGAAAGCCTGGCGACGCAGGTGATGACGTCGCTCATCGCCACGGTGCGGAAAGAGGAGCCCGCGTGTTCGGGCATCACGATGATCCGGGATGCGGCCGACCCGGCGCGGGTCCTGCTCTACGAGCTGTGGCCCGACCGCGAGAGCTACATGGGCCCGCACATGGAGACGCCGCACATCAAGGCGTTCAAGGCGCAGGGCGGTGATCTCTTCGCCGGCCCGCCGGAGATCACGTTCTGGAACACCGTTGCCAGCGTCTGACCGCCTGTCTCGAGGGGTCGGGACTGATTACGAACGGCGAGGCCACGCGCTGACGATTCTGTCATCGTCGAGCATCACAGCACGTCCGCATACAATTCCGTGGCCGCTCCGACCCTCTGATCGTAATCAGTCCCGACCCCGCTGGTATAATCCGCCGCCATGGGTCGTCCCACTCCAAGGCGTGGTCGCCGTGTCCTCCCGCTGGTGCTCGCCGGCGTCGTGCTGCTGGCGCTCGCGGTGGCGCTGGCCGAGCCGAGGGGCGGCGGCCCCTGGGTCTTCAGCTACTTCCTCGACAACGGCCAGGACGGGATGCACCTGGCCCACAGCCGCGACGGCCTGACGTGGACGGCGCTCGGCGGCGGGCGCCCGTTCCTCGCGCCCACGGTCGGCGGCAAGCTCATCCGCGATCCCTGCATCATCCTCGGCCCCGACAACGTGTTCCACGCCGTCTGGACGACGGGCTGGTACGAGCAGGGGATCGGAATCGCGCATTCGAAAGATCTGATCACCTGGAGCGAGGCGGCCTTTCTGCCCGTCATGGTCCACGAGCGCAAGGCGGTCAACGCCTGGGCGCCCGAGATCTTTTTCGACGACGAAACCGGGCAATACCTCATCTTCTGGGCCACGACGATCCCGGGCCGGTTCCCGGCCACCGACGAGTCCGGCAGCGTGAACAAAGCGGGCATTGCGCTCAATCACCGGATCTACCGGACGACGACGCGCGACTTCAAGGACTACAGCCGGGCAGAGCTGTTCCTGGATCCTGGCTTCAACGTGATTGACGCGACGATTGCCCGCGACGGGTCCCGCTACCTGATGTTCCTGAAGGACGAGACGCTCCGCCCCGAGGCGCGCAAGGACATCAGGCTCGCTGTGGCGGACCACGCGCTCGGGCCGTACGTCGTGGGACCCGAGCCGATCTCGAAGAACAACTGGGTCGAAGGTCCGACGGCGTTCCGCGCCGGACAGGACCTGTTCGTGCTGTTCGATGCGTACACCAGGAAGCGGTACGAAGGGGTCAGGTCGCGCGACCTGAAGGCGTGGGCCGCTCTTGGCGCCGAGCTCGAGATGCCTCCCGGCGCGAGACACGGCTCGGTTGTCGCGGTGCCGGAGAAGATCCTCAAGGGGCTGCTCGCGGTTGAACCGGCCGGCGCGGCGGCTGTGCAGAAGAACGGAGTGCAGTGACGATGAAGATGCGACTTCGCTGTTCCCTGACGCCGCTCGCCCTGATCGCCGTGCTTTCGGCGGGTGCGTTCTCCAGCGGCATGCGCCCGGTGTTTGCGCAAGGCCCCGCGCCGGGAGCCGCCCCGCCGGTCGACGCCCTCACGTCTCTTCAGTGGCGGAACATCGGCCCAACGGCGCAGGCCGGCCGCGTGCCGGTCTTCGTCGGCCTGCCGGGCGACATCAACACGATGTATGTCGCCGGCGCGGTGGGCGGGATCTTCAAGACGACGAATGGCGGCGTGACGTGGAAGGCCATCTTCGACAACCAGCCGGTGGTGTCGATTGGCGCCATCGCCATCGCCCCCGCCGATCCCAGCGTGATCTACGCCGGGACCGGCGAAGGCAACCCGCGCAACGACGCGTCCATCGGGGACGGCGTCTACAAGTCGATCGACGCGGGCGAGCACTGGGTGAACGTCGGCCTGCCGGACAGCGAGAAGATCGCGCGCCTCGTCGTCGACCCGCGCAACGCCGACGTTGTGTACGCCTGCGCGCTCGGCCGCGAGTGGGGACCGAACGAGGAACGCGGGCTCTTCAAGACGGTGGACGGCGGGAAGAGCTGGAAGAAGGTGCTCTACAAGAACGACCTGACCGGCTGTTCCGACGTCGACATCGATCCGGCCAACGCGAACATCGTGTATGCCGGGATGTTCACGTTCCGACGCTGGGCCTGGTACACGGAATCGGGCGGCGGCGAGACTGCGGTGTACAAGTCGTCCGACGGCGGCAACTCGTGGACCCGCCTCTCGGGGCCCGACGCGAATCGCGGCCTTCCGAAGGGCCCGATGGATCGCATCGGCGTCGCCGTATCGCGCAGCAGCCCGAACACCGTCTACGCCATCAGCGAAACGACCGACGAAGGCGAGCTGTGGCGGTCGGACGACGCGGGCGCCTCGTGGCAGATGGTGAGCCGCGACCGCAACATCAACTTCAGGCCGTTCTACTACGCCGACATCCGCGTCGACCCGCAGCATCCCAACACCGTCTACGCGCTCGCCGGCGGTCTCTACAAGTCCGAGGACGGCGGCCGCACCTTCGCCCGGATCGGCATGGCCACGCACGGCGACCACCAGGCCATGTGGATCGATCCCGTGAACCCGAACCGGATCCTGCTCGGCGACGACGGGGGATTCCAGATCTCCTACGATGCCGGCCGCACGTTCGACATCTTCAACAACATCCCGTTCACGCAGTTCTACAACGTCGCCTACGACATGCGGGTGCCCTATCACGTGTGCGGCGGCCTGCAGGATAACGGCAGCTGGTGCGGGCCGAGCCAGACGCCCGGCGCCCCCGGCACGACCAGGAGTGAATGGCAGAACGTGGGCGGCGGCGACGGGTTCTTCGCCGTCCCTGATCTCAAGAACCCGGAACTGGTCTACAACAACCTCCAGGGCGGCGTCATCAGCCTGACGAACCGGAAGACGGGCGCGTCGTGGGGCATCAATCCCTACCCGGGCGGCATCGGATCGAGCGGGCAATGGATGGCGCCCCAACGGTACCGCTTCAACTGGAACGCGCCGATCGTGCTCTCGCCGCAGGATCCGAAGACGGTCTACTACGGCGGCAACGTCCTGTTCCGCACGACCAGCTACGGCCAGTCGTGGGAGGTCATCAGCCCCGACCTGACGACGAACGACAAGGCGAAGCAGCAGACATCGGGCGGCACGATTGTCACCGACAACACCGCCGCCGAGTTCCACTGCACCATCATCTCGATCGGGCCGTCGCCGGTGGACCCGAACGTCATCTGGGCGGGCACCGATGACGGCAACGTGCAGGTGACGCGTGACGGCGGGAAGACCTGGACGAATACCGTGAAGGCCATGACGGGCCTGGCGCCGAACGCGTGGATCAACAAGATCGACGCATCGCATTTCGACGCCGGCACGGCGTACGTGTCGGCCAGCCACTGGCAGGACGGCGATTACGCGCCGTACTTCTACAAGACCGCGGACTTCGGCAAGACGTGGGCGAAGATCACCGGCGGTCTGCCCGCGCGCGGCTGGTCGCACGTCATCCGCGAGGATCCGAGAGTGCGCGGCCTCCTCTACGCCGGGACGGAGTTCGGCCTCTTTGCCTCGTGGAACGGGGGCGCCACCTGGACATCGATCCGCAACAACATGCCGCCGGTCGCGGTGCGCGACATCGCCATCCATCCCCGCGACAACGACGTCATCGTCGCCACGCATGGCCGCGGGATCTACATCCTCGACGATGCGGCGCCGCTGCAGATGATCGGGCAGGCCGTGAAGAACGACGCGTTCCTGTTCCCGATCAGGCCCGCGATCCGGTGGGCCGGGTCGTCGGGCACCTTCCGGGCGAACGAACGTGACTGGATTGCGCCGAACCCTCAGGCGGGAGCGTTGATCAACGTCTACCTGAAGAGCGCGCCGCAGTCGCCGGTCACGATCACCATCAGCGACAAGGCGGGAAAGACCGTGCGGACGCTCCGCCAGCGAGGCGAGGCGGGCGTGAACCGTTTCGTCTGGAACCTGCGCCACGAAGTGCCGGGTGTGCCTGCCGGCGGCCCGCAGGGCGGCGTTGGCCCGTTGGCGTCGCAGGCGTCGGCCGGGGGGCGTGGCGGCGGGCCGCAAGGGCCGGCCGTCGTGCCCGGAGCGTATACGGTCAAGGTCCAGGCTGGCGACAAGGTCATGACCGACAAGGTCTCGGTGACGCTCGATCCCGCCGTCGAGGCGAGCCCGGCGGATCTTGAAGCGCAGATTCAGGCGTCGTTGGCGGCGCTCGCCCTGCAAGCCAGGGTCGGCGACGTGATCGACCGCGTGGACGCGATGTCGAGCCAGTTGACGGCGCTCGACGCGCAACTCGCGAAGCAGACGCCAGCCCCGGCGGTCCGGGGGCAGGTCAAATCGGCGATCGACGCGCTGAAGAGGTTCAAGGACGAGGAGCTGGTCCGGCCGATTCCCGGGCTCGGGTACCGGCAGTACCCGCGCCTGCGGGAGGACGTGCAGTCGCTTTCGGGGTATCTCACGCGCGGCTTCCGCGCGCCCAACGACGGCGAGGTCGAGCGGATGAAGGACCTGGCGGGTCAGGTCGACCAGGCCGTTGCGAAGGTGAACGGACTCATCGCGAAGGACATTGCGGCGATCAACGAAGCCATGAAGGCGTCGCCGCGCATCGCGGTAGAGCCCGTGAAATAGCGTCAGCCCGGCAGCGTTTCGACCCGAAGTCCTGGAACGGCGAGGAAGTGCCGTTCATCGGCCGGGCCCACGCATACGCCGTAGTCCAGATGCAGCGCCGTTGCTGCAACCGCCAGGTCGTTGGCCGGGATCATGGTCCCCGCCCGCGAGAGCGTCGCGAACACGTCGGCCCAGACGGCCGCGACCTGGCGATCGAACTCCACGATCGGGACCAGGTCGGCCAGCGCGTCGAGCCTGGCCCGGCGGCGGGTGGCGCGTTCTGCCGAACCGGCAAGGAACACTCCGACCAGGATCTCGGCGTACACGATGGCCGGCATCGCGAGAGATTCAGCCGCGAAGGAGGACACCAGGTGTTCCCAGCGGCTGCCGGCCCGCTCGAGCACGACGAGCGCGCTTGTGTCGATTACGAGTCCCACGGGTTCTTCCCTGGCACATCGGTGCGGCCAACGCGCTCGAGGTCGTCAGCGAACCCCTGGTCGGAAGCGGCCGCCCCGACCCAGGCGGCGAAGGCCTCCTTCGCCGAGGGACCGTCCTGGTCGGAGGCCGGCTCGATGCGGGCAATCACCTTTCCGTTCTTGCGGACGAGAAAGGTCTGGCCGCGGTACCGGACCTTGGCCAGGACATCTCCCAGGTTTCTGGCGAGGTCGGTGGCGCTCACCTCCAGAGTCATATACGTATAATACAGAATTATGTATTATTTGACAATAGGCTTTAATTTACGGCCAATCCGGCACGATTCGCCATCGGCAAACCGCCCGGTGCAGAGCGCGCATGTGGCGCGAAGCCGCTGAAACGAAGAAGGGCCGGCGGATTTCCCGCCGGCCCCATGCTGTCAGAGTTACAGCTGAACAGGTGGACGACCCGTCCTCGTATCGTCCCTGTCCGCCTTCTGTCTTCCGTCTTCTGCTTCTGTCTTCTTACTTCTTGCTTCTTGCTCCTGGCTTCTTCAGGAAACGCCCCAGCACATCCATCAGATCCGGCTTCCCGATCTCCTGCAGCTCGTAGCTCACCCGCACGGTCGGCTTCTTGATCTTGATGAGCCGGTTGAGGTCGATCGGCGTGCCGATGATGACGGTGTCGCAGGGGGTCTTGTTGATGGTCGTTTCGAGGTCCTTCACCTGCTTGTCGCCGTAGCCCATGGCCGGCAGCAGCACGCCGATGTCGGGGTACTTCTTGAACGTCTCGGTAATCGTCCCGACGGTGTAGGGTCGCGGGTCCAC
>JALOKU010000238.1 GCA_025456345.1 Vicinamibacterales bacterium | reverse complement strand
GGCATGGACATGGCCGCGATCGCCGACGAACTGGCGGCGGCCGGACGGCTGGGAGCCGACGCGTGATGCCGCAGCCCTCGTTTGCACCGCCTGAGCCCGCGCTCGCTGCTCGGCTGCTGCGGCGCGTCGCCTTTTGCGACCGGCTTCCGGCGGGCCGTCTCAGGCCCCCGGTGGGCATCATTCCAGGCGACATCCGGAGCCTGTCGTCGCTGTTTCTCCATCTCGCGCCCCAGCCGAACAGCCTCCCGGGCGTGAACCTGGCGCGGCTGCAGGACTGGGTCCGGGACGTCCTCGGCGACGCGGTGCTCTCGGACGCTATCCGCGAGGCCGTCGGGGCCAGCCAGTCGCACGTAGATGGGTGCCTGCGCGTCTACGAACTGGTGGCCGTCCGGCTGACCCAGGCCGAGGCGGTGGCCGAGGGCACGCCGCCGGCAGACCTTGTGGCCGAGCCGGCGGAAGAGGGCACGTCATGAGATCACTCGCCGTTCTCGCCGTCGTCGGGATCACGCTGCTGAGCGCGTCGACGACCGTCGCCCAGGCCCCGGTGCTGGAGTTGAGCGGTGCGGTCTCCTACACGGCGGTCTACCGCTTCGATTACAGCAAGGACGGGCACCGCAACCCGGTGCGCTTCTTCGTCGAGATCAAGGCGCGGCCGGCCGTCGGCTCAGAGGGCCAGCCCGGCCATGTCCCCGAGTCCGGCTTCGTCCACTACTACGTGTTCGACATCGAGAAGAACCAGCGGGTCGAGAAGTGGCTGGAAGGCTTCGCGATGCTCAATCACGACGCCGTCGCCGCGCACCATCCGGCCACCAACATCGTGATCACGGGCAACACGGCCACGTTCGAGGCGTTTCGCATGAAATGGACGGTCGTCGACGGCGGCCCGGGGTTCGAGTCAGACACCGTCACCGTCGACGACGGATTCAGAAAGAAACCACTGAAGCTCTACGCCGGAGACCTCGTCATCGCGCCGGCGAAGTAGCCGGGCGTGCGCCGCCGGGCGCGCCTCCGCGCCAGGCCGCGCCGCCGCTGCCCTGGTCGGGTCCTGCCGGCAGCGGATTCCGGTAGAATGCGCTCATGGACGCCAGTCGCGCCGCGGCCCGTTCGGCTCACATGACCGCACGCACGTTCGCATCGGCGGCCGAGGCCGACCGGCATGACCGCGACTTCTGGGCGGCCATCCCCCCTGGCGACCGCATGCTTCAGGCCTGGCGCCTCAGCGAAGCGCTGTGGCGGTGGCGAGGCGATTTTCCCGATGAATCAGGACTTTGTCGATCTGTTGCGGTCGTTCATCGCCCATGACGTGCGGTTCCTCGTCGTCGGCGCCTATGCCCTCGCCGTCCACGGCCGCCCGCCCTGGCACGGTCCGCGCTGCGCCGCTCAACTCAGTCCGACCAGCCCCGTCCACAGGAACCAGGCCCCCATCGCCAGCAGGAACACCTGCGAGAGGCGGTTCAGGAACGCCCGGTTGCGGGCGAGTAATTCGTCCGCCACGGACACGCCGAGCAGCGCCGGAGCCGTCCCGATGCCAAACAGCGCCAGCGCGGCAGCGCCGTCGACTGCCCCGCCCCTGGCCGCCGCCGCGATAAAGGCCGAGTAGAGCGGCCCGCAGGGCAGGAGACCCAGGAAAAGCCCCGTCGCGAAGGGGTGTCCGGGAACGCGTCCCTTGAGCGCGCCCGCCACGCGGGCGAACAGGTTGCCTCCGGCGTCGAGGCGAGGCACGAGATCGGACAGGGCGACGAGCGCCCAGATGACGAGGACGCCGCCGGCCACGATCGACGCGGCCCGCTGAACGCCGAGCAGCGCTCCGGCGAGTTGCAGGATCCCGCCCAGCGCCCCGGCCGCGGCCCCGAGCACGGCATACGTGACGACGCGCCCGGCGGTGTACCAGCCCTGCGCCGCGAGAACGGCGAGGCGCCCGCCGCCCGGCGGCACGTACCGGCGCGACACGAAGAGGACGAACGGCGAGCACATCCCGACGCAGTGCCCGAAGCCGATCAGGAGGCCGAGCGTCAGGAAGCCCAGCAGGTCGATGGTCTGGATCATCGGGCAGGCGCCTGTCCTGGCGGCGCCAGGTCGAGCCGGAAGCGGGCCGTCCGCGGCTCGCCGCCGACAGTGCCCTCCACGGTGGCGTACCACCGCAGCTTTCCGCTCATGCAGCGCGGGAGGATCACCTCGGCCTCCTGCCACCCATCCGCTCCAGGGACGAGCGTGTACCTGTGGTCGCCCATCGGCATCGTCATCTCGAACGAGATCCTGCCGGCTTCGAGCCTGACCGGTGATCCGCCCGCCTCCACGCGCACGCGTACCTTCGTCTTGGCGAATGCGACAGGCGGCTGCGGGGTGAGCGACAGCGTGATCCGGACGCCCGCTCCCGCGTCGGCGGATCCGTCAGCGAGCGTGACGTCCGGCAGCGCGTCGTCGCTCGAGGACTGCCCGGTTGGCGAAGACGCTGAAGGGGCTTGCCCCGCCGAAGCCGCCGGTAGATGTTCAACCGGCGGCGAAGGCGGGCGGACCCACCACATCCCCGCCCCGACAAGGGCGAGCACGACGAGGCCGAGGAGCGTGGATCGGGTCATGTGTGGTACTCGAGGCACGCCAGAATCGACGGGTCCTTCAGCGGCACGG
>JALOKU010000122.1 GCA_025456345.1 Vicinamibacterales bacterium | reverse complement strand
CTGCGAGAAGAACGCGGCCATGCCGGCCAGGCGCTCCTTCGGCCACGCGTCGGTGCGGGCGCCCATGAACGTCAGCGCCACCGCCGACGCGATCGCTTGAGGCTCGCGGCTCTGGACGGCCCGGTAGAAATTCACGGGCGCGTCGCGGAAATTGCTGCCGCTCGCGGTGAGCAGTTCGCGGGCGAATCGATCGTACGGCACATTGTCGCGGACGGCCGTCCGGATCCAGCGGTGGTACGCCTGCACGGCGTTCGGCCACAGGTCGCACCACTTCATCGCCCAGTAGTCGGCAAACTCCTCGCGCGCGAGCAGCCGGTCGATGAGCGCGCTCCGCTTGTTCGCGTCGCGGTCGTCGATGAAGGCACGCGCCTCGTCGGCCCTCGGCAGCGTGCCGATGGCGTCGAGGTACACGCGCCGCACGAACACCGCATCCGACGAGAGCCGGGCCGGCCGGATGCCCTGTTTCTTGAGCGCGGCGAAGACGATTTCGTCGATCCGGTTGTTCACCGCCGGCGACGCGGTGGATTCGAACGGGCTGTGGCGGCCCGCGTCCTGCGCCGCGCCCGCGAGCGCGAGGACGACGATGGCCGCCGCAGCGAGGAGCAGCCTCACGCCAGGCTCCGTCCGATGGCCGACGCCACGGCGCCAATCCGGATCATCGCGCCAGCGAACTCCTCGAACGTCAGCGCCTGCCCGCCGTCGCTCAACGCGCGGGCCGGATGGCCGTGCACCTCGATCAGCAGGCCGTCGGCTCCTGCCGCGACAGCCGCGCACGCCATCGACGGCACCATCCAGGCCAGGCCGGTCCCGTGGCTCGGGTCGACGATGACCGGCAGGTGCGTGTGGCGCTTCAGCATCGGCACGGCGCCCAGATCGAGCGTGTTGCGCGTCGAGGGCTCGAAGGTGCGGATGCCCCGCTCGCAGAGGATGACCTGCCCGTTGCCGCCTTTCATCACGTGCTCGGCGGCCAGCAGGTGCTCAGCCAGCGTCGCGCTCATGCCGCGCTTCAGCAGCACGGGCACGCGGCACTTGCCGACTTCCTCGAGCAGCGTGACGTTCTGCATGTTGCGCGAGCCCACCTGCAGGATGTCGGCGCAGGCCAATACCTGCTCCAGATGCCGCGCGTCCATCACCTCCGTGACGACCGGCAGGCCCGTCTCCGCCCGCGCGAGCGCCAGCAGTCTCAGGCCGTCTGCCTTCAGCCCGGGAAAACTGTACGGCGACGTGCGCGGCTTGTACGCGCCGCCGCGCAGCACGCGCGCGCCGGCCGCCTTCACCGCCCTCGCCGCCGACAGGATCTGCTCCTCGTTCTCGACCGCGCACGGTCCCGCGAACACCACGACCGCGGTGCCGCCGATCTCTACGCCGCCAACGCGGACGATCGAGCCGGCCGGCTTCGCCTGGCGGCCGGCAAGCGGGGCGACGACGGTCTCGATGCTCACCGGCGGCCGCCTCCCGGCATCACGGCGATGGCCTCGATTTCGACCAGCAGGTCCTCGCGGCACAGCCGCGCCTGGATGCCCGTGCTCGCCGGCAGCGGGTTCAGCCCCAGCCAGTCGAAAAACGCGGTCCGGACCTGGTTGAAGTCCTTGTAGTCGCGCTCGATGTCGCGCAGGTAGCACGTCGTCCGCACGATGTCGTGCCAGGTCGCGCCCTCCGACTCGAGCAGCGCCGAGATGTTCCGGTAGGTACGCCACAACTGGGCGCGGAAGTCTCCCGGATACACCGTTTCCCCGGCGTCGTTGATGCTCGCCGTCCCGGAAATCAGCAGCATCGTCTTGTCGCCCACGTCGAAGCGGATGCCCCGGGTGAACGAGGACGGCTTGGCGTAGTCGTAGGCTTCGTTCAGGACGGAGCCCGCCCGGATGGCGTGCTTTTCGACGCGGCTGCCCGGCCCGACCACTGGCGGCGCGGGGGGAGCCGGCTGAAGTGTCCCGTTTCCGGACACCACCCCGAGGGCGGCCAATTCCTCCCGTTCACCCGCGGAAAGCTGGCGGTCCAGAGCTTCCTCGAGGCGCTTCGGCCCGGTCATGGTCGCTGGCATGGCGCACCCTCACACGTGTTCACGCTGGCTTAGCCCTTCGATGCACAAGTACGGCGACCTACTTGTGCCCTCAGGACTAAGTGCTGAGCGAGCGCAACCGGCCACGCACGCAGAAACGGCATCGTGGCCGTAGTTGCGAGTCGAAGTACTTAGACCGGGCAGGCGGCCGGGAGGTTGAAGCCCGGGGGCTAGAACCTGGCCCCGAGCGAGAATGAGAACTCCCGCGGCGCCTGGTAGTCGAAGGGGCTGATCGGCTGGCCGAAGTCCGACCCGAACCCGTAGTGCGTCCCCTGGACGGGCGTCTCCGTGAACGGGTTGAACGCCAGGTACGCGCTGTTGTCGTTGCGGGTCAGGACGGTCTTGTTCACCCGGATGGCCGCCGATCGGTTGAACACGTTGACCAGCACGGCTCGCACGAACGCCTGCCCCTTCTTCGTGCCGGGAATCCGATGCGACCAGTTGAGCGACAGGTCCGTGGCCGAAACCGTCTCGGTCCGGTACTCTCCCCGCGGGCTGAAGTAGTACGGCACCGCGGTCGGCGGCGTCAGGTACCCGGGATTGACGACGTAGGCCCGCGGGTTGATGTTGCCAGCCGCGCTCCAGGCGAGGCCGGTTTCGAAACGCTGAACGAGGCCCAGAGAGAGGCGGCCCGCGCCGCGCGGCACCGGCAGCTCCCAGGTGCCCCAGAGGCGCATCTTGTGGCGCTGGTCGGTGGCGAGCGGGCCGGAGGGCGCGCTCCACTCGATCTCTCGATACTCCGGATAATCGCCGGTCATGACCATCGTCGGCCCAACTGCGGCGTCCTCCCCATCCACGTTGCCGTTCGTCCACGCCAGCGTGTACGACCCGAAGAGCTGGATTCCCGCCGACGGGCGGTAGCTGGCCTGAGCGAGCAGGCCCTTGTAGGTCCGCGACGCGTCCGTCGTGGCGTTGGTGATGAGCGCCAGGTCGTACGCGGTGCCCTGCGGGCTGGTCACCTTGCCGGTGGTGGTGTCCCGCCGTGTCGCGTAGAAGTTGAGGTAGCGGCGGTAGATGCCGTCCACGCGGGCGGACCCGCGCGTGCCAAGGCGGCGCGAGACGCCCAGGGCGATCTCGCGTGCGTCCAGCGGGCCGAGCGCCGCGTCCATCTGGACGTTCACGCCGGGAATCACGGGCGCGCTCCTCGGGACGCGGGCCGTCCCCGGCGCCAGGAACCAGGCGAAGAGCTGGCGCAGGGCGTCGTGCGGCGGCGTCATCGCCGGGCCGCTCGCATTGATCGCCGGGCCGAGATAGTCGAACACGTAGGTGGCCGGGCGGCCGGCCGCCGACGCGGCGTCGGCGACGTTCGAGTTGATCGACGTCACGTAGCGCGACCATCCGCCGTTCACCAGCCAGGCGCCCCGGCCCGTGGGGTCCCACGCAGCGGCCAGCCTCGGGCTCCAGCTCGCGTCATGCACGGCCACGCTGCCGGCGCTGTCGCGATCGTCGTTCAGGTCGAAGCGCACGCCGGCTTTGATCGTCAGGCGGCCGGATGGCCGCCACGTGTCCGACGCGAAGGCGGAATAGGTCCGGAGGTCGTTGCCGACCGCGCTTTTCAGAATCGGCTGCCAGTAGATCCACGTCGTCCGATCAGCCAGGAACACCGGGTAGACCGCGTCGCCCGCGATGATCGATCGCGTGGCGCGGACCCGGTAGCTGCTGCCCGACTGGTAGGCGTTGGTCCGGCGGGTTTCCTGGAACGCGTCCACGCCGGCCGTGATCTCGTGCGGCCCGGTGCGCGTGGAGGGCAGCGACAGCCACAGGCTCGCGCCGAGGTCCTGGTTGTTGCGCTCGTCTTCCGAGCCGGGACACACGGCGCAGCCCTGGGGGGAATTGAAGCGCGCGTCCGACCGCGAGCGGTCCCAGATCGGCGTGCCGCCTTCGAGCGTGACGTCGCGGGACCCCGACCCCCGATACGTCAGCCAGCGCCTCGAGTAGTGCGCGTCGACGAGCAGGCGCGAGCTGAGCACGGTGTTGTACGAGGCGCCGGCCAGCGACTCCGGCGACTCGTGGTCGTAGAGGCTCGCGGTGTCCATGACCGAGCCGGTGCTGGCGTTGGTCCTCGAAGAGTCGACGCCGAAGTAGCTCGCCCTGAAGGTGTGCGACGTTGACGGCGTCCACGTGCCCTTCAGCTGGTACTTCAGCTCGCGGTCCCCGTACGTGTAGTTGCCGCGGGTGTAGGCCAGCGTGCGCCCCTGTTCGAGCTGCGACCCGAGGGCGGCGCCGAAGTAGTAGAGCCTGTTCTTGACGGCCGGGCCGCCAAGCACCGCCTCCCATGTCGGCACGCGGCGGTTCAGCGTTTGATCGCCGCGATACGGCGTGAGCGCGCGCCAGTTGTCGTTGGTCACGGTGACCCTGAGCGAACCGGCGACCGTGTTGCCGCCGGAACGGGTGATGGTCTGCACCACGCCGCCCTGGAACCGGCCGTACTCGGCGGGCACCGACACCGTTGAGACGCGCGTTTCGAGCACCGCGTCCTGGATGAAGAACGGGCGGGAGAGTCCGCGCGTGTTCTCGTTCGCCGGCAGCCCGTCGACGAGAAAGAGGTTGCCGTACGAGAATGCCCCCGCCATCACGAGGGCGCTGGTCGGCCCTCTGCCGCTCACGCCCGGCGCCATGTCCGCTGCGCGCTCCGGACCGCGGCCGATCGGCGTGCGCTCCAGCGCGTCTGCCGGAAAGACGACCTCGCCCGGCTTCGACTCGCGTTCCGGGCTGTCGTCGGCGGACTGCGTCACCCTGATGGTCTGGGGAATGGCCGCCAGTTCGAGGCGCACGTCGAGCGTGGCCGCCTCCGACGTCACGGTGATGATGTGAGTCTGGCGCTCGAACCCCTCGAACTCGAACGCGACCCGGTACTCGCCGGCCGAAGGCACCTTCAGCACGTACGTACCGTTGCCGTCAGACCGCGCCGTCACGCCGCGGCCGGGCGCGGCGGCTGGCGTGGCGGGAGCCTGGTTCGCCGCAACGGCCGTGACGACGGCATTGGCCACCGCCAGGCCGGAAGGGTCCGTGATGCGCCCGGAAACCGTGCCCGGCCCCTCAGCCCGCAGCAGGACCGAGAAGCCGATCAGCAATCCGCAGAGCGACACGAATCCGGCCCTGGGGGCGCTTGTCATCGTCCTCGGAGGATTGGGGTCAGACCCAGGTCCGACCCCAACGGTCAAACCCGGGGTGGATCTCGCTTTTACCTCGGCCCGGTGAGGTGCGGCGGGGTCAGACCCGGGTCTGACCCCACCTGCATCTACTTGAACAGCGGATCGGGGCTGACGGTGAGCTTTTTTGTCTCGACCTCTTTCCCGTCCACGGTCAGCGTCACTTTGAACACACCCGGTTCAACCTGGAGGCCGCCTCGGCCGCCGCGACCGCCGCCGCCCGCCGGGGCCGCCTGCGGCGGCTGGTCGGGGTTCGGCGCGGGCGCGCCAGGCGCCGCCGCCGCCCCGGGTTCCGCGCCCCCACGCCCGCCGCGCCCCGCCCCTACGGGCGGCGCTCCGGGCGCCGCCTGGCGGTTCAGGTTCCAGAACGCTTTCTGGAGCCCCTTCTTCGCCGTCGGCGTGAACTCGTTGACCGTCGTGCCCTCGAGATCCTTGATGGTGACGGTCACCTTCTGGGCGTCGGCCTTCAGGAAGTAGTAGATTGTCGCGCCGATTGGCGGGTTGACGGCGCGCACCATCTCTCCCAGCGTTTCGCCCCGCCGCTCGAAGCGGTTCCACTTGACCGCCGCCTGCGGCGTGAACAGGTATGCCGCCTTCTCGAACACTTCGGGTGTGAACTCCTTCATCGGCGCGATGTCGGCGATGAAGAACCCGCGCGCGTAGCTCCCGATGGCCATCTCGCGGTCGCGCCGCTGGATGGCCAGGTCCCTGATGACCATCGTCGGCTGCGACGTGGTGAACGCGGTCCACGTCCTGCCCTGGTCCACGGTCACCCAAATGCCGTTGTCGGTGCCGAGGTAGAGCACGTTGGCGTTGTCGGGATCTTCCTCGACGTCGAAGATCGGGTTGTTCATCCCGCCCGAGATGTCGGTCCACGTCTTGCCGAGGTCCTTCGTCACGAAGAGCCACGTCCGGTCTTCGTTGTGCGTCCTGTACCCGCTGAACGCCACATAGGCCGTGTTCTCGTCGAACGCCGACGGGACCACACGCTTCACCCATCGGTCGTACGGGATGATGTCGCCCTTGATGCCCGGCTTCGGCTTGCCGGCGGCGTCGTAGAACTGGCCGGTGATGTTGGTCCAGGTGCCGCCGCCATCGGCCGACACCTGCACGTTCCCGTCGTCGGTCCCCACCCAGTAGAGCCCCGGCTTCTTCGGCGACTCGGCGAAGCTGTAAATGGTCGCCCACTGCAGGTTGGTCTTCCGCGAGAGCGCGATCTTCTCCTTGTTCGCTTTCGTCAGGTCCGGGCTGATCTTCTGGAACGTGCCCGGCGCCCCCCGGCTGAGCGATCGCCAGACGTACTGGTTCGCGATGTACACGATGCCGGGGTTGTGCGGCGAGAGGACGATGGGCGCGTTCCACTGGTAGCGGAGGGCGGGCTCACCCGCGGCCACCTGCTCGGGCGTCAGGCGCACGGCGAGCGGGCTTGTCTCCCCGGTGTTCAGGTTCTGGCGGCTCGACGCGCCGAACTGGCTCTCGTAGTAGATGTACTCCGGGTTCCACCAGTCGCGGACCACGTAGAAGCCGTCACCAGTCGGCAGGTACCGCCAGTCGGACGCGAACATCCCGTACTGGTTGCGGTTCTGCGACGGCCCGATCCACGAGCCGTTGTCCTGTGTGCCGCCCATTACGTTGTAGGGCTGCTCCTGGTCCACCGCCACGTCGTAGAACTGCTGGGCGCGGATCTGGTTCTTCTGGCTCCAGTTCCTGCCGCCGTTCCACGTCTCGCTCACGGCGCCGTCGTTGCCGCTCAGGATGTGGGCCGAGTTGAGCGGGTCCACCCAGACCACGCGGTGGTCGACGTGGGTCTTGCCGGTGCCGTCCCAGCCGGTCACGGCGAACGTCTTGCCGCTGTCTTTCGACACGGTCGTGTTGGTGTCGCCGCAGTAGACGACCTTGTCGTCGTTCGGGTCGATGGCGATCCGGCCGTAGTAGCCGCCCTCGGTCTGGTTCACCTGCGTGCTGCCGCCGGTGAGCTTGTACTCCGTCATCGCCTTCCAGGTCTCGCCCGAGTCGTCGCTGCGGTACACCACGCCGCTGCGCTTCACCGGCTGCAGGTTCGCCAGCGCGCCCGAGTAGAGCGTCTCGAGGACGAGGCGGTTCATGACCTGCGATCGCACCTTGGCTTCCGTCGAGTCCGCCGCTGCCGGCGCGGGCTTCTTCATCAGCTTCTCGAGCTCGTCGAGCGCCCTCATCGTCGCCTCGTTGGCGGCGAAGGCCTTGCGCGCGGCGGGCACGAACTTCGCCAGGTCGATGGCGTTCTTCGTCAGGAAGTCCTTGTCCCCAATCGCCTCGTTCAGCTTCGTGACCAGCTCGGCCTGGTCCGCCGCCACGATCGGCGTGTGCTTCGCGCCCGCGAGCTTCACGAGCTGGGGATCCAGCTTGAGCGTCTTGAACGCGGCGAACGACGAGTCCGGCTGGAACACCGCGCCGCCGCCGCGGCCGCCGAAGCCGCCCGGCGCGGCGAAGTTGGCCACGCCGTCGCGCTCCGCGAAGCCGAGGTTCACCTCCTCGTCGACCCTTGCGTAGACGATGTTCGGGTTCTTCTCGAAGATCGCGAGCCCTGTCCGGCCGAGGGCGACGCCCTGCGGCAGGCCGCTCGTCAGCTGCTTCCAGGTCTTGCCGCCGTCGGTGCTCTTGTACAGCTCGTTCCCCGGCTGACGGTCGATATACGTCCAGGCCCGGCGGATCAGTTTGTAGGATGCCGTGATGATCACGTCCGAGTTGCGGGGGTCGATGACGAAGTCGGCGACGCCGCGGTCCTTCATCGGGCCGAGGTTCGTCCAGGTCTTGCCGCCGTCCGTGCTCTTGAAGAGCCCCCGCTCGGAGTCCATCTCGTTGTCATAGAGCTTCCCTTCCGCCGCCACGTAGACGATGTCGGGGTTCTTCGAGTCGACTTCGACCTTGTTGATGAAGTAGCTCTTGTCGAGACCGAGCTTCGTCCACGTCTTGCCGGCGTCGGTCGACTTCCACATGCCGTTGCCGTGCGTGCTCGACCGGGCGTGCATCGGCTCGCCCGTGCCGAGATAGAGGATGTTCGGATCGGAGGGCGCGATGGCCATCCAGCCCGTGCTGAGCGTGCCGCCCTTCTCGAAGATCGGCTCGAACGAGATGCCGGCGTCCTCGGTCTTCCAGACGCCGCTTGTCGCAGTCAGCACGTAGTACTTGGTGCTCTGCCCGCGCGGGACGGCGAAGCCGGTGATGCGCCCCGAGAAGGTCATCGGCCCGATCCACCGCCAGGTGAACTGGTTGAAGTCGTCGGCCGTCAGCGGGCTCTGCGGCGGATTCTGGGCGTAGTTCATGGCGCCGAACAGGCACACCAGCGTCACGACCGCCGTGAAGAAGGGTCTTTTCGAGAAGATGGTCACGGGTCCTCCACTGGGGGGCGTCAAGACCGGATTGTCCGGCAGAGCATACTTCAAACCAGCCGGGCGGGCCCCTCCGGGTCCGGCGCGGGGAATGATATCCTGACGGGTCTTGTCTTCCTCGGATTTCGTCGTCCTCGGCGGGGGCGTGGCCGGTTTGACCATCGCCCGCGAAATTGCCCGTGCGGGCCGGTCGGTGATCGTCGTCGAACGCGGCCAGGGCGTGGGAGGCCTCGCGCGCACGTTTCGCCGCGAGGGTTTCTCCTTCGACCTCGGCGGCCACCGCTTCCACTCGAACAACGCCGATGTCGTCAACTGGCTGAAGCAGTTGATGGGCGGCGATCTGCTCCGCGTCGACAGGCGGAGCCGGATCCACCTGGGCGGCGGGTTCATCGACTACCCGATCCGCATGACGCAGGCGACGCGGGCGTTCGGGGCGGCGCAGGCGGTCCGTGGCGGGTTGTCCTATCTCGCCGCGCTTGCGACGACCCACCGGCGGGAGGCGGTGACGTTCGAGGACTGGGTCACCCGGCGCTTCGGCCGCGTGCTGTACGAGATCTACTTCAAACCCTACACGGAGAAAGTGTGGGGCATCCGGTGCGATCAACTCTCGGCCGACTGGGCGGCGCAGCGGATCAGCGTGCCCAACCTCGCAGAAACCGTGCGCAGCGCCCTCTTTCCGCCCAGGACCCCCCCGCCGACCGCGGTGCGGCAGTTCTACTACCCGCGCCTCGGCTACGGCACCATCTC
>JALOKU010000237.1 GCA_025456345.1 Vicinamibacterales bacterium | reverse complement strand
GGCACGCGGCGCATGGAACCGGCACCAGATGGAACCGATAAGGGGGCGAGTGGCGGGAAACGATCTCGTGAGCGTGCTGGTCCTGATTGGCGACGACAGGGTGACCGGCCCGGTGAAGGACGTGCTGCAGCTGCTGGAAGCGCTTCGCGGCCGTGATTGCCGGTGCGTGCTCGCGACGTGCCTCCCGGAAGGCGCCGACGCCACTCCCGTGAGAGAAGCGGCCGCGCGGCGCGGGATCGGCCTTCGGGAGTTGACCTACCGGGGCAGGAACTATCTCGGGCTGGTCTCGCGCGCCCGGGCGATGGCGAGGGCGGAGGAGGCGGCGATCGTGCACACGTACGGCTACCGGCAGACGTTCGTGGGTTTGTGCCTGCAGCGCCTGACGGGAGTCAAGTGGGTCTGCTTCATGACCGGTTCGACGACGGAGGATCGGAAGGCGCGGTTCTATCATCGGCTCGACGCGGCGATGCAGCGCCTGGCCGACCGCACGGTCATCCTCACGGAGGCACAGCGCCGCCAGCTCCCTGGCGGCGAAGACCGCTCCCGTGTTCGCGTCATTCACAACGCCGTGGATGCGGATCGTCCTGCGCCCACCTCGGTTGGAGGCCCGGCGACACGCAGCGCCCTGCGCATCGGATCCGGAACCCCGCTGGTCGTGGTGGTAAGCCGCCTCAGTCCGGAAAAGGGCGTGGACGTGTTCCTCCGGGCCTTCCGCCTCGTCGTTCGTCAGGTGGCCGGTGTCCGCGCCCTGATCGTGGGCGATGGCGGCCTGCGGGAGTCGCTCGAGTCGCTCTCCCGTGCCCTCGGCCTCGAGCGTCATGTGCAGTTTGTGGGATACACGTCAACGCCGGGAGACTACCTCTTCGCAGCCGACGTCGTGGTTCTTCCCTCGCGTTCCGAGTGCCTGCCGAACGTCGCCCTCGAGGCAATGGCGCTCGGCAAGCCCGTCGTGGCGACCAGCGTGGGCGGCGTGCCGGAGGTGATTGAGGATGGGACGAGCGGCCTCCTCGTTCCGTCCGAAGACGAGGCGGCGCTTGCCGCAGCGATCGAGAGAACCCTCGTGGACAGGCCGCTCTCGGAGCGGCTTGCTGGTGCCGGCAGGTCGCGCGTGAAGGAGCATTTCTCGGCTGGGGCGTTCGGGGACGCCGTGCTGTCACTCTACAAAGAGGTCGCCGGCCGTGGGTGACCTGCGCCGCGCCGCTCCCTGTGAGCCGGCGGTCCCACCCGCGCTGCACGGAGAGGCCGGCGCACTCCGCATGACGGGACGCGACTTCATCGTCTTCGCGGACAACTGGGGCAGGCACCCGAGTTCAACGCAGCATATCTTCCGGCACCTCCTTTCCGGCAACCGGGTGCTTTGGGTGCAGACCATCGGACTGCGGAACCCCAGCTGGAGTGTCTACGACCTCAGGCGGAGCGCGGAGATCTTGCGGCGCTTCACCGGCAGGACGAGCGGGCAGGCCGCCAGCGTCCCGAATCTGTGGATCAGCAATCCGCGGATGCTGCCGTACTCGAATGTGGCCGCGATACGCGCGCTGAACCGGGTGTCCGTGGTGAAAACCGTGAGGGCGGCCGCAGGGGCACTCGAGTTCACGGACCCGATTCTCGTAATTGCCGCTCCGAACGCCGCGGACTACCTCGGGGCGCTCGGGGAGCGGCTGTCGGTCTACTACTGCATCGATGACTTCACGCAGTGGCCCGGGGCCCTCACCCGTCAGATCGCCGCCTGGGAAGAGACGCTGCTCCGGCGATGCGACGTGGTCATGGCGACGGCGCAGAACCTGCGCGAAAAGAAGACCCGCGGGGGCCGGGTCCCGCTCTATCTCTCGCATGGCGTCGACGTCGAGCATTTCGCCGATTGTGAAGACCCGGTTCCCGGAGTCATCTCCGCGCTTCCGAGACCCGTCATCGGTTTCTTCGGCGCCATCAGCCCCTGGGTGGACCTCGACCTGATTGCCGGGATCGCACGGTCGAGGCCGTCCTGGTCGATCGTCCTCGTCGGCCCGGCCGATGTCGACGTGGAGCGTCTGCGTGCGTTGCCCAACGTGCACCTGCCCGGCAAGGTCCCGTATGCTGAGCTTCCCAGCTTCGCGCGCGGATTCGACGTGGGGCTGATCCCCTTTGTGCTCAACGAACTGACCGTCAGCGTCAATCCGCTCAAGCTGCTGGAGTACTTCGCGTGCGGCCTGCCGGTGGTGTCTGCCGACATGCCCGAGGTGCGCCGGTTCAGCCGGGCCGTCGAGATCGCGCGCGACACACAGGGTTTTCTGGCGGCCATCGAGACGTGCCTGGCGGCCGACTCTTCCGAGCGACGCCTCGAGCGGCTCGAGATCGCCAGGCAGTCATCCTGGTCGGCTGTCGCCGACCGTTTCTGCAGCTACCTCTCGGCCGCGCCCTGCGCCTCGGCGCCAGGCGAAGGGTGAGTGATCATGGAACATCGCCGGACCATCGCGACCGTCTTCGGCACCCGGCCGGAGGCGATCAAGTTCGCGCCGCTCATCTGGGAGCTGCGCTCCCGCCCGGAGGCGTTCGACCCGCTGGTGGTGGTGACGGCACAGCACCGCGGCATGCTGGACCAGGTCCTCGACGTCTTCAGGATCACTCCCGGCGAAGACCTGAACCTGATGCGGGATGGCCAGTCGCTCAGCAGTCTCACGTCGCGGCTCGCC
>JALOKU010000040.1 GCA_025456345.1 Vicinamibacterales bacterium | reverse complement strand
CGCGCGGGGCATACGCTGCAGACCACAGCGCTGGTCAACGAAGCCTACGTCCGGCTTGTCGACGCCAGCCGCATCGAGTGGCGGGATCGCGCGCACTTCTTCGCCGTGTCCGCCAACCTGATGCGCCGGATCCTCGTCGACTTCGCGCGAAAGCGCGGGTACCAGAAGCGGGGCGGGGGCTCTGTGATGATCGCGCTCGATGAAGACGTCATCCCCAGCCCGCAACCGGGTCCCGACATCGTTGCGCTCGACGCGGCACTCGAGGCGCTGGCGGCCTTCGATCCCCGCGCGGCGGGCATCGTCGAGTTGCGGTTCTTCGGCGGACTGACCGTGGAAGAGGCGGCCGAGGTGGTCGGCGTATCACCCAGGACGATCAAGCGTGAATGGGCGGCGGCGAAGGCCTGGCTGCTTGGAGAGATGGGCGACGGAGAAGGCTGATGGATCCGGGCCGATGGGCACGGATGAAGGAGGTTTTTGAGGCTGCGCGCGAGTGCGAACCCGCCGAGCGCGAGGCCTGCCTGCGGGAATTGTGCGCAGGCGACGACGCGCTGAGAACGGCCGTGAACGACATGCTGGCCCGCGACTCCAGCGGGGCCGGCTTCCTGGAAACCCCCGCGCTCGAGATCGAGGCCAGGGCCATGGCGCGAGGCCTCGACCTCCTGTCCGCAACCCTCGAGCCCGTTCCAGTGAGCAGGGCGTCGGTCCGGCGCCGCCCGCCCGCCTCGCGTCCCCCGTGGTGGGTCCTGTGTCTCGGCGCGGTCTTTCTCGTCGACTTTCTGCTGAAGTCCTGGTGCTTGATCCTCGGACCTGAATCCCTCGCATTCTCGCCGCGCGTCGAGGACGGCCGGCTGGTCATCGACAGTCTGCAGCCAGGCGGGGCGACCGAACGGGCAGGACTCCGCCCCGGGGACGTCCTCGTCGCGCGAGACGGCCAACGATGGCCGCCGCCCTTCACACCCAGGGTCATCAAGGCGAACCTCGAGGTTGGCCGGACGTATCGGTTCGATATCGTGCGTGATGGCCGGCCGATGACCGTGCCGGTCCGCGTGAATCGCATCCGGATTCTGCAGGAGCGCTACGGCCGTGTCACCATCCTGTGGCAGGTCGCCTCGGCGGTGATGCTGGCCGTGGCGCTGCTCATCGGCATCAAGCGGCCCGGCGACACCGTGGCGCTAATGGGCGCGCTCACCCTGGCCGCGCTCTCAGTGGGCCTGTACCGGTTCAATCTCCCTCCTGGCTACGCGGCGTACTGGCGGGCCGCACCGTGGGGATCCGGCGCGCTGTTGTGGGTCCCGAACCTCTGCATCGCGCTGGTGGGGCCGATCGGGCTGAGCTTCTTCGCCCGGTTCCCGCGCCGGCTGTTCGAGGCACGCTGGGTGTGGGCGCTCGTCGCGCTGCCGGCGCTCGGCCTGCTGCCGTTCGAGATCCAGAGCCTCTTCCTGACGGTCTACCGGCCGGCAGACGCGCAAGTCCGGTTGGCGCCCGGCTGGGCTTCGTCGGCTGGCCCGGCAGTGTTCGGTGCTTACGGCCTCGCCATGCTCGCCGCCATCACGGCCAACTACGTTCGCCTCACCGACCTCAACGAGAAGCGGCGGCTCCGGGTGCTCCTGGCGGGAGGCGCCGCCGGGACGCTCCCGGCGCTCGTGAGATTCGTCGTCATGGGCGTCGCCGCCCGATCCTCCGCCTACAGCTTCCTGGTGTCGGGGATTCCCGACACCCTCATCGTGCTGCTGTTCCTCCTGTTTCCCATCTCGTTCGCTTACGCGGTCTTGAGGCACCGGATACTGGGCATCCGGGTCATCGTAGGAAAGGGTCTTCAGTACGCCCTCACGCGCGGCCTCGTGTTGTCGCTGGTCCCGCTGCTGGGCGTGATTCTGGTCGGCGACGCGCTCCTGCACGGCGACCAGCCGCTCGCCAGGATCCTCGCCGATCGCGGATGGACGTATGCGCTGCTCGCAACGTTCGCGCTCGCGGCGCACACCCAGCGGCATCGATGGAGCGCGGCGATTGACCGCCGTTTCTTCCGCGAGGAGTACAACGCACGGCACCTGTTGCGCGACGTGGCGGAACGGGCCCGCCGCGCCGGCAGCCTGGCACGTGCCGGGCCCGGCGTCGTTGCCAGGATCGAGGCGGCCCTGCACGCAGAGTACGCGGCTCTCATGTTCAGGCCGTCAGGCGGCGCGAGCTTCACGTGCATCGCGTCCGCGCCAGCCGGCCAGAGTCCGCCGGCGATGGCGGAGGCTGGACGGCTCGCGGCGAGACTGCGCGCAGCGGCGGAGCCCGTAGAGTCGACCGGAGAGGACGCCGACTGGTCCGACACCTGGCGCTCCGGTGTCCAAGCGGACGAGGCTGGCCCGCCGCGGCTGCATCTGTTCGTGCCGATCGCGATGGGCGCGGCGCGCCACGAAGCGATGCTCGCCCTCGGACCGAAACGATCAGAGGAACCCTACTCGGACGACGACCTGGAGATGCTCGAGGCGGTCGCGTCGAACCTTGCCCTGCTCCTCGACGCGCCCACGCCGGCGCCGGACCGGCTGAGCAGCGAATTCGAGGAATGCCCGAAGTGCGGCACGTGCTACGACTCGGGAGCGGCCCGCTGCGCGAACGAACAGGCTGACCTCAAACCGATCGGCATGCCACGCACCCTCGCAGGGCGCTACCGGCTGGAGCGGCGTCTGGGACGCGGTGGCATGGGCACCGTCTATGCAGCCGTCGACGTCGCCCTCGATCGCCCGGTGGCGGTGAAGGTCGTCCGCGACGAATGGGTGCACAACCCGATGGCAACGCAGCGGTTCCGGCGGGAGGCCCGGGCCGTCGCGGGCTTCGCGCATCCGAACGTGGTGACGGTGTACGACTACGGCGTCGAGACGGGCTCGAGGGTGTTCCTCGTCATGGAACAACTCCACGGCACCACGCTGCGCGAGGAACTGCGACGCAGCGGCCGGCTCAGCCCGGCGCGCACACTGGGCGTGCTGCGGGGCGTGTGCAGCGCCGTTGGGGCGGCCCACGAACGCGGGTTCATCCACCGGGACCTGAAACCCGAGAACATCTTCCTCGTCGAACACGGTGGCCCGGCCAAGGTGCTCGACTTCGGCGTCGCCAAGCCACTGGCGCAAGTTGACGCCGCCGACCCCGGCGCAGCGCCTGAGACCGAGGTCGGCGTCCTCGTCGGCACGATCGGCTACATCTCGCCGGAACATCTGCTCGGCGACAGCCCGGACGTTTCCTGGGACCTCTGGGCGCTGACGGTCGTGGCCTACGAGTGCCTCACCGCCGCCCTGCCGTTTCCGGTTGAGTCGAGGGACACTTGGCGCCGGCTCGTGCAGGGCGGCCGGCACCGACCGCTCGCTGACCGGCTCGAAGCCCCGCCGCAGGCGTGGCAGACTTTCTTCGACAGGTCTTTCGCCGCTGACCGGACGGCCAGGCCCGAGACGGCCGCGGAGTTCTTCAGACAGCTCGAGCGCGCCCTCTCCTGAGGCGATTCATCGCGGGTCGGGTAAGATACTCCCGCCTGTCTGCCAGAGCTCGGTGTGCACCGCGGGCGTCGGCGCCCGCTCCTGGAGGGTCGTGATGAACGTTGCGAGAACGTGTGGCGTCGCTGGCGTGGTCGTCCTGCTGGCCGTGGTGTCCGCTTCGGCCGCCATCTCGGGTGCGCCGCCCGTCAAGGGCCAGCAGCCCTTGCTCATCACCAACGCGGGGCAGGGGCCTGGCGCCAAGATGTCGCGCCTGCTGGTACAGCGCACCGGAGCCGTGGCCGACTTCGACTACCTCGCCGAGCCGCAGCCCGCGGATCTCAAGACGAAGCCCTACAAGACGCTGATGGTCGTCCTCGGCTCGACGGCCAAGGGGCTCGGCGCATCAGGCATCACCATCGACCAGGAGATCGATCGCCTCAACGCGATGATCGCCGAAGCGAAGAAGCTCAAGCTGCAGATCGTGGGCGTTCTGCTCGAGGGCAAGACGCGCCGCGGCAAGCCGGGCGGCGCCGACGAGCGCTGCATCGACGCCATCGCGCCCTTCGCGGACTATCTCGTTGTCAAGAAGGACGGCAACGAGGACGGCCGCTTCGACGCGATCGCCAAGAAGTCCGGCGCGCCGCTCACCTTCATTGACGATGCCATGGACTTCAGCGAGGTCGTGAAGGCCATGTACGCCAAATGAGCACGTACGCGGCGACCTCCTGGACGCTGGCGGCGATGGTCGCCGCCTTCGTGCTGAGCAGCTGGCGCTTCAAGTCGCCCGAGCTGTCGATGGTGGTGACGGCGCTGGTGGGTGCCCTGGTCGCCGGCCTGGGATTCCCCGCGCACCTGTTCGTCGAAGGCACGTTCACCTTTCTCGACCTCGCGTTCATCTTCATCACCGCCTGCATCTTCATGAACGCCTACTCGGAGGTCGGCGCCATGAACGCCCTCGTGCGGGCGCTCGTCGTGCGCCTGCACCGGCGCAAGTGGCTGCTGCTGATGGTGCTGGCCCTGCTGATGCTCATTCCGGGTGCGCTGACCGGCGCCGGAGTGGTGTCGGTGCTGGTGGTCGGCGGCCTCGTGGCGGCCGTGCTGCGCCTCATGGGACTGGCCGAGGACCGGGTGGCGGCGTTCGTCTTCATGCTCGGCATCCTGTCGGCGGTGGCGCCGCCCATCAACGTGTGGGCGATGCTCATGGCCGCCGGGGCGAACATGCCCTACGTCGGATTCGACCTGGTGCTGCTGGTGCCCGTGCTGATCATCGCCGCGTTCACGGTCCTGTACCTCGGCTGGGGTGCGGTGCCGCAGTCGAAGGAGGCCATTCTCGCCGGCCTGCCGCCGCTGTCGCCGAAGATGACCTGGTGGCGCGCCGCGGTTCCCCTCGCGGTGCTCCTCGCGCTGGCGCTCGGGGCGAAATATGCCGCGTTCACCCTGCCGACGATTGGCTTCCCGCTGATGTTCCTCATCTGCGCGGCGACCACGGTGGCCATCGACCCGGTCCGGCGGCCAGTCAAACGCTGGCTCGAGGTGGTGAACCAGACGGTCGAACAGGTCTTCCCGCTGGTGGCGACGATGGTGAGCGTGGGCGTGCTGGTGAATATCCTGGCAGCCACCGGCGTGCGCGGGCTGATCGCGATCAGTTTCGTCGCCCTGCCCATCATCGGCATCTACGCGACCTCGTTGTTCGTGTGCCCGCTGGCGCAGGGATCGCTGGGCTTTGGGAGCGCGGTCATCCTCGGGACGCCGCTGATCTTCGTGTTCAATGCGGTTGGCGCCAACGTGACCGTCGTCGCCGCGGCGTTCAGCATGCTGTTCGCGCTCGGCGACTGCCTGCCCCCGTCGCGCATCGTCGGGCGCACGGCCATCGAGACCGTGGGCTACAAGGGCAGCTACGGGTCGTTCCTGAAGGCCACGGCCGTGCCGTGGCTGGTGATGGGAATTGTCGCCCTCGCGATGCTGATCGTCCCGGGGAGGGCGGCGTTCTTGGTGAGGTACTGAAGAAGCAAGAAGCAAGAAGCAAGAAGCAAGAAGCAAGAAGCAAGAAGAACTGCCCCCGGGGCAGCTTGTTCGTTCTTCTCTTCTGACCAGCGTCAGTTGGCCATTCTTGCTCCTTGATTCTTGCTTCTGACGAGCGAGCGAACTGACAATGATCCTTCTGCAAGAGCTCATCCACCAGACGTACTTCGTGCTCGCGGGCCTCATCGCCGTGCTGCTGGTGACGCGGCTGTTCAGGCGGAAGAGCCGGCCGGGCCTGGCGTACGACATCGTGTATGCCTACGCCATCATCCCGTTCGTCCTCCGAGCGCTCCACATCAAGTGAGGTGATGGCATGAACGATCGCGCCCTCGTCGGACGCCGCGTCGGGCTGCTGCTGGCCTCGCTGGCCCTGATGGTGGTGGGCACGAAGGACATCCGCGCGCTGCGCGCCTACCGCGAGACCGTGGTGGTCTCCGAGGCGTTCACCCGCCAGGCGCCGCTCAGCACCTACTTCGACGGCATCCGCGGAACGCTGATGGACGTGCCGGTGTTCGTATTCGATTCCGGCGTGCCCGGCGGATCGGTGCTGATCCTCGGCGGCGCGCACGCGTACGAGCCGGCAAGCCCGGTCATGGCGTACGTCGTGATGGAGAACATCACCGTCACGCAGGGGAAGGTGTTCGTGATCGCGCGGGCGAACATGAGCGCCTCGACGCTCGGCATGCTCGGCAACGCCTATCCGCCGTTTTTCCGCGTGAAGACGCCCTGGGGCGAGAAGACGTACCGCATCGGCGACCGGGAAACCAATCCGCTCGAGCAGTGGCCGGACCCGTTCACGTTCGTGCACTACCCCTCGGCGCAGAACCTCGCCTACCAGGACAGCCGGAACCTGAACCGGACCTTCCCGGGCAGGCCCGGCGGCAACCTCACCGAGCGCACGTCGTTCGCCATCAGCGAGCTCATCCGCCGCGAGCAGATCGACATGACGATCGACGTGCACGAGGCGTCGATGGGGTATCCCGTCGTCAGCACCTACGTCTGCCACCAGCGCGCCGAGGAAATGTGCATGATGGCGGCGATGATCCTCTCGGCCGAGCAGTTTCCGATGAAGACCGAGACGTCGCCGAAGTCGCTGCGCGGCCTCACGCACCGGGAAATCGGCGACTTCACGGAGAGCTTCGCCGTGCTCATGGAAACGCCCGAGCCGTTCATCGACAAGTTCGTCGGGCCGATGACCGAGGCCCTGATGCTGACGGGCAAGGACGAGTTCATGCAGACGGCCGCCGATCGCGGTCTCCTGTACGCGGAGTACGACATGAAGACCGGCGCGACGCTGGACTACCGGGTCGGGCGGCACCTCGGCGGCGCGGCGGAGGTCATCAAGCAAATGGGGGAGTTCTACCCGGCGAAGAAAGTCGGCGTCAGCTGGCCGACCTACGCCGCGGTGATGGAGAAGGGGATCGGCGCGTTCCTGCATGACCCGGCGAAGGCGGCGGCTGCGCGCGTGTTCAGGCACTAGGGGCAAGGGGCTGGCCCTTCGACTCGCCGCTGTCGCGGCTCGCTCAGGGCAAGCCCGGTTTGATCGGGACGGGCTTGGAGGACAGGCATGAGAAGGCATTCGCGGTTGATCGCGTGGCTGATGATGGTGGTGGTCGTGCTGCAGTGGGGGCCGGTGCTCGACGCGTGCACCATCCTGGGCGTCGGCCGGAAGGCGATGGTGGACGGCTCGGGTGTCATCACCCATAACGACGACTCGAGCGTGGCCGACTTCCCGCTCCGCATCGTGCCTGCGGCCGATTGGCCCGAGGGCGCAAAGCGGAAGATCATCGCGAACGCGCACACCCGCGACGGCGGCAACGTGCTGGGCGAGATGCCCCAGGTGAGGCACACGTACCGGTACTTCATGTCCCGCTACTCCTTCATGAACGAGAAGGGCGTGGCGATTGCCGAGTCCACCTTCGGCATCGACACGAGCACCGACCTCGGCAAGAAGGTCAAGGACGTGATGTGGACGAAAGGCGACGGGCTCGTGGACTGCTGGCTGGCCCAGGACGTGGCGCTCGAGCGCGCCGCGACGGCCCGCGAGGCGGTGAAGGTCATGGGCAAGCTGGTCGAGGAGTTCGGCTTCCTCACCGAGACCGGCGGCGGCGGCGAGACGATGACGATCACCGACGGCACCGAGACGTGGGTGGCCGAGTTCTACGGCCGCGACATCTGGGCCGCGGTCCGCATCCCGGAAGACCACGTGTTCGTGGCCGCCAACCGCGCGCGGATCGGCGAGATCAACCTCGCCGACAACGCCAACGTGATCGCGTCGCCGAAAATCGTGTCCTTCGCGGTGGAGCAGGGCTGGTTCGACCCGAAGGCCGGCAAGCCGTTCCTCGTGAACAAGACCTACGCGCCCGACGAGCCGGTGACATCGTCCCGCCGCGAGTGGCGCGTCTACGACCTCATCGCGCCGTCGCTGAAGCTGCCGGCGACCCTGGTGGACTACCCGTTCTCCGTGAAGCCCGACAAGCCCCTCACCCTCGAGGATATCCGCAAGATCCAGGCCGATTACTACGCGGGCACGCCCTATGACATGACCAAGGGCCCGGCGGCCGGCCCCTGGGGCAACCCCATCCGCTACGTCAACCGCGGCGGCAAGGGGTCGTTCGAGCGCAGCATCAACGTCCAGCGCACCTACTACCTGCACATCGCGCAGGTGAACGCAGCGCTTCCCGAACCGCTGCGCGGCACGAGCTGGTTCGGGTACGGCGCGCCGGCCACCTCGTACCTGACGCCCATCTGGGCCATCATGGACGAACTTCCCGCGCACCTCTCGCGCGGCGACCGCTACGGCGTCTTCGATCGGGAGTCGGGCTTCTGGACGAACATCTACGTGCAGCAGATGGCCGAGCTGCGTTTCAACGAAGCCATCAAGCACGTCGATGCCGCTCGGGAGCCTCGGCTGAACATGCTCTACGCGGTCACGCCGAACGTGCTGGAACTGGCGGCGCGCACGTACGCCAAGGACCCGAAGGCGGCTGTGAACATGCTCACGCAGTACGGGTCGGCCAACGCCATCGCGTGGCAGCAGGAGTGGCTGAAACTCGGCGACGTGCTGCTCGGCAAGTACGCCATGGGCATGCTCGACGGCCAGACGGTCGGCTACCCGCAATGGTGGAACGACGTCATCGGCTACAAGCCGCTCATCAGATAGCCTCCGTGCGAAGCGGCCGGCCGAGCGACTGAACCCTGCGCCAATGTTGGGAGAGACTGCCATGAAGATCCACGTGTTCGCCGCCGCCATCGCGCTGACTGCCGGTGTTGCCAGCGCCCAGCAGCCGATCATCACGCAAACGGGTCCAGTCCAGCAGCCAACTCAACCCGCGCTGCCGTCCTGCCCGGAACTCGCGGCCGCCGTGCAGGCCGCGTCGCGCAACGACGTCCGGCTCCGCGACTGGCCCGACCTCGCGCGCTACCGGGAGGCGAACCGGGCCGTGGTTGCTCCCGGCTCCGGCGAGAACCGCGTCGTCTTCATGGGCGATTCGATTACCGATGCGTGGCCGCAGCCCCGCTTCGGCGCGTTCTTTCCGGGGAAGCCTTACATCGGGCGTGGCATCAGCGGGCAGACCACGCCGCAGATGCTCCTGCGGTTCAGGCCCGATGTCGTCGCCCTGAAGCCGAAGGCAGTCGTCATCCTGGCCGGCACCAACGACATCGCCGGCAACACCGGGCCGATGACCGACGAACAGATCGCGGGCCACCTCGCGTCGATGGCCGAGATCGCGAAAGCCAACGGCATCCGCGTCGTCTTTTCGAGCATCCTGCCGGTCAGCGAGTATCACGTGCGGCCGGGCGACACGTCCCCGCCCCAGACGACGAGGCGGCCGATGGCGCGCATCACCGCGCTGAACGCGTGGATGAAGGACTACGCGGCTGCAAACGGCCACGTCTACCTCGACTACGTGGCGGCGATGGCCGACGCGAAGGGGCTGCTGCGCGCCGAGTTGAGCGAGGACGACCTGCACCCGAACGCCGCCGGCTACGCCATCATGGGCCCGCTGGCCGAGGCGGCGATTCAGGCGGCATTGAAGAAGTAAGACGACGCCCGCCGGGCACGAAGCCCGGCGGGCGGATCGCCTGCGCCGCGTTCGGCCGCCTAGAAGATCAGCTTGAAGGCGAGCTGCACGCTGAACGGCAGGTTCTGCGTGTCGGTGACCTTGCCGAAATCGCTGCTGGTCGGGTCCAGGTTCGGGATGTTGAAGAACGCCTGGTCGAATGCGTTCAACAGCTCGATATGGAACTGGCCGCGGACGCGGTCGGTGAACTGAAGCCGCTTGACGAACGACATGTCCATCAGGCTCAGGCTCTGCTGGCGCATGCTCCAGAACTGCGTGGGGAAGTAGCGGATGTTCTGGTCGAGGCGGATGCGCTGGTCGGCGCGCTGCTTCGCCGGGTCGTCCACGCCGTTGGTCTGCACGGCGGCGTCGTGGAAGTAGAAGCCCGTCGTGTCGAAAATCGGCAGCCCGTCCTTCACCTTGCTATAGTCGGCCGTCAGGCCGTTGACGTCTCCGTTGTAGTACCGGTTGCCCCAGCCCGTGACGGGCCGGCCGGTCTGCCACTGGTAGATCCCCTGGATGCTCCAGCCGCCCAGCACCGCGTCCAGCGCGCCGTTCCAGTCATCCCCCCACTTCTTGCCCCGCCCGAAGGGGAGCTCGTAGATGCCGCTCACGACCAGGCGATGCGGGATATCCGCGCTGGACGGCCGCTTTTCGTACTCGGCGTCGGTGGCGTTCAGCAGCGACGTCTGCTCGGTGAACTTCGACCACGTGTACGCCGCGAGAAGAGTGTAGCCGGACGTGAACCGCTTCTCGACGCGGCCCTGGAGGGCGTTGTACTCACTGGTGCCGTCGTGTGCGCGGCTCTGGATGTTCGTGAAGTGCGGGTACCTCCTCAGCAACTGCTGGCGCTGGACCGTTGAGCCATTCAGGCCGGTGCCAGGGACCAGATCCTTGAAGGGATTGGCCACGTTCGTCGTGAGGTAGTTGATCGTCGTCTGGTCGCGCAGCGGGCTCGTGGAGAGATAGCTGCGCGGCACCGGGTTGGACTCCGTGTCCACCGCCAGGTCGTAGCCGCGGTTGCCGACGTAACTGGCCTCCACCACCCACTGATGCGGCAGTTCGCGCTGCAGGCTCACCGACCAGCGCATCGCCTGCGCGTTCTGGAACGCGTTCACGTCGTTCTCCCACCGGTCGAGCTGGCGTCCTACGAACGTGTTCGGTCCGAGGCTGGCGTTTGGCGGTTCGGCCACCCCCACGGGGAACGGGTTCGCCAGATTGGCCTGGAAGGTCAGCCCGTTGTTGCTGGTGGGGACGATATTCGTTGCCTGCGAGAACCCCGACTGACGCACGCCGTTGATGACCGCCGGCACCGTGTAGATCGCGTACCCGGCCCGGAGGACGGTTTTGCTGTCGAACGAGTACGCCATCCCGAGGCGTGGCTGCCAGTTGTTCTTGTCGGCTGCATAGAAGCCGCGGTTCGAATCGTCGACGAATCCCAGGCCGCCCAGAACCCTGAAGGCGGACGGGCTGACCTCCGGAATCGGGTTCGCGGCGTACGCCGCCTGGGCCGGTCCCGTAATGGTCAGCGTTGCGCCCGGGTCGTATCCCAGGACGTTCCGGTTGTCGCGCTCAGTCGTGGCGCCCTCCAACTCGTACCGCAGGCCGAGATTGAGGGTCAATTTGTCGGTCACCCGCCAGTCGTCCTGAAAGAACACGCCGTTGTAGACGGTCTGGTTATAGCGGTCGGCGTTGCGATCGATGAGCCCGCCCGTGGTCTGGCCGAGCATCATCGCTGCCAGTTGCTGGCCGATGGTCGCCGCCGGCGAGTTGTCGAACTGCCGCGTGAAGTCGGTATTGAAATCGTAGCGCCCCGCCTGGGCGCCCGGGCCGGCCCCGTATTCCGGGTACATGCGGAAGTCCCAGCCCACACGGAAGTTGTGCGAGCCGGATGCCTTGGTCCACGTCGGCTGGAACGACCAGATGCCGTGCTCGGTATTGCCCCCAAGGTTCTCCCCGATCACGCTGTTGCCGCCGATCTCGAACCGGGGCAGGTACTTCGCGCCGTTGAACAACTGGACGACGCTCGAGGACCACCCGAGCGTGGCCGGGTCGAATTCGCCTTCATGCTGCCGGATGCTCGGCTCCCGGAACAGCGCGTACCCCCCGCGCAGGTTCAGCAGCATGCCCGACGACATCGTCCACACGTGGTCGACAGTGACCTGGTCGTTCCACCGGAAGAGGTAGTTGCCGGTGGGCTTGACGCCGTTCACCTCGCCGGTCCAGTTTCCACGCGCCTCGCGGCGGTCGTTCTTGCTCCACCGCACGAAGATGCGCTGGTTGGCGGTGAGCTGGTGGTCGCCGCGCACCGTGATGGCGTAGAAATCGTCGGAGCGCGTGTTCTCGGAGAGGTAGTTGTTCCGGCCCTGCGCGTCGCCCGCCTGGTTGGCCCCAGGGTAGTACTTCAGGAAGTTCCGGGAGATCGGGCTGATCCGGCTGGAGGGAATGACGTTGCCGGGGAACGGCAACCGCTCCACGCGCCCGGCGGCGTTGAGAAACGCCGTGGCCGGGTCGTAGATGATGATGCCCTGGGAGAGCAGCGCGGAGAAGTCGCCGTTCAGCTGCGCTGCCGTCGGCACCGTGTACTGGCCCACCTCGGGGAACGCGTCGTCGAGCCGCTCGAAGACCCCGAAGAAGAACGTCTTGTTCTTGATGATCGGGCCGCCCAGCGTGCCGCCCCACCGGGTGTAGTCCATCAGCGACTTCGGCTTCCCGGCCTTCTCGAGGAAGTACTCGTTCGTGGACAGCTTTTCGTCCCTGTAGAAGAAGTAGCCGGTGCCCCGGAGGTTGTTCGTGCCGCTCTTGATCGCCACGTTCACCGTGGCGCCGGCCGTGTGCCCCTGCTGCGCGTCGAAGGTGGCGCTCTCGACCTTGAACTCCTGCACCGCGTCGGACGGCGGCACGTAGGCCACGCGGCCGCCGCTCGCCATGTTCGGCGAACCGTCGAGCGTGAACTCGTTCGCGCCGGGCGCCCCGTCAGCCACCACCGCCGATGTGCCGGCATTGTCGAAGGGGCGCGAGAACTTGAGATCGCCGGTGTAGGCGATGCCGGGCGCGAGGCGGGTCAAGATGAAGGGATTGCCGTCGGAGAGCGGCAGGAGGGAGATGCGCTTCTGGTCGATGATCTGGCCCTGTGAGCCGCTCCGGGTCTCGAGGAGCGGGGACTCGGCGAGGACGGTGACCGTCTCTTCGAGGCCGCCGATCTCCATCGTGAGGTCGATGCCCATCCGGTCGTTGACCCGGATCTCGACGTTGTCGCGCACGGTCTTCTTGAAGCCGCTCAGTTCGGCGGACACGCTGTAGAGGCCAGGCTGCAGGAAGAGCAGGTTGAACGACCCGGCTTCGTTCGTGACAGTCGACGTCGCGCGGTTGGTTTCCTTCTGCGTGGCGGTGACCGTGACTCCGGGCAGCGCGCCGCCCGAATTGTCTTTGACGGTGCCGCTAATCGAGCCGCGCGTCTCCTGCGCGAGCGCGGGGGACGCCGCCGCAACGGCCAGCGCCGCTCCGAGCAACAGACACATCCATACGACCCGGTATCGCGCTGCAGCCATGTCTCCCCCCATCACTGCGCCGAAACGCCGTGGCCGCCGAGCCGGCGCCGCCCGACGGCCGCCTGAACGTCGCTCCGAAAGAACTGTCCAAACGTCGCGCGAATAATAGCACCTGGGCACCGCGTTTCAAGAGGTGTTCTGCGCCGTGTTCTGCGCCGTGCCGTGCGCCTCCGGAGGGCGGGCTGCCAGGTCCCGCACGCGGCCGGGCTGGCAGGGACCGGCCGGGAGCGATCGGGGCACCCGGCACCAGGCGCGCGGCAGCGTGGTAGCATGTCCGCGTCACAGGCTCTCGAGCAGAAAGGAACGACCATGGAACAGGACCGCAGGACATTCTTGAAGTCGGCCGCGCTCGCCGCCGGCTACGCCGGACTCGCGCCACTCGACGCCCGTTCGTTCGCCGCCGTGCAGGGCGCGAACGACCGCGTGCGCGTTGTGGTGGTCGGTTTCTCCGACCGGTTCCGGGGGGCGCTCTTGCCCTCGTTCCTCGAGCACCACAAGGCCACCAATTTCGACATCGTCGGCGTCTGCGACATCTGGAACCGGCGGCGCGACGAGGGCAAGGCCGCGCTCGAGAAGGCCATGGGCCACCCTGTCGCGACCTACCGCAACACCGAGGAGCTGTACGCCACCGGCAAGGACGTCGACGCCGTCATCGTCAGCACGGCCGACTTCCAGCACGCGATTCACACCGTCGAGGCCGTGAAAGCCGGCAAGGACAGCTACACCGAGAAGCCGCTGGCCGAGACGATGGAGGACAACCGCGCCGTGCTGAAGGCGGTGCGCGAGAACAAGCGGATCGTGCAGATCGGATCGCAGCGGCGCAGCGGCCGCAACTACATCGCCGCGGCGGAATTCATCAAGCAGGGCAAGTTCGGCCCGATCATGTTCGTCGACCTCGTCTGGAACGTCAACCAGCCCGGGCGCTGGCGCCGCCGCGCGGCGGTCGAGGTCTGCCGCGAGGCCGACACCGACTGGAAGCGCTATCTGCTCAACCGCCCCTTCGAGCCCTGGGATCCGCGGAAGTACCTCGAGTTCCGCCTGTTCTGGCCCTACTCGTCGGGCATTCCGGGGCAGTGGATGGCGCACCAGATCGACACGGTCCACTGGTTCTCGGGCTTCGACTATCCGCGCAGCGCCGTGACCAACGGCGGCATCTACTGCTGGAAGGACGGCCGCACCAACGCCGACACGATGACCACGGTGCTCGACTACGGCCCGGAAGACAGGAACGCCGGCGGGTTCCAGGTGGTCTTCACCTCACGGTTCAGCAACAGCATGGGCGGCACGAAGGAGGTCTACTACTCGAACGGCGGGACGATGGACCTCGATACCGGCAAGGTGACGCCGGACGGCGGCCTGACCGAGCGCGAGGCGAAGGCGATGGGCATGAAGCCGAACCTTCTCGCGCCGCAGGTGCTGGCCGAGGCCGTCCAGGTGGAGACGGCGGCGAATACCGGCGGCGATGCGCTGACAAGCGGCCACGTGCGGAACTGGATGGACTGTGTCAGGAGCCGGAAGGAGCCGAATGCGCCGATCGAAGCGGGTTACCGTCACGCCATCGCGACGATCATGACCAACGCCGCCTACCGCACCGGACTCAAGGTCGTCTACGATCCGAAACAGCAGGAAGTGCTGGCCGGCGGGAAGGTGTTCCAGTACTGAGGGCGGGCGGGCGCGCGGCGGGCGGCCCGCCGCGCGCCCGTCCCCGTCCCGTCCCTACTCCTTGACTTCGCGCACCGACGTCACGAAAAAGCCGGTCTCGCCGAAGATCGACGTCGGCACGCCGATGTGCTGGTCGTAGCTGAGCGCAATGCGCTTGCCCATCAGCGCATTGATCCGGGCAGCGACGGCGTCGTCGTGGACGGTGAACTCCCACCTCTCGGGCATCACGCCCGGCAGCGTCACCATCAGGAGTTCGCCTTCCCAGGTCTTGAAGACCACGCCCTTTTTCGAGAACTTCTGGACGAACCCCGCGCGCTCGCCGCGCGAATAGCTCCACGTGAGCACGAACCACGTGTAGGCGGCGAGCAGCAGGGTCAGGACAACGACGCTGAGAAGCAATGCGCGGCGAAGGCGAGCCGCCACGCTCCGTCTTGGCGCCGCCGCCGGCCCGGGAGCCGGTGTAGCGGCTGGGGTGGTGGTTGCCATCTGCGTATTCTGCCACACGTAACGCCGTCGCGCCGCCCGCCTACCGCGCAAAGCGAGGCGGTGCCGGTGCGCGCACGCCGTACTGCTTGATGCGGCGCCAGAGGGTGACGGTGCTGATGTTGAGCGCCTCTGCCGTGCGCCGGCGATTGCCTCCGAACTGCGCGAGGGCCTTCTCGATGAGCGCACGCTCGTGTTCGTCGAGGTCGAATCCCGGGTCGAGGGGGACGCCCCCATCCCGCAGGCGCAGCTCCGGCGGCAGATCCGCCCCCGTGATGCGCGGCCCTGCGGCCAGGATCGCCGCGCGCTCGACCGCGTGCTGCAGCTCGCGGACGTTGCCCGGCCAATCGTAGTCGAGCAGCACCCGCATCGCCTCGGGCGTGATGCCCTGGAGGTCCTTGCCGAAGCGCGACGCGGCCCGCTTGAGGAACTCCTGCGCGAGCGGCGCGACCGCCTCGCGCCGCTCGCGCAGCGGCGGCACCGTGATGACGAACGCAGCCAGGCGGTAGAAGAGATCTTCCCGGAACGCGCCGGCATGGACCGCGGCGCGCAGGTCGCGGTTCGTGGCCGCCACGATCCGCGGGCTCGCCTTGATGCTCGTCTCGCTGCCCACCCGCCTGATCTCGCGCTCCTGGAGTGCGCGCAGCAGCTTCGCCTGGAGGCCGGCCGACATCTCGCCGACCTCGTCGAGAAACAGCGTGCCGGCGCTCGCCACCTCGAAGAGGCCGGCCTTGTCGCGAATCGCGTCGGTGAAGGCGCCGCGGACGTGGCCGAACAGCTCCGATTCGAGGAGTGTCTCCGCCAGGGCGGCGCAGTTGACCGAGACCAGCGGCTGGCCGGCCCTGGCGCTCTGCTCGTGGATCATGCGGACCACGAATTCCTTGCCCGTTCCGCTCTCCCCGCAGATCAGCACGCCCGTGTCGATCGGAGCCACCCGCGCGGCCAGCTCGAGCGACTTGCGCATACCGCCGCTCGCCAGGATCATCTGCGACCGGCGCGCGTACTGATCAACCCGCTCCCGAAGGAGATCCAGTTCGCGTCCGTCGTCGCTGCAGCGGCGTTCCCGCCGGTCGCCGGCATTGCTTCCGGGATGCGCGGCGCGGATCGGCTGCTCGAACTCGGCGAGCAGCGCGTCGCCGCCGTACTCGGCCCGAAGCCGCTTGCCCTCCGCGCCCCAGCTGTCGGCGTCCCTGCCGGAGACAGCACAGTGCGTGCCCGAGACGGCGGCGCACTGCGTCTCACGGAAGTAGATGTCGCGCCCGAGGCACGCGCTGCAGAATCCGCTGGCGTACCCGCAAAGCGTCCAGCACACCGGCTCGGCGGCGGCCCCGCACTGCTGCAGGTGCTGTTCGGCTTCATAGGAGTGCCGCCACAGGGCCTCGGCCTCGAAGCGGTTCGACGCCGGATGCCGGGACAGGCGGACGACATCGGCGTGCACGGCGCCTTCGACACCGTGAAGCATGGCGCCCATCCGCACGCCGTCGAGCGGGTCAACCCATGGGAACCCGGCGCGCAAGGTGACGGCGTCGCGATAGCCGTGTGTGAAACCGAACCGGAAGAGGAGCCGGCGGGCGGCGACGATGCCGAGCGACGCGATGATCTCCCGGCGCAGCGCGCCCATGGCGGCGGCGCTCATCACGAGCACGCGCTCGTCGTGAAAGCGGATCTGGCCTTCGTCACGCCGGAACTCCACGAGGTCCGGCAGCTGAAGGTCGTGGTGGGATGCCATGTCAGCACCAGGCGTAGCCATTGACGCTCGCGCCGGGGGCCGTCTCGACGGCTGGATCATACCGCCACCCTCGCGGAAGCGTGCATCCTGAAAGCGAGTATTTCACTCAGAAATTCCGCGTACACCTCGCATACACCGCGCCTGCATGCCAAACAGCTGATGCGGATGGACTTACGAGGCACTGCTGCGGAGGCCGCCCTGGCTCGATTCGTGCGTTTCTTGAAAGGGGGGATAGTGTCCGTGGACGGTTCCGTGTGGCTCAACGCGATTGGCGGTCTGGCCGATGCGCCTGCGCCCGTACGCGCCATGCTGGCCGACGCGGTCGAGCCGCTACCCGTTCCTCGCCCCCAGGAGTGGCTCGCGATCCACGAAGAGCGCGGCCAGACATTCGACGACTTCGTCCGCGCCGCCATCCGCCCGGCTGTCAGTGGGCGGACGATCTACATCCAGCCCGTTGATGCCGAGGGCGCCCTCACGGACACCTGTCTCTCAACACTGGCCGCGTTCACGGCGGCGTTCTTCCAGTTGAAGGTGCGCGTGCTTCCGCCGCTCGTCCTCGACCCGTCGTCACTCGTGACCAGGGCTGCGCCGGACGCCGGCACGCCGCAGGTGTATGCCGGGGACATCCTGGCGCGGCTCTATGCCGGCAAGCCCGCCGACGCGTTCTGCGTGCTCGGCATTACCGCGCACGATCTGTTCCCGCATCCCATCGTGAGCTTCGCGTTCGGAGAGGCCTCGGTGACCTGCCGCGTTGGTGTGGTCAGCGTGGCCCGCTACGGGCCGCCCTTCTGCGAGGACGCGCCCGGACGTCATCCGGGGGAAATGCGCAAGCGGTGCTGCCGCGTCATCGCGCACGAGATCGGGCACATGGCCGGAATCGCGCACTGCATCTACTTCCGCTGCCTCATGAACGGCTCGTCGTCGCTCGTCGAAAGCGATCGGCGGCCGCTCCACCTCTGCCCGATTGACCTGCGCAAGCTCCAGTGGCTGATGGGATTCGATTTCGCGGAGCGCTACAGCCGCTTGCAGCAGTTCTGGCGCGGTGCGGGTGATGACGCAGAGGCGGCATGGGCCGAGAACCGTCTGCAGGCGGCAGGCGGACCACGGCTTGCGGCGCTTCCGGCGTTTGACAGCGGGCTGACCTGGGTGTGACGGCTGTCAGTCGGTGACGGCCTTCAAAGGGATTGTGCGCGGCGGTCCGGCTCCCGGCTGTCCGGCTCCGCGGACGCGGGCGACCCGCCTACCGACGGCCTCGGACCATGCCAGCATGCGGTGCACGGGGATGCCGCCGGGCAGCCGGTATCGTCCCACTGCCGCCAGGGCGGCCGCCGCCAGGCATCCGCAACTGGCGCAATCCGGGTTTCCTCCCAGCTGGCATGGCGACACCACGGTCTGAAGATCGGCCGAGAGGCAGTGCGTCGTGCGCGCGAAGATGCACTCCTCGGGCGAGAGCGGCGGGTCGACGAGCCCCTCCAGCATCCGCCTGGACGCTTCGAGCTTTGGATAGCGGGGCCCGAGGGCCGCGATTTCCCGCGCGACGCGCAGCCGGTCTTCGACGCTGAGGCACTCGTCGGACACTTCACCGATTTGAGGCGTGTAAAGGCTGAACCAGATCCGGCGCGTGGTCTCCTGAGCCGACCAGAACCTGACGAACTCATCGAGGTAGCCCGGTCTCTGCGCCTGCTGGCGCGTGACGGTGCAGTGCACGGTCACCAGGTGGCCGTCGATGTGCTTCAGGATGCGGTCGTACGTGGCGGGCTTGCGCCGCGCGTCGTGCTCCGGCTGGAGCCCGTCGACGGACACCGCGATCAGCAGGCGGTCGAGTCCCGCCCACTCGAGCGGAATCGGACGGACGGCGCTCGTGACGAGGTTCGTGTACACGCCGCGGGCGGACAACCAGGGCAGGATTTCGCCCAGTTCCCGGTAGCGGACTAGCGGCTCGCCGCCGATGATCGACAGGTGCAGCGGGTCCAGACGCTGCACCAGATCCTTCACGCGCGCGACAAGCTCGCCACCCTTGAAGTCGGCCAGGCTGCGCAGCGTGGCGTCGCCTTCGAGGTGATTCTCGCCGTATGCGTAACACCCCTGGCAGCGGAGCGGGCACTCGCGAGTGATTTCGATTGAGAGATTCGGCTTGATGCCCCGGAGGATCTTCCCCCAGGCGCTGATGATGCCATCCATATGCAGACAGGGCCCACACCCTCTATCCGCATCCTAACACCGTATCACCTAGCAAATAAATAGGTGATTATGCCGCGCCGGCCCCCCCGCGTCAGCGCCCGCGACCCCTGTCCACGATCTCGACTTCCTCGATGACGTCGCATTCGAGGATGCGATCCAGCACGTCGGCGCCGGCGGCCACGCGCCCGAACACGGTGTAGTCGTGGTCCAGCCTCGGATTGTCGACGAGATTGAACCAGATCTGCGCGTCGCCGGTGTCGCGGCCCCTGGTCGAGATGCTCGCGGCGCCGCGGACGTGCGGCTCGATCCCGATTTCGTCCCGCATGAACGGGCCGTCCCCCACGAACTCGTTGGCGCCGGGGCTTCCGCCCTGCACGATGAACGCCGGGACGACGCGGTGAAAGGTGAGCCCGTTGTAGTAGCCGGACCGGGCGAGCGCGACGAAGCGGGCAACGGTGGCCGGGGCCTCATCGGGGAGCAGCATGAACTCGAACGTGCCGCGCCCGGCGATGCGGATGACGGCGCGCGCGCCGCGGAGGCGTTCGACATCCGCGAGGATGGGCGCGGCGATCGGCAACGGGCGCGGCGTCACGGCTGGCGCCTGGCCCGTCCACTTGCCGACGGCGGCGGCGGCTTCCGCCGCGACGCGCGGATCGAAATCGCTCGTGTAGGGCAGGAGCGCCTGCGCGTCGGCTGCTTGGCCCAACTCGCTGATGCGCGCGATCAGGGCAAGGCGGACATCGCGCGACGTCTCGCGCTTCTCCCCGGTGATGCGGGCGAGGCCGGCACGCAGCGCCGCCGTCGCCTCAGTGCGCCGCGGCGTGCCGATGAGCGCGTTTGCGGCCGTCATGATCAGCTGATAGTCGGGCCGGCCGATCGCTTCGAGGTAGAGGCTGTCGGCGTCATGGCCCGCGACGGTCTTCAACCCTGTAATCGCGGCATCGCGCACGTTGTCGCGCTCGTCACGCGCGAGCCGCGTCAGGCACTCGGCATCGCGCAGCAGCGCCGCCGCGCGCGCCGCATACATGCGCACGGGCCAGTGGACGCTGCCTTCGAAGCGGGACAGCAGCGCTGCCGCGTCCTCCGGCGCGACTCTGGCCAGCGACACCAGCGCGTGAGCCGCGCGGTGCCAGTTCCGCAGGGCCTCTCTGTCGGCTGGAAGCGACTCGGCCTCCCGCCGAAGGAGAGTCAGCGCACGAGCGCGATCGGGCTGGGGTCCCCCCGCCAGATCGATCGCCAGCAGCGCCACATGCGGTGACGGGTCATCCAGCGCCGCGAACACGGGCGTCCAAGCAGCGAACGCGCCGGTCAGCGACCGGGCGTGGATGCGGAGGGCCTCGTAGCGCACGAGGTAGTCGGGGTCAGCCAGGCCCGTGGACGACAGCTTCGCCCGCGCCGCCTCGGACACCGAGCCCGGCGCCGCGCTGGCCAGGGCGACCAGCGCCAGCCGGCGCACCTGCGCGTCGGGATCGGCGGCGGCCGCGGTGATGGTCTGCTCGTCGGCCTGCTTCGAGGAGGCGAGCGCGGCCATCGCCAGGCGGCGCACGCGAATCACGTCCTCCGCCTCGTCGTGGCGGCGCGGCTTGCGGCGCTCGAGCGCCATCTGCGTCAGACGCCGCACGGTTTCCGGCGAGGGCGTGAACAGCTTGGCGTTGCGGCGGAGCAGCGACTCGAGTCCGCGGGCCACGCCCAGCCGCAGCGCGAGGGTCGTGTTCGAAGATGTATCGATCGGCAGCGCGGCCACGAGCAGCGTGACTTCGGCCGACCTCGCGGCCTGCGCCGTTCCGTAGGGGAGGCGCCCCAGGGTCCAGCAGATCGCGCCGATGACCGCCTGATCACGCTCCCCGCCGAGGTGTTTGATGAGGGCGGCCTGCGCCGCGCCGGACGCGTCGGCGCCGGCGCCAGACACGGCCTGGCCGAGCGCCTCCGCGGCCGCCGCGCGCACCGCGGCGAACGTCGAGGAAAGCGCCGGCTGGATGTTGCCGAGAAGCACGGGCCGCTCCAGCCTGCCGAGCGCCCGGATGGCCATGCGCTGGACGGCCTCGCTCGGGTGGCGCGTGCCGTCGAGCAGCGTCTTCAGGTCCGCCTCAGTCCGGGCACGACGGTCCTCGGCCTCGAAGACCGCCTGGCGCACGGCCTGGACCGACGCCGAGCCCGAACGATCCTGACCCCGGGCACGAACAGAAATGAGCAGCAGCCCGCATGCAACCGCGGCGCATGCCAAGGTGGAAGCGGGAGTGCGGCGTGACTGAAGCACGCTGGAGGATACCTCAGCCGGACGCCGGAGGGGTCGGGACTAATTACGTACGGGACCCTCCGAAAGCGACGGAATTGTCATCGTCCGAGCGATGACGACAAATCCGTCATCGTCGGCAGTCGCTGCACGTAATTAGTCCCGACCCCTGAGTCTGAGGTACAACTGGCCGAGATGTCTGCGCGGCTCGGCGAGCTTCTCCCCGGCAGCGACGCGTCAGCCGACGCGCTGCTCGAGCGCTTCCTCGACTACACCGCCGGCAAGGGCCTCACGCTCTACCCGGCGCAGGAAGAGGCGATCCTCGAACTGCTGGACGAGAAGAACGTCATTCTCAACACGCCGACCGGCTCGGGCAAGTCGCTGGTGGCGTCGGCGATGCTGTTCGCCTCGCTCGCCCGAGGCCAGCGCGCAATCTACACGTGCCCCATCAAGGCGCTCGTCAACGAGAAGTGGATGGCCCTGTGCCGTGAGTTCGGGCCCGACCAGGTGGGGCTCGCCACGGGCGACGCGACGGTCAACCGCGACGCGCCGATCCTCTGCTGCACGGCCGAAATCCTGGCCAACATGTCCCTGCGCCTGGGCGAGAACTCGTGGATCGACGACGTCGTGATGGACGAGTTCCACTGGTACGCGGACCGCGACCGGGGCGTGGCGTGGCAGGTGCCGCTGCTGACGCTGCCGCACACGCGGTTCCTGCTGATGTCGGCCACCCTCGGCGACACGCGGTTCTTCGAGGAGGCCCTGACGGCCCTCAACGGGCGGCCCACCGCCAGCGTGAAGTCCGTCGATCGCCCGGTTCCCCTCGATTTCGCGTACGCCGAGATCCCGCTGGCCCACACCCTCGAGAAACTCGCCGAGGAGGGCAAGACGCCGGCCTACGTGGTCCACTTCACCCAGGCCGACGCGGCCGGCAGCGCCCAGGACTTCACGAGCCTCAAGATCTGCACGCGGGACGAGAAGGCCGCCATCGCATACGCCATCGCCGACTTCGAGTTCACCAGCCCCTACGGATCCGAGATCCGCAAGTGGCTGCGGCACGGCATCGGCCTGCACCACGCGGGGCTCCTGCCGAAGTACCGGGTGCTGGTCGAGCAGCTCGCGCAGCAGGGCCTGCTCAAGGTCATCTGCGGTACCGACACCCTCGGCGTCGGCATCAACGTGCCCATCCGCACGGTGCTGTTCACGCGGCTCTGCAAGTTCGACGGGCGCAAGACCGCCATCCTCAGCGCCCGCGACTTCCACCAGATCGCCGGCCGCGCCGGCCGCAAGGGGTTCGACGACCGCGGCTACGTGGTGGTGCAGGCGCCCGAGCACGTCATCGAGAACATCAAGCTCGGCGAGAAGGCGGCCCGCGACGGTAAGAAGGTCACCAGGCGCAGGCCGCCTGAGCACAACTTCGTCAACTGGGACCTCAACACCTTCAAGCGCCTGATCGCCGCCCAGCCCGAGCAGCTCGCCTCGCGCTTCCAGGTGTCGCACGGCATGCTGCTCAACGTGCTGAGCCGGCGCGGGGACGGCTGCCGCGCGATGCAGCGCCTCATCCGCGACAGCCACGAGCCAGAGGGCGCGAAGACCGCGCACCGGAAGCGCGCCTGGCAGCTCTTCCGGGCCCTCGTGAACCGCCGGGTCGTCGAGTTCATCCCGAGGACGGAGGAAGGCGCCACGCTGCAGGTGAACGTCGAGCTGCAGGACGACTTCTCGATGGACCAGGCGCTGTCGCTCTACCTCCTCGAGACGATCCCGCTCCTCGACGCCGACTCGCCGGAGTACGCCCTCGACCTGGTGACGCTGGTGGAATCGATCCTCGAGAACCCGGAGATCATCCTCCGGCGCCAGTTGGACAGGATCAAGGATCGCGCCGTTGCCCAGATGAAGGCCGACGGCGTCGAGTACGACCAGCGGATGGAGGAGCTCGAGAAGCTCGAGTATCCCAAGCCTCTCCGCGACTTCATCTACACGACCTTCAACGCGTTCGCGGACAAGCACCCCTGGGTGGGCGAGGAGAGCATCCGGCCCAAGTCGATCGCGCGCGAGATGTTCGAGCAGTTCCGCTCCTTCGCCGAGTACATCTACGACTACGAACTCCAGCGGTCCGAGGGCCTGCTCCTGCGTCACCTCAACAGCGTCTACAAGGCGCTGAGCCAGACCGTGCCCGACGGCGTCAAGAACGACGAGGCCATCGACATCGAGCTGTACCTGAAGACGCTGCTCAGCCAGGTCGACTCGAGCCTGGCCGACGAGTGGGAGCGGATGCGAGACCCGGACTACCAGCCCCGGGGCGCCGCGGCGGCCCGGGCGCAAGCGCTGCGCCCGCCGGGGGCCGACGACGCCGACGCCGACGTGACCCGCGACAGGAAACGCTTCACCGCGGCCATCCGCGCCCGCGTGTTCATGTGCCTGCGCGCCTGGTCGCTCGGCGATCATGCCGGCGCGATTGCCGCCGTCGACCCGCCGCGCGAAGGCACTGGCGACCGCGCGTGGGTGGCGGACGACCTGAAGGCGGCGCTGGAGGCCTACCGCGTCGAGCACGGCCCGCTCCGCTTCGATCCCGAGGCGCGCAACCTCCGCCACACCCACGTCACCGACGCTGCGGAAGGCGGTGCCTGGCGCGTCGAGCAGATGCTCGTCGATCCCGACATGCACAATGACTGGGTGGCGGAGTTCGAGGTGGATCTCAGTGCGTCCCGCGACGCCGGCCATCCGGTGCTCCGGCTCTGCCGTCTCGGGAGCCTCGCCTGACGGGACTCGCGACTCGGGGTTCGCCGGTGCAGGCGTGCCCGACCCCTCGACGCCTGTTTCTGGCTTCCGGCCTGCTGGCTCAGGCTCGGCCGCCCTCAGGCCGATAACAGACACGGCGAGGAGTCCTCGCGCGCCATGGCTGCAAGGGTGACCGTATGACCTCACAGTCCTCGACGGAACATGCCTGGACGTGCCCGGCGTGCAGCCGGCAGGTCCCCCCACGGATTGACACCTGCCGATGCGGCCACGTGCGGGAGCCGATGCCGGCTTCCGGAGGCGCCGAGGGTGCGCCGTCCTGGCGGATCCCGCCGGCGGCCTGGGTGACCGGCATCGCGGTCGTCGTGCTCGCGTTCTGGATGGGGTATTCCGCCAGGCGTGCCAGCCCCGTGGCAGAGCACTCTGCGGAGCCTGTCTCCCCATCGGCGACGGCCGGCAGCCCGCCGGCCACGCCAGCGGCCGCCGCTCCGCCTGCAGACCCTGAAACGTCCGCCGCCCCTGAGATTCCCGCCACGACGCCCGCCGCGGCGGCTCCGGCCACCGTGCCGGCCCCGGCTCCTGCAGCGCCGACGGCAACCGGGTTCGAGGACGTCGCCGACCGGGCCGTCCGGGCGGTCGTCCGGGTCGAGGCCGGGGGCAATTCGGGGAGCGGATTCTTCGTCGCGCCCGACACCGTCCTCACCAACGCCCATGTCGTGCCGGGCGCGTGGAGCGTCACCATCCGCCGGTTCGACGGCAGCACGCGCGCCGCCAACGTTGCCGCCTCCTCATCCGAGGTCGACATCGCCGTGCTCCGTATCCTGAACCCGGACGTGTCACAGCAGGTGCTCCCGTTGGGCTCCGCGGCACGCGTGCGCAGCGGCCAGGAAGTGATCGCCGTCGGTTCGCCGCTGGGAGTCCTGCAGAGCTCCGTGACCCGCGGCATCGTGAGCGCCGTCCGGGCGGTGGGGGGCGTCACGCTCGTGCAGACCGACGCCGCCATCAATCCCGGCAACAGCGGCGGACCGCTGGTGACCCGCGAGGGCGACGTGATCGGCATCGCGACCATGACGGCTGCGTCGGCGCAGGGACTCTCGTTCGCGGTCGGAATCGATCATGCCCGCGCGCTGCTCGCCGGGCGCCAGCCGACAACCGCCGGACAGGGGACGCCGCTCTCGAACCTGAACAGCGCCCTCAACGAGAGCGGCGCGTCACCCGGAGAATCGGCGCGCGAGCAGGGCACGCTCGCATACGAAGAGGCGATGAAGGAGATGGCGAAGCGCGCGGTCTCGTTCGACAACGAGTGGTCGCGGTTCGCGTCGGCCTGCTCCGCCCGGGTCGCAGCCGGCGCGTTCGATCGGGAGTGGTTCGCGCTCTACGAACCCAGGACGATTCGCATGCCCATCTCGCCGGAATGCGAAGATGCGCGGGTGCAGTTTCGCGCCGCGGCCGAAACGTTCCGGGCGCAAATGGCAGAGCTGGATGACAACGCCCGGCGGGCCGGCGTGTACCCGGGCGCCCAGCGGGAGATTCGCTCGCGCCTGCGCCTCGAGTACTCGGGCTGGGGGCGGTGAGGGGAAGAAAGAGAAGCAAGAATCAAGAAGCAAGAAGGAGTGCCTGTCCAGCTCAACACGCGCCTTCTTGCCTCTGACAATCGTCAGCGGGCCCTTCTTGCTTCTTGATTCTAACCAGCGTCAGTTGTACTCGAGCAGCCTCCGCTCTCCTTCGAGCGCCCGCTCGCGCGTCAGGTCCTGCGTCACTTCGAGGCATCCGAGATACGCCTGCTGCTCGTCGCGCAGCGCGAAGTACCGGATGTGCACGAAACGGCCGTGCATCTCGATCCAGAACTCGGCCACGTCCTGCCGGCCGGACCGGAAGTCGCCGACGATGCGCTCGACGACATCCACGCTCGACGGCGGATGGCAGTGCTGCACGAGCCGCCCGACGATGGTCAGCGGGCGGGCGAACACGCGGTGTCTTCCCTCGCTGAAGAACTTCACCCGGTCGTCGGCGCCGACCAGCGTGAGGTCGACGGGCATCACCGCGAACATGGCCTTCAGGTGCTCGAGCGACAGCGATCCCGTTGGCAGCACGATGGCCCCGCTGCCCGCCGTGTCGGCGGCGCCGGCCGGTTTCGGCGACAGGTCGGCCATCCGGAGCAGCTTCGAGCCTTTACCCGGCGCGAAGGCCACGCCGGCTCGCGCCGCCTCCGCCATGGCCGCCTCGGGCACGTCGGATGCGGCCCGCGGCGGCTCGTAGCCTCTCGCGGGCTCCACGAGGCAGAAGCCGAACTGGGGAGACTGGGACCAGATCTCACCCCATTCGGTTTCGCTCAGGTTCTGAAGCGCCATCGGCAGGAGGATGCGCTCTTCCTTGAAGATCATCTCCTCCACGGCCGCCAGCGCCGGCTCGGCCACGGTTCGCGCCGCGTGCTGCCACTGCGCGCCGGTGGCTCCCGTGTCGCCCATCGCGGCGCCGAGCGCCTTCAGCATGTGCCGCACTTCGTCGTCTTTGCCCCACATCACCTTCGAGGGCCCCGTGATCCCGTGGCGCTCGAGGCAGCTGAAGAGCAGGTGCTCCTTGCGCTGGTAGTGCTTCTCGATGTCCATCAGTTCGCCGAACAGCCGCCTGGCCGCGTCGACGGCGGCGGCTGCCTGGCCGGACGATGACCCGGCGGCCAGTCCGGCCAGCGCCGCGCGAAGCTTCGCGGCCTGCGCGGTGAGCGCCGCGTTCTCGAGGCGGAAGGTCTCCGCCGGGTGGCCGGGCGGAAGCGGCGCCGATGGGCGTTCGACGAGGATGTCGCGGACCGCGGCGGCATGCAGGTCGCACATATTCATGATCTGTGCGACCGGAATGCCCTCGGCCATCAACTCCTGCTCCATCGAGGCGATCTCGCTCGCGTCGCACTCGCGGACGAGGGCCGTGAGCCTGGCCTTCACCTCGGATGGCGGGTGGCCTTCGTGAAGGTGGCGGATGATCTCTTTCATCGTCCGGACCCGGTGGGCCCGGTTGTCGAGCAGTTCGCTCATCGGGGGTCTCCTTGCACATGGCCGGCCTGATGTCCCGGCGCTGACTGGCTGAAGGCATGGTGGCCCGCCACGCTCGGGAACACCATGATGCCCGTCATATGAGCGTCTGGAGCGCCGTGCGCCGTCCGGGGGGCTGGTAGAATAAACGGATGTTCACGGCACCGTTGCGGATCTTCCTGGCCTCGTTCCTCGTGCTGTTCCTCGAGGTCGCCCTCATCCGGTGGCTGCCTGCCCAGATCCGCCTGCTCTCGTACTTCTCGAACTTCATCCTGCTGGCGGCCTTCCTGGGCATCGGCATCGGCGCGCTGCTCGGCCGGATGAAGCGGTCGCTCTTCCTGTGGTACCCGGCGCTGCTTCTGGGCGTCGTCGCGGCGGTCTACTTCCTGCGCCTGGAAGTCCGCATCAACGCGCCGGGCAGCATCTACTTCACCAGCGGTACGACCGACCCGGTGACGGCGGTGGAAACAACGCTGCTGCTGCCGGCGCTGTTTGTCGGCGTGGCGGCGCTTTTCGCCACGCTGGCGCAGCGCATGGCGGCCGAGATGACGGCGGAGCCGCCGCTGCGTGCGTACACGATCAACCTCGCCGGCAGCCTCGCGGGCGTGGCCGCCTTCGCGCTCGTCTCGTGGTTCGAGGCGCCGCCGAGCACCTGGTTCATCGTCGCGTTCATCGCCGCCGCCCCGCTCTTGCGCAGCCGGCGGTGGACCGCCGCCTCGGTGGCCGCCGTCCTGTGCCTGGCGATCTCCGGCTGGCTGGTGTTCGACATGCAGCGCGGCACCCAGTGGTCGCCGTACTACAAGATCACGACGAAGACCGCCGGCAGCGAAACCGTGGTGGAGGTGAACAACATCTGGCACCAGTCGATGGCGCCGGTCGACTCGAAGGAGTACTTCTACCAGTGGCCGTACATGGTGTTCGGCGACTCCTTCAAGGACGTGCTGATCCTTGGCGCAGGCTCGGGCACGGACGTGGCGGCGGCGCTCAAGCACAATGTCGGGAGCGTTGATGCCGTCGAGATCGACCCGGCCATCCTCCGGCTCGGGCTGCAGAAGCATCCCGACCGGCCGTACTCTGACCCGCGCGTGCACCCGGTGGCCGACGATGCGAGGCATTTCCTGAGGACGACGGACAAGAAGTACGACCTCGTCGTGTTCGCGCTCATCGACTCGCTGACGCTGCAGTCCGCCTTCTCGGGCGTGCGCCTCGAGAGCTACATGTTCACGGAAGAGTCGTTCCGCGCCGTCCGGAACGTGCTGAAGCCTGACGGCGTGCTGGTCGTCTACAACTACTTCCGGGAGCCCTGGCTCGTGGACCGGTTGGCCAACACCGCGGCCGCGGCTTTCGGCGAGGAACCGATGGTGTATGTCCACCCGGCCAAGGACCAACTTGGCGTGATGGTGGTCGGGCCGCGGCTCAACACGCTCGAGACGTACCCGGTGCCGCCCTCGGAGGTGACGGCGTTCAACCAGGGAGCGCCGCTGGCCCCGCCCGTGCGGCATGCACGCGACCGGTCAATCGTGCCCGCCACCGACAACTGGCCGTTTCTCTACATGAAGGAGCCGCACCTGCCGCGCCACTACACGAACGCGCTGGCCGTGGTGCTGCTCGTGTCGGTTCTCTCGGTCTTCGCCGTCGTCCGCGGATCGGCCCGGAAGTGGTCGTGGGAGTTCTTCTTCCTGGGCGCCGGCTTCATGCTGCTCGAGACGAAGTCGATTATCCAGTTCGCCCTCCTCTGGGGGTCGACCTGGGTCGTGGCGTCGCTGACCATCGCGGCCGTGCTCGTGATGGCGCTCGTGGCGAACTGGACCGTCGCGCACGTGGAGGTGCGTCGGCCGCGGGTGGTGGGCGCGGCCCTGCTGGCGCTGCTGGCCGTCAACTACGTCGTCCCGGTGGGCACGCTGGCCTTCGACAGCCGGCTCGTCGAGTCGGTGGTCTACAGCCTCCTCGTCTTCAGCCCGATCTTCTGCGCCGGCCTGCTGTTCGGGTCGAGCATCAAACGGTCCGAGGACGTCACCGTCGATTACGGCGCCAACCTCCTCGGCGCAATGATGGGCGGCGTGGCGGAGTACCTGTCGCTGCTGATGGGCTTCCAGTTCCTGCTGCTGCTCGTCGC
>JALOKU010000236.1 GCA_025456345.1 Vicinamibacterales bacterium | reverse complement strand
CGGCGGATCGGCTTGCGCTCGATGGCCATGATGTCTCCGTCAGAGTCCGAGTTGCTTCCAGATCGAATCGACGCGCGCCTTGACCGCGGCGTCCATCGCGATCGGCCGGCCCCACTCGCGCGTGGTCTCGCCCGGCAGCTTGTTGGTGGCGTCCAGCCCCAGCTTGCTGCCCAGCCCCGAGACCGGCGATGCGAAGTCGAGGTAGTCGATCGGCGTGTTCTCCACCAGCACCGAGTCTCGCGCCGGGTCGGTCCGGGTGGTGATCGCCCAGATCACCTCCTTCCAATCTCGGGCGTCGACATCGTCGTCGACGACCACGATGAACTTGGTGTACATGAACTGGCGCAGGACGCTCCAGACGCCGAACATCACCCGCTTGGCGTGCCCCGGGTACTGCTTTCGCATCGACACGACCGCCAGCCGGTAGCTGCAACCCTCGGGCGGCAGGTAGAAGTCGACGATCTCCGGGAACGTGCGGCGCAGGATCGGCACGAAGACCTCGTTCAGCGCCATGCCGAGCACCGCAGGTTCGTCGGGCGGCTTGCCGGTGTAGGTCGAGTGATAGATCGGCTCGCGGCGCGTGGTGATCCGCTCGACCGTGAACACCGGGAAGCGTTCGACCTCGTTGTAGTAACCGGTGTGATCGCCGAATGGACCTTCGAGCGCGGTTTCGTACCCGGCGTTGGCGGCGCTGATCGCGCCGCCCTCGTTGGCCGGGTCGGGCCGGATGTGACCTTCGAGCACGATCTCGGCGCTTGCCGGCACCTGCAGATCGACGCCGACGCAGCGGACGGTCTCCGTCCGCGCTCCGCGCAGCAGGCCGGCGAACTGATACTCGGACAGGGTGTCGGGCACTGGCGTTACCGCGCCGAGGATGGTCGCCGGATCGGCCCCGAGGGCGACCGCGAGCGGGAATGGCTCTCCCGGCCGGGCCAGCCGGTGGTCGCGAAAGTCGAGCGCGCCGCCTCGATGCGCCAGCCAACGCATGATGAGCCGGTTCGGTCCGATCACCTGCTGCCGATAGATCCCGAGGTTCTGCCGCCTCTTGTGCGGCCCGCGGGTGACGACCAGCCCCCAGGTGATCAGGGGCCCGGCGTCGCCGGGCCAGCAGGTCTGGATCGGCAGCCTTCCGAGGTCGACGTCGCGCCCCTCCCAGACGATCTGCTGGCACGGGGCGGATCGGGCGACCTTGGGCGCCATGTCCCAGAGGGCCGCCTTGAGCATCGCCACCCTACTCAGCGCGTCCTTGAGCCCTGTCGGCGGTTCCGGTTCCTTCAGCGACGCGAGCAGCTCGCCGACATCGCGCAAGGCGGCGACGCTGTCGGCGCCCATGCCAAGTGCGACGCGCCGGGGCGTGCCAAACAGGTTTCCCAGGATCGGCATCGTTGCCCCGATCGGATTCTCGAACAGCAGCGCCGGGCCCCCGGAACGAAGAACCCGGTCGCAGATTTCGGTGATTTCAAGCGCGGGTGAGATCGGAACCCGAATACGCCGAAGCTCTCCGAAGCCCTCCAGTTTGCTGACGAAATCCCGAAGATCGGAGTATTTCATCTCTGTTGCCGACGAATCAGGCCAGAAAAATTTGATGAGCCAGTCTGACTTGGTGGCTGGACCTCGACTGGCGTGCGGGCATTGCCAATCGGTCGCCTGGGCAGCCACGACATTGCAGCTGGACAAAGTCTGGTAGCATGTTGCATCGCATCAATAGTGCGTCACCTCGTGTCGCTGCCGAAGGTGAAGCGCCTAGAATCTGCTATCTCCCGGTCAGCACGACGATCCGCAGGGGCGCCTGCTGAATCCGGCGATGGCGGCGGTGGCACGTAGCCGCCTATTGTGGCGGGAAGTTCCGGCGCCCGCTTGCGTCGGCCCTGGATTCCGCGGCGGAGCGCCGGATTGGTGCCCGCCAGTTTGGGTGCGGAACTGCTCGATGCGTTCCGCCTGACGTACCCACCTGTGAGCGAGGCCATCCGGTGCTTCCGGGGCCGCTCGACATAAGGAGGCACGGATGTCGTTTCCGTACCAAAGAGCACTGACGCCGGCGGCCTTCGCCGTGCGGACGGCCGGGCGTGACATCGTTCGCGGCGCGTCGTTGATGGGCCGGGGAACCGTCGGAGCCGTCGGCATTTCGACGCTGTTGGTCGGCTTGGCCCTTTTCGGCAGCTCACAATTGCGCGAGTGGGTGCTCACGTCGTTGGAGACGGTGATTCAGGTCTCTCGCGGCGATGCCGCGACGGGCAAGCAGGCCAGGAGCGAGACATTCTCACCGTCGGCGCGTTGGAGCGACTGGTTGTCGGTTGCGTCGCCGGCGGCTGCCGAGCCCGGGCAGGAGCAGGTCACTCGCTATCTGTCGCGGCGTTACAAGGTGGCTGAAAGCGCGGTTCGGCGAATCGTCGGCGAGGCGTTCGTCACTGGTCGCTCACTGGGCATCGATCCGCTGCTGATCCTCGCGGTTACCGCGGTCGAGTCGAGCCTCAATCCATTCGCCCAGAGCCCCGTCGGCGCCCAGGGCCTGATGCAGGTCATGACCAGGGTGCACAGCGACAAGTTCGTCGATCACGGGGGCGATCATGCCGCGCTCGATCCGATTGCCAACCTCCGGGTCGGGTCGGCGATCCTGCGGGATCTGATCCGCCGCGGCGGCTCGGTCGAACGCGGACTGCAGCTGTATGTCGGCGCCGGCAATCTTCCCGACGATGGC
>JALOKU010000039.1 GCA_025456345.1 Vicinamibacterales bacterium | reverse complement strand
CGCTGCAGCCCGTCGTAGACGAATTCGCTCCGGAGGGTGCCGACGGTCACCGCCGCGAGTTGGTTGCGGGCATCCCACTCGAAGCTGCGCGTGCCGTCGCCGGTGAGATTCCCATTGGCGTCGTACGTGAACGTCTTCGGCGCGTCGGTGACGTCCACCTCGTAGGTCGCGGTCGCCGCGTTCCCGCTCGGGTCCGTCGCCCGGATCGTGAACACGTTCGTCCCCGGCACCACCGGCAGCCCGCCCGTGAACTGGTTTGCCGCCGACACCGTCGCCCCTCGACCGAGGCTCGGGGCGACCTGAGCCACGTCGAAGGTCGCCGCCTGGCCCTGGATCGTCACGGTCGTCCCTCGACTAGCGCTCGGGACGGCCTGAGCCACGTCGAAGGCCGCCGGCTCATTCACCGTCCCCACGACCTGCAGCACGCCCCCGCCCGCTTGCGCCACCAGCCGGTTCAAGGCATCGTGCGACCACGCGGTCACGTCGTCGTCCCTCTGCTCGAACACCCGATTCCCCGCCGGATCGTACCCATACGCCAACCGCTGCCGCACGGTCGGCGTCGGGTCGGTCGTTTCCTGCAGCGCACTCGTCAGCTGACCGGCCCGATCATACCCGTACCGCCACCGCTCGGGCGCCGCGCTCCCCGCCTGCTGCTGCCACGTCAGGATGTTCCCCACGGCATCGTACGTGTAATCAAATCGCGACAGAGTCGCCGCGTTCGGGAACCGATGGTGGATCGTCTGCAGCCGGTGCTCCTGCCCCGCCGGCAGGTAGCTGTACGTGGGTCACCGTTGCGACCCCTCGACCGTGCTCGGGGTCGCCCTGAGCCACGTCGAAGGGCGAGGCGGCCCGTGGGCCCGTCGTACCCGTAGGCAAACGTTCCGAGCGCGTTCGCCTCCTGCGTCACCCGCCCCAGCGCGTCGTACGTCAGCGTCAGCGGCACGGTGTTGATCGCCCGGGTCGCCACCCGCCCCAGGACGTCGTACATATACGCGATCGTGTCGGTCGGCAGCGGGCCGTCCACGCTGGCCACCTGTCCGGCCCCGAGGCCCCCGGCCGGGTGGTACGTGTACGCCGTCGTTCCCGTCCCGTCCGTCATCGATGTCACCCGCGGGTACACCGGGTCGTACGCATAGCTCACCCCCGGCGTCGGCACCGCCGCCTGCGAGAACGTGATCGTACTGACGGCATCGTCCAGCCCGTAGGTATACGTCGTCGACGGCCTCGTCCAGCCCGTAGGTATACGTCGTCACCTGCCCCTTCGGGTCGGTCATGGTGGCCAGCCGCCCGCTCCGCGGCTCATACGTGTACACGGTCGCCGTCAGCCCGTCCGCGCGCACCCCCGCCTTCGCGCGGCCACCATTCTCACGCGCTTCGGCGTGGCAGGCCCGTGTCACCCGTCCTTGCAGATCCCGTTCCCGCCTCGGCGCATGGTTCGGCGTGCGCTTCGGCGCGGCAGGCCCACGTCGTCGCGTGGCCGTTCGCGTCGATCACCTGGTCGCCCGCCGGCCCGTAGACCTGCCGGAGGCTGCGCCCCGCCGGATCCCGCGTCGCCACCCGCCGCCGCACCGCATCGTGCACGTACCGCGTCTGCCGGCCCAGCCGATCCGCCTGCGTCACCACGTCCAGCCGGTCATACGTCGTCCGCTCCACCGTCCCGTCCGCATACCACACCGCCGTCGGCCGGTCGAAGACGTCGTACTCCGTCGTCACCGTCGCCCCGTCCGCCGTCACCGTCCGTACGCGCCCATACCCGTCATACGTGTAGGTCGTCGTGGCCCCCGCCACGGGCCCCGTCACGCTCGTCAGCTGCCCACCGGTGTTGTAGGCATACGTCGTCGTCTCCTGGCGCGCGTTCGTGACGGTGGCCACCTGGCCCGCCGCCGTGTAGCTCAGCGTCGTCGTCTGCCCCGCCCCGTCCGTGATCGTCTGCGGCTGGTGCCCCGCGGTGTAGCTCCCGTAACTCGCCAGCAGGTCGTTCGCGCCGCCCGTCGTCTGCCGCACCTCCAGCAGGTCGATCCCGTTCGCCGCATACTGCCCCTGCGCGTTCACCGTCGTCCGCGTCCGCTGCGTCGTCCCGTCCTCCACCACCCGCGCCACCTCGCTCGGCGTCGTCGCCCAGCCCCCCACGATCACCGCCTGGGCCCGATCCTGCCCCGGACAGGCAGACCACACCCGCGCCTCCCCCGGCCGCTGGACGTACTGGGGCACCGGCGTCGTCTGCAGCCGCGAGAACACCCCGTGCCACCGCTGCAGGAACCACCACGTCACCGTCGCCGTGGCCACGCTCCCCGGCCCGGCCGCCCACGACCGCGCGTCCCACGACGGATTCGGCCACCACCGCACGGGCGCCGCCGGGGGCAGCTTCTTCAAAGGGCACAAAGAGGAGTAGCATCAAGAGATGAAGCGCCGCGTCTATATCGAGACGAGCGTCGTCAGTTACTTGGCAAGTCGCCCAAGTCGTGACGTGGTCGTGGCTGGCCGCCAGCAATTGACGCACACGTGGTGGGAGGAGCGGAGGCCAGTGTTCGACTTGGTGATCTCACAGGTCGTGCTCGACGAAGTGCCCGCCGGAGATCCGGACGCGGCTCAACGTCGGCTGGCCTTCGTTGCGGACCTGCCGTCGTTGGACGTGACGACAGAGGCGGCGGAATTGGCCGCCACCCTGATCGAACGCGTGCCACTGCCGACGCAGGCGGCGGCAGACGCGGTCCACATGGCGGTGGCGGCGTACCACGGAGTTGACTTCCTGATGACGTGGAACGTGGCTCACATCGCGAACGCTACGCTTCGTCGGAGAGTGGAGGACGTCTGCCGAGATCTGGGTTATGGCGCTCCGATTCTCTGCACGCCGGATGAGTTGATGGAGGACGCCGATGAATGATGAGCACGGCCGGGATCGTGCGTGGCATGACCCCATCGTGGCCGAGGTGCGCGCTGCTCGCTCGACGCTATTCGCCGCGTCGGGAAACGACATTCGCGAATTCTGTCGGCGCGTCCGCGAGGAACAGCCAGCCTCAGGACATGTGATCGTGACGCGTGTGTCCCAACCCGTACGACTGTCTTCCCAGACCCAGGGGTCTTCGCCGCCTTCGCGCCGGGCAGGCTAACGCGCGGCGCTACCGCGCTTGGCCGCCCTCGGGGGCTCTGGGCCGTTCCGGTAGGTCTTGGCGATTTGACAGCTTCGCGCGATCGGCCTGCTTTGTGTTCAGCTCTCCTGTGGCGATCAGCCGCGGTGACCTTCACGTCCCGCCGAGCCGCCCGCGCCGGAATGCCCGACACGCTCCTGCATTCCGGCCCGTGTTCATCGGCTCGCGAACCGGTCCAATGTCACTCGCGCCAGGCAGGGAGGATCTGCAGGCCAAAGGGCTGCAGGGGAAGTCCGCGCTGTCATCACCCCTGGTGGTTCGACATCATGTGTCGCGGCAAGCGCTGGCGCATGCGTGTCGACGACTTCGCGATCGCTCGCGGCGCGACGGCGCCGATCACGTCGAAGCAAACCGCCGGTCGGGTCTCGGAGCCAAAGTTCGTGGCCGAGATCATGGCGGGGCGCGACCCACACGTCGCCCCAACCGCCCAACCCGTGGCCGAGCATCTTACGGTTGCGGACTTCCTCGACTGCTACTGCAAGGACTACGTAGAAGCGGAGGGGCTCCGCTCGCTCAGGGCTGGCGGAAGCGCGGGCGCTGGCACGACTCGAGCCGCCGCAGATTGTCAGTCGTTTGTCAGTCGGGTGGCGGGAGAGTGGTGCGCCCTGCCCGCCTCCGCTCCTCCGGAGCTTCGGCGTGGCAATCGGGCGTGGGATGACATGGCTTGCCCAGCCGAAGCACCACGAGGAAGGTATCCTCACCGAAGTGGTGCGAAGGCTGGTGCGCCCTGCCCGCCTTCGCTCCTCGCGGAGCTACGGCGCGGCACACGCCCTCACGCACCATCGCGCCGTAGCGGCGGGAAGAATGTGAATTGGATCTGGACCGCCGCGGAGGCGGATGGTGCGCCCTGCAGGACTCGAACCTGCGGCCTCCTGGTTCGTAGCACGAACGAGGGTGATTTGCCGCCGGATGCTGCCCCTTGTCAGGACGCGTCGGAACGCGCGCCTACCTCAATTGAATCAGCATCAAACGAAGCTGCGCAGGTTGCCGCTCCATGCCACGACGGACCTGGCGATGTTGCTCCGAAAGGGCAAGAAGAGGGCAACGGCTCGTGACCGTCGAATACGTCTCAAGCTGTCTTTCGCTGGCTCGAGGCTCGCGGCAACTGATCCCACGTGCGCCCATCCAAGAGCCGCCCGGCCTTCTTCTTGTTCGTCCCGCCCCACTGCTTGAAGAAGAAGGGGACTCCGGCGGCGACGCACTGGTCCCTGAGCTCAATGCCCCATGCCTTCTCCATCGGTCGCGCGCCGGGACCTGACTCCCCACCCACGATTGTCCAGTGGATCCCGTCGAGGTTCACTGTTCCGAGACCTTCAAGCAACGGCTCGAACGATGCGAAGCGGATCTTGGCGGGTGTTCGGCGCAAGTGGTCCAGCCGGTAGAGGTACTTCCTTGTCTCGACACTCACCCCCATCCAGACGTTCTGTGGCCACTCAAGCCGTCCTGCCAGTTCCTCCAGGCGTTCGGCTCTCTTGGTGAGAATTTGGAACGTGTGCCAGGAGGCCCGGTGCATGACGTCGAACACGCGGATGAGGAAGCGTGCCGGAACCGCCTCGTGAAAGAGATCACTCATCGAATTCACGAAGACAGTCTGTGGAGTCTTCCAAGTCAACGGCAGTTCGATCACGTGGTCGTGGAGCGAGAGTTCGAAACCACGCCGGTAGTTCGGCTGGCCCATCGCGTGTAGGCGGTTGGCCATGCGTTCGGCGTAGCAGTGCTTGCAGCCCGGGCTGATCTTGGTGCAACCCGTCACCGGGTTCCACGTCGACTCAGTCCATTCAATCGCTGACTTCGCCATCCTAGCCTTCCCTGTTCTTGTACTTCTTCACGATGTCCTGGACGATCTTGGAGGCCAAGCGTTGATGGCTGGCAAAGAACAGGTAGTACACAACGGCGTTCGTCGAATTTCGCATCGGCAACGGTTCAGGCACGAACTCAAACCCGGCAACGGTCCTGAGCCGATCGGAGAATGCCGCGACGACCTCCTCGTTCCCGAGTTTGACGTCTTCAGCGTCGCCGAAGAGTGTGAGTTCGCGCCGGTACGCCGCCTGGCGCCAGGACTCGTCTCCCCAGAAAGCCGTCATCCGCGCTTGCCCTTCGGCGCTCGCCAAGTCGGGTCTGCGCCAGAGGGCGTTCCGGTTCATGTCCATGATAGGAAAGTTCAGGAAGATCTCGATCGATCCCATCTTGCCGGCGGTCTCGATGACCTGCCAGTTCAAGTGGAGGCCATATGGATCCAGAACGCAGAGGGCGCGGCGGTAGTCCTCGTAGCGTACCTGCGGGAAGACCTGATCGAGCAGCACGCGGTTGCAGTCGCCATGGATGAGCCTGACGTTCGGCCGGCCCTGGACCTCCGGAAACGCACTCAACTGGTCGATTTTGTCGCCGTCTAGATCGACCAGGAAGTATCTGGGGAACGACGGCACGACGTGCAGTGCATTGAGCGGACTGCCCGGAATGAACTCATTGCTGCTCTTCGCAAGATGGACCCCTGCCCCGGCGAACGCATCTATGTAGGCGTAGTCAAACGGCTTCTTCGAGAGAATCTGCGAGTAGGCGTGAGCGTACTTGCGGACGATGTCGAGTTTGACCTCGCTCCAATACCCGATTTCGTCGAAGCAGAAACCACCGGGGCAGTTCGTCTTGTCGTTCGCCATTCGCCTCGGTCCTTGCCGGTCGGTGTTCTCTCTTGGAGTCCGGCGTGCCCTCGCTCGTCGAGATGGGTCCAGCCGAGTGTCTATTGTATTCGCTTTTTATTCGCCACTGGTTCGAGAAGTTCTGTTCACCCGGGGGACACGAGGGAATCCGATGGGTTATGAGCCGGCCTTCTCGAGTGACAGGGCTCTCGCCTCCTTCAGATCGATCTTCGCCTTGTGCCCGTGCTTCTCGAGGAGGTGAAGTAAATTGCCGCCATTGAGGAGCGTGAGCGGCTTGCCCTTGGCGAACTCATATGCGTCCGGGCCGTAGTCCGACGTCGTCACGAGGATGCCCTTGGTGGCGCCCTCGTTCATCAGTGTTCCGTACAGGTCACGAACAGCGGACACCCCCACCGTGCCGGTGTATCGCTTCGCCTGAATCACGATCTTGCCGCCGCGAATCGGATCAGGGTCGAACACGACCGCGTCTACACCGCCGTCGCGACTTGCCTGGGTCACCTTGACCTCCCCGCCCACCGCTGCGAACTCCCGCTCGAACACCTCTCGAATGAGGTGCTCGAAATCCTCCCAGTCCATGGCAGCCAAGTTGTAGCCCTCGTCGAGTGTCTTCGCAACCTCATACGACTGCACGAACCTCGGATCCTCGCGGTCTAGCGCGATCACGGGGGCGACCGGGGTGATGCTGTGCAACTTGGAGCTCCCGACACCCTTCAGAGACTTGAAGCAGGCCCTTGGGTCGACGCTTGCCAGGTTTATGGCGAGGAACTCTTGGCGGCGAGCCGTCACCGACAGGACGCACGCTGTCACCTCTTTTCCGGTTGCTTTGTCGATTGACTTCACATACCCATTGAAGGCAACAGTGTCGAAAGCACCGACCACGTCGGCTTCGAAGAGCTCATGGAGCGTACGCAACGTCACCTGGTAGAGGATTTCGTCGTACAGCTTACCGAGTTGCCCCGGCGACAGCCGCTTCTCCGTGAACTCGTTCTTACTGGCGACGTAGCGAACCTCAACGACCGTCGGAATCTCGTCGGGGCTGGGGAGGAAGTAGTTGACGACCGCTATCCGGGTTTCAGGAAGGTAAGCGACATCCCATTCCTTCGGGAAGCAGTCTGGATAGTTGGACCGGGTAAGCACCATATCGCAGTAGCCCTCGATGGCCCCGGGAACGCTCTTTTCGTATTCCGCGCGCTGCGCATCAATCGAGGCGTTCGCTTCGCGTTGCGCTGCTGCGAAGGTCTCCCGTTCGGCCTCCCAGGCCAGACAGGCCTTCCTGTCGTCGTCCTCCAGGCGGGCGAGCTGTTCGCGGTGTCGATCGGCGGCCTCAGTGTTTGCAGCCTGAACGCCCTCGCACTGCTGCTGCCAATGACGTAGGGCATCATCGTACTTAGCTTCGGCGTCCTCTTCCTTCGCGACCCGGCGCGAAGAAAGCAGCTTGTCCAAAAGACCGAATGCGGGGGCAAAACTAGCGCGATTGGGCTCCGCTGGCGGCAGTTTCGGCTTGGGAACCGGAGGTTGTCTAGCGGGCGCAGGCTTCGGCTTCGGGAAGGCTCTCTTGTCCTTGAGTCCGTCCCAATCGACGACGTCGTTCTTCGACAAGGTAGCCACTAAGATGCGGGTCAGCTCTTCTTGGACAGCTTTGGCTTCTGCCGTCGCCTTGTCTGCCAGCTCGATACCAGCAGCCTTGTCCTGCTGACGCGCGTTTCGATCCCTGTCCCGAGCGAGGATTGCGGACTTCGCAGCCCACTGCTGCTGCCACTCGAGAATCTGCACCTCGGCCTTTCGCTGCAGAACGGCTGCGTCATTGGCCTTGATCACACGATGCTTGTTCAGACCGCGGTGGGAGAGTTCGACCTGAACGCCAAGCACGCGCCCTGAAACGGCAAACACCCGAGTTGCTTGGCCAACATGAATGAGGTTGTCATCTGCCACGGCGTTCCTCCTGAGCTCTCGCGTCCTCACATTTGCGTTCCGCACAAGCGAAGTTCAATGTCCAGACGAAACGCAGGGCCCACCGTCGGCGGGAGTATAGCGCACAGACACTGAAGCAAGACCAGCTGAGGGCAAACGGGGCTCAGGGGGATGGCAGCGGACTCGCCAAGAGCCGGAAGGTGCAGCAACGAGCTGATGTCGAAGGACGGGACCGCACACGGCGATCACACGGCAACAACTGGCGCCCCCCTTGGCGCTACAGTGCGGTCGACCCGCGGTAGACCTCAGCCTGTCGTCCAGAACGATGGTCTGAGATGATGCTGGACTCTCGACCACAAACCGATCCTAACCGCGCTTCTCCGCCTATGTTGAGATTGGTGCACGTCCGTGACCGACTCGGTCACCGCTCCCCGTCGCTCGACGTGGAGCCGCTTCCCACTCGTCGCCCACGCGGCTGCGCAGGCAAGCAATCACACACGGGGATCGCGTCGTCGATGTGAACGGTGCGCGGACCTGTCCCCCGCCGGGCCGTCACGATCCCGATCATCGGCCGCACCGCCGGTTCGTCAAGGCTCGCCGCTCGTGCGGCGACCCGCGCTCAGCGCGCGTGCTCACGGCCTTGACCAACCGGCGGCCGCGGCCAGAACAGGCAATTACGCGATGGCCCGAGCGACGGGAGGTCCGCGACGCCTTCGGACGAACTGCTCAACGTGGTCCAGGCCGCGGCGTATCTCGGCATCCGGCCGTGGACGCAGCGGCACTGGATCTGCGACCACAAGATCGACGTGGTGAAGTAGGGGAACGGCCTAGTGCGCATCCCGCGAAGCGCGCTGGACCGATTCATCGCGAGCTGCACGATCAAGGCGAGGCAGGGAAAGGGACGCCGACGCCCGGAAGAACCGCGACTTCTCGAAGGGACCGACCTGGGATCCGTCCATCAGCCGATGGCTGGTTGAAGTGCGGTACCCGGACGGCACGCGGCGCCGCCAGCGCTTCCGCAGGGAGCGCGAGGCCCTGCGGGCCTGGTCGGCCGAGCAAACTAAGATCGAGAAGGGGACGTGGCACGCGATCGCGCCGCGCACCCTCACCTTTGGCGAGGTCCTCGATCGCTACCGCGAACACGTGCGCATCCTGGTGGCGAGCTTCGAGTCGTACACGGTGCCGGCGCTCAAGGTGTGGGAGGCGGCCATCTCGCGCGGGTCACGCCGGCCATGATCGACGCGGTGAAGCTGAAGCGTGCCGAGAAGGTGCAGAATTCGAGCGTCGATCGAAGCCTGCAGGTGTTGCGTCGCCTGTTCAACTGGGCGATCGAGCAGGGCCTGGCCGCCGACAGCCCTGTGCGGCGCGTGAAGTTCTTCCGGGCGGACGTCAAGCGACTGCGGTACCTGACCGAGGACGAGTACAAGCTCCTCCACGCCGAGGCCGCGAGAGTCACTCGCTCGCCGTTCCTTCGCGACGCCATCGAACTCGCGGTCCACACAGGCCTCCGGCGTGGCAACCTCCTTGGCCTGCAGTCGAGCTGGATCGACTGGGACAACCGGGTCACCCGCGTACCGCGGACCAAGAACGGCAGGCCGCACGCGGTCCCGCTCAGCGCGACCGCCTACGCCACGCTCAAGCGGCTCTGGGACGCGAAGCAGGACGAGGTCTATGTTTTCGTCTACCGGAAGGGCGAGCAGCCGGCCACGGCGCTCCAGGACCTGAAGAGGGGCTTTCACACGGCGGTCGAGAACGCCTTCCTCGAAAGCCTCCGCTTTCACGATCTGCGGCACACCTTCGCGTCCTGGCTGGTGATGCGCGGCGCCTAGCTGCGTGCCGTTGCCGAGCTGCTCGGCCACCAGACGCTGCAGATGACGATGCGCTACGCGCACCTCTCCCCTGGCTACCTCACCAACGAGATCCAGTTGCTCGACGGACCGGCGATGGGCATGCAGGACAAAGGGCAAAAGGATCCGCACGACGCACTGCGCGGCATCGAAGATTCGCAAGAATGCTAAGGAAAGTGGTGCGCCCTGCAGGACTCGAACCTGCGGCCTCCTGGTTCGTAGCCAGACGCTCTATCCAGCTGAGCTAAGGGCGCACGCGGTGTGCTCCGGCGGCCGCTCGCGCGACCGCCGGAATCATCAACTATAGCCTATTTCGCCGCCCGAGTCAGCCCGTGGCCGGCCGGGAACATGCCTGGCAGCGAGATCGGCAGCCTGCCGCCGATCGGGATCTCCCCGGCCAGCGCCTTGGCCGCCGCGCGCTCCGTGAAGTCGGAGAACTCGTATCCGAGCAGCACCGCCGGAAGTTTGGGCAGGAACGTGGCTGTGTACGGGTTGCCGAAGCAGACGGTCACAAACGGCTTGTTCTGCGCCGCCACCGAGTCGAGCAGCGCAATCTGCGGCTGGCTCAGGTCCATCCGGCCGCTGAACGACGCGATGCGGACGAACACGCCCGCGACGACGGCATCCGCGCGTCTTGTCAGCGCGCGGATGAGCTCGTACTCCGACGCGGTGGTCCGGTCCGTCACCTCGACGCTCGTGAGGTTCGGCCACCGCTTCTTCAGCTCCGGCACGATTGTCCGGCTCGGGATCCCCTCGCGCCAGCCCGACGCGTAGTCGAGCACCGAAAGATAAAGGACGTTCGCCTCGCGTGAGGCGGCGAGCGGCACCTGGGTTCGTTCGTCCTTGATGAGCGTGAGCCCCCGGTCGTTGATTTCCTGCGCAATCTGGGCGTGCGCCCGCGTGCCGAACCTGTCGGCGATGGCGGCGACGTCGACCTGGCGGTTCAGGTGCAGCCCGAGCCTCGCCTTGGACCGCAGGATCCGTTCAACCGACGCGTTGATCTGCGATTCGCTAATCTCCCCCGCCGCCACGGCCGCCTTGATGCCCCTGAACGCCGCGTCATCGTCCGGCGAGTGCAGGACGAAGTCCACGCCGGCGTTCACGGCCATCGCCGCGGCTTTGTCGTGCGAGAACATCTTCGAGATGGCGTCCATCGTCATCGAGTCGGTGAAGATGAGGCCGTTGAACTTCAGCTCGTTGCGCAGCAGCCCGGTGAGGATCGGGCGGCTGAGCGTGGCGGGGATGCCCGGCGTGGGGTCGAGGGACGGAAGCACGATGTGGGACGACATGACCGCGTCGACGCCCGCGGCGATGGCCGCCTTGAACGGCACCAGTTCCACCTGGTCGAGACGCTCGCGCGGGTGGGTGATCACCGCGAGGCCCAGGTGCGTGTCGACGTTCGTGTCGCCATGGCCGGGGAAGTGCTTGGCGGTGGCCAAGGCGCCGGTCGACTGGATGCCCTTGATGTAGGCCACCGCCATCTTCGACACGAAGGCCGGGTCTTCGCCGAACGAGCGCAGGTTGATGATCGGGTTGCGCGCGTTGTTGTTGACGTCCACGACCGGGTAGAAGTCGATGTTGACGCCGACGGCGCGCGCTTCCGTGGCCGCGACCACGCCCGCCTTGAACGCCATCTGCTCGTCGCCGGTGGCCCCGATGACCATGGCGCGGGGCAGTCGCGTGGCGCCGTTGAGGATGTAGGCGGCGCCTCCTTCGAAGTCGCCCGAGGTCAGCAGCGGGATCGCGGACTCCGACTGCAGGCGGTTCAAAGTCGTCGCGGCCGCATAGGGGTCGCCCTTTCTCGACGCCGGCCCGCCGCCCCACACGGGGTTCAGCATGACCTGCGGCAGGGCCTCCGCGCTGCCGAAGACGTGGATGCCGCCGACCTTCAGGTCCCGCACGAGATGCCGCAGGCGCTCGAACTCGTCGCCGTCGGTGCTCATGTAGGCCGCGTTGAACGAGGTGAAGATCAGCTGGCCGATCTTCTCGTCCAGCGTCATCTTCGCCAGCGTCCTGGTGACCCACAGGTCGGCGTCCTTCAGACGCTTCTCCGCCGCCTGCGCCGCCAGCTTCGCCTGTTTGGCCGATTGCACCTGGGCGGTGGGAGCGGCCGCCAGGGCGACGAGGGTGGTCGAAAGGGCTAGGACGAGAAGCTGCGCCAGTTTCTTCATGGAAGCCTCACGAGAATGCTGACGAATCGTACCATGGCCATGCATCCTGCCGGAATCAACCGCCCCCCGAATCCCGAGCCCCGCCTCTCCCCTCTCGCCTCTCGCCTATCCCTATCCCCTATCCCCTCTCCCCTATCCCCTCTCCCCTATCCCCTATCCCCTCTCCCCTATCCCCTGTCCCCTGTCCCCTATCCCCTGTCCCCTGTCCCCTATCCCCTGTCCCCTGTCCCCTATTCCTCTCCCCTATCCCCTCTCCCCTCTCCCCTGCGATAATCCCCCCATGAGCCACACCGAGCACAAGAAGCTCTCCCCCGCGGTCGCGCACTGCTACATCCTGACCATCAGCGACACGCGGACGCTGGCCACCGACGCGAGCGGCCGCACGATCTGCGACCTGCTGTGGGCGGACGGCCACCAGGTGACCGGCCGGAAGGTCGTGCGCGACGAGCCCGACCAGGTCCGCGAAGCCGTGGAGACTCAGCTGGCCAACCCGGACGTGCAGGTGATTCTCACGACCGGCGGCACCGGGATCACGTCGCGCGACACGACGTACGAGGCGATCGCGGGCCTGCTCGAGAAGCGGCTGGATGGTTTCGGCGAGCTCTTCCGCATGCTGAGCTATCAGGAGATCGGCTCGGCCTCGATGCTGAGCCGCGCGGTCGGCGGACTCGCGAGGGGTAAAGTGATTCTGGCGCTGCCGGGCTCGGAACCGGCGGTCCGGCTGGCGATGACGAAGCTGATACTGCCGGAGCTCGGGCATCTGGTGCGGGAGGCATCAAGATAGGCGCTAGGGGCTGGGCGCTAGGGGCTAGTTCGATGCGGCTCTCGCCGTCTAAGGTCCTGGGCAGCTTCTCGGCGTTCGAGCATGGCTGACTAGCGCCGAGCGCCTAGTCCCTAGCCCCTGAGGAGTAGCACGTGAACCGCATGCGGCCGATTCGGGAAACGATCACGCTCGAGGCAGCGCGGGATCTCGTCGACGGGGCCATCAGGCCCATCGAGCGGACCGAGCGGGTCCGCATCGACACAGCGAGCGGCCGCGTGGTCGCCCGCGCCGTCGAGGCGCAGACCGACGTGCCGCCGTTTGCCCGGGCGGCGATGGACGGGTATGCCGTGCGGGCGGCCGACACCTTTGGTGCGTCGACGCACGATCCACGGGCCCTGACGTGGGTCGAGACCGTCTTCACGGGCCAGGTGCCGGGCAGGCCGGTCGGCGCGCATCAGTGCACCGAGATCGCGACCGGCGCGCCCGTTCCCGACGGCTCCGATGCGGTCGTCATGGTCGAGGAGACCGAAAAGCAGCCCGACCACACCGTGCGCGTCTTCAGCCCCGTGTATCCCGGCCAGAACGTCACCAGGCAGGGGGCCGACATTCGCGCGGGCCAGGCGGTGCTGCGGCCTGGCGACGTGCTCAACCCGAGCCGCATCGGCGCTGTTGCCGCCCTGGGCATCATCGACGTCGAGGTGTACGCGCAGCCCCGCGTGGCGATTCTCTCGACGGGAAACGAGGTCGTCGACCCAGGCCAGCCGCTGAAGCCCGGGCACATCTACGACATCAACAAGTTCACGCTGAGCACGGTGCTGCGCGAGCACGGCGCGTGCCCGGTGCCGTACCCGACCGCGCCGGACAACGTGCCCGATCTCACGCGCGCCATCGAGGCCTGTCTTGCCGAGGACGTCATCCTGTTCTCGGGTGGAAGCTCGGTGGGCGAACGCGACCTCATCCTCGACGTCGTCGAGCGGATGGGGGAGGTGCTGTTTCACGGCATCGCGGTCAAGCCTGGCAAGCCGACGCTGTTCGGCACCATCAAGGGGAGGCCGGTGTTCGGCATGCCCGGCTACCCCACCTCGTGCCTGTCGAACGCCTACATGCTGCTCATCGGGCCGATCCGCCGGCTTGCCAGACTTCCCGAGTGGGCGCCGCGCATCGCGAGGCTGCCGCTCGGCCAGCGGGTGGTGTCGACCACCGGGCGGCACCAGTTCTACACGGTGCGGATCGTGGATGGGCAGGCCATGCCCGCGTTCAAGGCGTCGGGCGACATCACGAGCATGTCGCAGGCCGACGGCTACATCGAGATCCCGGCGCAGGTCGACGTCGTCGAGAAGGGAGAGCCCGTCGACGTGAAGCTCTTCTGAGGCCACCCTCATGTCAAAACCCGAAAGCTCGACGCTCAAGGCAGGCGACCGGGCGCCGCTCTTCACGCTGCCCAACCAGAAGGGCGTGACGGTGTCCCTGGAGGCAGCCCTCGCGAAGGGGCCCGTGTTGCTGGGATTCCACCGAGGCACGTGGTGACCCAATTGCCGTCGCCGGTTCGGCGACCTGGCGCTCAACTCCACGCAGTACCGGGATCGTGGCGCCACGGTGATGGCCGTGGTGGCGCAGCGCTCCGAGAAGGTGAAGCGCTATATCGAGGACACCGGGCTGCCCTTCGACGTGCTGATCGACGATTCGCGGGAGACGGTGAAGGCCTACGGGGTGTGGCACCGCGCCGGATTCGACGCGTGGAACATCGCCCGGCCGGCGCTGTTTCTGATCGATCGCGGAGGAATCATCCGCTACGCCTTCGTCGCGGACTTTCAAACCGAGTTTCCCGAGCACCACGTGATCGTGGAGGAGCTCGGAAAGATCAGTAGCCAGTAGCCAGTAGCCAGTAGCCAGTAGCCAGTAGCCAGTAGCCAGTAGCCAGTAGCAGTTGGACACCGTGCGGTGCCTTTGCCGTTCTACTGACTACTGGCTACTTACTACTGTGGTGAGAGCGAAGCGCTACCGAACGAAGCGCTTCGCGATCTCAGTCCAGTTGACCACGCTCCACCACGCGTCCACGTAGTCGGCGCGGCGGTTCTGGTACTTCAGGTAGTAGGCGTGCTCCCACACGTCGACGCCCATGACCACCTGCCGGCCTTCCATCACCGGGCTGTCCTGGTTGGGCGTGCTCTCAATCGTGAGCTTGCCGCCCGTGTTCACCAGCCATGCCCAGCCGCTGCCGAACCGGCCAAGGGCTGCCTTCTTGAAATCGCCCTTGAATGCCTCGAAGCTCCCGAACGACGCCTTGATGGCATCCGCGAGCGGGCCCGACGGGTCGCCGCCGGCCTTCGGCGCCATGATCTGCCAGAACATCGCGTGATTGGCGTGGCCGCCGCCGTTGTTGCGGACCGCGGTGCGGATGGCCTCGGGGACATTCGCGATGTTGCGAATGAGATCGTCGACGCTGTGCTTCTGGAAGTCGGGGAACTGCTCGAGGGCGGCGTTCAGGTTAGTCACGTACGTCGCGTGATGCTTTCCATGGTGAATCTGCATCGTCATCGTGTCGATGAACGGTTCGAGCGCGTCGTGCGCGTACGGCAGGGCGGGGAGTTCATGCGCCATTCTCAAGGTCCTCCTTACAGCGACCAGTGTGACGGGGTTGGAATCCCTCTATTTTACCAGCGTTTCACTGAAATCGGACTGGTATTGTCTCCGTTCCATGGGACGCAGAACAGGCCTGTTTGGTGACATTTCCGATGGGTGGAACAGGCGCGTGCGTTGACACCCGTTTCCTGCGGCGCGTAGCATGCGCCCACAGGCGGCGCGTTCCGCCGCATGGAGGAAGACGATGGCGGCTGATGCCTCAATGAACCGCAGGGAGTTTCTCCAGAAGTCCACGCTGCTCGCCGCCGCGGCCACCGCAGTCGGCGCGCCGGCGAAGGCCGGCGCGCAGATCAACAACGCCGCCGGCCTGTCGCTCAAGCCCGTCAGGCTCGGGTTCATCGGCGTCGGCATCCGCGGCACACTCCTGATGGAGGCCGCCTCGGGCATCGCGGGCGCGCAGGTGGTCGCCGCCGCGGATTGCTACAAGGGCCATCTCGATCGCGCCAAGGAGCTCATCTCGCCCGCACCGGCTGTCACCGGCGACTACGCCGAGATCATCTCGCGCCCCGACATCGACGCGGTGGTGATTGCCGCGCCCGATCACTGGCACCTGAAGATGACGCAGGAGGCACTGGCGGCCGGCAAGCACGTCTACGTCGAGAAGCCGATGACGCACGCCTGGGAGGAGGGCGAGGCGTTCATCGCCGCCGCCGAGAAGAGCGGCAAGGTGGTGCAGGCCGGCAGCCAGTACATGAGCATGGGCGGCGCGAAGAAGGCGGCCGAGTTCATCAGGAGCGGTCGCCTGGGCCAGATCACGCTCGTCGAAGGCAAGATTCACCGCAACAGCGCCACCGGCGCCTGGTACTACCCCATTCCGCCCGACGCGTCGCCGTCCACCGTCGATTTCAAGCGCTTCCTCGGCTCCGCGACGCCTCGCGACTTCGACCTCCGCCGCTTCTTTCAATGGCGCCTCTACTGGGACTACTCAGGCGGCCTGCCGACGGATCTGTTCGTGCACCTCATCACGGCCACGCACCAGTTGATGGGCGTGCAGGAACCGGACAGCGTCTTTGCCTTCGGCGACATCTACCGCTGGAAGAACTACCGCGAGGTGCCGGACCAGATGACGGCGCTGGTGAAGTACCCGGACGGCTTCGTGCTGCGACTGACCAGCACCTCGAGCAACGGCCACCCCGGGCCGCTCCTCACCTTCTACGGCAACGCCGGCACGCTCGAATACAACGGCGACTCGTTCAAGTACTTCAACGAGCCAGAATCGGACAGCTTCGGATACTCCACGCACTCGTGGCCGAAGGCGACAACGGCGACGTTCAAGGAGTTGATGAACCTGAACGAGAAGCTCACGCCGCTCGACGGCGCCGAGGCGGCGGCGCCGGTGGAATACTCGTCGCCGAACGACGAGGACTCCACGCGCGCGCACATGCGGAACTGGATCGACGCGATCCGCACCGGCGGCAAGAACATCGAGGACGTGCGCTTCGGCCACCACGCGGCGCTGGTCGGCCACATGTGCAACCTCTCCTGCAAGTCGGGCAAGCCCGTGAAGTGGAACAGGACGACGCGGAAGGTGGAGGGCTAACTGATGACGTTGTAGAGCGTGTCGCGCTCGACGGGCGACCGCCCCGCGGCCCGGATGACGGCCTGAATCTCGCGGGTGGTCATCATCTCGGGCGTGCGCGCGCCGGCCATGTGGTAGATCTTCTCTTCCTGCACGGTGCCGTCCAGGTCGTCCACGCCGAACCAGAGCGACGTCTGCGCCACCTCGATGCCCGTGGCAATCCAGAACGCCTTCACGTGCGCCACGTTGTCGAGCATCAGCCGGGCCACGGCGTGCACGCGCAGCGTCTCCGACGCCGGGGGCGCGGGCAGCTTGTGCATCTGGTTGTTGTCCGGGTGGAACGCGAGCGGGATGAACGCCTGGAAGCCGCCCGTCTCGTCCTGCAGCGCCCGCACGCGCAGCATGTGGTCGATGCGCTCCTCGGAGGTCTCGATGTGGCCATAGAGCATGGTCACGTTCGAGCGCATGCCGAGGCCGTGGGCCGTGCGGTGGATGGCCAGCCAGCGATCGGCGCCGCACTTGTCCGCGCAGATCTTCCGCCGCACGCGGGCCGAGAACACCTCGGCGCCGCCGCCCGGCAGTGAATCCAGGCCCGCCGCCATCAACTCGCGCAGCACCTGCTCGTCGGTCATCGTGTAGAGATCGGCGAAGAACGCGATCTCCACCGCCGTGAAGCACTTCAGGTGGATGGAGGGCTTGATCGCCTTCAACCCGCGCAGCAACGACGTGTAGTAGTCGAACGGCAGGTCCGGGTGAAGGCCGTTGACGACGTGGACTTCGGTGATCGGCTCGTGGGCGCGGACGCGCAGTTTGTGCAGGGCCTGCTCGAGCGACAGCGTGTAGGCGTCCTTGTCGCCCGGCATCAGACGCGCGAACGAGCAGAACAGGCAGTTGGCCACGCAGACATTGGTGGCTTCGAGCCGGATGTTGTGGTTGTAGAACGTCTGCGCGCCGTGGCGCTTCTCGCGCTCGCGATTGGCCAGCCAGCCGAGGGCGAGCGTGTCGGGGCACCCGAACAGGCGCACGCCATCCTGGAGCGTCAGCCTCTCGCCGGCGTCCAGCTTCTGCCGGATGTCCAGCAGCCCCGCGCGCGCAATACGAGCCTCGCCCAACATCTCCTGCGATCGTGACATGCTATACTCCGGCTTGGCAACAGACGCTCCGGTCGGTCGGCCAGGGAAGCTGGGTGAAAAGCCCACACGGTCCCGCCACTGTATGCGGGGAGCGTGCGCAGTCGCGACAACCGCTGTGCGGTTGTCCGTCACGGTGCCGGAAGGCGCTGGAAGACGAGACGCGCGCGTGACGATCCGCGAGTCAGGACACCTGTCGATTCGACTATCCGTACTACCCCTCTACCGGGCCGCGATCTGAGCGGACCGGGCAATTCCGTCGGTGCGAGGACACACCGATTGGAGGTTCGATGCGCCGGTCACGCGTTCTCTCCCTCGTCACGCTCGTACTTCTGTTCATCGCCCCGGCGCGAGCCGCGTTCGCGCAGGCCGCGTCCATTCAGGGCCGGGTCCTCGATCCGGCGAACCAGCCCGTAGCGGGCGCCGTGGTCAGCCTGCGATCCGGATCCGGCCTGGTCCGCCAGGCGCCGAGCCGCGCCGACGGCTCGTTCTCGTTCGGCACGGTGCCGCCCGGGTCGTACGACCTGGCCGCGGCGGCTGAAGGCTTCCGCGCGGATCCCATGCGTGTCGCCGTGAAGGCGGCCGAGGCGCTCAACGCCGACATCCGTCTCTCGCTCGCCGCCCTCACAGACGCCGTCGTCGTGTCGGCCGCATTCGTCGAAGTGGCGCAGTCGGAAGCGACCTCGAGCGTGACGGCGCTGTCGCGCCGCGATGTCGAGGACCGCCAGTTCACGATGCTGGCGGATGCGCTGCGGCTGGCGCCCGGCATGTCGGCGGCGCCCTCCGGCGGCCTCGGCAGCGTGACGTCGGTGTTCCCGCGCGGCGGCGAGTCCGACTACACGCTCGTGATGATCGACGGCGTCAAGCTGAACAGCTTCGGCGGCGGGTTCGACTTCGGCCATCTCACCACCTTCGGGCTGAACCAGATCGAAGTGGTGCGCGGGCCGCAGAGCGCCGTCTTCGGATCCGACGCCATTGGCGGCGTCGTCCAGATGCGGTCCAGGGTCGGCGGGCGCCCCTCGGCGTACGGCTTCCTGGAAGCCGGATCCTACGGCACGAATCGTATGGCGGTGGGCTCGTCGGGATCGCGGGGCACGGTTGACTGGGGCGCGGCCGTCGAACGCGCCTCGAGCGACGGCTGGACGGCCAACGCGCCGGACCCGGCACTGGGCCTGGTGACGAACGACGACTATGAGGCCTCCACGGTGTCGCTCGCCGCGGCGTGGCGCGCGAGCCCGCGATCGACGCTGCGGGCCACCGGGCGCTTCGGCACCAACGAGCGCGGCAATCCCGGACCGTTCGGATCCGATCCCATCGGGGCCTATCCCGGCATCGACACCGTGTCGAGAGGCACGAACGACGCCGGCATGGGCGCGGTGGACGTCACCCACGAGTGGAACCCCAGGACGGCGCTGCGGCTTCAGTCGAGTTACCTCGACCAGCGCTCGCGCTTCGTGAGCCCGTGGGGCGAATCGGACGCCAGGACGCGGCGGTTCCAGGCCCGCGGCCAGGTCGATCGCGCGCTGACGCCCGCCCTCGGCCTGACCGCCGGGGCCGCCGTCGAAATCGAGCGCGCCGGCAGTTCGTACATCACCGGCGCCACGGCGCAGCAGGTGCCCGTCGAGCGGCGGGTGGCCGGCTACTTCGCGGAGGTCCGCTGGCGCTCCGCCTCGCGCCTCTTTGCCACGGCCGGCCTCCGCGTCGACGACATCCTGCGCGGCGCGATCGAAGGCGATCCGCTCGGCTTCTCGCCGCGGCTGCCACTGCCCGAGGATCGCGTGGTCTCGCCGAACCCGCGCGCGGCCATCAGCTACTACCTGCGGACCTCCGACGCGAGCGGCGGCAACTGGAGCCGCCTGCATGCCAGCGCGGGCACCGGCATCCGCGCGCCCGACGCGTTCGAGATTGCGTTCACCGACAACCCCGGGTTGAAGCCGGAGCGCAGCAAGAGCGTGGACGCCGGGTTCCAGCAGTCCCTCGCGGGCGGCCTCGTGATTGTCGACGCCACGTGGTTCCTCAACCGTTACGACGATCTGATCGTGGCCGTCGGGCGGTCGATGCAGGACTACAGCCGGTACCGCACCGACAACATCGCGAACGCGCAGGCACAGGGCGTGGAGGCGTCGTTCGCCCTCCGGACCCGCCGGGGCCTCGAGGCGCGCGCGAGCTACACGTTCGCCGACACCGCGGTGCTCGCCATCGACAACGCACCGGGCGTTGCTCCGGCGCCCTTCTCGGTCGGCGACCCGCTCCTGCGGCGGCCGCGGCACCAGGTGAACGTCGATCTGCTGTGGCGGCACCGGTTCGCGACGGCGTACATCCGCACCGGAGGCCGATCCGCCGTGCTCGACGTCGAGCCGAACTGGGGCGCGGCGGGCGGGATGTTCCATGCTCCCGGATTCGGCGTCGCCGACGCCGGAGTCGCGATACATGCCGGCCGCTTCGCCGACGTGCTCCTGCGGGCCGACAATCTCTTCGACCGCCAGTACGAAGCCGTCTTCGGCTACCCCGCTCCGCGCAGGTCTTTCACCGCGGGAGTGCGCCTTGCTTCGGGCCGATAGCGTCACGTACCTGCACGACCGGGGCGGCGGCGCGGCGCCGCCCCTGCTGCCGGATGCCGGCCGGTTCGCGCAGCCTGGCGTCCAGGGCGTCACCCTGCGCGTCGAACGCGGCCACGTGGTGGGCATTCTCGGCCCCAACGGCTCGGGCAAGACCACGCTGCTCCGACTGCTTGCCGGCATGCTCAGGCCGGAATCCGGAACCGTGACGCTCAACGGCAGGGACCTGGCATCACTGGCCCGGCCGGCGCTCGCGCGTTCGATTGCCGTCGTGCCGCAGGAGACCCACCTCGCGTTCGACTACTCCGTGCTCGAGATCGCCTTGATGGGGCGATATCCCCACCTCGGCACCTTCGAGCTCGAGGGCCCGCGCGACGTGGCCATCGCCCGAGAAGCCCTCGCGGCCACCGGCACGCTTGCCCTGGAGCGCCGCAGTTTCGCCACGCTCTCGGGCGGCGAGAAGCAGCGCGTCGTCATTGCGAGCGCGCTCGCCCAGCAGGCGGAGATCCTGCTGCTCGACGAGCCGACGGCGTCGCTCGATCTCGGCTACCAGTTCGACGTCGCCGCGCTGCTCGCACGCCTCAATCGCGAGCGCGAACTGACGATTGTCGTCGCCACGCACGACTTGAATTTCGCCGCCAGCCTCTGCCGTTCTATCGTGATGCTCTCCGAGGGCCGCGTGGTCGCCGCCGGGCCGACCGGCGACACGCTGACCAGCATGTCGATCCAGGCGCTGTACGGGGTGGTTGCGGACGTCTATCCCCACCATGCCGCGGGCCACCTCACCGTGGTGCCGCTCAGGAGGGTGCGGCGTGACTGACGTGCGGCGGCGCCTCACCGCGGCGATTCTGGCCTTCGGCAGCCTCGCGTTCGTGTCGGTGCTGGCGGCGCCGCTCATCGGGACAACGCCGATCAGCCTGCGGCGCGTCTTCGACGGGTCGATCCCGTTCGCCGACAACGTGGACGCGCAGATCTTCTTCATCGCGAGGCTTCCGCGCGCGCTCGCCGGCGCGGCCGTCGGCGCCACCCTCGCGGCCGCGGGCGTGGTCTTCCAGGCCCTGCTGCGCAACCCGCTCGCCACGCCGTTCACGCTCGGCGTGTCGGCCGGCGCCGCGCTCGGCGCGATGCTCGCGATCACGCTGCGCCTGCACCTCTCGCTCTGGGGCGTGTCGGCCGTGACCGCGGCGAGCTTCATTGGCTCCCTCGGCGCCGTCGCCATCGTCTACGCGATGGCCCGCGCGCGGCACCGGGGCTTCTCGACCAATATCCTGCTGCTCGCCGGCGTGACGCTGAATGCGTTCTTCTCGGCGCTCATCCTCTTCGTCCAGTACCTTGCCGACTCGGCCGAGGCGCTGAGGACGATGAGGTGGCTGATGGGCGATCTCGACATTGCCGGCTACGGACCGCTGCTGGCCGCCCTGCCCCTGTGCGCCGTCGCGTTCGTGGCCTTCGCCTGGCTGCCGAGGCCGCTGAACCTCCTGAGCCTCGACACCGACGCCGCGGCGTCGCGGGGCGTGGACGTGCTGCGGGTGCAGCGCGTGGCGTTCTTCAGCGCGTCGATGGCCACCGGCGCGGCGGTGTCGCTTGGCGGCCCCATCGGCTTCATCGGCATCATCGTGCCCCACCTCGTGCGCCTCATCGTGGGCGCCGACCATCGCGTGGTGCTGCCGGCGTCGGCGCTTTTCGGCGCCGCGTTTCTCGTGGCCGCCGACGTGGTCGCGCGCACGGCCATGGCGCCGGTCGAGCTGCCGGTCGGAATCATCACCGCGCTTGTCGGCGGGCCGTTCTTTCTGTGGCTGCTGGTGAGACAGCGATAGGGACTGGGGCATGGAGCATGGGGCATGAGGCCAGTTGCTGGGGGCTGGGGGCTGGGTACTGGGCGCTCGGCGCTAGGATTGTGACGCTGATAGCCGCAATGACTGTCGCGGGGCACGCCCTCGCGCCCGGCACCGGCGCTCAGCAGCAGCCGACGCGCATCGTGTCGCTGGTGCCGTCGGCGACCGAGATGCTGTTCGCGATGGGTGCGGGGCCGCGCGTGGCGGCGGTGAGCAGCTACGACCGGTTTCCTCCGGAGGTCGAGCCCCTTCCGCGCGTCGGCGCGCTCGTCGATCCGGATGTCGAGCGCATCCTGTCGCTGCGGCCCGACCTGGTGATCGCCTACGCAAGCCAGACCGATCTGCTCGCGCAACTGAGACGCGCGGGCATCCCCGTCTACTCTTATCGCCACGGGTCGCTCGCCGACATCGCGTCGGGGATGCGCGGCCTTGGCACGCGCATCGGCGTGCCGGCAGAGGCCGAGCGGGCGGCCGCGGCGCTTGAACGCGGCCTGGCGGAGGTCCGCGCCTCGGTTGCGGGCCGGCCGCGGCCCCGGACGCTTCTGGTGATCGGCCGCGAGCCGCAGTCGCTCCGCGCCCTCAGCGTCAGCGGCGGCTTCGGCTTCCTGCACGACCTGCTCGACCTCGCAGGCGGTGACAACGTCTTCGGAGACGTGAAGCGGGAATCGATGATGGTGGCAACCGAGACGATCCTGGCCAAGCAGCCGGACGTGATCCTCGAGCTGCACTATTCGGACAGCGCGTCTCGGGAGACGGAAGCGCGGGAGCGCGACGTGTGGGCGCTGCTGCCGGGTGTGCCCGCCGTCCGGAACGGCCGCGTCCGCCTGCTCTATGGAGGCGAACTGGTCGTCCCCGGCCCGCGCGTGGTCCTGACCGCCCGCGCCTTCGCCCGCGCGCTTCGTTAGGCGAATTCGACGGGGACGCGCGACGGGATGATGCCCTTCTCGTGGGCCTGGTCGAGGAACAGCCGCACTGCGCGACGGCTCTGGTCGGTGTAGCCCAGCGTGAGGTTGTTCACGTACATCCCGACGAAGCGATCGACCTTGGCCGGGTCGAGCCCGCGGCCGAACTGCATTGCGTAGGCGAGTGCCTGCTCGCGGTTGTCGAGGGCGTGCTTGATGCTCGCGTGCAGCATCCGGCTGACGCGGGCGATCAGCGCGGGCCCCAGGTCGCGGCGGATCACGTTGCCGCCGAGGGGCAGCGGGAGCCCGCCGGTGCGCGCCGCCCACCACTCGCCCAGGTCCACGATCTTGCGCAGCCCCTCGTCCTGGTAGGTGAGCTGCCCTTCGTGGATCAGCAGGCCCGCCGCCACGTCGCCGCGCTTCACCGCGTCCTGGATTTCGTCGAATGGCATCACAACCGTTTCCAGCGCCGGGCCGTAGAGCTTCAGGGCCAGGTAGGCGGAGGTGAGCAGCCCGGGCACGGCCACACGCGCGCCGTCGAGCGACGACGGGCCGTCCTCGCGCACCACGACAATCGGGCCGTAGTTCTCGCCCATGCTGGCGCCATGCGGCAGCAGGATATAGCGATCGTAAAGATAGGCGTAGGCATGGAACGAGATGGCGGTGACCTCGTACTTGCCTTCGAAGGCCGCCCGGTTCAGCGTCTCGATGTCCGACAGCAGATGCCCGACCTCCAGATCGCCCGTGTCCACGGCGCCGCTCGCCAGGCCATAGAACATGAAGGCATCGTCGGAATCGGGGCTGTGGGCGACGGTGATGCGCATCATTTCAGTGTACTACGGAGGGACACGGGGCATGGGACACGGGACACGGGGCGTGGGGCATGGGGGACAGGGTCACGGGCAGGCGCGCCTGCCTCGACGAAGCCGAGGGAAGAACGCACCCGGCTGGACCGAGGCGAAGTCGGGCTACTTCGGCGGGCTGACGACGATGGATTCCTTCACGCGGCGCTGGCGTTCGCGCTCCTCGTCGATCTCCGCCTGGCGTTTCGCGGCCAGCCGCTCTTCCCGGGCCCGGGCGACCTCCCACCGGAGGAGCATCTGGATGCCCATAATCGCGATCCCGCTCACGGGGATGGTCGGCGACTTGAAGGCCTGCGGGGTGACGTGGTCCATCATGTCCCGGTGCGTGGGCGCGCCAAGGGGGACGGGACCGGTCGTGAGTTCGCCCGGCCTGAAGAGCGGCAGCGCGGGCATCAGCCCCTGGACCTCGACGTAGTACTCCAGCTTGAGCGGAGACTTCACCGTCGACGGCGGCTGGATGCGCAACTCACGCTTGATGCGGTCGAACGACATGCCGAGCGATTCGACGGACGGGACGGCGTGAGCAGGCGCGGGCTGGGCCTGGGTGGAGGCGGTTCCAGGTGCGGAGCCCTGTCGCGCCCCCACCGCGGCCGGCTGGAGGCCGACCAGACACGCGAGCAAAGCCACCAGCATGCGCCGCATACGGATTCTGACGCATTGTACGTCCAGTTGGACGGACTAGCGCCCAGCCCCCAGCCCCTATTCCCCCAGCCTCCCCTTCCGCTCCTCGTACCACGCCATCTGGATGGCCTCGAGTTTCGGCTCGTTCGAGGCATGAGGCTCGTCCGAGAAGCCATCGAGCTCCAGCACGCGCTGGCGGAGGTCCGTGAACCTGAGCGTCAGCGGATCGACGTCCGGGAACTTCTCGTCGAGGGCAATGCCGAGGTCTTCCGAGTCGGTCCACTTCATCACCGCACCTCCCCTCCGGCCGCGGCCGCTGGCTGCGGCCGGGTGCTCTTCCCGAGCTGGATCGCGCCGCCCTCCTGGACGTAGTTGCGCGTGTACATCGGGATCTCGCACACCACGTCGCCGCGCACCACCGCCTGGCACCCGAGGCGCGAATGCGGCGTGACGTCCCAGGCGGTATCGAGGCGGTCCGCCTCGTCATCCTGCATGTCGCTCAGGTTCTGCGCGCCCTCGCGCACGATCACGTGGCAGGTGGTGCACGCGCAGCTCCCGCCGCACGCGTGCTCGAGGGGAATGTCGAGGGCCTTGGCGATGTCGAGGAGCGAGCCCCTCAGCCCGTGGTGCGAGTACGGCAGGGAGGCCAGGTCGACCTCCAGGATCCGCGCTTCGCCATCGACGACAAACGTCACTTTCGGCATCTATCTTCCCTTCGCGGCGACCTCGTCGGCGGTCCGGCCCGCGAGCGCGGCCTGGACCGACCAGTTCATCATTACTTCCGCCAGGTGCTGCGTGGCCTGGTTGAGCGCCGCCGTCTTCACCTGGATCACGTTCCGGTCGGGTGCGCCCATCGACTGCTTCAGATCGGCCAGCGCCGCGTGGATGAGCGCCGTCTCGCTCGGCGTGAGCTGCGATGCGGCGATCTCCACGAAGTCTGGCCGGCGCAGCGTCTTCTCGGTGGCGCCGATGATCGTCTCGGCCTCGTTGCGGACCTCGATGAGCATCCGCGCGTCGACGTCCTCCTGCGCGTGCTCGAACGACTCGATGAGCATGCGCTCGACCTCCTCGTCGGTGAGGCCGTAGGACGGTTTCACTTCGATGGTCTGGGCGATGCCGGTCCGCAGTTCGTGGGCCGAGACGCTCAGGATGCCGTTTGCGTCGATCTGGAACCGCACCTGGATGCGCGGCAGGCCCGCGGGCATCGGCGGGATGCCCCGCAGCTTGAAGCGGCCGAGCGACCGGTTGTCGGAGGCCATCTCGCGCTCGCCCTGGAGGATGTGAATGTCCACCGCCGTCTGGCTGTCGACGAACGTCGTGAACATCTCGCTGCCGCTCGCGGGGATCGTCGAGTTGCGCAGGATGATCTTCGACACGATCCCGCCCATGGTCTCGATGCCGAGCGAGAGCGGCGTCACGTCGAGGAGGAGCATCTCGCGCCGGCCGCTCACCAGGATGTCGGCCTGCACGGCCGCGCCGATGGCCACCACTTCGTCGGGATTGAGATCCGTGTGGGGCCTGCGGCCGAACAGGCGCTCCACTTCGCGCCGCACCATCGGGATGCGCGTCGACCCGCCGACGAGCACCGCCTCGTCGACCTGCGAGGCGCTGAGCCCCGCGTCCTCGAGGGCGCGCCTGCAGGGCTCCAGCGTCCGCGCCACGATGGGCGCGACGAGCGACTCGAACTCGGCGCGCGTGATGTGGCGTCTGTACGATTCGGCGCGCCCCGGCACGCCGGCGACTTCGATGTGCGTTTCGTCGAACTCCGAGAGGTCCCACTTCGCCTGGATCACGGCCTTGCGCACGGCCTGGACGGCATCCGCCTGGGTCGCCGGATCGAGGCCAAGGTCGCCAGCCACGATCTGCACGAGCAGGCGATCGATGTCGTCGCCGCCGAGGTGCGTGTCGCCGTTGGTGGCGAGCACCTGGAACACGCCCTCCTGGACCTTGAGGATCGAGATGTCGAACGTGCCCCCGCCGAGGTCGTAGACCGCGACGATGCCCTCGCGGCGCTTGTCCAGGCCGTAGGCCAGGCACGCCGCCGTCGGCTCGTTGATGATGCGCAGCACCTCGAGGCCCGCCAGGCGCCCGGCATCGCGCGTGGCCGTGCGCTGGGCGTCGTTGAAGTACGCCGGCACCGTGATGACCGCCGCCGCCACCTCCGGGTCGAAGTCGCCCTCGCGCGCGAAGAACGCCTCGGCGCGGCGCTTCAGCTCGCGCAGAATGAACCCCGAAATCTCGGGAGGCGTGAACTCGCGCTCACCCAGGTGGAGGTGGACGACGCCGCCCGCCTCGCCGCTCACCTTGAAGGGGAACCAGCGCTCCTCGTCCTTCACGTCCTCGATGCCGCGGCCCATGAACCGCTTCACCGAGTACACGGTGCGGGCCGCGTCCGTCAGCAGGCGCCGCTGCGCCTCGCGGCCGACATACACGGTGTTGGCCTCGTCTACCGACACGATCGACGGCAGCAGCGCGTCGCCCGACTCGTCGGCGATGACGGCCGGCTGGCCGCCGGCGACGAACGCCACCAGGCTGTTGGTCGTCCCCAGGTCGATGCCGACGACCTTGCTCATGACGCGGCCGCCTCACCCGCGCTCACCTCGCGGCGGACTGTCGCCAGCAGGTTCATGAGATAGGTGCGCTCGAGGAGCAGCGTCCGCAATTCCGCCAACGCCTCACGCTGGCCCTCCGGATCGCCTGCCTCGAGGCGCGCGTCGTGCTCGGACATGCGCGCGTGAAGCTGCTCCTCGTGCCGGGCCAGGTTCGCTTCGATCGGCCGCCGGGCTGCACTGAGGCGCAGCGCGATCGCCGCCGCCGACGCCCCCTCCGCCCGCATGTCCTGGATGGCCTCCAGCTCCTCGTTCAGCTCGAATACTTCTTCGAGCAGGCCCTGCGGCACCTTCGTCGTCGCGTCGTGCGACTCCTTCGGCGTGAAGCCCTCGAGCTTGAGGAGGTACTCCAGCCGCGCCATCGGGTCGCGCAGCGTCCGGAACGCGTCGTTGAGATACGACGACCGCTCCAGGCTCGCCAGCCGCTCGGTGGACGAGGAGTTGTGGAAGTAGTCCGGGTGGAACAGGCGGCTGAGCGCCCGGAACCGCTGCTCCAGGTCGTTCAGATCGAGGCGCAGCCGCCGGCGCAGGCCGAAGAACGTGAAGTAATCCCCGTGCCGGCCGAGCGTCAGGATCCGGTCGCAGCGCGGGCAGAAGTGCACGTCCACCGGGGCGCCGGTGCCGCAGTGCTTGCACGGGTCGATCGGAATCGCGGAGGTGTCGGGTTGCATATCGAGGTTCGAGAGGACGCCCCGCCGGATACCCGGCGGGGCGTCAGTGCGCCCGGACCGTTTTGGGGGCCGTGGTGACACGGTCCGGGCACGCCACCGAGCCGGCGCTCACGCGCCGGCAGGAACGCGCTACACCGTGAACGAGCTGCCGCAGCCGCACGAGGCCGTGGCGTTGGGGTTGATGAAGTGCAGCCCCTTGCCCATCAACGCCGAGTCGTACTCGAGCGTTGTCCCGTTCAGGTAGAGGAGGCTCTTCTTGTCGACGAAAATCTTCGCGCCGCCGGGGCTCTCGAACACTTCGTCGCCGGTCCGCGCCTCCTTCTCCCAGCTGAACGTGTAGCTCAGCCCCGAGCACCCGCCGCCCTTGATGCCCACGCGGAGGCCGCCCTCGGCGAGCCCCTGTTTGGCCATCAGCTTCTGGATGTGGGCCGACGCTTTCTCCGTGACCGCGATCATGATGCCTGCCCTGCCTCTTGCTTCTGCTTGTAGTCGGCGATGGCCGCCTTGATCGCGTCCTCCGCCAGCACCGAACAATGGATCTTGACCGGCGGCAACGCCAGCTCGGCGACAATGTCCGTGTTCTTGATGGCGAGGGCCTGGTCGACGGTCTTGCCTTTCAGCCACTCCGTGGCGAGGCTCGAACTGGCAATCGCCGAGCCGCACCCGAACGTCTTGAACTTCGCCTCGTCGATGACGCCGGTGTCGGGGTTCACCCGGACCTGCAGCTTCATCACGTCGCCGCACTCGGGCGCGCCCACCAGGCCCGTCCCGACCGTGGGGTCCTGCTTCGGCAGCGATCCCACGTTGCGCGGGTTGTTGAAGTGATCCACGACTTTGTCTGAATACGCCATCGCTGTATCTCCGCCGGCTCTCGCCGTCTGATCGTTGGGTCCCTGTCGCGTCCCAGGCTGACTGGCTAGCGCCTAGCGCCCAGTCCCTAGCCCCTGCTCAGTGCGCCGACCACTCCACCTTCGTCAGGTCCACGCCGTCCTTCACCATCTCGTAGAGCGGCGACATCTCGCGCAGCTTGCTCACCACGCTCACGAGCTTCGCCACCACGTAGTCCACTTCCTCGTCGGTGTTGAACCGGCCCAGGCCGAAGCGTATCGAGGAGTGGGCCAGCTCGTCGCCGGCGCCGAGGGCCTTCAGCACGTAAGACGGCTCCAGGCTCGCCGAGGTGCAGGCCGAACCCGACGACACCGCCACGTCGTTGATCCCCATCAGCAGCGACTCGCCCTCGACGTAGGCGAAGCTGATGTTCAGGTTGCCCGGCAGGCGGTGCTCCGTCGAGCCGTTGATGTAGAGCTCGTCGAGACCCTCGTGCAGTTTCCGGTTCAGCCGGTCGCGCATCGCCCCGATTCGCGCGCCCTCGCTCGCCATCTCGAGGCGGCAAATCTCGGCGGCCTTGCCAAAGCCGACGATGCCCGGGACGTTGAGGGTGCCGGAGCGCATCCCGCGTTCGTGGCCGCCGCCGTCGATGCCGGGCGTGAGCAGCACGCGCGGATTGCGCCGGCGGACGTACAGCGCGCCCACGCCCTTCGGACCGTAGATCTTGTGCGCCGTCAGCGACGCCATGTGCACGTTGGAGGCGTTCACGTCGAACGGCACTTTGCCGACCGCCTGGACGGCGTCCGTGTGGAAGAGAATGCCCTTTTCCTTGGCGATCGCGCCGATCTCGCCAATCGGCTGGAGCACGCCAATCTCGTTGTTCGCCGCCATGATCGACACGAGCGTCGTCTTGCCGGTGATGGCGCCGCGGAGCTGGTCGAGATCGATCAGGCCGTCTTTCCGCACCGGCAGGTACGTCACCTTGAAGCCTTCCTTCTCGAGGCGCTTGCAGGTGTCGATGACCGCCTTGTGCTCGGTGACCGCCGTGATGAGGTGATCGCCCTTCTCGCGATACATGTAGGCCGCGCCCTTGATGGCGAGGTTGTCCGACTCGGTGGCGCCGCTCGTAAAGACGATTTCCTTCGGGCTCGCGCCAATCAGATCGGCGATTTGCTTGCGCGCGATCTCGACGGCTTCCTCCGCCTCCCAGCCATACTTGTGGTTGCGGCTGGCGGCGTTGCCGAAGCGCTCGGTGAAGTACGGCAGCATGGCCTCGAGGACACGCGGGTCCATCGGGCTCGTCGCGTGATTATCGAAGTAGATCGGGAACTTCAGCATGAACTCCTCACCTACGCGCGAACGGGAGCGGCGGCGATCTGGATCGGGGCCCTCTCGACTGCCGCGGGCACGTCGTTGGCCAACTCGGAAACCATCGTCTTCGAGAGCGCCGACACGATGATGTCGGAGATGCGCCAGAGCGGATCGCGGACGTTGCACTTGGCGAACTGGCCGCAGCGGTCGCCGTGCGTCGAGCAGGCGGTGACCGACACCGGGCCGTCTATCGCCTGGATGACGTCCGCCACCGAGATGCCGGTGGCCGTCCGCGCCAGCGTGTAGCCGCCGCGGGCGCCCTGTTGAGAGGTCAGGAGGCCGTGGCGAGCCAGCCGCTGCAGCACCTTGGCCATCAACTCCGTCGGAATCTCGTATTTTTCCGCGATTTCCCGCGCACTGGCGGACCCCGGCTTGAGGGCCAGATGGGCCATCGCCATGAGCGCGTAGTCCGCCTTTTTCGACAGCCTCAACATATCGAGCCGCTCATATACGACCTCACAAGTCCTAGATTAGATCCGAATAGAGGACCAGTCAAGTCGGATATGGGGCTTCGCTAGGGGCTAGGGAGAAGCAAGATGCCAGAGTCAAGAAGCAAGCAGAAAGGCCTGATCCGCCGTCATCCCGTCTTCTGGCCTCTGCCTTCTGGCTTCTGACAATCGTCAGTTGGCCCTTCTGGCTTCTTGCTTCTGTTCCCCCGTCGTTGCCGAGGGCGGATTCGGCTCCAGTCGTGCTTCGAGCCGAATCAGTACCTCGGCAACGACGGGTCAATCTTGACCGCCCATTCCTCGATGCCGCCGCGCAGGTTGCGGGCGTACGGGAAGCCGTTGTGGCGCAGGTACGCGGTGGCCCTGCCGCTCCGGTTGCCGTGGTGGCAGTAGACGACGATCTCGCGGTCCGGGTCCAGTTCCTGCTGACGTGACACCAGTTCGCCCAGCGGAATGAGCACGTCGCCTTCCAGCTTGACGAGTTGGTGCTCGACAACCTCCCGGACGTCCAGCAGGAACGGGCGGTCGCCGCGGTCCCATCGCGCCTTCAGCTCGTCGACGGTGATGACCGGGTTCACGGCGCTGTTGTCATTGGTCGAGTCGGGCTCGCTCGGGGGCTCTTCCGCCTGCTTCAGTCCGCAGAATGCCTCGTAGTCGATGAGTTCCCGCACGGTGGGGTGCTTCCCGCACACCGGGCAGTCGGGGTCTTTCGGCACCTTCAGTTCGTGGAAGGTCATCCGCATGGCGTCGTAGACGAGCAGCCTGCCCACGAGCGTCTCGCCCACGCCGAGGATCAGCTTGATGGTCTCCGTGGCCTGGATGGTGCCGATGATGCCGGGGAGGACGCCGAACACGCCAGCCTCGGCGCAGGACGGCACGAGGCCGGGCGGAGGCGGCTCGGGATAGATGCACCGGTAGCACGGCCCGCTCTTCGCGGCGAACACCGAGGCCTGCCCCTCGAACCTGAAGATGGCGCCGAACGCGTTGGGCTTGCCGAGCAGCACGCACGCGTCGTTGACGAGATAGCGGGTCGGAAAATTGTCGGCCCCGTCGAGCACGACGTCGTAGCGCCCGAGAATGTCGAGCGCGTTCGCCGACGTCAGGCGCACGTGATGCAGTTCGACACTGACGTTCGGATTGATGGCCTTCAGCCGCGCCTTCGCCGA
>JALOKU010000121.1 GCA_025456345.1 Vicinamibacterales bacterium | reverse complement strand
TGCGGATCACCGCAGCCGCAGGTTTCGCACATCACGGCACCTCCAGTTCGATCTGGCCGAGCAGAATCTCGTCGCCGGCCGCGAGCGCCGCCGGCGCGCCGCACGCGGCGCATCGCAGGCGCCCGCCGGCCTCCAGCGGGCGGCGGCACCCGGAACACTCCCAGCGCGCCGCCACGCGTTCGATTTCCAGGGCCGCGCCGCCGCAGATGGTGCCCGTCCTGACGATGGCGAAGGCGCTGTCGAGCAGGTCGGGCTCCACGCCGGAGAGCTCGCCGAGGCGGACACACACGCGGTGGACGGCGAGCGCGCCGCGCGCGGCGGCCTCCTCCTCGACCCGCTCCATCAGCGCCACGATGAGCGAATACTCGTGCATGGCTAGCAAATCCTGGGCAGCGGCTCGCCGTCGGGCTCCGCCAGGATGCGGCGGCCGAAGCCGGTGTCGAGGATGACCGCGCCGGCGTGCGTGTCGAGGCAGCGCCCGATGCGCGCCGCGTCCCGCCCGAGCGGGTGGGCACGGATCGCGGCGAGCACGGCCGCTGCCGCGTCCGGCCGCACCCCCATCACCGCCTTGCCTTCACACGCCATCACAAACGGATCGATGCCCAGCAGGTCGGACGCGCCTCGGACCTCGGGCCGCACGGGCACGGCAGCCTCCTCGATGAGGATGCCCACCTTCGATTTCTGCGCCATCTCGTGCAGCGCGCTCGAGAGGCCGCCGCGCGTCGGGTCCTTCATCGCCACCACCCCGCCGCCGGCCGCGCCAAGCGCCGCCCGGACGACGCCGTTGATGGGCGCCACGTCCGAGCGCAGATCGCCGTCGAGCGACAGGGCGTGCCGCGCCGCCATGATGGCCATGCCGTGGTCGCCGACGGTGCCGGTCACGATGAGCACGTCGCCTGGCGCGAGGCTCGAGTCCGGCACCGGCCGATCGCAGAATCCGATCCCCGCCGTGTTCAGGACGAGGCCGTCGATCTCGCCGCGGCCCATCACTTTCGTGTCGCCGGTCACAATCGGCGCGCCCGCTTCCTCGCAGGCGGCGCGGATTGAGGCATAGACGCGCTCCAGGCCGGCCCGCGGGAAGCCTTCCTCGACGATGATCGCGCAAGTCAGCGCCGTGACGTCCGTCGCGCCCATCACGGCGAGGTCGTTGACGGTGCCGCAGACCGCGAGGCGGCCGATGTCGCCGCCCGGAAAGACGATCGGGTGGACCACGTGCGAGTCGGTCGTGACGATGAGCCACCGATCGCCGACGGGAATGGCGGCGCCATCGTCCATCGCGGCGAGCCCGATGCCGCCTGGAGTGGCGCCGCCTCCGAGCCCGGGCAGGCAGACCTGCTCGATCAGGGCGCGCATGGCCCTCCCGCCAGCCCCGTGCTTCAGGCCAATCCGGTCGTCGGCGAAGCCGCGGCCATCGATCACGCGATGCCTCCCAGGTCGGGGTGACCGCCGTACTGGTGCCAGATCCTGCACGTGCCCTCGCTGCTCACCATGCACGCGCCCACCGGGTGTTCGGGCGTGCATGCACTGCCGAACAGCGCGCAGTCGGTCGGCGACTTGATGCCGGCCATGATGCTGCCGCAGATGCAGGCCCCGGCGGTGACCGACACGGCGCTTTTCGGGAGCGATGCGACATCGATCGCGAAGCGCGTCCTCGCATCGAGGCCCGCGAACCGGTCTCTGAGTGCGAGATTGCCGTCCGGCACGTCGGCGATGCCGCGCCACCGGCCGCAGGATGGCTGGAACACCTTCCACAGCGCCTCCTGCGCGCGGAGATTGCCGGCCCGGGTCACGCATCGCGGATACATGTTGACGACCGCCGGCGCGCCGTCGCGGACCAGTTCCAGGAGTTTCACGAGCCCGGCCAGGATGTCGAGCGGTTCAAAACCGGCGACGACCACCGGCAGGTGATGGCGGCTGACGAAGGGCTCGAACACACCCCATCCCGTAATGGTGGCGGCGTGCCCTGCCGCAAGGAACCCCTCCACCGCCAGGCCTGGCGTCGCGGCGACGATGTCCATCGCGGGCGGGATGTACTTGTGCGCCGAGAGAATGGACAGGTTGTCGGGCAGGCCCTCCAGGACGATGGCCGCGGTGGCGACGGCGGTTGTCTCGAACCCGGTTGCGAAGAAGACGACGGGCTCCTTCAGGCGCGCGGCCAGTTCGACGGCCTGCCCGGCGCTGTAGATCACGTGGATGCTGGCGCCGTCTGCCTGCGCGTCGGCGAGCGACATCACGGTGCCGGGCACGCGCAGCATGTCGCCATACGTCGCGATGTGCACGCCCTGGCGGGCGAGGGCCACGCCTTCGTCCACCTCGCGGGCGTCGGTGACGCACACCGGGCAGCCCGGACCCATGATGACGCTGAGGGCGGACGGGAACGCAGAGCGCAGGCCGTACTTCGCGATGGCCTGCTCGTGGCTGCCGCACACGTGCATGAGCGACACCCGGGAGCGCCCGATGCCGGCCGTCGCCCGCCCCATGGCCTCCACCATCGCCCGTGCGCGCACGGGATCGCGGAACTTCAGTTCGGCGAAGCCGGCCCGCGGATCAGGACTCGCCATCGGGCGCCGCCCCCGTGCCGGCGATCTCCGCGCGCACGTCGCCGGCCATCAGGTCGGCCGCGTCGTCCTGCGCGAGCAGCTCTTCGAAGAGCGCGAGCGTTTCGCCGATCTCGCTCTCCGGGATGCGCCTGATCGCATACCCGACGTGGTTGAGCACGTAGTCGCCGACGGCGACCGGCTCATCGACCACGTCGAGCAGCACCTGCCGGCGGACGCCCCAGAAATCGACCGTCGCGCGGTTGCCGTCGATGGCCACGACTTTGCCCGGCACGCCTAAGCACATACGTCCTCCACCGCTTCCCGCCGGCCCGCCTCGATGACGGCGCTGGCGATGACGGCCTGCCCGAGCGCCAGGCCGCCGTCGCCGGGCGGCACCAGCGCGTGCCGCAGCACCCGCACGGCCGGGCCGGCCTCACGGATGACCCGCTCGACGAGCAGCGCGTTCTGAAAGACGCCGCCGGTCAGCACCGCCGGCAGGTCCCCGAACCGGCGCCTGGCGATCTCGATGAGTTCGACCGTCGCCGCCGCGAGCGTGTTGTGGAAGCGCGCCGAGACCACGCCCGGCGAGACGCCGGCCAGCAGCTCACCAGTCAACATTCTGATCGCCGGCCTCAGATCCAGCTCCTGCGGGCCCGGCCCTCCGGCGACCACGAACCTGTACCGCCCATCTTCGTCCGGATCGGCGGCGAGGTTCCACTCCAATGCGACCTGGCCCTCGAACCGCGACTCGGTCTTCCCGAGGGCGAGGGCGCCGACCGCATCGAAATACCGGCCGACGCCGTGCGCGGCAGGCGTGTTCACGCCGTGGGCAAGCATGGCGCGCACGACCGCCACGTGCCGCGGCGGAACCCGACCGAACAGCGCGAAGCGATCGAGCGGCGCGTCGCCGTCGAACGCGTCGTCGATGAGCGCGAGCGCCTGCCGCCAGACCTGGCGGATGGCGAGATCGCCGCCCGCGAGGCGGATGGGGCGGAACGTGGCGACGCGCGTGAAGCGCGTGTACTCGGCCACGAGGATCTCGCCGCCCCAGGCCTGGCCGTCGCTGCCGAGCCCGGTCCCGTCGTAGGCCACCCCGATGACGGGGCCGTTCATCTCGTGTTCGGCCATGGCGGCGCACACGTGGGCGTGGTGGTGCTGGACGGCCACCTTCAACGGTTCGGGCCGATCGAGGGCGTAGCGGGTCGACAGGTAGGCCGGGTGCAGGTCGTGCGCGATGACGGCCGGCCGCACGCCGAGGAAGCGCTCCATGCGCCCGATGGCGTGATCGTAGGCGTCGAAGGTTTCGAGGTTCTCGAGATCGCCGATGTGCGGGCCGAGGTACGCGGTGCCGTCGACGCCCAGGCAGAAGGTGTTCTTCAGCAGGGCGCCGCACGCCAGCACCGGCTCTGAAAAAGACCCTCGGGCCGCGATGCCGCGCGGCACGTGGCCGCGTGACCGGCGGATGACGACCGGGGCGCCGGCGATGACGCGCGCCACCGAGTCGTCGCAGCGCGTGTCGATCTCGCGGTCGTGCAGGAGAAAGACGTCGGCGATGCCGGCGAGCCGATCGAGGGCTTCGTCGTTCCGGTAGGCGAGCGGCTCCTCCGACAGATTGCCCGACGTCATGACCAGCGGGCGCCCGGCGGCCGCGAGCAGCAGGTGATGCAGCGGGGCATAGGGCAGCATGACGCCGACCAGCGGATTGCCGGGCGCCACGTTGGGTGCGAGCGCCGCTGATGCGCGCCGCCGGGCGATCACGATGGGGCGCTCGACCGAGAGCAGCAGCTGGCGCTCGTCGGCGTCGAGATCGGCGATCGTGCCGGCGCCGGCGAGATCCGCCGCCATGACGGCGAAGGGCTTCTCGTCGCGCCGTTTGCGTGCGCGCAGCTCGGCGACGGCCGCCGCGCTGGCCGCATCGCAGGCGAGATGGAAGCCGCCCAGGCCCTTCACGGCGACAATCGCTCCTCGGCGGATGGCGAGAGCGGCGTCCGCGATCGGGTCGGCTGACGCCAGATCGCCGCCGTCCGGGCCGGCGAGCCAGAGCCGGGGGCCGCACGCGGGGCACGCGTTGGGCTGGGCGTGGAACCGGCGGTCCGACGGCGACTCGTACTCCGCGTGGCATGCCGGGCACATTCGGAACGGCGCCATCGTCGTGTTCGGGCGGTCGTAGGGGATGTCGAGGGCGATCGTGAAACGCGGGCCGCAATTGGTGCAGTTGGTGAAGGGGTACCTGTAGCGCCGGTCGGCGGGATCGCCGATCTCCCGCACGCAGTCCGGGCAGGTCGCCAGATCCGCGGGGATCGACATGCGCCGGTCGGCAGAGGGTTCAGACGCGATGATGCGGAACGCCGTCTCTGGCCGGCCTGCTATCGCACGCCAGCTGAAATCGGCGATGCGTGCCGCCGGTGGCGGCGAGGCCTGCAGCGCTGAAACGAAGGCGTCGAGGGACGCGGCGGGGCCGAACGCCTCGATGGTGACGCCGCGGGCGTCGTTGCGGACCCAGCCGCCGAGGCCGTGCGCGCCGGCCAGCCGGTACACCCACGGGCGGAAGCCGACGCCCTGCACGATGCCGCGGATTTCGATGCGCCGCCCGTCGATCGGGAGGGGAACGGAGTTGGGTGCCACCTGGGCCGTTTATAACCGGGATGCTGGACCCGCGTCCAGCCCACCCCGAGCCGTTGGGGGAAGTCGGGATGGTGTCTGACCCCGTCTGACCCTCCGGGTATGATGGCGGGCATGGGGAAGCGGATGGCCGGGGGGCTCATCGTGGCGGCCGCGGTTGCGGCGGCGCTGGTGCCTGTTCCGCCGGCGTGGGTCGACGAGCACTACGGGCGCGGCTGGTTCCCGGCCGCGCAGCGGACGCTGACGGCGATCTCCAACGCCGTGCCGTTCGCCCTGATCGATGCGCTCATTCTGGCCGCCGCCGGCGCCGTGCTGGCCGGAGCGGCGTCGGTGCTCCGTGCGCCGCGCGGCCGGCGCATGGCGATGCTCCTCCGCCGCGCCGGGCAGTGCGCGGTCGCCGCCTCGCTGACCTATCTGGTGTTTCTCGCCACGTGGGGCGCCAACTACCGGCGCCCGCCTGTGACCGCGCTGCTCGATTTCGATGACGGCCGCGTCACCAGCGCCGCCGTGGTCGCCCTCAACGAGACGGCCATCGGCGAGCTCGCCCGTCTCCGGCCAGGCCTTCCCCAGGGTGCGGCAGGATGGGGGGACTCACGCACCATCGCTGCGGGCCTGCTTCCGGCGCTCGACACGGGAACGGCCCTGCTGCGGCTGCCGGGTCCGGTCCGTGCGGGCCGGCCCAAGTCGACGCTGCTCGATTTCTATTTCACCCGGGCGGGCGTGAGCGGGATGACCGACCCGTTCTTCCTCGAGACGCTGCTGGCCTCGAATCTCCTGCCGTTCGAACTCCCGGCCGTCATCGCGCACGAGTGGGGGCACCTCGCCGGCTTCGCGCGCGAGTCGGACGCCTCGTTCTTCGGTCTGCTCGTGTGCCTGCACGGCAACGACGCCGCGCAATACAGCGCGTGGCTCGACATCTTCGAGCGGACCCTGATCGCGCGCGACCGGGATGGCCGGCGGGCGGTGCTCACGAGGCTGCCCGCGGCGGTGCGCGCCGATCTCCAGGCCATGGCGGCGCGGTCCGAGCGCGACCAGGTGCGCGCGGTCAGTGTGGTGGCGTGGCGCACGTACGACACGTACCTGCGATCCCAGCGCGTTGAGAGCGGCGTGAGAAACTACGGCGAGGTCGTGCGGCTGATGGCGGGGACGCGGTTTCAGCCCGGGTGGCGGCCCGCGCTCCGCCAGGCGCGCTGAAGGCGGTCAGCCCCCGCGCTTGTGCATCTCGAGGTGCGGATCGGCCCGCAGCGCCGACACCGGGACGAGCACCGACCGCTCGCGCATCTCGGCGCGCTGCTCGGCGCCCCGGTCCGCGCGATCCCGCCAGCGCGTTTCAATCTGCCTGGCGATCGCCTCGTCCGGGTCGCCCCGTCGAAGCGAAGGCCGAAGGGCGAGGCCGTCGGCCGCATAGAGGCACGTGAAGAACATCCCGTCGGCGGTGATCCGCGCCCGGTCGCAATCGCTGCAGAAGGGCGCGGTGGTGGAGGCAATCACGCCGAAGACGCGGCCGTCGGGCAGCGCGAACCGATCGGCGGGCGCGGTCGATCCCGGTTCCTCGATCGTCTCGATCCCGCCGAACCTTCTGCGCAGGCGCTCGAGCATCTCCGTCCGCGGGACCACCGTGTCGCTCGACCAGTGCGTCGCCCCGCCCACGTCCATGTACTCGATGAACCGCACCTCGGCGGCGATGGACGCCGCGAAATCCAGCAGCGGCTCGAGCTCGTCGTCGTTGACGCCGCGCATGACGACCGCGTCGAGCTTCGTGCCGTCGAACACGCGGGCCGCCGCGTGAATGCCGCGCATCACCCTGGCGTGATCGTGCTGGCGCGTGAGGCGGACGAACCGCTCGGGACTCAGTGTGTCGAGGCTGATGTTCAGGCGCCGCAGCCCCGCACGCTTCAGCGGTTCGGCGAACTCCTCGAGCAGGATGGCGTTCGTGGTGAGCGCGAGGTCCGTCAGCGGCTTGCCGGCGAGCAGTTCGACGAGCTGGCAGAGGTTCCGCCGCAGCAGCGGCTCGCCGCCGGTCAGCCGGATCTTGTCGACGCCGAGGCGGATGAAGACGTCAACCAGCCGGCTGATCTCCTCGAAGTGCAGGAGATCGTCGCGGGAGAGCCAGACGTACTCCTCCTCCGGCATGCAGTATTCGCACCGGAGGTTACAGCGGTCCGTGACCGACACACGGAGGCTCCGGAGCGGCCGGCCCAGCGTATCGACGAGCGCCATAGCGTTCATTATGACGATCTGCGGAGTCAGGGGATAGGGGCATGGGGCATGGGGCATGGGGCTACGGACAAGGGACAAGGCCTGCCGCGCCGAAGCCGTGGGAGGAACGGGCAAGCCGTATCACGGCGAAGGCGGAGCCCGGCTCGACGTAGCCGACGGAGGCAGGCGCTCAACCGGACGGCGGCGGAGTCGGGCGCCATCTGCCGGGAATCTCGTGCCCGCACGACGGGCAGCGGCCGTCGGCCGTGACCCGGCACGCGCCAATCCGATACGCCCGCCGTTCGACCAGCGTCTCGCGGCATCCGGGGCACGTGGTGTTCTCGAGGCTGCCGACGCGGCCGGCGGCGTTGCCGGCGTACACGAACCGCAGCCCGGCGCGGGTGCCGATGGCGGCCGCGCGGACCAGCATGTCCGGCGTCGTGCCCGCGCGGTCGGCCATGCGGTAGTCCGGATGAAACGCCGTGACGTGCCACGGGATGTCGGGCGACACGCCGGCCAGGAAGGCGGTGAGCTCCCCGAGCTCTTCGTCTGAGTCGTTGAGGCCGGGCACGACGAGCGTCACGACTTCGATCCAGATGCCTCTCGCGTGGAGGCCGCCAATGGTCTCGAGCACGGGCTCCAGGCGCCCGCCGTAGCTCCGGTACTGCGCCTCGTCGAATCCCTTCAGATCGATCTTGTACAGATCGATCCACGGCGCGAGGTACTCGATCACCTTCGGCGTGGCGTGGCCGTTCGACACGTACCCGGTGAGCAGCCCGGCCGCTCGCGCCCGCTTGAAGACCGCCACGGCCCATTCGGTCGTGATGAGCGGCTCGTTGTAGGTGCTGATGACGGCGCGCGCGCCCGAACGGAGGGCCGCCTGGACGAGTTGTTCCGGGCTGGTCTCGGTAATCATCGTCCCGGCGGCCGGATCGCGCAGCGCCTGCGAGGTGACCCAGTTCTGGCAGCACGCGCACTTGAGATCGCAGCCGAGCATGCCGAAGCTGAAGGCCTGCGACCCGGGCTCGACGTGGAAGAAGGGCTTCTTCTCGATCGGATCGGACTGGGCGCCGGCCACGTAGCCCCACGGCACCATCAGGGTGCCGCCGCGGTTGAAGCGCACTTTGCAGACGCCCGACGCCCCGTCGTGCATGGGGCACTGGTGCCCGCAGGCGAAGCAGCGGACCCACGTGCCGTCATAGGTCTCGAACAAGGCCGGGTCGCCGGCCTTCGTGTGCGCCGCCAGGAGGTCTCCCAGCGATCCCATGGGTCAGTTGTAGCGCCGGGCCCCGGCAATTGCAACTGCCTCTTCCGCCGCCGGCCGGAAAGCGGCATCATGGCGCGAACGGGGGAGGGCGAGGGTGAAGAAACCGGCGCGCCTGCTGTCGCTCGACGCGTTCCGCGGCCTCACGATGGCCGGCATGGTCATCGTGAACAATCCCGGCGACTGGGGCCACGTCTACCCGCCGCTGCTTCACGCGCCATGGAACGGCTGCACGCCCACGGACCTCATCTTCCCGTTCTTCCTCTTCATCGTCGGCGTGTCGATCACGCTTTCGCGGGGCACGATGGGCGACCCGTGGAAGATCGTGAAGCGGGCCGTGGTCATCTTCGGCCTCGGGATGCTGCTCGCCCTCTACCCGAGATGGGATTTCAGCGTCGTCCGCATCCCCGGCGTGCTGCAGCGGATTGCCGTCTGCTACCTGGCGGCGGCGTTTCTCTTCCGCTGGACGGCCCCGAAGGGCGGCAACGACGACTCGCGCCGATGGGCGCACGGCCGGACGCTGTTGCTGTGGGCCGTGGCGCTCACGCTCGGCTACTGGGGCGTGATGATGCTCGTGCCCGTGCCGGGCGGCGTGGCCGGCGACCTGACGCCCGGCGGCAATCTCGGCGCGTACATCGACCGCGCGATCTTCGGCCCGCACCTCTGGGTCCAGTCGAAGACGTGGGACCCGGAGGGCCTCCTGAGCACGGTGCCGGCGATCGCGACGACGCTGCTTGGCGGCGTCGCCGGGGTATGGCTCGGTTCGCGGGCCTCCG
>JALOKU010000038.1 GCA_025456345.1 Vicinamibacterales bacterium | reverse complement strand
GCCTCACGCTCCCGCGTCCGCGTGCGCGAGCGGGCCGCCGGGTGGTCTCGCCTACCCGCCCCACCCCGCGAGGCGCGCGAACAGCCACCACGCGGCGTAGGCCTTCATGTTCGCGTTGAGCGGCTGCGAGTGCGCCGACGGGCAGTCGAACCAGTCGATCCCGCGCATGTGGCTGTTCTGCCACTCGACGGCCCAGTTGCTGTCGCGGCGCCCGTCGCCGTTCGAGTCGTAGTCGCACGCGTCGTTGGGCAGGCGGTCGCCGAAGTAGCGGCCGTCGGGATCGTAGGACTCAATGTCGGCGAAGTCGTACAGCACCTTGCCACGTGACCGGCAGTACTGCCGGATCTGCTCGTTCCGCAGGTGCAGGTTGCCCGACAGGCCCGTGCCGTCGAGGTGTCCGGTCATGTACACGAACCGCACGTTCGGGAATTCGGCCTCCAGCTCGCTCATCTTGGCCAGGTAGGTGTCGATGTCGCTCGAGGTGGCGCTGCTCACCTGGCCGCACCAGGACCATAGCACCACGTTCACCGACGTCTGCGTGCGGAGGTAGGTGCGGGTGGCGCCGGCCCAGGCCGTGCGATCAGGGGCGCCGAGATCGGACGCGCCGGAAAACGGCGTGTCCCGAAGGTCCAGCACTCCGGCCCCGCCGCCGGCGCGGAAGGCGTACGCCGGCCCGCTGAAGGCCACCAGCCCCGTCATGCCCGAGACGAGCTGGCTGCCGTGAGACGTGTGGCCGTAGGCGATGTGCACCTGCGACTTGGCCTGCTCGATCCACTCGGCCGGGATCCGGCCCAACGAAACCGTCGTGTGGTCGACCAGAATCAGCGTCCGCGGCGCCGGCGTGGGCGACGGCGCGGGTGGCGGCGTCGAGGATCCGGATGCCGTGGTGGCCTGGGAGGGTGACGGGGAGGCGGGGCCCGACCCGCCGCAGGCCCAGCCTGCGGCCAGCGCGACACAGACGCCGACGAACAACAGGCGACCCGCGATGTGCGGCTTCATGAGCGACCTCCCGTCGAGGATAGGCCTCTGGCCTCGACACTGCAACTTCCAGGCCCACGGCAGCCCACGCGGCAGCCCACGCGGCAGCTTGACTCCGCGGAACGAGATCACTAGCCTCATAGCGCCATGAGGGGAAGGCGGCGCGCACGGCCCGCCGCACGAACCCGCCACGATGACCTGGAGGACATGCATGAAGGCGATCACCGTCGCAGCCGCAACCCTGTGCCTGCTCGCGGCCGGCCCCGCGCTGGCGCAGCAGGATGAAGCGGGCTGCAAGGACTCCCCGCTGTTCACCCGCTTTCCCAACATGCACATCGTGGGATGCCAGGCGCGGCAGTTCGATCTGCGGGCGTTTCCCACCGGTCCCGCCGACAACGACGGCCTGACGAAGCCAGTCGAGGTCGAAGGACCGGTGCAGTGGATCAAGTACGAGCTGAACGAGGGTGCGACGCCTCCAAGCGGCCTGCAGATCATGCGGAACTTCGAGAACGCGGCGAAGAAGGCCGGCGCCACCATCGAGGGCCAGTACCCCGGGTGGTGCAAGGCCCACTACGACGAAGAGCGCATGCCCGACATGGGGAATGGATGCGTCAGCTTCGGGCTCACGATGAAGTTCGTCAAGAGCGCCAAGGAGGTCTGGGCGTTCCTGCAGGCCGACGGAGACGGCGGCAACTACCTGCTGACGATTTCCGAACGGGAGGCGATGAAGCAGGAGATCAGCGTCACGGAGCTTGTCGACAAGCTCTCGAAGGACGGGTTCATCACGCTCTATGTCAACTTCGACACCGGCAAGTCGACGATCAAGCCCGACTCGGCCGCAACCCTGGACAGTGCCGCCGCGGCGCTCAAGGCGGCCGCGGATCTCCAGGTCGAGGTCGCCGGTCATACCGACAACGTCGGCACGCCTGAAGCGAACCTGAAACTCTCCCAGGACCGCGCCCAGGCCGTGATGACGGCGCTCACGGAGCGGGGCGTCAAGGCCGACAGGCTGACGGCCAAGGGGTACGGCCAGTCCGCTCCTGTCGCCGACAACCGCTCGGAGGACGGCCGCGCGAAGAACCGGCGCGTGGAGCTGGTCAAGAAGTAGACGGCTGGCCGTCGGCCTTCTTCGTCGCCTGCCTGCTGGGCATCAGGACCGGAACGCGAAGCCGATGACCGTGACGCGTTCGACAGCGCTGGCAGCCGGCCTTCCCTTTGGCAGCCGCACCACCCCCCGATAACCTCTGTTCGACGGCGGACCACGCCACAACAGGAGATCACGCCGATGACAGGCGCCACTCCATACTCGGCCTTCCCCAACGGGTTTCGTCAGGATGTAGTTGCGCGAAAGCGGCTCATCGGGTGCTGGAGCCAGCTGGGCAGCCCGATTACGGCCGAGGTACTGGGGCTGGCCGGCTTCGACTGGATCCTGCTCGACAGCGAACACGCGCCCAATGACCCCCTCTCGCTCGTCCCGCAATTGATGGCGCTCAAGGACAGCCCGTCGGCGCCCGTGGTGCGCCCGCACTGGAACGACGGCGTGGTGGTGAAGCGGTTGCTCGACATCGGCTTCTACAACTTCCTCTTTCCCTACGTGCAGTCGGCCGACGAAGCGCGCCGCGCGGTGGCTTCGACACGCTATCCGCCGGAAGGCACCCGCGGCGTGGCGATGGCCCATCGCTCGAGCCGCTATGGAACGGTGGAGCACTACCTGGACCGCGTCAACGACAACATCGCGGTCATCGTGCAGATCGAGAGCCGCGCGGCGGTCGACGCCGTGGACGAGATCGCGGCCGTGCCCGGCGTCGACGGGCTCTGTGTCGGGCCGTCGGACCTCGCGGCCGCGTTCGCGCACCGCGGCAATCCCGGGCACGAAGACGTGCCGGCGGCGATCGCCCGCGTCTTCGAGCGCGCCGCCGCGAGTGCTGCCCGGCCTCTGATCGCGTCGTGGGCGTCCAGTGCGGCGGCTCCGATGCGTTTTCCGGCGTGACGGCCAACCCGGCCGTGGGTTTCGCCTCCGATCTCCTGGTGCGTGCCGGCGCGACGGCGAAGGGCCTGATCTTCGCGGCGACGCCTGCGAGCGACTTCATCTGCGGGACGCTGCAGCTGGCCTCGGGCATGACGCTGCAGGTGTTCACCACCGGGCGCGGCACGCCCTACGGGCTGGCCGCGGCCCCGGTGATCAAGATGGCCACGCGCAGCAACCTGGCCGCGAGCTGGCACGACCTGATCGATCTCGACGCGGGGCGCATCGCGACCGGCGAGGCGACGGTCGAAGAGGTCGGTTGGGAACTGTTCCGCATGATCCTCGACGTCGCAAGCGGAACGAAGAAGCCGTGGTCGGATCGGTGGGGCCTGTACAACGCGTTTGCGCTCTTCAACCCAGCGCCGGTGACCCGGGCTTTCGGCCCGGTGCGTGTACCGCGGCGGGCTGGGTGGCGTCGAGAATCGGCGGGCGACTGGCCGGCGCCCTCGTCACTGTCGTTGCGAGACGGGCGTGATAGGGGGCCTTGCCGCTGACTGCAGGCGCGCGTTACGATCGGCCGCCGTGAGTCCGCAGAAACGCCGTTCGCGCTCAGCCGGACGCGGCCGCGCCGGAACGCTGTTTATCATGGCGAACTTGCCGGTTGCGCTCGCCACTCTCGGGATCGTCTCAGTCGCCGCCGCCGACCCGCCCAGGCAGTCCCAGGCAGGGCCCCCCCGTAACCCAACGGGGTTCCCGACCCCAACAATAGCGGTCCCAGGTTTCCGCGACGCTGGCGCCGCCCCCGCGCGCAGGAAGTTCCAGACTGCGGTCAAGTTGGTGAAACTGGACTCTTGCGACCCGGCCGTCCTCGCCACGCCCCCGCGCAAGCCGGTAGATATGGAAGAGGCGGCAGAGCTGGGCCGCGACCGCGCTGACATGGAGCGCTACCACGCGATGCTCGCGGCGTACGCCGGAGGCGATGCCGCGGGCAGCATCGAGGCCGTGATCGGCCTGAGCCGGCGCCGCCTGGCCCGAGACTGGACTGGCCTCACCCGCGCCCTGTACACGATCAACACGCGCGCCATCGATCCGTACGCGCCGTGGGACGCCCGGCGGTACGCGCTCGCGGTCATGCTGCATACCGACGCGGCTCTGCAGGCTGCGGGCGACACCTATGGCGACGAGGCGTTCGTCCAGTTCCAGGTGGCGGCGGACTTGCTTCAGTTGGGCGTCAGATGTGCCCCCGATCGATTCACGTCTCTGGCGCCGCAATGGTACGTCGGGCTTTCCCGCTATCTGCGCGATCGCACCGTCCTGGGCGCGGCGGAAGCGCTCCTCGAACTCGGTCGGTCGCGTCTCCAAAACGATCCCGCGATACTCGGCGAGAGCGGCGTGCTGGCGGAGTCCATCGCGACGATCTACGCCTTGTCACAGATGGACACCAGGACTTCCTGGGTTTCCAGCGACGACCGGCTCTTCCTCAGGCGAGTCACCGATCGCCGCCAGGCATGGCTCAATGATGCCGCATCATGGCTGCGCCAGGCCGCAGACCTGGACCCCGGCAATGACGAAGTGCTGCTGCACCTGGGCCGCGTGCGTGCGCTCCGGTTCGAGGACGCCGAAGCGCTGAGCACCCTGGGGACCGTGCTCGAACGAACACCGTCGAACGACATGGCCTGTCTTGCCGCCCTCTTCACGGGTGCCGTGCACGATCGCAGGAACCGTCTGGAGGAAGCGGCGGCCGCCTATCGTGCCGCCGTCGACAGGACCCCGGGCGCCCACGCCGCGCGAGTCGGCCTCGCCGACGTACTTCGCCGGTCGGGACGACTGGACGAGGCCCGCAGACTGATTCTGGCGCTCGTCACCGAGCGGTCCGAGAAGGTGCAGGAACCGCTGTGGTGGTACATCCTCGAGCCGCCGGGGATGGCCGACGCCCGGCTGGCGGCACTGCGAGCGGAGGCGCGCCGGTGAACGCGAGCGGCGTTGTGGTCGCCGGCCTTCTGGCGCTGCTCTCCGGTGCGCCGCAGGTATACAGGGTGGCGGTCGATGGCGTGCGGGTGGACGTCCTCGTGACCGAGGGGAAGCGGGCCGTCGGCGGGTTGACGGCATCTGACTTCGTACTGCGCGACCGCGGCGTCGTCCAGGAGATCGACTCGGTGTCGTTCGAAGACGTGCCGCTCAGCGTGATGCTCGTGCTCGACACCAGCTCGAGTGTGCGCGGCACTCCACTGACGCACCTGAAACAGGCGGCCTCCGGCGTCGTCGATCGCCTGTTGCCGGGCGATCGGTCCGCCCTGATGAGCTTCAACGGCGCGGTCTCCCTTGATTGCGACTGGACGAGCGACCGCCGCCGGCTTCAAGACGCGATCGACCGGGTCGACGCAGGCGGCGCCACCGCCCTGCACGACGCCGCATACGCGGCCCTGATGCTGCGTGACCCGAGTCCGGGACGGCCGCTGGTGCTGGTCTTCAGCGACGCGGCCGACACCGCGAGCTGGCTGCCGGGCGAACGCGTCATCGAGCTCGTTCAGCGTCACGACGCCGTGGTGTACGCCGTGACTCTGCGCGGTCCGGACACGCGGCCGCTGGGGTATCTGGCCGATTTCACGTCGGGCGTCCAGGCGCGCCTCGAGAATGCCGCAGGCGCGGCGTTCAAGGAGCCGTTCGTCGACCGCCTCGCCGCGGAATCGGGTGGCCGCGTACTGTCCGCCGAAGGCAGTGGCGAGCTCCGGGACACGTTCGAGAAGATCGTGGCGGAGTTCAGGAGCCGGTACGTGCTCACCTACACGCCTCAACGCGTGGACGCCAGCGGATGGCACCCGCTGCAGGTCACGATCAAGGGACGGTCCGGCCGCGTCACGGCCCGGCGCGGCTACCTGCGCTGACGCCCATCCCGAGCGCTCGAGCCGGACCGTCTACCGGTACTTGATGACGATGAGCGTGAGGTCGTCGGTTTGCGGGGTCGCGGCCTGGCGATCATGCACGATCGCCTCGCAGATCGTCTGGGCGCTGCCGTCCTTCGCTCGCGACACCGCCAGCGCCAGCTGATCCTGGGTGTACGCCGACAGCGGCTCGATGAGGCCGTCGGTGTAGAGCAGCAACACGTCGCCGTGGCCCATCAGGTTCAGGTTGTTGACGGTGTACCGCTTCTTGTAGCCCAAGGCCCGCTCGTAGCGCTTCGCGTCGGCGTGGTGTTCGCCCGGCTGCAGGCCGATTGGCGGGTAGCTGACCAGCCGGTCCTGGCTCACGTCGACGAACCGGTCGAATTCGCGGGAGAACACCAGCGGCGGGGGATGACCGGCGCTCACGAAGCTGAACCTGCCCGTGTTCGAGATCTCTCCGTAGATGAGGGTGATGTAGCTGGCCTCGTCCGGGTCGGCGGCCAGGTTGCGCAGCGTGGAGGACTTGCAGAAGCGGGTGTTGATCTGCTCGAAGAGCCGCAGCGTGATCTGACCGTTCAGATCCATCTCATAGAGCGCGCCGGTGTGAAACGCCTGGTGGAGCATGGCGGCCCTGGCCGCGTCGGTGAAGTCGTGGCCAGCCACGTCGGCGACGAGAATGCCGCCGGTGTGCTTGAGCTTCTGAAGGACGCGCGCCGTGTCCTTCTGTCCCGCGTCGAGCGCGCGCCGGATGCGGGAATCCAGATCGAAGCGCGCCTGGAAATCCACATAGGTGAGGAGGTCGCCGCCCGCCACGCCATTCAGGGGCAGCGACACGCCATGAATGTCGATGCCCGGTATCCGGGGAATCGTGCCGGCCGTCGGCGTCAGACGGTGCGCCAGGTACTGCGCGCCCCTTCGCAATTCCTCGTCGAGATGAGTATCAGCCTGATCCACGATTGCCTCCACAACTGTCCGTGCGGCCTTCCACGCGTTCATCTGAAGTTCTCAACGAGCATGACCTTCCGATCGGACGGGTCTTGGCGAAGGAACACGATGAAGCGGCCGTCGCGCGAGGGCGCCAGGGTCACGGCGGTCCCCGGCAAGGGCTCCACGTACTCGTCGGCGTCGCCGGCGAGCTTCACAATCGACCGGCGTGTGCCCTCGACCGGTGCAAACTCGATGGCCGGGCCACCTGCGCCATCCGGATCGAGCACGTAGACGCCCGTTTTGGAGACGGACCACGCGGCTCGCCGGCCTGCCCGCAGCACTGCGGTGGCTCGCCCCCCGGTCGCGGCAACCTTCCAGATGGACGCATCGGGTCCCTTGTAGTAGACGGACCTCCCGTCGAAGGACTCGAGAAGCGGCGGCCGACCCTTCGCCGCCAACAACATCGGTGCACCCGCGCCGCCCGCCGGCGACCTCCACACACCCTCGTCGAGCCCCCCGTAGTAAACGTGGTTCCCGTCCAGCGAAGGCACGGGCGAGATGCCGGCGCGCGCGACCTGGACCGCCGGTCCCCCAGTTGACGTCACCTTCCATACCGCGGCGCCCTCGCCGCGGTCCGAGCTGAAGTACAGCCACCGCCCGTCCCCGGACCAGGCGGGCGCCGACAGCCCGAACGCGCCGGCCGTGAGCCGCTGCGGCGCGCCGCCCTCGGCCCCGATCACATAGAGGTCGGGTTCCGGGCCCGGGCTGAATCCCCTGAAGGCGATGCGGCGCCCGTCGGGGGACCATTGCGGCATGTCGGCGCCGGGCGCGGCGAGAGAGGTCAATTGCATCGGCATCTCGCCGCCGCTGCCGCTGACCCAGATCTGGTGGCTTCCCGAGTGCGTGGACGACCAGGCAACACGCTGACCGCTGGGGGAAACGGCCGGCTGCTGGTCCCACCGTGGCGAGTAGCTGATCCTCGTCGGGGAGGCTGCGGGATCGCCAGGCCGCCCGGCGCCAGGTGCGGCCACCCGCCACAAGTGCAGGTTCACTCTGCCGTAACTGTACGCCAGCCGGTCCCCTCTCCTCGAGATCGAGGGCCAGAATGCGTCGTTGCCGCCGAACGGGAGTCCCTCGGGCACCCCGCCTGAACTCGCCACGCGCCAGAGCGAGTCTACGCCTCCGCGGGACGATGCAAACACGATGCTGCGTCCATCGCCCGTCCAATCGAAGCCCCAGACGAACGAGTTGTCATGAGTGACCCGGACCGGGTCGGCGGCGGCCAGGCGGCCGGCGGTCAACCGGAGAACATAGATGTCCGACAGCGGCCATCCGGCCCGGCGTGAGAATGCCAGGCTGCGCCCGTCGCGCGAAAACACCGACAGGCCGTCCTGGCTCCCCGGGGGAGGGGACGTGAGCCTCTGCTTCTCACGCGTCTCGATGTCGAGCAGGAAGATGCTGTCCGGCCCTCGCGGCGACGCCCGGTCCACCACCGCCAGGAATCTGCCGTCGGGCGACCAGGCCGGACCGCAGAGCGCCTTGGCCAGCACAGCGCCGCAGTTCGTGCTCGAGCGGAGCACCAGGAGTTCAGGGCCTCCAGTTGACGGGATGACGACAACCTCGGTTCCTGATTCGGCGCTCCTCAGAAACGCAATGCGCCGGGCGTCGGGCGACCAGGCGGCACCGCTCTCCTGGGCGGGGTTGGAGGTTAGCTGATGCGGCACCGTGCTACCGACGAGCTGAACGTGGATGTCGCCGTTCCAGACAAACGCAACCTGCCTGCCGTCGGGCGACAACGCCGGCTGTACCTGCGACCCGGGTACCATGCTGAGGGCGCTCACCATCGGCTCCGGCCCTGCTGCCGGTTGCCGGAGGACCGTCCACCAGGCGGTGAGCGCGAACGCCGCGGCAAGCACGACCGCCCCGAGGGCCCACGCCAACCGACGGCGGAGGCGGCTGCTTCGAATCGTCGCCGGCGCCGCCGCGGCGCCCGAACCCGAGTCCCCCGCGATCCCCTCGAGTGCCGCCTTCAGCTGGCCGACTTGCTGAAATCGCCGCTCCCGGTCCTTCTCCAGGCAGCGGCAGACGATTCGCTCCAGCGCGCGCGGGGTCTCGGCGGCGAGTCGGCGGACGGGCTCGGGTTCCTGCCCGACGATCGCGGCCAGTGTCGAAGCGTTCGTGTCGCCGGAGAAGGCCCGCCGTCCGGTCGTCATCTCGTAGAGCACGGCCCCCAGCGAGAAGATGTCCGAGCGCGCGTCGACATCAAGGCCCTGAGCCTGTTCGGGCGACATGTAGGCGACGGTGCCGAGGATCAGGCCATCCTCGGTCCGTCCCGTCGAGCGGGCCGCCGGCATCGCGGCGTGGCCAGACGCCGGGTTCAGCTTGGCGAGGCCGAAATCGAGCAATTTCACCAGGCCCGAGTCGGTCACCATGATATTGGCCGGCTTGATGTCCCGATGAATGAGGCCGGCTCCGTGCGCGGCCGACAGCGCGTCGGCGATCTGCACACCATGCTTCAGCGTGTCGCTCAGCCGCAATGGCCGGCGCCGAATCAACTCGTCGAGCGTCTTCCCCTTCACGTGCTCCATGACAATGAAGGTGACGCCGTCCGCGGTGTCGATGTCGTGGATGGTGATGATGTTCGGGTGGTTCAAGGCGGACGCCGCCCGGGCTTCCTGAATGAACCGCCGGCGGCGCTCGGGATCGGCGACCATGTCCGGAGGCAGGATCTTCAGCGCGACGGATCGGTCCAGGCGATCGTCGTGCGCCTGGTAGACCACGCCCATGCCGCCCTCGCCGATCTTGGCCATGACGGAATAGTGGGACAGCGTGCGGCCGGTGAAGTCGACCACGCCTTCCGCGGCCTTCTCAGGCGCGGCGGCAGGCAGGGCCAGCGGGTCGAATAGGCCGTCCTCGAAGAACGCCTGCGCTTCCTCCCGGGAGGACAGCAGCCGTTCGACGTCCTTCCGGAGTTCGTCGTCTCCGCCGCAGGCCTCCCGGACATAGGCGGCCCGGGCGGCCGGCTCGTGGTCGAGAGCGGCACCGTAGATGCGCTTCGCGTCGCGGAAGCGGCCGCCTTTCACGGCGGCGTCCCGCGGCTCAGCTCGCGATGGAGCCAGGCCTTCGCGTGATCCCACTCTCGCCTGACAGTCCTGTCGGAGACGTGGAGCACGTGGGCGGCTTCTTCCTCGGTCAATCCCGCAAAGAACCGCAACTCGACGATGCGCGCCTCACGCGCATCCATGTCGGCGAGGGTGTTCAGCGCATCGTCCAGCGCGATCAGGCGTGCGTCGCGTCCGGGCGAGGGGAGAGACCCTTCGTCGAACTCCACCCGGACAGCCTCGCCTCCCCGCTTGCCGGCCCGCCGCGCCCTGGCGTGCTGGACGAGCACCTGACGCATGAGCCGCGCGCACACGGCGAAGAAGTGGGCGCGGTCCTGCCAGTCGATAGTCCGCGCGTCGATCAGCCTGACGTACGCCTCGTTGACGAGCGCGCCGGTCTGCAGGGTGTGTCCTCGTCGCTCTCGAGCCATGTAGAAGTGCGCCAGCCGCTGCAGTTCGGAGTACACCTGTGGCAGAAGCGTGTCGAGCGCCGACTCGTCACCGTTGCGCCAGGCCCTGAGCAGCCCGGTCAGTTCGCCCTGAGGATGTTCGGCCATCTGGCTTCGTGATTCTCTGGCTTCGTGATCACGCAGGCCGGAATTATACCGCCGCGGCCGCCCGAGCCTGTCCGGTTTCGCCCTCGCGCCGCACATATACACGTGAACCTGTTGCCGGATTGCGCCGTGGCGCCGGCTTCCTCAAGAGGCCGCCGGTCATGGGTCCGCGTCAGCCAATGGAAGACTGGAGGTTTCCGATGAGAAGCAGTGTCTGGAGATCACTTTGCGTCGGGGCAGCGGCGTGTGCGGTGCTGTCGGTGCCAATGTCCTCGCAGGCCCAGAACAGCGACAATCAGTTCACCGGCTCGTGGGTACACTATCTGAATGCGACAGGGCTGGAGTCGGGGCCCTACCTTCCGACCCTGATCACGTTCCACGCTGACGGCACCATGAACGCCAGTTCGTCATTGATGTTCGGGTCGCCGGCGATGCCTGCCGCGCCGTTGCGGTATTCGCCGATTCACGCCGTCTGGGAGAAGATCGGCCGGAAGTCGATCGCCGTCACCAGCCTCTTCTTCTCCTTCAGTCCCGACGGGCGCCTGACTGGCTACCAGCGAAACCGAATCGTCCTTCAGCTCAGCCGAGACCGGGACACCTACACGGGCTTGCTCTACCTGGACGCGCTGCCGTGCGGAGCCATCGGCGTGTTCGACTGCCCGAACCCGCTGGATCCATCTGCCGACTGGACGCCCAACCCGAACATGCCTCCGGGTGGGTACCAGGTCACGGGTTACCGGATCACAGTGGTTGCCTATCCCAACTGATTTCCGACGGCGGCACCCGCGTCGGGTCACGGGCGGCGGACAGGGCGAACCAACCGGGCTCGCGGGGGAGACGTCCGGCGCCGCCTAGTGTTCGACGGGGCGCGAGCGCTGGCGGAACCAGATGGCAAGCGCTTCGGCGGACATCTCGCCCCGGGCGGTTGCGAGCGTGACGTCCGCCAGGGCTGCCGGATCGGCAATCAGTTCGGTCCCATTGCCGAGCAGGAACAACACCGCCGCGTGCGCACCAACGCGCTTGTTCCCGTCCACGAACGCGTGGTTGAGCACCAGGGAGTGCAGGAGCGCCGCCGCCTTCGCCGCGAGATCCGGATAGAGATCTTCGCCGCCGAACGTGGTTTGGGGCCGCCCCAGCGAGGCCTCGAGCGCCGCACGGTCGCGCAGGCCACCCAGGCCGCCATAGCGCGCCAACTGAGAACGGTGAAGATCAACGACCTGCGCGGTCGATAGATAGACCGTCATCGTGTGCTACTTCGCGAGTTCTTCGAACGCCTTGTCGTAGCGATCCAGGACCGAGTCGGCCAGCGTCCTGAAGCGTCTGGTGACCTTGCCGTCCTCGAAGTACTTCGCCCCCGGCCGGATGACGACGGCGCCGGTCGCGGGGTGGACGGTGACCTCCACCTCCTGGCCCTTCTTGAGCCCGAACGCCTCGACCACCTCGGCCGGGAGGGTCACGGCGAGGGAGCTGCCCGTCTGGACGATCTTGCGCTTCATGTAAGTATTGAATACTTATCTCGCTGGCCTGTCAAGCGTGGCGCGGCCGGTCGCGGCCGCTTGCCCGGAGCCGCACGCCGAGCGTAGGATGCCCGCAACCGAAAGGACGCAGGCCATGCACCAGAATCCGACTCGACGCGACATCCTGAAACTCGGCGGCAGCGCGGCGGCCGCCGCCCTCATGTTCCCCGCGCGGGCAGGCGCGGCCTGGAAGCGGCTGCCGATCGGCACGCAGCTCTGGTGCGTGCGGAAGCAGCTCGCCACCGACATCCCGGGCACGCTCACGGCGCTGGCCGCGATGGGATACGAGGGCGTCGAACTCGAGAACACGTTCGGCAGGCCGGGCGCCGAGTGGCGGAAGCACCTCGACGCGGCGAAGCTCAAGGCCTGCGGGTTCCACCACACGCTCGCCGAACTGCAGGGCGACAAGCTCGCGGCGACCATCGAGTTCAACCTGGGCGTCGGAAACAGGAACCTGATCATCCGGTCGCTCGCGCCGGAGGTCTACAAGTCGATGGATCTGCTGAAGAAGACAGCCGACGCGGTGAACGAGGCGGCCGTCAAGGTCAGGCCGCACACGATGCGCGTCGGGTATCACAACCACTTCGCCGACTTCAACCGGATCGACGGCGAGTACTGGTGGAACCTCTTCGCCGACCGGACGACGAAGGACGTCATCCTGCAGCTCGACACGGGCAACGCCTCGGAGCTGACCGGCGTGAGCCTGGTCGATCTGATCCGCCGCAACGCCGGCCGCACGGTGACCATGCACGTGAAGCCGTTCTCGAAGGCCAACCCCAACGCGTACCTGGGCGCGGACGAGCTCGACTGGCCCGGCATCATGACGGCCGCGGAATCCGTGGGGGGCCTCGAGTGGTACATCATCGAGTACGAGCGCGAAGGCGTGCCGCCGCTCGAGTCGCTCAAGGCGAATCTCGGCGCGTTCAGGACGTTGAGAGCGTAGACGGGTTCGTCATGGGACCGGGGAGGGCCGCCGGCGTCGACTGTCTGTATGTTACAATAATACAGTTGTATGTTATTACGAAGTACACTTGAGACCGTCCTCCGCATGCCCGTGCTGCCGGCCCCGCCGGAACCGGAAGTGCCCCGCGCCCTGTCCCCGGCGCCGGCGCTCCGCCCGTCGCATGCGACCGTGCTGACGGGCGTGAGGCGATGCGGCAAGAGCACGCTGCAGGCGCAGCTGATGCGGCAGGCCGGCGCGGCGGTCTACGCGAGCTTCGAGGACACCCGCCTGTTTGGCCTCGGCCCCGACGACTTCCCCGCGTTCATCGACGTCGTGCGCGACGTGGCCGAACCGGGCGCCGCCGTGTTCCTCGACGAGGTCCAGGAAGCCCCGGACTGGCAGCGCCTCGTCAGGGCACTCCTCGACGAAGGCCGGCGTCTCTGCGTCACCGGCTCCAACGCCTCGCTGCTCGGGCGCGAACTGGGCGCCAGGCTGACGGGACGTCATCTCTCCTTCGAGGTGTTTCCGTTCTCCTACGTCGAATATCTCGCCTACACGAGCCAGGCCCGCGGCGCGTCGTCGCTCCGGGCGTTCCTCGACGATGGCGGGTTTCCGGTGTTCCTCAGCCTGGGGCAGGACGTCGTCCTCCAGACGCTGCTGCGCGACATCGTCCAGCGCGACGTCGCGGCGCGACACGGCCTTCGAGAGACCCGGCACGTCATGAACCTGGCGCTCTTCCTGCTGGCGAACACCGGCCAGGCGCTGTCGCTCCAGACCTTGACGAAGGCGCTGGCCGTGCCGACCGTCGGCCAGACGTCGCGCTACGTGGAGCATCTGATCGACGCTTACCTGTTCTTCGCGGTGCCGCGTTACGCCTCGTCGGTGAAGCGGCGCGTCGTGGCGCCGCCGAAGTACTACGCCATCGACAACGGGCTGCGCCGGGCCAACTCGGTCCAGGCCCAGCCGGATGTCGGCCACCGCCTCGAGAACGCCGTGGCGCTGCACGTGCGCCGGCGTACGCCGGACGTGTCTTTCGCCGGGGAGCGCGGCGTGTGGGAGTGCGACTTCATCACGCCCGACGCCGCAATCCAGGTATGCGCCGAACTGACGCCGGCGAACCGCCGGCGCGAGCTGCGCGGCGTGGTGGAGGGCACGCGCCTGCGGGGCCGGCGCCGCGGCCTGGTCATCACGCTCGACCAGTCCGACCGCCTGGTCGAAGACGGCGTGGCGATCGACGTCGTCCCGGCCTGGCGCTGGATGTCATCGGAGTAGCGCGCCGCGGCGGATGCCGGCCGCCGTCACTGCGTCGCGGGTTCGTAGTGGGAGAGCGGCGGGCCCCCGCGCAGCACGTGCGCGAGGTGGACGGCCTGCCGGAACCGCGCGATGCTCTCGCCCGACGACACGTGGTGCGCCGCCTGCTCCAGCGTGACCTTCCCGGCGCCGATGGCCCCGACGCCCGCGATGAAGCACGCCCCCTTGTGCCACCGCAGCATGTCCAGCACCGCGGGGATGGGGGCGTCCCACCGGCACAGCCCGACGCGCGGGTTCAGGTAGACAGCCTCGGCGTCAATCGGCTTCACCACGGGGTGGTCGTGGCTGTCCGCATAGTCGATGGTGACCGACCCGGGCCGCACCAGCGCGTCCATGCCGTAACGCTCGGCGAGGACCGCCAGCCCTTCTGCCGAGGCGAGCGGGCTCTGGGTGATGATGCACGCCTTGTGGTTCGTGTCGCGATAGAGCGTCTTGTGGAACACGAGCTCCCAGTCGTCGCCCTCGAGAGCGTCGATCGGAAGGCGCCGGATCGCGATCTCGAACCCCTCGGGCGCCGACGCGGTCGGGCAGTACAGCATCTCGTGCTCGGTGATCTTCTCGCTCATCGAGCCGGTCGCGTACGGCGAAACGCCCTGGACGAAGTTGAAGACCGCCCGCTCGCGGAACGCGCGGATCGTCGCCTCGTCTCGCGTGTCGTACGTCCCGAACGCCGCCCCATCGAATGCGCGCACCGGCATCGGGTAGAACGACGCCGGTCCCGCTTCCCGGATCCGGCGCGCGAGCGCCGTCGTGTCGACGCCCCGGACCCGCGCCGCCTGCAGCAGCTTCGCCGAGGCATCCACGACGCCGAGCAGGTGCAGGCACTCCTGGAGTGATCCGCCGCGCACGAACGGGCCGTGGCCCTTGACGAGCGTGGCCGGCGACTCCGCAAGATAGCGCGGGATGCGCGCCTCCATCTCTTTGGAACCCACCGGCTCGCGGTACGTGCCGGACGGCACGCGCCCGAGCACCCACGCCCCCGTGCGGTCGATGGGCACGAACGAGAACTCCTCGGTGCCCTGCACCTCACCCTCGTAAAGGAGGAAGTTCTCGGCCTCTTTCGCGTCGAAGGAGACCGAGATGGCCGAGAGGTAGTGCGCGTGAATCGACGCCTCGACGCCCGGGATCGCGAGGATCTTGCGGTGGATGGTCGACTCGGTCGACGCCCGCCCGTCGCCCCAGCTGACGCGCGAGAAGCGCACGGGGACGATGTCGCTCGGGATGAGCGCGCCCACCTGCGAGCCCGACGCCGTGATGTGGAAGACGTCGCGGTCGAGCGGGTCGCGCAGGGCGAGGTTCCCGCTGTGGGTGTTGTTCCCGTGCGTCAGCATGATCGCGCGGCCCGTGTCGCGCATGAGCGGGAAGATCTGCGGCGACGCGCCCGCGGTCCTCTCGCTCACGACGTGCGCTCCATTCCGGCTTGCCTCGCCGAAGCCGCAGGCGAAGGCGAGCCGCCTGCCATCCGTTCGAACTCCGCCGGCCCGAGGACGGCGTCGAGCTCGAGCTCCCGGATCGTGCCAGCGCGCGGGACGCCTCGCTCGTCCCAGCCGAGCGACTCGTAGTACTCGGCGCGCATCGCGCGGAAGTCGTCTTTCGGGCACACGACGCGTCCCTCCTCGACGGCGATCGGGTCGCGGTAGAAGCGTTCGGGGAGCCAGTCGTTCTCAGGCGTGAAGCCGCACAGGAGATTGAAGAGGCGCTCGAGCGTGAGCACGCGCCGCGAGACCGTTTCGAGATCGCTCGCCTTCATGTCGAGCCCGGTCACGTCGTTCAGCATGTTCGCGTATTCGTCGAGGGTGACGGAGAACCCGGCGAAGGCGCAGACCCCGAGCACGTCGTAGGCCGTGTTCTGGTAGGCGAAGTTGCGCGCGACCAGCGCCGCGCCCTCGGACTTGATCCCCGGAAACTCGCCGTACCCCGCGCAGAAGGCGATCGGGGCGGAGTAGCCCCCCTGCAGGTGGCAGCCTCCCCGCGCGGTCGTCATGTAGGCCAGCGCCTGGGTCCAGGTGACGCGCGGGTCGTAGGCGGGGATCTCCATGCCCTTCACGGCCATGGCCGCGTCCGGGTGGCCGTAGCGCTCGGCCAGGCGCTGCGCCCCCGATGCGAGCGCGCGTCCGAGCGCGCCTTCTCCGCGGGCCATGGCGCCGACGAGCGGGACCAGCGCCCGGGCGTTCCCGAACGCCGGCGCGAACGGCCCGCCACCCGCCCCGTCCCCCGTCGCTGCCCCGCACGCGCGCGCGAACTCGGCCGCGTCCGCGACGAGCGCCCGTTCGCCCGCGGAACGCGCGCCCGGCAGCGTCGCCTGCGCGATTCCGTAGATCTCCATCAGCGCCGCAATCGTGCCCCCGGCCGAAATCGTGTCGAGACCGAGCCGGTTGCAGAGGTAGTTGGCTTCGGTAATCGGCTCGAGGTCGTAGATGTCGAGGTTGGCGCCGAACATTGCCACGGTCTCGAACTCCGGCCCTTCGCCCCGGTCGACGACCTCGCCGCCCTCGTCGAGCAACTCGGTCTCGCGCGTGCAGCCGATCGGGCACTGGAAGCAGGCGCGGCGCCTGACCGTGATCGCCGGATGGGAGGCCAGCGCCTCGCCGCCGATCTTCTCAATCTCCTCGGTGACGTGGCGTGTGTCGCGGAAGTTGCAGTGGACCAGTTCGTCATACTGGGAGAGCATCCCGAGGAGACCGGCCGTCCCCATCGAGGGGAGGATCCCGAACTGTTCGGGCGGCTTGGTGAGCTTGCCGACGCGCAGTTTCGCGTGGGCCTTGTAGACCGAGCCCGCGAGGTTGGTCGGGCGCAGCGCCTCGGGCGCAGCGGTCTCGACCGTCACCGACCCCGCCACGACGATGGCCACCAGGTTCTTCGAGCCGAAGACCGCCCCGCCGCCTCCGCGCCCGAGCGCCCGCCCCTTGTCGTTCATGATGGCGGCGATCCGGGCCATGCGGCGGCCGGCGGCGCCGACGGTCATGACGCGCACGCCCCGCCCGTAACGCGACACGAGCGCGTCGGTCACCGCCTCGACATCGTCCAGGTCGATGTCGGGCGGCGCGTCGAATCGCACTGCGCCTGCATCCACGAACAGGACGACTGGATCGTGCGAGCGCCCGGTCACGACCATGGCGTCGTGCCCGGTCCGTTTGAACTCGACACCCCACCTCCCGCCGCTGTTCGTCGATCCGATGCCGCCCGTAAGCGGCGATTTGAAGTTGGCGTGAAAGCGGGCGCTTGTCGGCACCGTCGTCCCGTTTGGGGGTGACGTGCTGATGATGAGGGGGTTCTCGGGCGCGAGGGGATCGACCGCGCGGAACGGGTTCGCGTGGCGATCGCGGAGGCGCAGGAACCGCTCGACAAGAAGCGCGGTGCCGAGGCCTCGCCCGCCCACGAACAGCGCCGCCAGCCGCTCGTCGAGCGGGTGTGTGCGGGCCGTGCGCGTGCCGAGATCCACATCGAGCAGGCGCCCCATTGTTCCAGAGGGTAGTGGGCTCATCGAACGTGCGGATCCTTCGGTGTCAGGGGCTGGCGTGTCCGCGGCGAAGCAGCGGCGCCGCCGCGTGGCGCGCTACGCGCCGTGGTGATCTTAGGCTCCGGCGAGCCATGGGGGCAAGGACGGCCTGCGATTGACCGAGAGGATGCCCGGAGGCCGGCCCGCCCGCGCATCGACGCGCCCGGCACGATCCCCGGGCGGGATCGCAACACGCGGCTGGAAGACGAAGCGGAACCAGCCGGGGCCCGTCAGACGGCGCGGCAGGTCCTCGAGGAACTCCGGGGAAAACAGGCAGATGTCGCCCTCACGGACTCCTGTCGGGTACCGGCGCGGCGAGCCACGCATACTCCCATGTCCACGGCATCTTCGTTTCTCCGAGGACGGCGCGGACCAGGGCCGGGTAGATGCGCTCGGCGCGCACGTCGTTGGACAGCATCACGACGCAGCGTTTTCCACGCTCGAGGCAGACGACCATGTTGCCCGTCGAGTCGTTGTGGCCGCCCTTGAACCAGGCTGTCCCGGTCGTGTCGCGGAACGTCACCAGGCCCAGTCCGGCGGCCAGGCCGATGTCGGCGTTGCGGGGCTCCGTCTCGCTCGTCAGCGTGGGGAACTGATGGGCCGACGCGATCGGAAACTGCGCGCGCACCAACTCGGCCCGTGACGCGCGGCTGAGGCTGTCGCCGCGGACGATGCCCGCCCACAGGCGCGCCTGATCGGCAATGGTCGTGTCCATGGAGCCCGCCGCGCTGGCGCGGCTGCGCTCGTCGTGCGGCTCCATCGTGCCCTCGAGCCCATAGCCGTCGGCGAGGTTCTCGGAGAAGTCCGGACGCCACGACATGCTGGTGCGGGTCATGCCGAACCGGTCGAAGACGCGGGCCTGCATTTCCCTGCCCAGGTCCAGCCGAAGACCCTCCTCCAGGATGGTCTGAAGGATGTAGAAACCTTCACCGGAATAGCCGTATCGGCTACCGGGATCGTGGTGGAAGCGCAGACGCTGGTCCGGTTCGAGCCAGCGGAAGTTGGCGAGCCCGGAGGTGTGGGCCAGGAGGATCCGTGGAGTGAGCGCCCGCCATCGAACATCGCCCGCCAGGTCGCGGTAGTCGGGGTAGTCGGGCAGGGGCCGGGGCAGCAGTTCGGCCACCGGCGTGTCCAGGCGTAACCGCCCTTCGTCAACCAGCTGCAGCACGAGAAAGGCCACCGCCGTCTTGGTGAGCGAGGCCCCATACATGATCGTGTCACTCGTCAGCGGGAGGTTGCGCTCCACGCTCCTCCGCCCGTACGCGGCGACGTGCGCAACCCTGCCATCGTTGATGACCGCCAACGCCAGCCCTTGCACGTCGGCGCCTCTCATCAGCCGCAGCGCTTCTGCGTCGATGGCCGCCGCGTCGATGGCGGGCGCGGCATTCGGCAATCGCCCACAGGCGGCGACGAAGAGGAGTGTCGGCAACAGCAGTGCGCTCTTCATGATGATGACGCAACCCGGCGAGTCCCGCAGACAGCAGGATCTCGCCCCGGGGAATCGGGCGCTTCGGCCCGGGCACGGGCATGGTGCTGGCAGGTTGCTTCCCGCAGCCACCGGCGCCACTATGATGTCATGCCCTTTGCCGTCGGTGCCCCCGTCGCCATGGTCAGCCTCCGCAAACACGGCCGGGTGCTCGAGGTGCTGCCGGGCGGCCGCTACCGTGTCGCGGTCGGCGGCGTCACGGTTGTGTGCACGGAAGGGCAGCTGGAAACGGTGTCGCACTCGAAGAAGCAGCAGCGGCGAGAGCGTGAGGCGCCGGCACGACAGGCCGGGACGATGACACCGCCGCCGGTGGCGGACGCCGGTGACACCAGCCGGGTCCAGTCGATCGACCTCCACGGGATGACCGTGCCGGAAGCCCTGGCTGCGCTCCCGGCGTTCCTCGATCGCGCGATTCGCGCAGGCCACACGCGCGTGGAGATCATTCACGGCATTAGCGGCGGCCGCCTGAGGGCAGCCGTTCGCGGCTATCTCGCCGGGATGCCGGCCGTCATGTGCGCCGCGCCCGACGAGAGGAATCCGGGTGTGACGGTCGTCTACTTCTGAGTCCTTCGATGCACAAATACGGCGACGTAATTGTGCCCTCAGGACTCAGCCGCGTTCGGGCCAGGCGCTTTGCGCGCGGGGCGGGCAGTCTGATACATCTAACGGCCATGCGGCATTCCTTGTGTGCGCCTGTCCTGGTGTCGTGTGCGCTGCTCGTGAGCCTCTCGTCGTTGGAGTGCCAGGGGCCTCCTGCGGCCGCCGCGGGCGTTCCCGCGGGCGACCGCGCGCTGGCGCCGGGATCCCGCGTGTGGATGCACGCCCACAATTGCTATCCCGTCGACGGCGCCTGGCAGGACCGGCTGGCGCGCGCGCTGGGCACGGGACTGCCGTGGGTGGCCATCGAGCAGGACCTTGTCTGGGTCCCGGACGCCGCCGGCACGGGCGGGAGGACCGTCGTCGCTCACGACACGCCTGCGCGCGGCGACGAACCCACGCTCGAGACGCACTTCTTCGAGCGAGTGCGCCCTCTCCTCGAGCGGCTGCTGGCCGAGGGCGACCGCGAGCGCTGGCCGCTGATGGTGCTGTCGCTCGATTTCAAGACCAACGAACCCGAACACCACCGCGCCGTGTGGGACCTGCTGGGGCGCTACGAGCGCTACCTGACGACGGCCGTCAAGGGGAGCGGCGCAGGGCGCGCGGCCATGCTGCGCGTGGGCCCGCTCCTCGTGCTGACCGAGAGCGGACCAGGGCAGGAAGACGCGTTCTACACACGCCTGGGCAACGGCGCCACCCTGCGGCTGTTCGGAACGGTGCCGCCGCCGGACCTCGACGAAGACGCTCGCAAGCGGCGGCACGAGATACCGGCCGACACGCTCATCGCGTCGGGCGCCACCGACTACCGGCGCTGGGTGAACTTCCCGTGGAGCGCCGTCGAAGCCGGAGGTCCTGCCGAATCCGGCCCCTGGTCGAGCGCAGACGAGGCGCGCCTCGGCGCTCTCGTGGCGCGCGCCCACTCGCTGGGGCTGTGGATCCGGTTCTACACCCTGAACGGACACCCGCCCGAGGAGAGCCTCGGCTGGTCCGACTCGTACAACTTCGGGTCGTCAGCCGCGGTCCGGACGCGGTGGCAGACCGCCATGCGCGCCGGCGTCGACTTCGTCGCAACCGACCAGTACGAGGCTTTCGCCGACGCGTGGACGCACCGGCAACCGGCAGCGGTACCCGGCGGGCCGTCGAGGGAGACCCCGAGGCCTCGTCAGCCCGTCGCGTACATGCCCTCGATTTCGTCCCGGTAGTTGGCCTCGATGATGCTGCGGCGCAGCTTCATCGTCGGCGTGAGCTCCCCCATCTCGACGGAGAAGGCCCGCGGCAGCAGGGTGAACTTCTTCACCTGCTGGAACCTGGCCAGCTCCTGCTGCAGGGCCTGGATGCGGGCCTCGAAGAACTCCACGACGGCCGAGTGGCGCAGAAGCTCCGCCTTGGAGTGGTACTGGAGGTTGATGGAGCGCGCGTACTCCTCGAGCGACTCGAACGAGGGCACGATGAGCGCCGAGACGAAGTGGCGGGCATCGGCCACGACGGCAATCTGATCGATGAACGGATCCTTGCCGAGCGTCCCCTCGACCAGTTGCGGCGCCACGTACTGGCCGTAGGAGGTCTTCATCAGCTCCTTGATGCGCTCGACGAAGTAGATGTTGCCCTGCGCGTCCACGTCGCCCGCATCGCCGGTCCGCAGGAACCCGTCGTCGGTCATCACGGCCCTGGTGGCGTCGGGCTTGTTGTAGTAGCCGCGCATGACCGTGGGGGCGCGGACCAGCAGCTCGTTGCGATCGCCGAGTGTCACTTCGATGCCGTCGAGCGGCGTGCCGATGGAGCCGAGCTTGAACCGCGCATCTTCGTAACAGCAGACCGTCGCCGTCGTTTCGGTCAGGCCATAGCCGTACTTGATGTTGAACCCCATGGCCTGGAAGAACAGGTTGACTTCGTCTCCGAGCCTGGCACCCGCCACGGGCAGGAGGCGCGTGCGGCCGCCGAAACGCCCGCGCAGCGCGCGAAACACGAGCCGGTCAGCGAGCGCTCGCTGGAGGCTCAGGAGGAGCGACAGCGAAGAGCCGGTCTGGCGGCTCGCGACGACCCGCGTGCCGACCTTCGTGGCCCAGGCAAACAGGGCTCGGCTGAGCGGCGGCGCCTTGGCCACTCTCGCCTGAATCGCCGCGTACGCCTTTTCGTAGAGACGCGGCACGGCGCACATCAACGTCGGCCTGACCTCCTCGATCACGTCCATCACCTGCTGCGGGTCGCGGATGTAGACGTTCTCGGCTCCACGGCAGAGCACGTAGTAGGTCCAGATGCGCTCGAACACGTGACTGAGCGGCAGCATGCACAGCGAGACGTCGCCCCCGCCGACATCGAGGCGACGGTCGTGCATGTCGAAGCAGGCGGCGATGTTGGCGAAGTCCAGCATCACGCCCTTGGGCTCGCCCGTCGTGCCCGAGGTGTAGATGAGCGTCAGCAGATCGTCCATGCGGTACAGGGCTTCGCGCCGGCGCTGCTCCTGCTCGCTCGGCGGATGGTCGCCCTGGGCAACGAAGTCCTGAAAATGGCACGCCTGCCGGCACCCGCGCAGATCGACGCGCTCGTCGAGCGCGACGATGCGGCTGATCTCGCCGGCGCTCAACAACTCGAGCGCGTGATCGAACTGCGGCTGTTCGCCGGCGAAGAGCACGCCGATGCGCGCGTCGCGCACGATGTAGCTGACCTGGTCAGGGGCGCTGGTCGGATAGATGGGCACGCTGACGCCGCGCGCGGCCAGAATGCCGAGATCGGCCTGGGTCCACTCAGGCATGTTGCGCGCATACACGCCCACCATTTCGCCGGGCTGGTGTCCGCCGCGGATGAGCGCCCTGGCGCAGCCGTCCATGGCCCGGCCCAGCGTCCGCCAGTTCGTCGCGCGCCAGTGGCCATCCCGTTGCGCACGTTGCGCTGCCCGGTCGCCTGAATCGGAGACACGCTCGCGAATCCGTCGCACGAGGTGAGACTGCGGCATCGTGTAGAGTCTACCGGAATTTCCCGCCGGGTCGACCCGCCTTCCCGATTACAGGTTGGGCCGCGAACGACCAAACTCGAAATCCGTGCGCGCCAATGAGCGAAAAGCCCCGCCGTTGATCGCGGAGATTCGTCCGCCCATGGAGGCGGGCAAGGCGATATCGGCGGCACGCTACTTGCAGCCTCGGCGTTCGATGCTGGAGTGTCCACTCATGCGCTCACTCTCCCGGGTCGCGCTTCTCCTTGCTCTGGCCGCCTCCGGCTGCGACAAGGCCAGTCCGTCCGCGCCGACGTCGGCCTCGACGCCGGCCTCGGCCTCGGCCGCCTCCAGGGTGATCACGCTCGGCGGGAGTCTGAATTTTGGCGCCGTGGAAATCGGGAAGACCTCGGAGTTGACGCTCACGGTCGGCAACGGCGGGACAGGAACGCTGTCGGTGACCGGGATCACGGTCCCGGGCGGGTACGCGCTGAACTGGACGAGCGGGGCGATTGCGGCAGGCGGATCTCAGCAGGTCACCGTCCGGTTCGCCCCTGCGGCGGCCCAGGCTTATGACGGCACACTGACGGTGAACGCGGACCACACGAGCGGAACCAACACGGCGTCCTTGTCGGGGAGAGGCGCCGCGCCGGCGCCGGCGCTTGCCACGATAGCCGGGACCGCTGCCGAGCAGGGGGCGGGCGCGTTGGGCGGGGCGACCATCGAAATCCGCGACGGCCCGGACGCGAAGAAGACCACCACGACTGATGCCATGGGGGCGTTCACGATCCCCGGCCTGCAACCGGGCAGCGTGACGGTTCGCGCGTCGAAGAGCGGCTACAGCGACACCGACCAACGGATCTCGCTGGTGGCGGGCGGCGTCGTGACACTCAACTTCACCGTCGCGAAGGCCGCCACACCCGCTCCGGCGCCGACTCCGCCAGCTCCGCCCACTCCAGCTCCGCCCACTCCAGCTCCGCCCACTCCGCCTCCGCCGCCTCCGACTCCGCCGCCTCCGGCTCCGCCTACGTCCGCCACGGCGTACGACGACGAAATCCTCACGCTCATCAACGACCACCGAAGGAGCATCGGAAAAGCCGCGCTGGCGAAGAACCAGGTGATTTGGGATCAAGCGAACGGCCACAGCCGGAACATGGCGTCCGGGAAGGTGCCGTTCAGCCACGACGGGTTCGACGCCAGAATCGCGGCGATCAGAGCCTCTCTCGGTTCTGGCGGGTCCGGCGCCGAGAACGTCGCGATGGGCTACAACTCGGCCTCGGCCGTGGTGAACGCGTGGCTGGGCAGCGCCGGCCACCGGGCGAACATCGAAGGGAGTTCCACCCGAACGGGGATCAGCGCCGTGAAGTCGACCGGCGGCGTGTGGTACTACACCCAGATCTTCTATTGAGCATCGGCGCCGTCGCGGACCCCGTGCCGCGGCTCAGCGCCCTCGCGCGGCCCGGAAATAGAAGTCGAGCATCGCGCCAAGCGGCGCAGCGTTTCCGCGCAGGCGGCTGCGCAGCGCGGCGCCTTCCCAGCAATCGACCAGGAGGCTCGCAAGGCGTGTCGTATCGGCATCGACGGGGAGGTCGCCGCGCGCCCGGGCCTCTTCGAGACAGCCGGCCAGGCGCGAGGCGATCTCGGAGAAGCACGCCTCGATCCTCCGCCGGAACATCGTGCTGACCCCCGACAACTCCTGCCCCAGGCCGCCGAGCAGGCAGCCCATGTAGCCCTGTGCCTTGTAGCTCCGCCGGGTCAGTTCGAAGAACCGGCGCACGCGCGCAAGCGGAGGGCGGCTGGTATCGCCGAGGCAGGCGTCGAGGCCGGCATGCACCTGCTGCATGTACTGATCGATCACCTGCAGGGCGAAGTCCTCCTTGTCCGTGAAGTGATGGTAGAAGGACCCCTTCGGCGTCGCCGTGGCCGAGAGCAGCGCCTGGATGCCGAGATCGTTGTAGCCGTGCTCGAGCAGCATGGAGAGCCCGGCATCGATCAGGCGCTGCTTGGTCGGATGTGCCATCTACCCGTGTCTGACTACGCGCTCACCTTCCTGATCATGTGGTCGATGACCAGGCTGTGCTCACGCTGCGGGCTGAACATGACGATGTCCGCGTCGGCGTCGACCTTCACGTTGTGCCCGGGCGGCCAGTAGAACAGGTCGTTCGCCTGGACCGTTTCCCGCGCGCCCGCCGCGTCGGTCGTGGTGATCTGTCCGCGAAGGACGAACCCCCAATGGGGGCACTGGCAGAGGTCGCCGTCCAGCCCCATGAAGAGCGGGGTGGTGTCCACGCCGGCCGACAGCGTGAAGTACTCGGCGCTCAGGGTGTCGAATCCCTTCGCGCTGCCGAAGCCCGTTTGCTGACGAACCACGGCACCCGGGATTTCCATTCTGACCGCGACGTCGTCTTTGGGCAGGCGCATGTTCCCTCCTGGGGGTGAAGAGGTTCACGGCTAGACCGATTGGTCTAATGCGCTTACGATACCATGAACCGGGCTGTCCGGGCCCCGCGCCGAGAACACAGCGCCGGGAAGGTGACGCCCTCCCGCGTCACCGCGTCATCACGCGCAACTCGGATCGTCCGAACATCGGTGGGGCGGCGTCTTTCACGACCATCTCCTTGAGTGAGAAGCGCCCGCCCTCGCCGGCCTCCACGCTCAGCCGCCGGGTGCGATAGCGGCCACGCTCATAGTCGAACGTCCTCCCATCGTCCTCGAAGAGATCGAAGACGCCGGGCGTGGTGCCGTAGTGGCGCACCTCGAGTGCCTGCCCGTATGCGCGCGCCGTGTTGGCCACCGGCTCCTTCAGCATCGGGACGACGGCGCCTTCACGCACCAGGAGCGGGATGCGCCCGGTGTCTGACTGGCGCGTCACGCGCCCGCCATCGCCGACGAACTCTCCCGTGTAGAAGTCGTACCACTTGCCCGCCGGCAACAGGACCTCGCGCGACCAGCCGCCCTTTCCATAGAACGGCGCCACCAGGATGGATGGGCCGAACATGAACTGGTCGGCCACGTGCCCGAGCGCGGCGTCTTCGAACGCCATCGGCCGGATTGGCGGCACGCCGTCGAAGTGATACGCGGCAAACGCGGTGTAGAAGTACGGCAGCAGCCGCATGCGCAGCTCGAGCGTCTCGCGCACCATACCGGTCGCGTCCTCGAAATGCCACGGTGTGGCGCCCGAGGCCCACGCGTTCAACTGCGCCAGCGCCGAGAACGCCACCACCTGCATGCGGTCGATCCAGTCGTGCTCGTCGCGGGCGCTGCGGATTTCTGGCGTCCAGAGGACGCCCGCAAAACCGGACGCTGACATGCCGGTGATGTACTCCTTCAGGTCGTAGGCGTCGCTGTAGATGGCGAAGGGGTAGCCCGATGCCGCGCCATTCGATGCGCGCACGAGCCCGTACGTCCGCTGGTTGCGCGCCTTGAAGAGGCCCTTGAAGACCAGGTCCTGCATCAGGAGGCCGTACGCCTGGCGCATGGCCGGGGCAGGCGTGCCCGAGGGAAACGACGCGTGATCCGGCCAGAGCCACACGTCGAACCCGTCGACCTCGTCGATCTTGTAGCCGCTCACGCCGATGCCGACGTGATCCTGCGCGTGCTGACCGATGAGCGCGCGGCGGGCCTCCGGCAGCGTGTAGTCCGGCACGAGGCCGAGCCACACCATGTGGGACGCCGAGAGCGGGAACATCGTCTTGTACAGCCGGCTCTCGGGCGACACGTACGGGTTCTCCCAGAGATTCAGCCGGATGCCCCGGGAGAGAAGCTCGGCGACGAATGCCGGCGGGTCGGGGAACCGCTTCTTCTGCCACTCGAAGGTGCACGGATAGGACTTCGTCATCCAGCCCGGTTCGAGACCGATGACATCGAGCGGGATACGCCTCGCCTCGAACTCTGCCACCTCCCGCCGGACGCGATCAGCGTCGGCGGCCGCGTGGACCCGATGCCAGAAGCCAAGGCCCCAGAGCGGCGGCAGGGCGCCTCCGCCGTTGAAGAGGTTGTAGCGGGAGACGACGTCGGCGATGGTCGCGCCGGCGATGACGACGATGTCGGCCCCCGGGCCGTCGACAAGAATCTCGACCGCATCGGCGTCGGGTTGCGAATCCCAGCGCGGCGCCGGGTCGCCGGGCGGCGGGTTGCGGTCGACCGGCGGCGGATTGCGCGGCGAGTCCTTGCGGTTCCCGACGCGGGCATAGACCTTGATGAAGCGCGCCGTGTCGATGAACACGCCGTATCCGCGGCTCGAGACATAGAACGGCACGGGCGCGTGCGTGCGCCCGCCGCCTGTCGACCAGTGATCGACGTTGAGGGTGAAGACGCCCTGGTTCCGATCGAGCCCGTCCAGTTGCAGACCAAAGCCAAAGAGCTTCTCGCCGGCCGCGCACGGCACGCGGACCACGGTCTTGCCGTCGGCCGTGCGTTCGAACGCGATCGGATCCGATGCGAACGGAAAGGCGTGATCCGGCTTCGCGCGCAGCGCATCGAGGCGCGGAAGCTCGGCCGCGAGACTGGTGTACCGAATCTCACGCGACGCGTTTCCCGCCGTGGCACGCCAAATGCCAGGCGCGGCCTTCGCCCACGAGGTGACCGGCGTGAGCGCGTCCAGCGTCGTCGCGCGCACGGCCGTCCGCACAACCTGCGCCGGCTCCGGCGCCTGAGATGAGAGCCGATCCGCCCCTGCGCCGATGGCCAGCGCGGCTGCAACACACACGGAGCACTGAAGGGTATGTGTCATGGGCACGCTCATGAATGCCGAGCCCCGGGGCCGTTCGGGCCGTGTCGGCGGTGTTGCGGATCCGTGAACACGCGCGAGGCGCCCGTCAGCGAAAAACGCGCGACAGGGGGATGCGCAGACCTGGAAAGAGCGGAGACGTGAGGACGCCCCGGCCCGCCTGCGAGAGTGTGACGGCGGCCGTGAATCCCGGTGCGGGGCCCGTTCTCCGCAGCACGGTGACCTGCATCGCCTCGGGATCCACGATCCAGTACTCGCCGGCGCCCTCGCGCTCGTAAATGGCGCGCTTGCGGCCCTTGTCGCGCCGCCGGGTGCCGGGCGAGAGAATCTCGACGACGAGGTCGGGCGCGGCGATGGCATGTTTCTCGTTCACCATCCGCGCGAAGCGCTCGGCGGTGAAGTAGACCAGGTCCGGCACCAGCACGGTAAAGAGGGAGAACTTGACGTCGAAAGGACCAGCCAGGGCCGTGCCGATTGGGTGCGCGTCCAAGAACACCGTGAATTCCCGGACCAGGTTCCACAGAATGAGCTGGTGTGCGACCGCCGGTGATGGCGTCACGACGTGCTCCCCGTCGAGTAACTCGTGGCGCAGGCTGTCCTCCGGCAACGCGACCAGGTCCCGGTAGGTCCACCGTCGCTGCACAACTGCGGCCGAGCTCATCGACTTCCTTCCGGACGCCATCTCGCGGCGATTCTACCATCGTCGCCGGTGCGTCTCTGGCGGGAAGACGATGCGAGAAGCGGGCCAGATCGGGGAACGCCACAAACGGGGAGAACGGGCGAAAATGTGCCCACCCGCACAGGCTGCGGTGCAGGGCATCGCAGAATCTGCACAGTCCGCAAGGCAACCACATTGCAGATTCTGCCGCCCGCGGCACGGGCCCAGGCCGCCGGCCGGCCGTGCTCAGCGCGCCGTGACGACGGGCAGTTCGATGAAGCTCGCCTGGCCGGGCGCGTGGTAGATGCGCTGCACGGCCTTCTTGTAGTCCTCCGGTTTGGCCCAGAAGATGTTCGGGACGAACGTCTGCGGATTGCGGTCGTAGAGCGGGAACCAGCTCGACTGGACCTGCACCATGATGCGGTGGCCGGGCAGGAACACGTGGTTCGCCGTCGGCAGCGTGAACCGATAGAGCAGCGGCGAGTTGGCGGCGAGCGGCTTCGCGGTTTCTAGGCTCTCCCGGTACCGGCCGCGGAAGATGTCGGCCGAAACCATCAACTGATACCCGCCCAGGTGCGCCTGCCCGGCGACCTCGTCGGGATACACGTCGATGACCTTCACGACCCAGTCCGAATCGGTGCCGCTCGTGGACGCGACCAGATTGGCGACGGGCTGGCCGCTGATCTTCACCGGTGCCGTCAGCGCATCGGACACGAACGACACGACGTCCGGCCGGCCCGACGCTTCACGCTGATCGTCGGCGAGCCACTGCGGCCACGTGAGGCCGGCGTCGTAGTACCCCACCGGCCGAATGGGCCTCGCCCTGAACGGAACAGGCTTGGCGGGATCGGAGATGTACTCCTCGAACGACGCGCCGCCGGCCTTCGGCTCCGTGAAGCCCAGCGTGAGTCCCGCGCCGAGATAGAACGGTTTCGCGTCGACCGAGCATCCGCTCGCACAGCCGGCCGGCCACGCCGGCAGGCGCCGCCACGTGTTCGTCCCGGTCTCGAACGCCGACACCGGCGCGATGTCCGCCCTTGGCGCGCCGTCCTTGAGGTGCTGGTCGAGGAACGGCCTCAGGATCTCCTGGCGGAAGGTGCGGCCCGTGTCGCTGCCCCACTTCAGGGCGCCCAGGCTGCTCGCGTCTTCGATCTGCTGCCCGTGGTACCAGGGGCCCATCACGAGAAACACCTTGTCGTTGCCGGTGTCCTTCGGCTCGATGGCCTTGTAGACCGCGATGGCGCCGTAGATGTCCTCCTGATCCCACAACCCGTGCACGATCATGACGGGCACGGCGAGCGGCTGCGCCGCCAGGATCCTGTCCACCGCCTGGTCGCGCCAGAACGCGTCGTAGGACGGGTGTTCCAGGATCTTCCGCCAGAAACCGATCTGCTCGAGGCCCCGCCGCCGGCCCAGCTCGCCGGCCGAGCCGGCCTGCATGTACGTCTCGTAGTCGTCGTAGTGGCTCGTCCACCAGGTGATCTCGTTCGCGCGCGTGCCCGCCTGGTTGTAGATGAAGGGCATCATCTGCTGGCGGAACGCGCCGTTGTGAAACCAGTCGTCGCCGATCCAGCCGTCCACCATCGGGTTCATCGGCACGGCCACTTTGAGCGCCGGGTGCGGATTGACGAGCGCCATCAGCGGGAGGAAGCCGTCGTACGAGATGCCCAGGATGCCTACGCGGCCGTTGCTCTCCGGCACGTTCTTCACGAGCCAGTCGCGGTTCACCACGTAGTCGCCCTCCGACCCGTACTTCCCGCGCACGTCCTGCACGACGCGGATGTAGCCGCCCTCGACGATGACGTCGGTGGCGTTGTCGTAGCCCTGGAGAATGGGGCCGAGATGCGCGCTGTTGGCGTGGCTCGTGAGCGCGGTGGCGTTGTACGGCGTCCGCGTGAGCAGGATGGGCGCGCCGTTGGCGCCCTTCGGCACGATGACGACGGTGTGCAGCTTCACGCCGTCGCGCATCGGGATCATCACGTCGCGCTTGACGTAGTCGAAGGTGGCGGTAACGGGTTGGAGCGTCGCGGGCGTATCGCTGGGCAGCCCCGCCTGAGTCGCGGGCGGGCGGGCCGCGGTTTGTGCGGACGCCAGCCCGGCGCCCAGGGGGCCGATCGCGATCAGGGCCGCCATCACCGTGGCGGCGGGCACCATCAGGCGACGGACGCAGTGGAATCGTGTCATTGGAGTCTCTCCCGCGATGGTCCCCGTCTCCGGGGTTGGCCAGCGATGGCTGGCTTTGTCGGCCGCCGTGACCGGGCGCATCATCAACACGGCGTCCAAGGTAGCGGACAAGTTCCCGACAGGACTGCCGCGGACCTTCCCTCCGGCGGCGTCAGCGTGCTGCCGCCGGATCGACGATGACGACCCCCCGAGGGGGCCGTTCGAAATGGCGGCGGTTGAGCGTCAACAGTGCGTGCGCCTTGGCGTGTGCGGCACTCGCGCCGATGACGGCGTCATAGGTTCGGCCTCCACCGATGCCTTGACCGGCCAACGCTTCGACCAGGGCGGTGACGGCCGAAGCCGGCAGGGTGACGAGCGTCCCCTGCTCGACGAAGTTCGCCCGCACGAGCGCCCAGGCATCGGCCGCGGCAAGGCGATGCGGCGCCGGCAGGCGCGTCAGCACGGCGTAGGTCTCGAGAATCGCGTGGGCCGGGATGACGAGGCGCTCCCCCCGGCCCAGCCGCACCTCGATCTCGTCGGCAACCGCGTCATGGCGCTCGTGCCAGGAGCAGGCGGCAGCCACCATGCAGCTGGTGTCGAGGGCGAAGACGCCAGGCGTCACCGCCCGCCTCGCCGTGCGGACACGTCCTGCCGGGTCCGCTCGACGGTGTCGCCGCGCAACGGACGGACCTTCGACGTCGGCGTGGCCACGAGCAGTCGCCCGCGCCGTCGGAGCGTCACCGTCAGCGGCCTGGGTTCGATTTCGATCACGCCGTCCCGCCAGCGCACGTCCAACGGCACGCCTGGCTCCAGCGCGGCCTCGCGGCGGACGGGCCTGGGGATGACGAGCCGGCCGGCCGAATCCATGGTAGTTGTCATGGTGCAAATACTACCATGTAATGCGCCATTCGGGATTCCATCCTGTGGCGCTACCTTCGAACGACGGCGCCCGCCGCGACTTCCGCGCCTGTCTCAACCGGCGTCTTCGCCGTGCCGAGGTCCACGCCGTTCAGCCTGATGGCCTCCGCATCGATGGCCTCCGTGTCGAGAGTCGCTCCGTCGCCGCGGGCGCCGTGGTCGGTGATGCGGCAGGTCCGCTCCGGGATCTGCGGCAGCGCCACCGGGGCCATGGCGAAGGGCAGGTCCGCCGTCAGCGTCCTGGGATCCAACGACGGTTGGGCCGACGCGGAGCCGACGAAGAGACTCGCGACGCAGGCAAGCGGAAGCAACAGCCGGCTCTTCATCCGGCTGATGCTGCTACTTGATGCGGATGTTGCCGGATGAGCAGTGCGCCTGCACGAGCGGCCCGCCGCCGCGGACCTTGCCTGTCACATGGCGCTTGTCGATCTTCCCGGTCACCTCCATCGTCACCGGGTGGACCGAATCGATGTTGCCGGAGTTGGACCGCGCGTCGAGGTCGAACGCGGCATCCGGCGGCACGGTCAGCGTGATGCCGCCCGAGGAGGCGTTGATCGACCAGGGCCCGGCAGGCCGGCCCTCGATGCTGATGCCGCCGCTCGAACTGTTCACGCGCGCGGCCCCGTCGACGCCCCTCAGCGTGATCCCGCCCGACGACGCCGACACGGTCACATCGCCCTTTCCGGCCTGGGTCACGGTGATGCTGCCCGAGCCGCTGCTGGCTTTCGTGGGACCGGCCACCGCCATGGCCGTGATCGAGCCGCTCCCGGTGCTGGCCTCGAGGCTGCCCGCGCCATCCACCTTGATGCTGCCCGACCCGGTCGAAGCCGCCACAGCGCCGCCCACCCGGCCAACCATCACGCTGCCCGATCCGCTCTTTACGTCCGCCGGGCCCGCAATCGCGCCGACAACGATGCTGCCCGAACCCGTGCGGGCCGCGAGTTTCGTGGCCGGGGGAACCGTCACCTCGTAGCTGATCGAGATGTTGCGGGCGAGGTCGCTGTCGGGGAACCGGCCGATCCTGATGACGTTGCCCTGCTGCTCGATGGGCGGGTTCTGTTCGATCTGGCGGATGCGCTTCTCGACGTCGCTGCCGGCGATCCACGACATGTCGGCCTTGATGCGCGCGGCGACGCGCACGCTGTCGGCGGCGCCGGCCTCGACCTTGATCGATCCCGATCCGGCCTGGACCTCCAGGTCGACCGCGCCGGTCACCTTGAGCGTCCGGTCAAATGCGCCTTCCGTGCCCTGGGCACCGGCGGGCAGAATGCACACGAGAGACAGCGCGACCGCGAGCGAGGCGGCCAGCAGCGACAGGCGGCAACGCGAATGAATGGACATCATGACAACACACGACCTCCCTGAGAGCTTGGACGAGAAACAGGGCCGATGTGTTGCCTGCCGGCTCCGGAGGGTATGATCGGGCCGCGTGTTCTCACCAGCATCCCGCGGCCGCCTGACCGACCGCGATCTCGACCGGTTCCCCGGCGGCACCCTCTTCGACCGGCTCGCGCGTGCCGTCTGCCACGCAGGCTGCCTGCCCCGCAAGGAACTCTACGAAGCCTGGGAGGTGGCGCGGCGCGTGCGCCGCCTCTTCCGCGGCGGGCGCATCGTCGATCTGGGCGGCGGGCACGGCCTGCTTGCGCAGGCGCTGCTGATCCTCGACGACACGTCTCCACGCGCGCTCGTGGTCGACAAGGCCCTGCCGCCCTCGGCGGCGAAGCTGCACGAGGCGCTCGTCGAGGCGTGGCCAAGGCTCGAGGGCCGCGTCGAGTTGGTCGAGACAGGGCTCGATGCGGTTGCGATCGGCGCCGCCGACCTCGTCGTGTCGAGCCATGCGTGCGGCAACCTGACGGACGTGATCCTCGACCGGGCCACTGCGGCGCGCGCCCGGGTGGCGGTGCTGCCGTGCTGTCATCACATGCGTGCCGGCGACGCGGGCGGCCTCGCGGGCTGGGTCGACCGCGCCGCGGCCATCGACATCATGCGCGCGGTGCGCCTCAGCCAGCACGGCTACCGCATCTGGACGCAGGCGATTCCTGCCGGCATCACGCCGAAGAACCGGTTGCTCATCGGCGAGCCCGAAGCGCCGCGCCGCTGAGCGCTCTCGAGGCTCAGCGCAGCGCGAAGTTCACCGTGACCGTCATGACGACGGGAACGGCCACCCCATTCAGGCGCGTCGGCGTGAACTCCCACTGGCGGACCGCATCGATGGCCGCCTGATCGAGCAGCGGGACCGACCGCAGGACGCGGAGGTTCACCACCTTCCCCTGGGCGTCGATCGTCGCCTCGAGGACGACCACCCCGGCGACGCGCGCGCGCATCGCGATGTCCGGGTAGACGGGCATCGCATCCTTGATCCTGGCGGGCCGCCGGAGATCCGACGTGATGCGCAGAGGCGCCACAGGCTGGGGCGGCGGTGGCGGCGCCTCCGGCTGAACGCCCAGCCCCGCCCCGTCGATGCTGCCGGGAAGGCCGCCAGCAACGCCGGCGTCGGCGGAGGATTCGGGCTCCGGCACGAGCCCGTTGTCCGGGGCGATGCCGGCCGGCGCCACTAGCGGCGCGGCGTGCGGGTTGACTGCCGGCACATCGGCAGCCTCACGGCGCGGCGCGCGCGGCGCGCGCGGCGGAGCCGGTGGCGGCCCGGGCGGCGCGATCGCCATGAACTCGGCGGCGGCGCGCGGCAGGCCGGGCAGTTCATCGACGGCGAGCAGCGGGACGATGACCGCCACCGCGATGACGATGGCGTGGACGAGGATCGTCAGCGGCAGGCTGTACCACGCGCGCCCCCCGATGCGCACCTCGTGGTGAACGACGTCTCCGAACAGATCGCGCGGCATACGCCCTCCTTGTGCGGTTGATGGTGCCGATCACAAGGCAGCCGGCTCTGGCCAGAGGTGGTCGCCTGCCAGATTAGACACCGCGCGCGGGAAGGAGGGGCGAACCCGCCGCCGGGCCCGCGGGTCAGACGTCGAACACCGTCCAGCCCTTCTCGAGTTCGATCTGCATGTCGCAGCCGGTGAGGGCATCGAGGCGGTGCGAGATGAGGAACGTGGTGCGGCCTTCCATCAGGCGGTTCATCGCCTCGATGATGACGGCTTCGGTCTTCACGTCCACCGAGCTTGTCGGCTCGTCGAGAATGAGGATCGGCGCGTCCAGGAGAAAGGCGCGGGCGAGGGAAATGCGCTGGCGCTCGCCGCCCGACAGGCGCATGCCGCGCTCGCCGACCGTTGTGTCGTAGCCTTCGGGCAGGGCCGAGATGAACTCGTGGGCGTTGGCCAGGCGCGCCGCCTCGGCGATCTGCTCGCGCGTGGCCTCGGGACGGCCGTACGCGATGTTCTCGCCGATGGTGGACGAGAACAGCACGGGCTCCTGCAGCACGATGCCGAACTGCCGCCGCAGGTCGCCGAGGTTGTAGTCGCGCAGGTCGACCCCGTCGAGCAGGATCTGGCCGTCGGTCGGGTCGTAGAAGCGCATCAGCAGGCCCATCAGCGACGACTTGCCGGCGCCCGTCGTGCCGCGGATCCCGACGCGCGTGCCCGGCGGGGCCGCGAACGACACGCGGTGGAGCACCGTGTGGTCGGCGTCGTAGGCGAACGAGACATCGAGAAACAGCAGGCTGCCCGTGGACCGGCCGACGCGGTGCGCATCCTTCTTCTCGGCGACATCCGGCACCTTGTCGAGCAGCGCGAAGGCGCGCTCGGCGCTCGCCATCGACGACTCGAGGGCGACGGTCTTCTTGCTGAGCATCCGCAGAGGCTTGTAGATCTGCTGCAGGTAGGCCATCACGAGCAGCAGGCTGCCCAGGCTGAGCTGGCCGGCGCGCACCTGCTGCACGCCGATGAGCAGCGCCGCGGCGCTGCCGCCCGCCATCACGAGTGCGACGAGCAGGTCGAAGCTCCCCTGGACCGCCGACACCTCGAGTTCGCGTCGGACGCGCCGGTTGGACTGGTGGAGGAACCGTTCGTGCTCGCGGTCCTCGCGCCCGAAGGCCTTGACCACGCGGACGGCGGAGAGCACCTCCTGCACGACGCCCATGGCCGAGCTGTCGAGCTGCTTGATCTCCTTCCAGTTCTTGCGCAGCCGGGGCCCGAACGACCGCGACAGCAGGAACAGGATGGGGCTCACCGCCAGGGCGACAACGGCGAGCCGCAGATCGATGCGCGCCGTGACGACGATCATCGCCACCAGCGTCACCGCCGATCCGAAGAGGGGAATGAGGCCGTCCACGACGATGCGCTGGATGGCCGGGGCGTCGTACTGGATGCGGTACGTCGAGTCCGACGTGCCGGTCATATCGTGGTAGGAGAGTGAGAGCCGCTGGACGTGCCTGAACAGGCGCGACCGGAAATCCTGCGCCAGCTTCTCACCGGTATACGTCTGCAAGAGACCCGTGGCCATGTCGAGCAGGGAGCCGAGGACCGCCGTCAGGACGAGCAGGGCCGCGGCCAGCCCGAGGAGCATCGTGGCCGATCCGGTGAGGCTGGCGGGGAGCGCCGCCTGCAGCCAGCCGGGGAGCGGCCGCGACCCGATCACCGTGTCCACGGCAATCTTGAGCGGCACTGGCCCCAGCAGCGCGAGCGGCGTGGCCAGGAGCTGCAGGATCAGCACGATCAGGATCTGCGGCCAGTACGGACGTGCATAGGCCGCGAGCCGGCGGTACATAGAGGATCGTGTCATGGGCATCGCCTTGCCCGTGGCTCCTTCTGCCGGCCCAAGCCAGCCCGTTCGCGTGATGACGGACGAGCGCCCGTCTCGCATCCTACCATCAAGCCACGGGCGTTCCGCCCATCTGCGCTAACATGAGCGGCCGAAGGAGGCCGCATGCCATTGCTCCGCGCGTTTGTCTGCCTGGCCCTCGTGGCGTCGCCTGCGCTGGCCCAGGTCCCGCCGAAGCCGTTCACCGAACCGCTCATGGCGAAGGCGGACGAGGTCCCGCCGAAGCCGTTCACCGAACCGCTCATGGCGAAGGCGGACCAGGTCCCGCCGAAGCCGTTCACCGAACCGCTCATGGCGAAGGCGGACTTTCACGTCCACATCAAGGCCGATCTCACGCTCGACGAGGCGCTGCGCCGATCGAGTGCCGACGGCATCTACTACGGTATCGTCGTCAACGGCGGCCTGAGTTTCCCGATCAGCACCGACGCGGGCCTGGAGGCGTTCCTGGCCGGGATGCGCGGCAAGCCGGCCTTCGTGGCGTTCCAGGCGGAGGGCCGCGAGTGGGTGCGGCTGTTCTCGAAGCAGACACTCGAGAAGTTCGACTACGTGTTCACCGACGCGATGACGTGGACCGACGATGGCGGAAAGCGGATGCGGCTGTGGATGGCCGACGAGGTCGGGACCATCACGGAGCCCCAGGCGTTCATGGACACGCTGGTTGCGCGGGCCACGGGCATCTTCGCGAACGAACCGATCGACATCTATGTGAACCCGACGTTCATCCCCGCCGTGCTTCAGGCGGACTACGACCGCCTCTGGACACCGGCGCGCATGAAGGCCATCGTCGACGGGTTGGCCGCCAACGGCATCGCGATGGAAATCAACAACCGGTACCGGATCCCGAGCGCGGCGTTCATCAGGCTGGCGAAGCAGGCGGGCGTGAAGTTCGCGTGCGGCACCAACAATACCGGCGCGGCCGACCTCGGCCGCAACGAGTACTGCATCGAGATGATCCGGGAATGCGGCCTTCAGCCCGGGCACTTCTGGATGCCGCCCCCGGATGGCCGGAAAGCCGTCCAGAGGAAGCCGTTGCTCAAGTAGCACGAACGCCCCTGTCGACAGGCCCGGGGTCAGGGCCTACAATGCCCATGTTGGAGGTCATGCATCATGCGTAGGAGTCTGGCGTTCCTGTTTGCGGTCACCGTCGCGGTTGGACTGACCGCGTGCGGCGGTTCGGCCACGGTTGAGCAGTTCGGCAGGGCGGACGCCGAGCAGATTTCGAAGATGGTCCAGGAGTTCGCCGCGGCGTACAACGCCAAGGACGTGGAGAAGATCGGCACCTACTTCGCGGGCAACGCCTCCCTGATGCCCGCCAACCGGAGCACGTTGAACGGTGTCGACGCCATCAAGGGCTTCTACAAGGAGCGCGTCACCACCGAAGGCGCCACCGACCTGGCCGTTGCGATGCAGTCGGTGCAGGGGCACGGGCCGCTGGCTTACTATGCCGGCACGTTCACCCTCAACCTCAAGCCCGAGGGCGGCACCGAACACCGCGACCGCGGCAAGGTGATCTGGATCCTGCGGAAGCTCGGCCCCCAGTGGAAGTTCGAGTACCAGATCATGAGCAGCGACCTCCCGCCCGTCGTCCCGGCCGAGCCCGCGCCGGCGGCGAAGTAGGCGGAGGCCCCGCTCACTCGGGGACGCGTTCCAGCAGGTGGCGGAACGGGGTTGGCCGATAGCGTCCGGCCAGCCCGCATCGCTCCAGGTGGCCCGCGCGATCGGACACGAACCTCGGCTTGACCGTGGCGATGAGCCGGCACTCGTCGTAGCCGGCGAAGCGGCCGCCGGTGAAGCCGTTGTACAGGCGCACGCCCGGCCGGGTCATGAACCAGAAGTAGTGCATGTCGGGCCGGAACACGTTGAAGTCGCGCCACGGGTCGTGCATCCGGTCGGCGCGCTGTGAGCGGTCCAGCACGAAC
>JALOKU010000120.1 GCA_025456345.1 Vicinamibacterales bacterium | reverse complement strand
GATGGTCCCGACCGTCACGACGGCCGGTGCCGTGGTCAGGTCGATCTGGCGGCTCACGATCGTCTGCAGGCCGAGCACGATCTGCGACGCCACGACGATCGGATCGACGCCGGCCCAGGGCATGGCGCCGTGCGTCTGGCGTCCCTTGACGACGATCCGGTACGTGTCGCCGGCGGCCATCAGCCCCTTCGGCCTGAATGTGATCGAGCCCGCCTCGAGCGGCGTGATGCCGACGTGCAGCCCGAACATGGCGTCCACCTTCGGGTTGTCGAGGACGCCTTCCTTGACCATCACTTCCGCGCCGCCCGGCTCCCCGGGCACGCCTTCTTCGGCAGGCTGGAACACGATCTTCACGGTCCCGGACAGATCGGCCTTCATGCCGGCGAGCACCTCGGCGGCGCCAAGCAGGATCGACATGTGGAAGTCGTGGCCGCACGCGTGCATCACGCCGACCTCGCGGCCGTTGTACTGGCCGCGTGCCTTCGAGGCGAAGGGGAGTCCCGTCTCTTCGGTGACCGGCAGCCCGTCCATGTCGGCGCGAAGGCCGACGACCGGCCCGGGCCTGCCGCCCTTGAGCAGCGCAACCACGCCGGTCCTTGCGACGCCGGTGGTCACCTCGTATCCCATGCGCCGCAGTTCGGCCGCGAGGAACGCCGATGTCCGGGTTTCCTGGTTGCCGAGCTCAGGATGAGCGTGCAGGTCTCTCCTCCAGGTCACCACGTTCGGCATGACGGCCTCTGCCGCCTTGTCGAGGCGCGCGTGAAGCACGTCGAGCGCGGTCGCCGTCTGGGCACTGGCCCCCGACGCGAGCGATGACGCGAGCAGAACCGTGGCGGCTGCGTTGCGGGTCGATCCCATGTCGTCGTGTTCTCCCATGACCAGTCTACCGCGCGTGTCTCGAATCCGACTAGCGCCCAGCGCCTAGCACCTAGCGCCTGGCTCCTACATCGTCAGCGCCATCACCGCCTTGCAGGTGTGCAGCCGGTTCTCGGCTTCCGGGAACACCCGCGACTGCGGGCCGTCGAGGACCGCGTCGGTCACCTCGTGGTTGCGGTCGGCGGGCAGGCAGTGCATGTAGATGGCCGTCTTCTTCGCCAGCTTCATGCGCCTCTCATCGCATAGCCAGTTCTTGTAGCGCGTCGAGAGCTTGAGCGCCTCCTCGGGCTTGTGGAAGAGCTCCTCGATGCCCCACGATTTGGCGTAGACGATGTCCGCGCCGCGGCAGGCCTCGTCCATGTCGTCGGTCACCTCGAACGACGTGCCATGGGCCTTGGCCTGCGCCTGCGCGAACGCCATCGGCTCCTTCATCAGCGTCCACTCGGGAGGGTGGGCGAGGACCACGTCGAGGCCGAAGCGCGGCATCAGCGTGATGAGGCCCTGCGGTACCGACATCGGCTTCGCGTAGCTCGGCGCGTACGCCCACGTGACGGCGATCCTGCGGCCCCTGAGGCTCCGTCCGAACTCCTCGCGCATCGTCATCAGGTCGGCCAGCGTCTGGAAGGGATGGTCGATGTCGCACTGCATGTTGTAGACGGGGACCGTGGCGTGTTCGGCGACCGCACGCATGTAGCTGTTGCCCTCGCCCGGTACGAGATCGTGGCGGATGGCGATGGCGTGGCCGTAGCTCGACAGGATGATGCCCATGTCCTTCGGTGACTCGCCGTGCGCGGCCTGCGAGGTCTCTGCCGAAATGAAGTGGGCGTGCGCGCCGAGTTGCGTCGCGCCCGCCTCGAAGGAGTTGCGCGTCCGGGTCGACTTGTCGAAGAAGAAGAGAAAGACCGTCTTGTCCGGGAGGTAGCGCGTCGGCCGCCCGGCCTTGAAGGCCTTCTTCAGGTCGGACGACGTCTTGAGGAGCCGTTCGATCTCCTGGTCGGTCCAGTCGCGGGTTTCGAGGTAGTCCTTGCCTCGCACGGTGTTGGGCAGCTTGGGCAGTCGTGTTGGCATGATGCGGAGAGTTTACGACACCTGAGTCCAGGTCTGCCATCCTGGACGCCGGCCCGTAGCGTTGCGGGCCGGACAGGCGACGCAGTAGGCTGAGCTGACGGGATTCATCGCAGGAGGCTGGCATGTCATGTAGAAACGCGGCGGTCGCGGCGGGACTGGCGACGTGGCTGGTGGCTTCGCTCGGCGCGACGCCCGCGCCCGCGCAGACGGTGGCACGGCTCCAGAATGCCGTGGCGGTCTTCGACGAAGTCACGGGCATGGACGACCGCTCCATCCCCCAGGATCTGCTCAAGAAGGCCCAGTGCGTGGCCATCGTCCCCGGCTTGAAGAAGGGCGCGTTCGGGGTCGGCGCGAAGTACGGCCGGGGCTTCGTGTCGTGCCGGACCGCGACCGGCTGGTCCGCGCCTTCCGGCATCAGGGTGGAGGGCGGCAGCGTCGGCTTCCAGATTGGCGGAACCGAGATCGACGTGATCCTGGCGATCATGAACGAGCGCGGGGTCCAGCGCCTGCTCTCGAACAAGTTCACCCTCGGCGCCGACGCATCGGTGGCGGCCGGGCCGCTCGGCCGCACCGCCTCCGCCCAGACCGACGCGGCCATGACTGCGGAGATCCTCTCCTGGTCGCGGTCGCGCGGCGTCTTCGCGGGCATCGCCCTCGAGGGCGCGACCCTGCGGGGGGATGACGACGCCAACCTCGATCTCTACGGGCGGCGCCTGGACATGAAGACGATCGTGACGGGCGGCACCCCGATCCCCGTGCCGGCTCAGCCGCTCATCGATCGGCTGTCGAAGTACTGAGCAGGAGGATCCGGTCCTCCACTGGCGCGATTGACGCGAAACCGGTACTATAAGGGCCGTCAGTCGGTTCGTCCGTCTCGAGCCGCCTGCCTCGCGTTCGTCCGCGCCGGGGCTGTCCGCGCGGGCGGGCGATGAAACCGCCCCCGAGAACCGCCGTCTGCTGGCATCCCGCCCCTGCCGCCACGCCGGACGTCAACAGGACCGGCTTCATCACCTGCGCACCGCGGCTGAATCCGGCCGCACGAACGGGCGATGAATCCGCCTCCGCTGGGAAGGACCATGGACGTACTCGTGCTCAACTGCGGATCCTCATCCGCGAAGTTCGCCGTCATCGACCCCGCCACGTCGAAGGAAGAAGTCTCCGGGATCGCCCAGCGCCTCGGTTCGCCCGATGCGTCGCTCGACTGGAAGCGCAACGGTGAGAAAGCGTCGCGGCCCATCCCGGGCGCGGGCCACGAAGCGGCGCTGCGTGCGGTCGGCGAGCTGCTGAACCAGCTCGGGCTCACCGAGGAACTGGTCGGCATCGGCCACCGCGTCGTGCACGGGGGCTCCAAGTTCTCGGGCTCGATGGCGATCACGCCGGAAGTCATCGCCAAGGTCGAGGAGTGCATTCCCCTCGGGCCGCTGCACAATCCCCCGAACCTGGTCGGCATCCGCATCGCGCAGGAGCTGTTTCCGGAGCTGCCGCAGGTGGGCGTCTTCGACACCGCGTTCCACCAGACGATGCCGCCGGTGGCGTACACCTATCCGGTTCCGCACGAGTGGCTCGAGACGCATGGCGTGCGCCGCTACGGGTTCCACGGCACCAGCCATCGCTTTGTCGCGAAGCAGGCGCTGCAGCTGACCGGGCTGTCGCCGGAGAACCACCGGCTGGTCACCGCCCACCTGGGCAACGGGTGCTCCTGCGCCGCGGTGCGCGACGGCAAGAGCGTTGACACCACGATGGGCCTCACGCCGCTCGAAGGCGTGATGATGGGCACGCGCAGCGGATCGATCGACCCCGCGATCATCGGCCACATCAGCGGCGCGCTGAACAAGCCGGCCGACCAGATTCTGGACGCCCTGAACAAGAAGGCGGGCCTGCTGGGCGTGTCGGGCCTGTCGAACGACATGCGGACGATCGAAGACGCGGCCGCCGGCGGGCACGAACGCGCGCGCCTCGCCTTCGATCTCTTCTGCTACATCCTCGCCAAGGCGATTGCCGCGCTCGTGGTGCCCCTCGGCCGGCTGGATGCCCTCGTGTTCACGGGCGGCATCGGCGAGAATTCGGTGGCGGTGCGCGAGCGGACGGTGGCGCATCTCGGGTTCCTCGGCCTCACTATCGACCCCCAGGCCAACGCGACGCACGGACGAAGCCAGCACGGCCGCGTCACCGAGGAAATGCGGCCCCAGGCGCTGGTGGTGCCCACCAACGAAGAGCTCATGATTGCCCTCGACACGGCGGAGATCGCGCGCCGGTCCTGACGACTGTCGTCATCCCTTTCTTGTTGCGGAGGAAACGTTGCCTACCACCATCCTTGTTGCCCCGGCCGGCCGGCGCGTCGGCCTGACGACCGCGTGCCTCGGCCTCGTGCGGGCCCTCGATCGCCAGGGCGTCCGCGTCGCCTTCGTCAAGCCCATTGCGAACCGCGAGGTCAGCCAGTCGGCCGAGCTGATGGCGCTCGGCGCCCACATCCTGCCGGTCAAGTCGGTGCCCATCCATACCGCGGAAGTGCTCCTGGCGGCGGGCAATGATCAGACCCTGATGGAGCACGTCGTCGAGATCGCCGGCAAGGCCGGCGTCGGCGCCGATGTGCTGATTGCCGAGGGGATGAACCCCGAGCCCGGCATCGTGCACGCGAGCCGCGTGAACGAACTGATGCTCAAGGCCCTGGACGCCGAGCTCGTGTTCGTGGCCGCGCCCCGGAGCCAGAACGCGGCGGAGGTGGCCGATGCCATTGCCATCGCGGCGCGCGGCTACGGCGCGCTGGCCGAGGGGCGGCAGGTGGGCTGCATCCTGAATCGCGTCTGCATCGGCGCCGCCGGGCAGCAGTCCGAGACGGAGACCATCGGGCAGGCCCAGGGCGGCTGCGCCGACTGCGAGGGCGTCGCGCCGTTCGCCGAGATGGAAGCGTCCCACCGGAAGGCGCTGGAGTCAGTGAAGCTGCGCCCGCTGGCGGTGGTCCCGTGCAGCACCGACCTTGCGGCGCCGCGCGTGCTCGACGTGGCGCAGGCCCTCAAGGCACGGGTGGTGTTCGCGGGCGAGATGCGCACGCGGCGGGTGAGCGACGTCGGCCTGTGCGCCGCCAACGTGCCCAACGCCCTGCGGGCGCTGCGCCCCGGCTCGCTCATCATCACGCCCGGCGACCGCAGCGACATCATGATGGCCGCCGCCCTCAGCGTGCAGTCCGGCACGCCGCTGGCCGGCCTGCTCCTCACGGGCGGTCACGACCCCGACCCGCGCGTCATCCGCCTGTGCCGGAAGGCCCTCGACACGGGGCTGCCCGTGCTGGCCGTCGACGAGTCGAGCTACCGCGCCGCCACGCATGTGGCGGGCATGAACACCGAGATCCCGGCCGACGACCCGGATCGCATCGAGCGGACGATGAACTTCGTGGCCGACCGGATCGACATCGAGTGGGTGAAGGGCTTCGGCCACAGCACGCGGGTGCCGCGTCTCTCGCCGCCCGCGTTCCGGCACCGGCTCATCGAGCAGGCCCGGACGAACCTGCAGCGCATCGTCCTGCCGGAGGGCGCGGAGCCTCGCACCGTCGCCGCCGCGGCGATCGTCGCGAACCGCGGCATCGCCCGGTGCGTCCTGCTGGGCAGCCCGGACGAGATCCGAGAGGTGGCGGCCAAGCAGGGCGTGACCCTGCCGGCGTCGGTCGAGATCGTCGACCCGGCGGCGGTGGCCACGCGCTACGTCGAGCCGCTCGTCGAGCGCCGGCGAGCCAAGGGGATGACGCCGGAGCGGGCCGCCGTCGAACTGCAGGACCCGATCATGGTGGGGACGATGATGCTCGCCCTCGACGAGGCGGCCGGGCTGGTGTCGGGCGCCGTCCACAGCACGGCGCACACCATCCGGCCGGCGCTCCAGATCATCAAGACCGTGCCGGGCTGCAACCTCGTGTCGAGCATCTTCTTCATGTGCCTGCCAGAGCAGGTGCTCGTGTTCGGCGACTGCGCGGTCGTCCCGAACCCGACGGCCCCGGAACTGGCCGACATCGCCATTCAGAGCGCCGATTCGGCGATCGCGTTCGGCATTCCCGCGCGCGTGGCGATGCTGTCGTACTCGACCGGGTCGAGCGGGACCGGCGAAGATGTCGAGAAGGTGAAGGAGGCGACGCGCATCGCCAAGGAGCTGCGCCCCGACCTCGCGCTCGAAGGGCCGCTCCAGTACGACGCGGCCGTCATGCCGGACGTCGCGCGGCTGAAGGCACCCGGATCGGCCGTGGCGGGGAAGGCGACGGTGCTGATCTTCCCGGACCTGAACACCGGGAACGTCACCTACAAGGCCGTCCAGCGATCGGCGAACGTGGTGAGCATGGGGCCGATGCTCCAGGGCATGGCCAAGCCGGTGAACGACCTGTCGCGCGGATGCCTGGTTGAAGACATCGTCTTCACGATCAACCTGACGGCCATCCAGGCGCAGCAAGCCGCGCGCCGGAGGGGCGCACGGGGATAGTGGCGGTGTAGGCGCCCGTGAAGGCCGCGTACCAGGCCGCGGCCTTCACGAGGTGCTCGACCGGGATCTGCTCGGTGGCCATGTGGGCGAACACCTCGTTGCCCGGGCCGAAGCCGATGCACGGGATGCCGTGCATGCCCATCACGGCCACGCCGTTCGTGCTGAACACCCAGCGCCCCACCTCCGGCGCCTCGCCGAACAGCTGTTCGTAGGTGGCCGTGCCGACCTGCAGCAACGGGTGATCCTCGGGCAGCAGCCAGGTCGGGTAGTACTTGCGGGTTGCATACGTCAGCCCTCGCCAGCTTGGCACGGCGTAGTCGAGCACTACGACCTCGGCACCGGCCGCTCGCACGCTTGGCAGGTCTTCGATCTCGCCAACCGCCGACTCCAGCGTGTCGGTCGCCGCCAGCCGGCGGTCGAGGTGAATGGTCGCCGAGTCGGCGACGGCACACAGCGAGGGCGACGTGGACCGGATCTCGGCGATGGTCACTGTGCCCTTGCCGAGGAAGGCTTCGCCGCCCAGGCGCTCGTTCAGCCGCTCGATGTCGGCCACGATCGGCGCCATCTTGTAGACCGCGTTGACACCGCGCTCGGGAGCGGAGCCGTGGCACGAGACGCCGCGCGTCCGCACCTCGATCTCCATCCGCCCGCGATGGCCGCGGTAGATGCCGAGATTGGTGGGTTCGGCGATGACGACGGCCTCCGGTTTCAGGCCGTCCTCATTGACGATGTACTGCCAGCAGAGCCCGTCGCAGTCCTCTTCCTGCACGCTGCCGACGACCCAGAGCGTGCAATCGCCCTCGAGGCCCAGTTCCTTGATGATGCGCCCGCCGTAGACGATGGACGCGAGGGCGCCCTTCATGTCGCACGCGCCGCGGCCGTAGATGACGCCGTCGCGCTCCCCGCCCTCGAACGGATCGACCTCCCAGTTGGCCGGGTTGCCCACGTCGACCGTGTCCACGTGGGCGTCGAAAGCCACGACGCGGGGCCCGTTGCCGATGCGGCCCAGGATGTTGCCCATCGGGTCGATGCGGACCTCGTCGTACCCGCATGTCTTCATCTCGGCTTCGACGCGGCGGATGACGTCGCCCTCCTGCGCGCTGAGGGACTTGATGGCGATCAGGTCGCGCAAGAAGCGCGCGAGGTCGCGTTCATGACGGCGGGCCTGAGCGAGAATGCGTTCGAACATGGTGAATCACCAGTAGTCAGTAGCCAGTAGCCAGTAGAAGAACCAGCGCCCAGCCCCTAGTCAATAATCTCCCAATCCTCTTGGTACTTGTTCAGCTGCTTCGTCGTGTAGGGATCCATCGGGTGGTCGCGCTCGGGGATCTCGACGTGCTTCGGGTTGCCGCACAGCTCCGTGGAAAAGTAACGCTGCCCGGTGTCGCAGATGAGCGTCACGATGACGTTGAGCTCCGGGTGCGCGTGCGCCAGCTTGATCGCGCCCGCGACATTGGCGCCCGACGACACGCCGCAGAAGATCCCTTCTTCCCTGGCGAGGCGCCGTGCCATGTCCATCGATTCGTCCGTGGTCGCCGTCACGATGCCGTCGAGCATGCTGACATCGAGGTTCGTCGGCACGAAGCCGTCGCCGATGCCTTCGATGCCGTGCGGGCCCCACTGGCGGCGCGAGAGCAGCGGACATTCGGCCGGCTCGATGGCGAACAGACGCAGCGCCTTCTTCCGCTTGCGGATGTAGCGGCCCACGCCGGTCAGGGTTCCCCCCGTGCCCTGGGTCATGATGAAGGCGTCGATGCGGCCCGCCGTCTGCTCCCAGATCTCCGGGCCCGTCGTCCTGATGTGCGCGTCGATGTTGTCGGGGTTCTCGAACTGCGCCGGCACGAAGTACGTCTTCGGCTTCTCGCGGCGGATCGACTCCAGCTTCTCGAGCGCCAGGTCGACGTCGCTTTCGCCCCCCGGCGTGTAGACCATCCGCGCGCCATAGGCCACGTCGAGTTTCTTGCGCTCCTCCGACATGCCCTCGGGCATGACGATGATGCAGGGGTAGCCCTTGACGGCCGAGACGAACGAGCAGCCGATCCCGGCGTTGCCGGTCGAGCACTCGAGCACCGTCATGCCCCGCTTGAGGGCGCCTCGGCGCTCGGCGCGTTCGAACATGTTCCAGTAGATGCGGTCCTTCAGGCTGCCGGACGGGCTGAAGTACTCGATTTTGACCAGGATCTTCGCCTTCACGCCAGCCGCGGCCGGAATGCGGTTCAACTGCACGAGCGGCGTGCGGCCGATGGCGGAGAAGATGGAGCGGTGGTAGCGGCGGGAGGCGGACCAGTTGATGGGCACGGGAAGTCTCCTACAGGGGCTAGGGACTAGGCGCTAGGCGCTAGTCGGCACTCTCCAGCGAGCGGACGAGACCGTGCAGCAGCCGGCCCACCTCTGCGGCCAGTTCCACCACGGGCGCTGCCGCGGTATGAGATGTGAATTCAAGCCTGACAGCCAGGGCGATCTGCGTCTCGAGTTCGGCCTGGGATCCCAATGCGATGCTCACGTGGTTCGCGAACGCCTGTCGAGACCGGCGATTATGTCCTTCTGCGAGATCCGAGGGAATCGACACCGCACACCTCCGGATCTGCGCGGTGAGGCCATACCGTTCCTCGACCGGAAACGCCGTGGTCAGCCGATAGCATTCGGCCGCGAGGGTCATCGCTTTCTGCCAGGCTGTGAGGTCTTTGTACGATGTAATCGTTGCCATGTCTGTTGCCCGACTAGCGCCTAGCGCCTAGTCCCTAGTCCCTGACCTCATCGCCCGCGCGGCGGCCGAGTCCCTCATCGGCAACGACGTGCGGCGGAGGCCGTCAAACCGGTACAGCGCATTCGCGACCGCCCCCGCCGTGGGCACGAGGCCGATTTCGCCCACGCCCTTGGCGCCGAAGGGGCCTTCGGGATCGTCGGACTCCACGAGGATCACCGCGACCTCGGGCATGTCCCGGGCCCGGATGAGGCCGAGCGATCGCAGCTTGAAAGACACTGGGACGCCGTTCACGAGCGGCAGCTCCTCGGTGAGCGCATAGCCGAGGCCCATGTGCACGGCGCCTTCGATCTGTCCCTCCACCAGGTGGCGGTTGATGATGCGGCCCACGGCCCACATCGTGCGCCGCTACGACGCGCTGAACCCGGCCGTGGTCGTCGAGGATGCACACCTGCGTCGCGAACCCGTACGTCAGGTGCGTGCGGGGGTGCGGCGCGTCCGAGCCAAGCGGCGTCGTCGCGCCGGCGGCGTATTCGCCCAGGTAGCGGCGTCCCGCCAGGTCAGCCAGGCAGACACCAGGGATGAGATCAGCCCTCATCTTCCGTGCGGCATCCTGCACTGCGCGGCCGCCCAGCACCGTCGCCCGCGACGCCGTCGTCATCCCGCACGGCGTCGGATGACTGGTGTCCACCTCTGTCCGCACCAGACGCGGATCGATGCCGGTGATGTCGCACAGGCACTGCACCATCGCGGTGTAGAAGCCCTGGCCCATCTCGGTGAATCCGGTGTGAATC
>JALOKU010000235.1 GCA_025456345.1 Vicinamibacterales bacterium | reverse complement strand
CGATGTGTTTGCGCACGATGCCGAGCGCGTGGCGCGCTTCACGCGTGAAGCCCAGACGCTCGCCTCGCTCAACCACCCGAACATCGCGCAGATCTACGGCGTCATCGAAGAGGACTCCCCCGCGCACGTCCACGCCCTCGTGATGGAGCTCGTCGAGGGCGAGGATCTCTCCGCGATCATGGCCCGCCACGCAGGACCCGGTACCGCGTCTTCGTCGGGATGGAGCCCCGGGGCTTCAGCCCCGGGGCTACCGCTCGCCGAGGCCCTGCCCATCGCGAAGCAGATCGCCGAGGCCCTCGAAGCCGCCCACGAGCAGGGGATCGTCCATCGCGACCTGAAGCCCGCGAACATCAAGGTTCGCGCCGACGGCACGGTGAAGGTACTCGATTTCGGGCTCGCCAAAGCGCTCGCTCCGAATGCGTCAGGCGGGTCGAGTGCGACGGCGGACGCCATGAACTCCCCCACCCTCACGGCGGCCGCCTTCGCCGCAGGCTACGGCGGGCCAGGCACCGAGCTTGGCATGATCATCGGCACGGCCGCGTACATGGCGCCCGAGCAGGCCCGCGGCAGGGCCGTGGACAAGCGGGCGGACATCTGGGCGTTCGGCGTGGTCCTTTACGAGATGCTGACGGGCCAGCGGCTCTTCCCCGGCGAGGAGGTCTCGGACACGCTGGCCGCCGTGCTCCGGCAGGACGTCGACTGGCAGACGCTCCCGGCGTCGACGCCGCCGGCGCTGGCGGTGCTGCTGCGGCGCTGCCTCGAGCGCGATCCGAGGCTGCGGCTGCGGGATATCGGCGAGGCGCGGCTCGTGCTGTCGCAACCCGAGGCGCCAGCCGCGGATGCGGCGCGTACCCCGGTCCGGCCGCCCGGCTTGGCCGGCCGCTTCGTCCGCGCCGCGGCTCTGCTGGCCGTAGGCTTCGCTGCGGGGTTCACCACGGCTTCCGTCGTGGCCCCGCCGCCCGGGACAACGCCGGGCTCGGCGTCGCTGTCGATCACCCCGGTGACGGCGTCGGGCAATGTCATCAGCGGGTCCATCTCGCCGGATGGCCGCTACCTGGCGTATGTCGAGTCCGAGCAGGGCCTTCAGAGCCTGTGGCTCCAGCAGCTCGCGGGCGGCCAGACGTTGCGGCTGATCCCGGAACGGGCAGTGGCCTACTGGGCCCATACCTTCACGCCTGACGGCAACGACATCGTGTACGGCGTGAAGTCGGACGCGGAGCCCAGCGGCGCGTTGTACCTGATCTCGGCCCTCGGCGGAACTCCGCGGCGGCTGATCGGCAACATTGACTCCGCACCCAGCTTCTCACCCGACGGCCGCCGTATGACGTTCCTGCGCCAGTCCGCGCCGGCCCAGGACGAGTCCGCGCTGATGGTCTGCGACGCGGACGGCTCGAACGAACGGATCCTGGCGGCGGTGAAGCTGCCAGAGTACATGGCGGGCATCTTCTTCGGCGGGCCATCCTGGTCGCCAGACGGCAAGTCGATCGTCACCTCGGTCGGCCGGCGCGGCTCTGCTGGCGCGGACGCCAAGGCACGGCTGGTCCAGGTCCAGGTGGAGACGGGCGCCATGTCGACGCTTGCCGACCCCGGGTGGCTCGTGGCGGCCCAGTCTCATTGGATGCCGGACGGCAAGGCCGTGCTGGTCATCGCCCGCGGGGCCGACCAGGCAGCCACGCAGATCTGGTCGGTGTCAGTGCCCGGCGGCGAAGCCCGGCGAATCACCTCGGACCTCAGCGATCACCGGGTCCTCTCGCTCACGCGCGATGGGCAGGCGCTGGTGTCCATCGCCGGGTCAATCTCGGCCCGCGTGAGCGTCATGCCCCTGCGGGGCGGCGGCACACCCATCCGGATCGGCCGGTCGACACAGGACGGGCTCGAAGGCGTGGCCTTCGACGCCGAAGGGTCGGTGGTGTACTCGTCGCGGGTCGGGGGGCGTTCCAGCCTGTGGGTGACCAGGTCCGACGGGTCTGATCGCCGTCCGCTCGTTCAGGCCGGACCGGCGGAGTACCTGTACTTCCCGGCGGTCGCCGGCGGCGGACGGCTGTTCTACCTCTCGAACACCCAGAAGGGCACCGAGGTTCAGAGCGTGGGCATGGACGGGTCGGCACCCCGGACGATCGCCGCGGACGTGCGGCGCGATCTCATCGCGGCGTCAGTCGACGGCGACGTGGTGGCCTTCAGCGCCCTCGTCGACGGCGTGCCGCACATCTTCACGTCCGATCCGGACGGGACGCGCCGCACGCCGATCACGAAGGTGCCGTCGTTCTCGCCCGCGGTCGATGCACGGGGACGGCGCGTGGCCTACTACTACGTGGCGAACGGGCTGTTCCGCATCGGGGTCTCCGCGATCGACGGCAGCGGGTCGCTGCTTGCTGACCTGCCGGCCGAGGCCCCCAGCGCGAACTCGCGGCTGCAGTTGAACGGCGACGGGGTGTACCTGAACACCGTGCGAGGCGATCGCGCGAACGTCTGGCTCCTGCCGCTTGACGGGCGTCCCGCGAGGCGCGTGACTGCCTTCGACGATCAGCTCCTTTTCGACTTCGCCGTCTCGCCCGACGGCTCGATGCTGGCGCTCGTGCGCGGATCGCGCCTGCGCGACGCGCAGGTGATCACGGGCTTCCACGGCGGCGCCGCCGCGCGCCCGGCCGACAGGGCCGGAACAGCTCCCGAGGAAGGATCCCGATGAGCCTCGTCCCAGGAAGCCGCCTCGGCGCGTACGAGGTCCTGGGCCCGATCGGCGCCGGGGGCCCAGCCTTCGCTGGGCGCTCGCTTCGCTCGCAGCTACGGCGGGCCCGCCGTAGCCAGCCGAGGA